>JAFRFB010000086.1 GCA_017434555.1 Methanobrevibacter sp. | reverse complement strand
GTTAATTCTTCTATTACACTAGTAACGGAGTCTTTAGTGGAGTTTGGTCTGACCACAATTAAGTCTGAACCTATTTCACTAATTTCGTTTTTAATAAGATTCGAAATCCCACCCATAAGAGAAAGTATTAGTACTATACTTGCCACCCCAATAGCAATACCGAGACAAGTTAAAAATGAACGAGTACGATTCTCTTTGATAGAAGTACGTGCCAATCTAAGATGAGTCCTAAATAAAGTAGCCATTTATTTTCTCCGAGATTTTTTACGTTTTTTAATTTTGACGCTAATGGGTTGGGGAAGGTTTTGATCTTCTACAGTTTTAATATCGGTATCAATTTGACCATCCAACATATTAATAACACGGGTAGCATAAACAGTAAGTGCCGGATTATGGGTAACCATAATAATAGTGTTGCCTTCTTCATGGATGGCCTTTAGCTCTTCCATCACAACATGAGACGAGCGTGAGTCTAGGTTACCAGTAGGCTCATCTGCCAAAATAATTTCAGGGTCATTCACAATAGCACGTGCTATTGCTACTCTTTGCTGCTGACCACCGGATAGTTGATATGGTAAGTAGTATTCTTTTTCTTGAAGATGAAAGCGCCTGAGCGCAGATGAGGCGTTTTTGAGTTGTGCGGTTTTAGAATAGCCAGTATAAACTAAAGGGAGGGAAACATTATCAATAATCGGTAAATCTTCTATTAGATTAAAATTCTGAAAGACAAAGCCAATCTTTTTAGCACGAAGTTTGGCTTGACGACGCATAGAAATATTGGCAACATTTTCGCCATTTAAAATATATTCACCTCTGGTAGCACGATCTAGTAGGCCAATGATATTCAGTAGTGTAGTTTTGCCACAACCCGATGGCCCCATAATCATAATAAATTCGCCGCGTTTAATGGTGAGGTCAAAATCTTTTAGAGCGAAATATTTCGTATCGCCATACCCATAACTTTTGGTTAAACCTTTCAACTCAATTAAAATATTTTCGCTCACTTATACTCCTATTTGTCTGAAAAAATGGCGGAAAGGACAGGATGTTAATCCTAAATTCATTCCTTTAAATTATCTCCAGAAGAGCAAGCTCTTCTGTCGCTAATTTGGCGGAAAGGACAGGATAAAATAATCCCATTTCATTCCTTCAAATCTCCTAAAATAGAACAAGTTCTATTTTAGCTAATTTGGCGGAAAGGACAGGATTCGAACCTGCGGTACGATTGCTCGCACACACGCTTTCCAAGCGTGCGCCTTCAACCACTCGGCCACCTTTCCGTCTCTTGTTATTCTAGCATGATTTATTTAAAATTACTAGATTTTCGATGTGTGGTGTACGTGGAAAAAAATTGAATGTTTTTATATCTTTTATTTTGTAATTATCTAGCAATTTCTTAACATCTCTAGCTTGAGTAGAAGGATTGCAGGATAAATAAATAATAGTAGTTGGTTTAATGGTGTTTAATTTCTCGATAAGTTTATCATCGCAGCCAGAACGGGGAGGATCCAAAATTACAGTTTGGTTTTGCTTAATATAATCTAAAGCTTCTTCGGATCTTGATAAGACAGTATTAATTAATTCACTCCGAGAACCCAGTCGCCCGCCCGTCTTTACGGGAGGCGCCTTCTGCTCGTGCCAGCTTGACACTCGCTCTATGTTCTCAGCGTGAATTATATTTATAACATTTTTATTTAATTCCTCAAAGGCAAATTTATCTACCTCTACAAGAGTGAGTTTTCTATCACGAGCAATAGAAAGACCGATTGTGCCAACACCTGCGTATAAATCTAAAACTTCGTCCGTTTTAATGATTTTTTTTATTTCTTTAAGAGCGAGTTCATAAACTGGTAAATTAATTTGAAAGAATCCATTAGGAGAATAAGAATAATGATAGCCTAAAATTTCATCACTTAAATTTTTAAATTTAGGATGTGGCTGATGATTTTCGTAAAGGCCGCCGGAAACTTCACCTTTTTGATTAGAGCGTAAGAGAAGGGTTTGGTATCTGCGAGCTTCTTCATGTTTTTGATTGAGTTCGTCTATGATATTTTGAGCGGCAGCAAAAATCTCTGGACGCTCTATGGAAGATTTAAAGATAGGTAATTTCTTATGGCTTCCTCTATGACGAAAAGCTAGTTGAATCTTAGAAGTTTGTTGATCCCAATAAAGTGCATATTCCATTTTATTACGGTAAAAATATTCTTGGTTATCCGAAAAATTATTAGGTTTATCTATAATAATTCCGTGTTCACGGAAAATTTCAACTATTAAATCTGTTTTGAGATCATTTTCATAATCCCAGTCAATAATCTGCCAAGGGGAAGTAGATAAAAAACAATCATCTTTAGGTGTAATACGTTTATCTGATTGATTAATGACTGACGTAGCAATAGCCTCACAATAATGAGATTTTTGCTTAGTTATATTATACTCTGTTACAATTTCTCCTGGCAAGGCATTCCAAAAGAGGATTTTTTTGCCGTCTTCCATTTGCCCCAAAGCCTGACCGCCAGGGATTATTTTTTCTATCTTTATCACTCTGTGATTATATCATACGCTGGTTAGAATAATCTGATGATCCTTAAAATTTTTAATTAAACTATTTCTATGAGTCTCATCTAGCTCCGAAAATACATCATCCAGAAGAATTAATGGTTTGCGATGATTTTTTTCTTCAATGAGTTTAGCCTCTATGAATTTTAGAGCTAAAATCATGGAGCGGGTTTCGCCTCTAGAGGCAGAACCATCCGCAGGTTGATGATTAAGTTTAAATAGATAATCGTCACGATGAATACCGAAACTAGTGTATCCAAGATAAGTGTCTTTTTCGTAGTTTTGCTCTAGATATTTAAGATATTTTTCTTCGGTAAAATTATCAACTTCGGTTTTATATTTAATACTCACTTCATCTTGATTTTTAGTGATTGACTGGTAATAGTTGGTATATTCAGTATTTATTTCTTTTGTATAATTATTTCTATAATTATATAGCTCTGTGCCAAACTTAGCCAATAATAGATTCCATGAAAAAATAGCATCTTTTGAAATAAATTCTTTTTTTAATAGCTCATTCCTCTGTTTTAATGTTTTATTATATTTTAATAAAGATTCGTGATATTTTTCGTTAAATTCATTATAAACTCGATCAAAATAATCACGACGACGACTAGGGGAATGACTAATTAAATTCAAATCTGAAGGCAAAAATAATACTACTGGGTATTTATTTTTCTTAGGCAAGCGTTTAGTTTTTTGATCATGTATAATAAAATTTTTATTTTTATGATCATATGTAGCTATGTTAGTGTCGCCGTTATAATAATTTAATTCTATCCGATAAAAATCAGTGCCTCTTTTAATAATTTCTTGATCAGTAGCCCTAAAACTTTTACCTTGAGTTAAGATATAGATAGCCTCTAATACGGAAGTTTTACCAGAGCCATTTTCTCCCAATATTAAAGTAGTATCCTCTTTACATTGTAAATTATAGCTACTATGATTACGAAAATTAATTAGTTTGATGGATTTTATAATCATGAATTTAATGGCATTATAATGTGAATATATTTATCGTTATGTTGATTTTTTAGTATAACTGGGGCAACATGACCGGAAAATTGAAAGTTAACCTCGGAATCTTCCAAAGCATTAAGTGCATCCAATAAGAAGCGAGAATTAAGATTAATTTTGCCGTCTTTTTCTACTTCGGTTTCTATCTTAGAATCATTTTCACCAAATTCATTTGCGATGGATTTAACTAGAAAAGTATCTGGGGTTTTGGATTCGCAAATAATTGAGCCACCAACCGATTTAGAAAAGAGGGCCGCTAGTTTAGTAACACGAGTTAATTCTTCACGGTTCAAAATAACTTTAATTTCTGGATTTTTAGGTATTAATTTTTGATAATCAGGGAAGCTAGCATCGATAAGCTTTGATATAATTTCTACTTCACCTAAACGAAAACGTACTAAGTCGTCATTAAATGAAATCTCAATTTCCTCCACGTCATCACTAATTGATCTTAGTACTTCCTGAAGTGAATTAGTGGGAACAATAGCTTTGACCTCACTTTCTACATTGTCTATGATTTTTTTCTCGGCAAGACGATAACCATCAGTAGCGGCAATTCTTAATATGCTTCCATCTGTATTAAAAAATACACCAGTGAGAGCGGGACGGGTAAGATCATTGGAGCTAGCTACAACAACTTGGCTAACGCTAGTTTTAAAATCGTCTACACCAATTTTATAAATAACAGCATTCTTTTCGTTAATCTCTGGAAGTTCAGGGAAGTCGTCAGCAGGAGCACCGTTTATGGTGGAGGAATATTTACCAGCACTGATGGTAACCTTATCGTTTTTAGATTCAATTTCAATATTTTCACCTCTTGGTAGATTAGAGACAAATTCAGCTAATAATCTAGCTGGTATAGTGATGACTCCGTCTTCTGAACTAGATACTGGTAAAAAGTCAATTATTGCCATATCTAGATTAGTGGTGGTTAGGGAGACCTTTTTACTATCTACACGAATGAGTACATTATTTAATATCGGTAAAGTGGCTTTACTGATCGCAACGCGACTAATATTGTTAAGAGCTTTGCTTAGTTTTTCTTGTGTGACTTTTATTTTCATTTATTAATCCTTTCTATTAAATAATAATCGTAGTAGTTATAGTAGGGTATGTGGAATAGTGGAAAAGATTGATTAATAACAGGGAGTGTTAGGCTGGGTAAAAAGTGGTGCAAAATAATGGAAAACTTAGTGAATAAACTATTTTTTGCACATGAATAATTATTTTTGATATTTTTTACACAGAGTTTTACTTTTTTTATACACAAAGTAATTAACATTTTTATACACATCTTTTCCACTTTAGCCATAGATTTTTTCCTTAATTTCTTCAATTTGATCGCGTAAAATAAAGTTAAGTTTTAAATCTTTTTCGATTTTTTTAATTCCATGCATTACAGTGGTGTGATCTTTAACTCCAACTTCAGCCGCAATTTTATTTGTACTTAAATTTAGTTCTTTAGATAATAAGAACATGGTAACCTGACGAGCGTTTTTTATATTGGCAATACGCGATTTTCCACACATCTCTTTGGTGGATAAATTGTAATATTTGGCAGTTTTGTCTACGATTTGTTTGGCGGAAACCGGACGGAGTTTAGAGGTTTTATTAACGGAAACTGAACCGTTATTAATTAACTCTAAAGGTGTTAAGCCGCGAACTTCTGACATTAAGAGAATAGTTGATAACTCTCCTTCAAGGTCACGGATGTTAGTGTTGACGTTTTCCGCAATATATTCAATAGCTTCTGGCTCAATTTCTGCACCCTGAAGTTCAGCTTTGGCGCGTAAGATGGCGCATTTATCCTCAAATTTTGGTAATTGTATATCAAAGGCGCCAGCCCAGGTTAAACGAGTGGAGAGACGTTCGTCTACGGTTTTAATTTGGCTAGGTAAACGATCGGACGTAACGATAATTTGTTTATTTAATTGATACAGATCATTAAAGATATTAAAAAATTCTTCCTGGCTTTTTTCTTTGTTAACAATAAATTGAAAATCATCAATAATTAAACAGTCTAATTTCTGAAATTTTAAGTTAAACTCTTTACCTTTGCCATTTTGAATTGCATCAATAAAATCTGAATAAAAATGTGAAATTGGAGTGTAGAGGATTTTGCAGTCTGGATTATTCCTTAAAAGCTCGTTACCGATAGCCTGAACTAGATGAGTTTTACCTAAGCCTGGTCCACCATAAAGGAAGAAGGGATTATATTTATCGCCTGGAGAGTTAATAATACTTTTAGCCGCTGCCACCGCTAATTCATTATTAGAACCAATTACGAAATTATCTAAAGTATATTTTGGATTTAAGCCATTACTAAAAGATTTTATTTCGTGGTTATTCTTACGAATGGTTTTAATTTGAGTCTTGATGGGTTGAACTGTGCTGATTTCTCTAGGTTTGATTTTGGGTTTATTAGTGGATACTACTTCAAATTCTATGTTATTAACTTGGGTGTTGTTGTTTTTTAAAGCATTAGCGATAATGTCGTAATATCTAGCACGTAGTTGTTTAACATAGAAGGAGTTTTTTACACCGATTTTAATATTTCCGTCTTCGGCGGTAATAAGTGAAGTATCTTGAAACCAGGTGGAAAAATTAGCAACGGATATTTGTTGCTCGATCTCAGCTAAGGCATTTTGCCAAACATCGTACATTCTTCCAACCTCCTTTTAAAAGAGTATAGCACGAAAAAATGAAGTTTTCCACAGGTTTATTTTTTTAAAAATATGTCATAATTTGGTTTTGAATAAACAGATTAATAGTTTTCCACATAAAAAGGGCTTCCTCTATTAATGATGTGGAAAAGATATTGAAAAATGTGGAAAAATGAGTTATACTATAATAAGTTTTTGAAATAAATTAAAGTTTAAGGAATAATATGCCAAAGCGAACATATCAGCCTCATAAAAGGCAACGCAAAGTTGAACATGGTTTCATGAAAAGAAATGCCACTAAGAATGGTCAAAAAGTTTTAAAACGTCGTCGGATTAAAGGACGCGCACGTTTAACTGCTTAGTGTATAATATATATTATGCTAAATAAAAAATATCGATTCCATTCTAGAGGTGGAGTTAGATATGTATATCAAAAAGGGGAGACCGTAAGATCGCCAAAGATGTCATTGGTTTTTGTTGATAATGAGCGTGGCTTTACAAGAGTTGGTGTGGTGGTATCTAAAAAAGTTGAAAAAACTGCAGTAGGTAGAAATAGGATAAGGCGGCGAATATATGAGGCTATCAGAAATAATTTTGATCTATTACCTAAAAAAAGAGATTATATTTTCGTAGTTTATTCTAAGGATGTACTAAAAATTCCTTTTAATGAATTAGAGTCTAGACTGGGAGAGTTAGTAGAACAAAGTAAAGGTGTGATATAATATATAATATGAGTGTAAAAAAGGTTATTCTGTGGGGTGTATTAATTGCTTTTGTGGTAGGTTCAATTATTACTGGAGGCCCATTTGAGTTCATTGATTTTATCATTGTAAGACCGATAGTTAATATACTATTTGTCATTTTTAATTTAGTACACGATTTTGGTCTAGCTATTATTATCTTTACGATTTTAGTGAAGCTACTAATGTGGCCGCTTACAAAAAGACAGCTTAATCAAACAAAATTAATGCGTAAGTTACAGCCAGAATTAACGCAAATTAAGAAGAATTGTAATGGTAATAAACAGCTCGAATCGTTGCAAACGATGGATCTTTATAAGAGATATAACGTAAAACCGTTTGCATCGATTTTAACCTTATTTATTCAGTTACCAATCTTTATTGCAATTTTTTCAGCAATTAGAGTAATAGCTACACCACTTCCAATTGATAATTTAATGAACCGAGCGTACGATATTGTGGCTTATGAGGGCTCGGAAATAAGAGCGCTAGAAGAAAAGCAGGAAATATACTTAAATGATTTAGCTAATGAGGAAATCCCTGTAGAAGAAAAAAGTGAATATGATTTTCATCCTGAATTATTTGGATGGATAAAATTAGATGTAAAGGCAAGTGATGTACTAACTGGAAAGTTTAGCCCCAGTGCATTATTTATTTTAATTTGCGCAATATTAGCGTCTGTGGTGCAATATTTAGCAACAAAACAACAAATGCCATCAGGTAAATCCGAAAAGAAAAAGAAATTCCGTGATCTACTTAAAGAAGCAAAAGATGGTAAAGAACTTGATGAATCTGATATTAGCAGTATGACTACTAGTCAGATGTCCTATATGATGCCAGTGATGATGTTTTTAATCATGTTTAATTTGAATGGCGCATTGGCTTTTTATTACTTTTTAAGTAATATTATTACCGTTATTCAACAAAAAATTATTTTAAAGGGAATTGATAAAGAAATAGATGATATGACTGATAAGGCAGTATTAAAAGAACTTAAAAATATTAAAGAAACTCAGGTGGTGGAAAATAAAAAAACAGGAACAAAAATTACTAGAATCTCCGCACGTGATATTAAAAAGAAAAGGAGATAATAAATGAATAAAGATGAATCAATTAGGTTTGCAGCTAAATACCTAGAAGACTTGTTGAGCTTTTTTGGCATCAATGTGGCAGTTTATTCTACGATAGATGATGAGGTGATTCAATTATCGGTACCATCTACTTCACTTAACTCACTTCTGATTGGGCGTAATGCGGATAATTTGCGTGCTTTGCAGCATATTGTTTCGATGGCATTAGTATCTAAAGAAGCCGAAATAACTAGAGTTAACGTTGACGTTGCTAACTATAAAAAACAAAGAGCGGATAGAATTGCTGAAAAGGCAGAGGGATGGATTAAAAAAGTACGCGAAACTGGTGAGCCAATGGAAATTAATTTAAATGCGGCTGATAGAAGAGTAGTGCATAAATTAGCTCAAGATTATTCGGATATTGATACACACTCTGAGGGGGAGGGAAGAGAAAGAAAGTTGATAATTAGTAAGAAATAATAATAAAATACTAAATTATTACTGGACTTATTTGATGTATTTGTTTACAACATAAGTCAAGAAAAAATCTCCTTATAATTTAGGAGATTTTTTCATTGTTAAGTTGTAAAAAATGCATCAAATAAATCTGGTCTAAATCTCATTATGTAATAATTTAGTATTTTATTATTTTTTGTATTAATTGGTTTCTGGGGTGTTGTTGATGATGATTATAAAATCGTATTCGTGTGGAATGGTTTGCGGGAGTTCCTCTGCGGTTTTAGAGGTGGTATTATATTTTTCTTCGAGAAGTTTTTTGACGCCTGGTGCGGTGTCTGTGAGTGAATAAAGGATATATTCTTCGCTAGTATCTTCCATGGTAGTATCGCCAGTTTCGATATTACTGTAACCATCCTCTTCTAGGGAGGTTTTTTCGGACGCTGCGATACCAGGAGTTTCCGAGGCGTTTAAGACAATAATAGTGTAATCTTCGTAATTTCTAGGATCACTACTAAACATTTTTGCAACGTAATCTTGAATTCTAGTATAATAACCAGCTCCACCTACTGGAAGAACATAAGAGATACCATTTATAGTGCCAGTGGTCATAAGTATTTCTGGCTCAATGAGTGAAACTTGACGAATACTATTAAAGTCTAATTCGGATGATAAGTGGGCTAAAGTTTTTATTTCATCAATAGAAAAATTTGTACGAAGATTATCACCTAGTGCACTAGCTAGATTGATAATATCGGTAATAGAAAGTCCTTTTTCTATGACCTTATCTTTAATCCCGACAAGGATTTTTTGTTGAGAAGCGCCACGAGAAAAATCGCCAGATTCGGTGCCGTGGCGGGCGCGAGCTAAACCTAAGGCTTGGTCGCCATTAATAGTGTACTCTTTACCGGCTTCAAAAACTGCGCCGGTATAGTAGTAGTCCGAGATGTCTTCATCTAAAGTAACAGTGATACCACCAAGTGCATCTACGATTTGGATGAGTGACCCCCAGTTTAGGTGAGCATAATACTGAAAATCTATACCTAAAATACGGTTAACTTCCTCCATTAAGGCGTTGGCGCCGGCGGATTCATTGTCTCCATCCATATTATTACACCAGTAGACTTCATTAATTTTGCCGGTTGCGGTACAAGTAGGTGAGGCTTTAAGGTCACGAGGTAGACTTAACATAGCAATGTCGCCAGTTTCTTGATCGAGGCTTATTACCATTATGGAATCAGTAAGTTGTGCACCGTCGTGTACTCCATTACCTTCTTCGCCATCCATATTGTAGCCGCTAGTACCAAAGGCTAATATATTAGTGCGACCGTTTGAATCGGTTTTAAGTGGTTTATATACGTCATTCTGAAAAACTAAATCAAAGACATTACCTTGTCCGCCAGTGATTTTAGCAATAATATCATTACCCCACAAAATAAAACCAACACCAGCAGCTAATAGTAATAAAAGAATAACTAGAATGATAATTAAAATAATTTTACGCTTTTTAGACATAGGTTTTTTGACTTTTGGTTGATGTTTTTTAACTTTTGTTTGGTTGGTTGGAGCTGTGGCTTTAAGATTACCACTTACTTCATCAAAATCAAAGGTTTGAACTGGGTTCAGAAAATCTTCGACTGGATTTGTGGTTTGAGGGGTATTATTAGTTAAAGAATCATCTAGGTTATTTAATTGGGTGGTAGTTAATGAAATATTATCCTTAGTTTTTTTGACTGTTTTTTGGGTAGTTTTGTTTATGGCGGCTGATTTTTTAACGGACTTCTTATTAGAGGCTACTTTTTTTGGTGAAGTAGTTTTTTTAGGGGTAGATTTTTTTTGGGACTGTCGAGGTTTAAGCCCATCAATTGATTTATTCTTATCCATTAGGTATAATTATATCATATGGGTCTTAAGTTAACGAAAAAACAATTAGCATTATTGGAGTTTTTGGAAAATTTTACAGCAGAAAACAATTATTCTCCTTCATATCGTGAAATCATGAGTGGAATGGGGCTGTCTAGCGTATCGGCGGTGGCTGAGCATATTGATAATTTAGTGAATAAGGGTGTACTAAAAAAAGTTCCTGGTGCGGCTAGATCACTCGAGATATTAGATTATAAGCATGAGGAAACAGTGGAATTGTTTAAAGAGCGAATGACTTTGTGTACGGAGGAGCAGAAGACGATATTAAAGAAGGCGGCAGAGATATTGAGATTAGATCTAGAAGATTAATTTTATATGATAGAATAATGGTATGAATGACAGGGGAAGGTGGATGGCGTATTCGGTTGGATTGTTTTTGATGATTGTATTATTGGGTGGTATTTTGATTAAAAATATAATTGATAGAGCTCTATATAATTATTTTCCTGATAGGGGTGTAGCAAGAATTAATATTGACCTGAATGGAGTCACGCTGAGCGAAATAAAAGAAGGGCCGAAAGATATAAAATATAAAGGAAATGATTTACAGATATATGACAACGAAGAAATTTTGAGGTATAGAGGAGTAGAAATCAAGGGAAGAGGAAACCTGAGCTGGGATCAACCAAAAAAATCTTATCAAATTACATTTTCTAAAAGTACTCAATTGTTTGATCTTGGGAAGACTAAAAAATGGATTCTTTTAGCTAATTATCTTGATGGGAGCTATATTCGAAATGACGCGGCTTTTGTGTTTGCTGATATGTTGGGTATGAAATATAATAATTTAGGAAAATTTGTTGAAGTTTACTTTAATAATGAATATGAAGGTT
This sequence comes from Methanobrevibacter sp., assembly GCA_017434555.1. GTDB lineage: Archaea > Methanobacteriota > Methanobacteria > Methanobacteriales > Methanobacteriaceae > Methanocatella. Next base: position 24,539 of record JAFRFB010000086.1, on the reverse strand, counting down.
TATATTATTTAATTGAAAAAATAGAAATATCAAAGGCTTCTGTTGATATACGAGAGGATGATGGTTTATTATTTGAGCTAGATAATTTACATAATGATGGTAATTGTTATTGGACTTATGCTGGGAATTGTTTAATACTAAAAGACTATAATGACAGTGGGGATGTTATAAAAAACGTAGGTGCATTTATTGATGTTTTTAATAGGTTCGAAATAGCGGCTGAAAAAGGTGATTATGAGACTATTAAGAACTTGATTGATGTAAAATCGTTTGCGGAATTCTTTTTAGTAAGTGAATTCGCCGTAGATCCAGATGCGTACTCATCGAGTTTTTATTTATATCAGGATGGAAAAAATAATAAAATCTATGCTGGGCCAGTATGGGATTTTGATTTAGCATTCGGAAATAAAGATTGGAGGTGGGGACAAATATGGGATGACTTTTATTCGCCATCCGAAGATATGGTTAGAAAAAAAGAGGCTTTTGGTGAAGGCGGCTTAATGGAAGATTTAAGCATTGCAAGGATATTTTATTATTTAATGGAAATTAGTGATTTTAAGGATGAGGTTTTAAAAATTTTTAATCAAAAAATATCAGGGAGGAAAATAGAATATTTAACTATCCTTTACGAAAGATTAAATGATATACAAAAGAGTGCAGAGGTTGATGTTAGGAAATGGGATAAAAAACAATTTCAATCTGAAAAAGAAGAAATGAAGGACTGGGTTAAGAGAAGGTTTGAACATTTTGAATTGCAATATGGTTGGCATGGTGCTAATTATATAAACTCACTGTGAAATCTTTTATTTTAAAGTTGTTATGGTATGATAATGATAGGAGTATTGTAATTAATGGTAAATAGACGTAAAAGAAATAAAAATTGGATCATATGGTTATTGTTTTTGGTTTTGGTAATTGTAGCTGGAGCAATTTGTTATTTAGTATGGGATAATTACTTCAACGACAAAACTATAGAAATAGGGGAATCTAAGTATGTTGAAAAAGATAAAAAAGAGAATGAGAATATAATTAATGAAGAAGATGAGGCTAAATCTAATGGCGAGAATGATGAAAAAAAGGTAGTTCAGTATGAGGGGAATGACCCAAATTTAAACGAAGAATTATCTGGTTCGGTGACTTATGCCGGAATAATGAATGATAAAATTACTATTAGAGTAAATATCGACCAATATTTGAGTGAAGGAAATTGTACCCTAAGTTTAATAAGTGATGAAACTGTAGTATATAATGAAAATGTTAAGATTATAAATTCGGCTTCTACTGCTACCTGTGAAGGTTTTGATATCCCGGTTTCTAATATGGGTGAAGGCAACTATGATATTGTAATAAAACTTTCTTCAGGTGATAAGATTGGTAGTATAAAAGGTGAAATTAGGATATGATTAAAATGGAGCAGAAGACAGTGAGACGAAGAAATAAAAGAGCATGGTATTTTGTTGGTTTGGTGTTTGTGGCAGTGTTTGTATTTTCATTTTTAGTCCAGCGGGGTAAGGTATTAGATGAAGAAGTGGAGGCAGTTAATCTAGCAAAATTCGATCCAGGGTATATTATTTCCGATTATCAAATGAGTAATTATAATTCAATGGATGAGTCGCAGATACAGGCATTTTTAAAATCAAAAAATTCCTGTAATGATACTAGCATTGGAAGATATACGGTTGGGGAAAAGGTTGGGTATTTTTCGGAAATGTCGCCACCAAGGACTTGGCACATTAAGGATGGTCATTTTGTTTGTATGGCGGATGAGGTATTTGATGGTGGTACGGCGGCGCACATTATTTATCAAGCGGCGCAGGATTACCGGATTAATCCACAAGTTTTATTGGTTTTACTTGAAAAAGAGCAGAGTCTAGTAAGAGATACCTTTCCACATAGTCAACAATATCGTTCGGCTACTGGGTATGGGTGCCCGGATACGGCAGAATGTTCCTCTAAATATTATGGGCTAAAAAATCAAATTAGGAATGCTGCGGCAATGTTTAGGACGGTACTTGATGGTGGATGGACTAATTATCCATTAGGTAATAATTATATACAATATAACCCAAATGCGTCTTGCGGTGGATCGGTGGTAAATATTAGAAACTTGGCTACATCGGCTTTATATCGTTATACGCCGTATCAACCAAATGCAGTGACTTTGGCGGGTGGAAGTGATAATTGTAGCGCTTATGGAAATTTGAACTTTTATAGATATTTTGAAGATTGGTTCGGTGGGTCGTTAAAAACATATACCGGAATGAGAGTTCCAGACGGTACATACTATATAAGAATGGAAAAAGAAATAAATAAAGTAATTGATGTTTATGCAAATAGAAATATAAATGGTACGAATATTCAAGTATTCGAAAAAAATGATTCTGACGCACAAAAATGGTATTTAAAATATAATTCAGCAACTCAGGATTATACCATTTTTAATACTTTAAGTGGAAAAGCATTGGATGTAGAAGGGGCTGGCATTGAGGATGGAACTAATATTCAATTATGGGAGTCAAACGAAACTTGTGCCCAGCGGTGGAAAATAGTTGATAAAGGGAATGGATTGGTTGCATTTTTATCTGCTTGTTCGGAAAAAGCTATAAGCGTTGAAGATGTTAAAAAAGATGAATCTCCAAATATAGCCATAATGCAATATCAAGAAAAAACTACTCAAGGATGGAATATTATTCCGGTAAATAGTTTAGAAAAAGATGGATTATATACGATTCAATCAAGAGTAAATGAGAAGAAGGTGATCGATATTAGTGGTGGAATAAAAAATGCGCGAAATGGAACAAATATTCAAATATGGAATAACAATAATACTGGCGCGCAGAGATGGCAAATTGAGAAAACAAATGATGGATATTACAGGATAGTCAATTATCAAAGTAAAAAAACAATTGATGTTGATGCAGGCTTAAGCAGTGATGGCACTAATATACAGGTATGGGATAATAACAATTCATGTGCACAAAAATGGAGTATATTAAAAAATGATAATTATTATACTTTTATCTCTGCCTGTTCTAATAAAGTGATTGATCTTGAGGCTGGTTTGGCGATGAATGGTCAAAATATTCAGCTATATGGTGCAAATGATACGAAGGCGCAACAATGGTTACTTAAAGAAATTGGTGTAATAAAAGATGGGGAATATGAAATAGCTCCAGTTCTAGATGATAATAAAGTGGTAGATATAAACGCAAATCAAAATTTAAACGGTACCAATATTCAGATATGGGAGAGTAATGGTACGGTAGCACAAAAGTGGAATATCGAATATGATCCAAAAAGCGATTATTACAATATAGTAAATCCTAATACTAAAAAAGCTCTTGACGTGGAGGCGGCTGGTATAAGTAAAGGTACGAATATTCATTTATGGTCTACTAATAATACGTGTGCTCAGAAATGGACTATATATGACGGTGGAAATAATAGTTATATAATTAGCTCTGCGTGTTCTAATTTGGTTCTAGATGTTGACGGCGCAAAAAAACAAAATGGTACCAATGTTCAATTGTGGGAAGCTAATGGGACGAAAGCACAAAAGTGGTCCCTGAAGAAATTGTAAGGATTATTGTTTTTTGGTGTTATAATTAATATAATGAAATTGGTTTTAAGGGTATTACTATTTTTATTTGGAGGTGTTTTTGCTGGATATTTACTACTAGTAATGGTTTTTTGTTTACCGCTCGGAAGGATACGCGAAAATGTAGTAAAATCTGCTCCATCTTTTGAAAATGGGTATCATATATTAGTAAATGATTTTATTACGACGAAAACTGATGACTATACTGATGCCTTGATGCTTCTTACGGCAGAAAATGAAAATGATAGAAATCCTTTTACCGCTTCGATATATTCTTACCATATAGGACAAGATGGAAAAGATCCTTATGATATAATAAATGACTTAGAAAATCCATTGAATAAGCATCAAGCATATAGTCGTTATTGGCATGGGTATTTATTATTTTTAAAACCCCTCTTGATGTTTTTTAGTTATAATCAAATTCAAATTATAATATCCGTTTTAGTGATCTTATTAATAGTTGGAGTGATATATTTGCTAGGAAAACGGAAAATGGATAAATATATTATTCCTTATACATTAGCAATGACGATTATGTTTCCAGCCGTAGTGTCTTGGTCAATGCAATATTTTACGGTTTTTGCTATTTGCAATTTAGCTATAATGATAGAACTATTATCTTATGAAAAAATTAAGCAGTCAAATAATTATGTTTTTGTGTTCCTAATTATAGGTATGATGACTTGTTATTTTGATCTTTTGACTTATCCCGTTGTAACACTGGGGATACCGCTACTTATATGGTTGATGCTTTGTAGTAAAAAGGAATCAAGGACTATAGTGGAAAACATCAAGCAGCTGATTTTTGGGAGTATTGCATGGTGTTTGGGATATTTTGGGATATGGGTGGGAAAATGGGCGCTTGGAAGTATTATTACTGGAAAGAACTTATTTGATGCTGCTATTAAGGCGGCAGAAACAAGGGCGTCATCTGCTACTGAAATCGAAGATATATCTCGAACTGCAGCTATAGAAGAAGCATTTAAGAATGTATTCACGGGGCCGTTTTGGTTTATAGTAATGTTTTTAATAATCATGATAGTAGCGTTTTTATTAATGAAAAAGATAAAAATTAATCGTAAAAAGGTGGTCGATAATTTGTGGATACTTTTAGTTTCACTAATTTCAGTAATTTGGTACTTAGTGATAGCTAATCATTCGTATTGGCATATGTTCTTTACTTATAGAACTCTTAGCATATTTGTATTTGCAATTGGTTGCTATATTGTTAGTTTATTGGAATTAAACAAGAAAAAAGAATGGGGAAAAGGGAAAAATGGATAAGATAGCTGTTTTGATACCTTGTTATAATGAAGCAAAAACAATACGTAAAGTCGTGACAGATTGGAAAAAAGCATTACCTAAGGCGGTAATTTATGTGTATGACAATAATTCTTCTGATGGAAGCGATGAAATAGCTAAAAAAGCTGGTGCGATAGTGAGATATGTAAAACAACAAGGTAAGGGAAATGTAATTAGAAAAATGTTTCGTGAGGTAGATGCGCAATGCTATATTATGATTGACGGTGATGATACTTATCCTGCGGACTCATCAAAAGAGTTGATTGATGCTGTTTTCAGTGATGGAGCGGACATGGTTGTGGGTGATCGCTTATCTTCAACTTACTTTAAAGAGAATAAAAGGCCATTTCATAATATTGGAAATACAGCAGTACGTTGGGCTATCAATACGTTTTTTAGGAGTGATATAAAGGATATTATGACTGGTTGTAGGGCATTTAATTATCAGTTTGTTAAAAGCTTCCCAGTTCTTTCGCAAGGGTTTGAGGTTGAGACGGAAATGAGTATTTGGGCTATAGATAAAAATATGTTAGTTAAAAGTATACCAATTAATTACAGGGATCGTCCAAAAGGAAGTGATTCAAAACTAAATACTTATTCGGATGGGTTTAAAGTTATTATGATGATAATCCGATTATTTAGAAACTATAGACCGATGGCTTTTTTTGGAATAATTGCATTTTTGCTAACACTTGTGGCGACGGTTTTTTTCATCCCAATTTTAATTGAATATATTAATACTGGGTTGGTGCCAAATTTTCCGACGTTGATTGTATGTGGTTTTGTCTTTTTAACAGCAATTCAGGCTTTTTTTGCAGGATTAATCTTAAAAACTCTGAGGCAAAAAGATAGGCAGGATTTTGAACAAAGATTGATTGATATTCGAAATAAAAAATAGAATAGTCTATATGATAAGAGTAGCATTTATGCTATAATAGAGGTATGAAGAGTAGAGTAAAGGTATCAGTGTTGGTGCCGATTTATAACGTAGAAAAATTTTTGCCGGAGTGTTTGGATAGTTTAGTTAACCAAACGTTAAAAGAAATTGAAATAATCTGTATAAATGATGGTTCTAAGGATAATTCTTTAAAAATAATAAAAGATTATGCAAAAAATGATAAACGAATAGTAATAATAGATAAGAAAAATTCTGGCTATGGTGATTCGATAAATCAAGGGTTAAAGAAGGCAACTGGAGAATATGTTGGAATTGTCGAATCGGATGATTTTATTGATAAGGATGCGTTTTTGGAGTTATATCGAATTGCGGAAAAATATGATGTAGAAGTAATAAAATCAAATTTTTATGAATATTATGGTGAAACTAAAAAAGACAGTGCAGTTAGTGATATGTTTTTGCCTGATCAGATAGGGAGGGTAATTGATCCAAGGAAACATAGAGAAATTTTCTATCAACCACCATGTATTTGGGCAGCAATATATAAAAATAGTTTTTTAAAAGAAAACGGAATTAATTTTTTGCCGACTCCTGGAGCGGCTTATCAGGATGCTGGTTTTAATTTTAAAGTATGGTCGGTAGCAAGGAAAGCTTATTTTGTAAAAAAAGCATTTTTACATTATCGGCAGGATAATGCTAATTCGTCGGTTAAGGATGCAAGTAAAATTTATTGCGTAAAAGATGAATACGATTCTGTAGAAAAATTTTTGGAAGAAAAAGGTTTAATGGATGAACTCGGTTCAGTTGCTTTTACTTGTAGATTTGGTGGGTATATTTGGAATTTACATAGATTGAATAGGAAAGCAGCTCTGAAGTTTTCGAGTGTTGTTAAAGCGGATTATAAGCGGGCAAAAGAGGGTGGTTATTTGGATTCTGCAAAATTAGATGAAGTCGGAAAACATAACTCAAAAATGTTTGCTATCCGATATCCAAAAATATATATTCTGTTTCGACCTTTACATGATTTACGTAATAAGATTAGGCCGTCGGTTTCTAAAGTAGTTAAAGCTATTTCGCCACGGTATCGACAAAGGCTAAAGACGATAGATGCTTTGGATAGGTTGAGGGTAGCGCAGGAAGAACTAGCGAGTAAAATTGAGAATATCGAAAAAAGGAATAATAAAAAATGAGCAGTAAGGTCAGTGTGATTGTGCCAGTTTATAATTGTGAAAAATTGGTTAATCGTAGTCTCGAAAAATTAACAAACCAAACTTTGAAAGATATAGAAATTATTTGCGTAAATGATGGTTCTACGGATGGGTCTCTTGAAATTCTTGAAGCGTGGGCAAAAAAAGACAAACGGATAAAAATAGTTAATCAGAAGAATGGTGGATTATCTTCTGCCCGAAATACTGGTATTAAAAATGCGAACTCATCTTACTTAATGTTTTGTGATGCGGATGATGAGTTTGATAATGAAATGTGCGAGATAATGGTTCAAGCCATTGAGCGAGAAAAAGTAGATATTGTTGCTTGCGGTACAGAAGTGGAGTATGATGCTCATTCTGAAATTGCGGAGAGCGATAAGAATTATTACCGGATAAAGTTTTTTGGAAAAAATTATATTAATGAAGCAATAACTCTACAGACTGATGTTTCGGTATGTGATAAACTCTTTAAAGCGGAAATTGTTAGGAAGTATAAAATTGCTTTTCCGGATAAATTGAATAATGAGGATTACTATTTTTATAACGCATATATGAGCGTAGCAAAAACAATCTTCTTTGTTAATCGAAAGTTATATACGTATATTCGTCATGAGAATTCAATTATGTCGGAAAATTTTGATAAACAGTCATATTCGCCTGATCATCTGCTAGTCGTGAAGGAATTGTTTAATTTTTATAAAAAGCATGGGTTTTTAGAAAAACATATAGATTTTTTTTGGAACCAGTTTTCGGAAAGTTATTGGTTTTCATATGAACATTCTGCGAGGAAGTTTCATGGGGAGATCCATAAGATTGCAAAAGATTTTATAATAAAGAATATTGAAAAATATCAAATCAATAACCCTAAGGTGAAGAAAAAAATTTTTATAATATTACGTAATGATTTGGTGCATAAAATAATTCGTGGCGTAAAAGTGAAAATGAGTAGAATATATCGTAAAATAAACATTGCTTATAAACAGCAAGATTTTATAAATAAGAATATTGAGCAATTAGAGCAAAACGTTTATGATATGTCAGAAAAAGTAAATGAAGTTGAAGGAGAGCTAGATGGAAATTAATAAGGACTATCTAATTGTGGGGGCGGGGATATTTGGGGCTACTGTAGCGGAAAGATTAGCTTCGGCTGGTAAAAAGGTTTTAGTAATTGATAGGCGTTCTCATTTGGCGGGAAATATTTATTCCTATACAGACGAAGAAACCGGTATTGAAATTCATAAATATGGTTCACATATTTTTCATACCGAGATGAATGAGGTCTGGGATTACATTACTGAATTTACTGAGTTTAATAATTATACCCATACAGTGAATACTAGACATGAAGGCAAACTTTATCCGATGCCAATTAATCTTGATACAGTTAATCTATTATACGGAACGGAGATGTCGGCAGAAGAAGCGGAGAAATTTATTACTGAAGAGGCCAGAAAGGGTAGCGAGAAGTATGGAATTGTTGAGCCAAAAAATTTTGAGGAAAAGGGGATTAGTTTGGTGGGGGAGAAACTTTATACGGCGTTTCTTAAAAATTATACCGAAAAGCAATGGAATACTTCGGCGACTAACTTATCGGCCGAAATTTTAAGTCGGATTCCGGTAAGGTTTTCGCATGATAACCGATATTTTATGACAGCTAAACATCAAGGTATACCAAAAGATGGATATACTAAAATGATCAAAAATATGCTTTATTCAGAAAACATTGAAGTAAAATTAAATACGAATTTTAAAGATATTAAAAAAGATCTGCCAATAAATATAAAGATTATTTATTGTGGACAAGTGGACGAACTACTCGATTATGAATTTGGAGTCTTGCCGTGGCGATCTCTAAGATTTGAAGAAGAAAAAACCGAAGATGGGTTGGGTGAAGCTGTAATTAATGAAGCGGACAAGAATGTGCCCTATACTAGAACGCATGATTATAAATATTATCAAATTCATCAACCAGAAGTAATCGAACAAAAAATTTCTTATATTGCGAGGGAATATCCGGTGGATTTTGAAAAAGGTGGAGAAGCATATTATCCGGTAGATAGTGAAGAATCGCGTGAATTATATAATAAATATGTTGAGCTATGCAAAAAAAAGTATCCGAATATGGTGCTAGGTGGAAGGTTGGGGGCATATCAATATTGGGACATGGATAAGGCAATTAAAAACGCATTGGAACTAGCAAAAGATTTACTGAATGTGCGAAATATTAGTAGGCTTTCCTAGGTGGTGATAATATTATAATTTACCAATCAGGATCGAAGCATGTTTTTTGATGAGTGATGAAATTGGTATACATATGATTAATGCGAAAATTAAATAAAGTGGAATGATAAAATAATTTGAAATATGCGCAACTGGGATTAGTAAAATAAGGTCATTAATTAATTGAAGGGGGTATTTATGTAATATGAAAATAATCATAGTATCTGAACCGATTTTTTGCATTAGTTTTGATAATTTAGAGGTGTGTCTGGCTATAGTAAAAGAAATCAAGAAGCTAGCGATAATTCCTGAAAAAGCGGCAATAAAGAAATACAAATAGTTGCCGTAGCGATTTTCCGCCATAAGGACATAATTAGTATTATTATGAAGACTAAAGTATGTCAATATTGTTATAGATAAGATAATTAATGGTACGGAAATTAAAATTGGTATTTTTAGTTCTTTTGTTTTGCGATGGATTTGAAAAAGATAACCAGACAACATAAATAAAATGGCCATAGGCACTACATCTATACCAAAAGGTAAGTTATGTCCACCTAACAGGTATTGAATAGAGGATTGAGATGGTATGAGTAGAACGATAAGGAAAAAGATAATCAGTAAAAATGGAAGATATTTTTGCCAGTTTTTCTTGTAGGAAAAAAATAGAATAAGATCTAAAAAGATTGTCGCAAAGAATAAAACTGGAAGAAACCAGAGAGAGCTATTACTAACTGAGGCGATTGACTGGTGAGTGCCATAGAGAATTTTAGGTATAGTCATTACGGAAATACTAGGTAAAGCTAAAGCTATACTCCATATTAAATATGGTAAATAAATACGATTGAAACGTTTTTTAAAATTCTTTTTTAAGTTTAGGTTATGATAATTGGTGAAATATAAAGATAAACCAGAGACGAAGAAAAAAAGAGGAATATGAAAAGCGTAAATCCATTTATGTAATTCTGGGTTAAATCCTGGATATGGTGTGTGCCCTACTATAACTAGAATGATAGCGATTGCCCTGAGGATATCTATATCTTTAATTCTTTTCATTTGACTTTATAATTCTTTTTCAGATATTTTTTGAATAGTTTCTCTAATTTTAGTACTTGAGATACCTTTGGTTCTAGGAAAGAAAACGATTTCGACGCCAAGAGGGTTAAGCTGCTCTGCGTATTCATTCCATCTTGGTGTATTTTTCCAGTCAGAGCCAGCGAAAAGTTTATTAAAGTGATATTTTTTCCAAGTGGAGAGCCTATCGCTATCGTTTTGAGGGATAACTTTATCGACATATTTACAAGCTTTGACTATAGCGGCACGATCTTTATATGGAAAAACTGGCGTTCGTTTCTTTTGTTCGATAATGCGCTTGTCAGTGTTTACTCCTACTATTAGATAGTCGCAATGGGTTTTTGCTTTTCTGAGGAGGTTTAAATGGCCGATATGAAACATATCCCATGCGCCAGAAACGTATCCGATTACTAGATTATTGGAATTTGACACGATGAAGGTTCCTTTCTTTTAATTTTTTATACGGTTTAATAGCTTTATCAAATAATTTATATGATTTTGAATTAAAAACCGCCTCGGCGTTTTGTTTGAAAGTGAGAAGGTGAGAGTTTTCTTGAGTTAGACGGTCTATTTCTTGAATTAATGAACGGATGGTTTGGTCCTTTTCGTAGAGACGACCACCGATTTCGAATTTACTTGCAGCGAATAGCTCAGCGGCAATTACCGACTTGGCGTATTCCGAGGAGAATGGAGTTATTTTGTGAGGTTTTAATTTAGTGAAGATTTTTGGTAATACTGAGTCGATTGAAAAATCTGTTGTAAAATCGTTTTTGTGTTTTTGATGAAATAAAAGACTGTCATGATATCCGTTCAATAATTCGGTGACAATTTGATTAGCGGTTTTGTAATGAAAAATGCCGCCTTCGTAATTGGGATATTTATCATTTTGGTAGCCAGAAAAATTACGTATTTTAGAGTCTTTAATATTTTTTTTATTGAGCCAACCTGGTCCGCCGCCATAGGCATCATAAACATAAACTGGTGTACCAGAGAGCAGACAGTATTGAACGGTTTTTGCGATGGTGAGAACTGCATCGTATTGCTCCAGAAGTTTTTTACTAAAGAGCTCGTACTTTTCTTGACCTTCACCAAGTACATCGACTTTGATATTATATTTGGATTGGAGGATTTGTTTTGCTTCCAGAACTTCTTCTGGAGGGTGACTAGATACTATGAGTAGTTTTTGAAGTTGTTCGTTAGGCTTTAGCGAGCGGTCTTTATAAATAGCGGGGGCAGGGTTTCTGAAGTAGTCTGTAGGTATTTTAGAGTTAAGAAGTGGTTGATTAACATTTTCTACTTCTTCGCAGATAAATAACGACATACTACTGAGCTGGTTTTCTAAATTATAAATCCATGGTTTTTCATCTGGAATCCAATCCATTCCAGACATATGCAAGAAGATAAAAGAAGGTAATTTGGCAGGAAGTTTTTTGGATAAATGCTTGATAATACTTAACGGGATGATTTGAGAATGAACCCAGATATAATCAAAATTTGATAGTTGATAATTTGGATTGTCTTTAGCTTGATCAACTTGTATGCCAGAGTTTTTGAATATTGTTTTGGCGGGATCGGCATAATCGCAAGTGTAAACTGTAACTTTGGCTCCACGTTTTTTTAATTCTTGTGCTAGTTCTAAAGTGACTACGGTAGAACCATTGATTGAGCGAATGATTGGTTGAGTAATAAGAAAACGTTTATTATTTAGCATTTGATTGGCCTTTTGTTTTTATTATGCGTAAAGGTTTAGTAATCTTCCAACTAGTAGAATTATAAATAGCCTCTATGTGCTTAGTAAGATTTGCGGATATTTCGTCTTTTTTAATAATCTCTTGTTCTAGTTTTTTGATTCTGAGTTCTTGTTCTGATAATTTTTCTAAAAGAATGTCGTGTAAGATTTTGCGCTTGTCTGTGTTTTCGTCGATTTCTAGATAATGATTGATGATATCTAGAAAATCTTTATATGGGTTTTTGTAATCACAGATAAAGAGTTTTTCTTTAGTTTCTGCTTGTTTTTTAGCATACTTCTTGATATTTAAAAGTATTGGTAATATTTCGTTGGGTTTTTTTGCTTGAGGAATAACTTTTTCTTGTACAAGTTCGTATTGCATGGTGTTTAATTTATTCAAGTGTCTAGCGTTAGGATCGTCAGTAAAAATTGCAATAGGGACGCCAGCGCAAATAGCTTCGAAGATTGCTCCGGAGTTGTCGGATAAAACAACATTAGCTTTACTTAAAAGCGTATCGATAGCAACACTCGAATCATAAAATTCGTCAGACAAATTCTCAAGTATTTCAAGAGATTCTTCTCCGTCTATACCAAAATGAACGGCATGGTGGGCTTTTGCAATAATATGAAAATGCTGCTTAATATCTTCCATAGTCTTGGTGGTAAAATGCTTAATAAAGCTAACGTCCGTACCAAAAGTGGGTAAAAGAAGAAGCGTGGGTTTTTTGTTGTTTGTTGCTTGTCTTTTAAAATTATGATATCTCCAATATGGTAGAGGATATATGATTGGTCCGTAAGCATTAAGAAATGTTTCGTATTTATTAAAAGAAAAAATAGCATCATAATCGATTTTGCATTCCGGAAGATAAGTGGGGTTAGGTTTTGCAGAAAAGGCCCCATAAGGGTATCGGATATGATATACGTAGTTTAAGCGTTTAACAATATCTAGTCCAGGATATGGAGTAAGTAATATTTTATAGCGAACGTTGTTGGGGGCGTCTTTGAGGGGAGAATAACCCAGAGATTTGATTTTTTTAAAAGTATATTCTGCAAGATGATTATAACCACTATCGTATGGAACAATAATATCAACTTTGATGTTTGTTTTTTCCATAGCATTGATTGCTGGTTGCATGACAAAGAATTCGGTTAGATCGTCAAATACTATAGCTAAATTATGATCTGTTTTTTTCATGGTTTGAGTATTCTCCACGATTGAATAATATAGCATCTGTAGTTTTCTTATTCATGTTTTCATAATCGTCACGTCGGAAGACAATGGTTGGAGATAGTTCATCTAGGCTATAGGAGAGAATGGAGCCATCGATATCTCGGACGGAACAATAAATGCGAATATTTGTATCATTTAGGGCGGATAAGTCAAAATTAAAACTTAGAGATTTTTGACCTTTTCCTTTACAAGGTTTGTTTCTGGAATTACTATTAATCAAGGTTTGACTACGAGCTATATCCCATAGCGTGATAGCAGCAAAAGTATTAATGTTTTCTTCTACGTCATAAGTGATATTAATTTTTAAGGTATCTTTTTGGCTGATTTGTTTTGGCGAGTCTAGTTTTACTTTGAGGTTTTTGATCGGATTATCTTTAAAAATTCCGCCTCCATTTTTATTGGATTTAGAGCGTTCGGCATTTTCTAGGCTATAACTATTAGCAACGTCTTCTGGACTACCATCGATTTTGACGATTCCATCACGAATGAGGATGGCGCGATTGCAATATTGGCGAACGTTTTCCATAGAATGAGTAACGAGAATAACGGTTTTAGTCTTGTCTTTTTTTATTTTATTAAAAAATTGATTGCATTTAGTCTGGAAGGCTTCGTCGCCAACGGCAAGGACTTCATCGAGTACTAAAATATCACCCTGGGCTTTGATGGCAATAGAAAAGGCTAGACGGACCTGCATGCCGGAAGAGAAGTTTTTAAGTTTTTGGTCCATAAAATCTTCGAGTTCGGCGAACTCGACAATTTCGTCGTACATGGCGTCCATTTCTTTATTAGAAAAACCTAAGAGTGAGCCATTAAGATAGACATTTTCACGTCCAGTGAGTTCTGGATTAAAACCAACGCCAAGTTCGATAAAAGGAATTAAATTACCATTAACGGTGATTCGGCCTTTTTCTGGATAATAGACGCCAGCGAGAATCTTAAGTAAGGTGGATTTGCCCGAGCCGTTGCGGCCAACGATACCAAGAAAATCGCCACGTTTGACTTCAAAATTAATGTTTTTAAGGACAGTTTGTTTTTTGTATCCTTTAATGCCACGAATGAAATTAAAAACTGAGCCCTTAAGACTATCTGAACGTTCGGTTGGAAGCTTAAATGATTTGGAAAGTCCGTCGACTTTAATAACGGTATCGTTGTTTGGGTCGTTTACTTCAATTCGCGTTCCTATTATTTTTTTCATTATACATTCTCCGCGAAATATTTTGACTTCTTACGGAAATATATTGTTGCAAAAACGAGAATAAGAACGATGATTATGATTGGAAGAATTTGCAGCCAAAAATTGCTTACGTAATTCCAGGTTGTGATGGTTTCATGCGTAATGAGATTATAGCGGATGTCTTGGATGGCCTGGGCGATAGGATTGATAAGGATAATTTTGGCGGCGATAGTGCTGGTGCTTGCTACCATAGTGATAGGATAGATGATTGGCACGGCGTAGAAAAGAGCTTGGATACAGACGTCCCAGATTGACGTAATATCACGATATTTGACGTTAATGGCGCCAAGCAGGAAAGAAATGCCAAGGGCCAGGGTATATAATTCGACGAGAGATAGCGGCACTAGTAACCAGGTCCAGCTAGGTTCGACTCCGTTGATAAGAGCAAAAATTACGACAACGACTAGATTGATGAGCATATTGATGACTGCGGTTAATGTTGCGGAGACTACAACTATGTATTTAGGAAAAGAAATTTTACGAATAAGATCGCCACGTACAACCATGGCTTGAATACCTTGGGAAGTACATTCGGTAAAGAAGCTCCACATTGTTGTGCCGGTAAGAAGGTAGACTGGGTAATGAGGAATATCGCCGCCAAAGCGAAGTAATTTTGCAAAAACAATATAAAGAATAGCAAACATCATTAAAGGGCGAAGTAAAGCCCATAGATAGCCAAGAACTGAGCCTTGATAACGGAGTTTAAAATCAGTTTTGGTTAACTCGGATAGGAGGACTCGGTTCTTTTTATTCAACACGTGAGGAATATTCATACCTATTAATTTTACCATAGAATGGTATAATTGTCATATGAAGAGGATACTAGTAACGGGAGGAACCGGATATATTGGTTCACATACAATTATTGAATTATATAAGCAAGATTACGAGATTGACGTAATAGATAATCTGGTAAATTCTAAAATTGAAGTTTTAGATAAGATTAAGGAGATTGCTGGGAAGAAGCCGAATTTTTACGAAGTTGATTTACTTAATTATGATGCGTTGAAAAAAATATTTGAAGAAAATCAATATGATTTAGTAATTCATTTTGCGGGACTGAAAGCGGTAGGCGAATCGGTAGAACAACCATTGAGATATTATGAAAATAATATTGGCGGAACAATTAATCTACTAAAGTGCATGAAAGCATATGGCGTGAAAAAAATTATCTTTTCGTCTTCAGCGACAGTATATGGTGAACAGCCGGTAGCTAAGTTAGTGGAAACAATGCCAACAGGAATTGGTATTACAAATCCTTATGGCGAAACTAAGCACATGATTGAAGAAATTTTGAAGGATATTGTGGAGTCTGACCCAGAATTTGAAGTCGTGATTTTGCGATACTTTAATCCAGTAGGTAACCATGAATCTGGACTTATAGGAGAAGATCCGAAGGGCATTCCGAATAATTTAATGCCAATCATTATGAAAGTGGCACGAGGAGAAATAAAAGAGTTGTCGGTATTCGGTGATGACTATCCAACTTTGGATGGAACATGTTTACGTGATTATATTCATGTAGTGGATCTTGCAAAGGGACATGTAGCTGCGATTAACGGTATTAAGCCTGGCGTGTCGATTTATAATCTTGGGACTGGTAAAGGAACGTCGGTTTTTGAGATGATTAAGGCGTTTGAAAAAGCAAGTAAAAAGAAATTACCATATAAGGTAGTTGGGCGAAGAGCCGGTGATTTAGCGGAGATTTATGCGGATCCGTCGAAGGCTGAAAGAGAACTTGGTTGGAAAACTGAATTGACAGTAGAAGATGCGATGCGTGATACGATTACTTATTTGAATAATTTATAAGATTTTTGAAAAAGTTTTGGACTAAGAAGCGCGAGCCTTAGGGCGAGTTTGTCTTTAAGGCTGGCTTCTGGATTTTTGGTGATGAAGGTTTTGTGGGTTTTTAGGTAATCTATAAGTTCTTTTTTGCGTGGATGGTCTAGTGGGATTTGTCGAAGAATTGAAAACCTGGCGCGCATGCGGCGTTCGTGGGTAGAATTCTTGAGTTGAGGAAAACTTGCGTCTATTTCTCTACACATTTTATCGGTGAGCTCAATAAGATCGAATTTACGGCTGTCAAATTTAGAAACAATAGAATTACCGTGATGATGATAAATGTAATCGTCGTTTGGAGTGAAGACAATTTTTGAAGCTTTTGTAAAAGCTTGATAAGTAAAACCAACATCTTCGTGAAGTTTGCCTACGGGAAACGTGAGATTTTTTACAATACTAGCTTTATATAATTTCATGGTGGCGGTTAGATTGAAATTCTCTTCTTTTAACATTGCTCTAATGGCCTGCACAGTGGAATAGGTTTTTTGTTTTACAACATGTGGGAATGGTTTCGTTTTTCCGTTTTGAAATGTTTCTATAAAAGAACAGATAGAAATGTCGGAGTTAGTTGATTTAATAGCATTTAATAAATCAGAAACCATAGATGGAGTTATTTCGTCATCAGAATCAACAAAAGTGATAAATTTACCGGTTGCGTGCTTGAGGCCTGTGTTGCGAGCAGACGATAATCCTTGATTTTCTTGATTAATAATCTTAATACGGCTGTCTTTTTTTGAGTATTCTTGAAGGATTTTGGCGGAATTATCGTTGGAGCCATCGTTAACACAGATGATTTCGAGAAAAGAATAAGTTTGGTTAATGATGGAGTCTAAGCATCGAGAAATATATTTGGCTGTATTATAAACTGGAACTATGATTGTAACTATGGGTTTATTCATCTTTTTTCTCTGTTTGTTTATTCCTTTGAAAAACAAACTTGTCGTAAAATAGGAAATTTAAAACCATAATAACAACAGAAGTCAAAGCAAAGGCGCCAGTAGTGAGAATGAATTCATAAGAAAAAGATAGATGAATTGCGTTGGTGATATTAAAGGCGAGCTCATAAAGTGGAGTAAAAAAACTGAATAACTGGGTAAGGGCAGGGCTAATAAGAATAGCAAGGAGGGCATTCCAGATGAAAAATCTCATGATTGAATATTTTGTAACATCGCGTTCTTTCCAAGTGATTTTGGAATGTGCGATATAAGCTACGATAACGGTAATTGAAGTGGCAATTAGATTGGAGAGCCAAAGAAAATTGTTGTTTTTTATAATTAAATTGGCGATGATGGCGAAAAGAACGTAATTGAACAGGGTGATTCCGACGCCGACAAAAAAATACCTAAGAGCATGCTGGCTGGTTTTGACATCCTGCGTTGGTCTTTCGTTTTGTTTCACATTGTCTATTATATCATAGACAAAACTTGAATATTTTGGTATAATATACGCGTTTATTTTAAGCGAAGGCAGGAAAAATGGATACGGATAAAGAGATAAAAGACAGGGATTTGAAGGGGGAAATTTTTGGTAATGATAATGTGATTCGGGTGCGTGGGGCAAGACAAAACAACTTGCAAAATTTAGATGTGGATATTCCGAGAGATAAACTAGTAATCATTACTGGTCTTTCTGGTTCTGGTAAATCGTCGCTCGCCTTTGATACTGTCTATGCGGAAGGGCAAAGACGATACGTGGAGTCTTTGAGTTCCTATGCAAGAATGTTTTTGGGGATTATGGATAAACCGGACGTAGATTCTATTACGGGACTTTCGCCGGCAATTTCAATAGATCAAAAATCAACATCTAGAAATCCGCGCTCTACAGTAGCTACGGTAACGGAAGTTTATGATTATTTAAGGTTATTATTTGCGCGAGTGGGGGTACCTCATTGTCCGGTTTGCCATAAGCCAGTCTCTAAAAGATCAGTTGAGGATATCGTGAACGAAGTCCTTAAATTACCTTTAGGTTCTAAATTAATGTTACTTGCACCAATTATTCAATCCAAAAAAGGCGAATTTTTGCACGTGCCGGAACAATATTCGGCAAAGGGTTTTTCCAGGGTAAGAGTGGACGGGATTATTTACGCTTTAGACGAATTTCCAGAATTAAATAAAAATGAACGGCACAATATTGAAATCGTAATCGATAGATTTGTATTGAATCCGGAATTAAAGACGAGGATTGCTGGTTCTATAGAACAGGCCTTAGAAATTGGACAGGGAGTGATCCAGTTATTAAAGATAAATGATACAACTACGGCTGTAGGAGAATCAAAAATAGACCCGAATAAAACAGAGGTCTTGGTATATTCTCAGCGTTATGCTTGTCCGGATCATCCAGATGAACTGATCCCAGAGTTAACTCCTAGACTTTTTAGTTTTAATGCCCCAGAAGGGGCCTGTCCGGTTTGCACTGGGCTTGGTTCTAGGATGGAAATTGATCCGAGTTTGGTTTTTAACAAAAATTTAACAATTGCTGAAGGTGGAATTAGGCCTTTTAATCGAGTGCAGCAAGATTCCTGGTGGATGAAAAGATTGGCTGGTGTGGGCGCAAAACACGGATTTTCTTTACACGTGCCAATTGGAGAGCTCACGGAAGAACAACGACAAATTATTTTATATGGTACAGGTGAGGAAAAGTATGAAATGCGAATTAGTGGTTCTGGTAGATTTGCAGATGGAACTGTATACCAAACCACCTATGAAGGAGTAATACCGACACTGGAAAGACGTTATAATGATCCAAAAATTTCTGAATTTATGAAAAAAGATATTGAAAGGTTTATGCGGGTAAGGGAATGTCAGGAGTGCCATGGCGCTAGATTGAAACCGGCGGTACTAGCAGTCACAGTGCATGACTTAAATATTATGGACATGTGTAATTTGGATGTGGATTCTACGTTAGAAGTATTAAATCAAGATTTAGGATTCAGTGAGTCGGAAGATTTGATTGCTAAACCCATCTTAAAAGAAATAAGAGAACGAGTAAAGTTTATGCAGGATGTGGGATTAGGCTATTTGGAATTAGGAAGGGCGGCGAATACATTGTCTGGTGGCGAGGCGCAAAGAATTCGCTTAGCAACTCAGATTGGCTCGGGATTGCAAGGCGTACTTTATGTGCTTGATGAACCTTCGATCGGATTACACCAAAGGGATAATGATAAATTAATTTCAACGCTTAAACACTTGAGAGATCTTAAGAATACCGTGCTGGTGGTTGAACATGATGAGGACACGATGTTGGCGTCGGATTATATTATTGATATTGGTCCAGGAGCTGGAAAACAGGGTGGACGTTTAGTGGCGGCTGGCACACCGGAAGAAATTATGAACAATCCGAATTCTATTACCGGTAAATATTTACGTGGAGAAGAGAAGATTCCAGTACCTAAAAAGAGGAGAAAAGCAAAACGGGGGCAGGAATTGGTAGTAGTAGGTGCGCGGGAAAATAATTTGAAAAACATTGATGTGCATTTTCCGCTTGGAGTAATGACGGTAGTGTCTGGTGTGTCTGGATCTGGCAAATCTACATTGGTTAATAGTATACTTGCAAATGAATTATTGGCGAGATTACATCGTGCGCAGACGGTGTCTGGTACGCATGAAAGGATTGACGGAATTGAAAATATTAATAAGGTAATTGTAATTGATCAATCACCGATTGGGAGGACGCCGAGAAGTAATCCAGCTACATACACTGGTGTATTTACGCAAATTCGCGAATTATTTGCGGGGCAACCAGAAGCGGAGGTGCGTGGATATAAAGCCGGTAGATTTTCTTTCAATGTTAAAGGTGGTAGATGTGAAAATTGTCAGGGAGATGGTGTAAATAAGATTGAGATGCATTTTTTGCCAGATGTTTATGTGACATGTCCAAAATGTCACGGTAAGAGATATAATGCAGAGGCTTTGGAGATTAAATATAAAGGTAAAGACATCTCACAGGTGCTAGATATGACAATTGATGAGGCGGTGGAGTTTTTTGCAAATATCCCATCGATTGCAGGCAAATTAAAAACGATCCAAGAGGTAGGATTGGGTTATATTAAGCTAGGTCAACCGGCTACAACATTTAGTGGCGGTGAGGCACAAAGAATTAAGTTAGCTACTGAGCTCGCAAGACGTTCTACCGGTAAAACTTTATATATTTTAGATGAACCAACTACAGGTTTACATACGGATGATGTAAAAAGGTTACTCGGGATTTTGAATAGATTAGTGGACGGCGGAAACACGATGATTATAATTGAACATAATTTACATGTTATTAAATCGGCAGACTATGTGATTGATATGGGCCCTGAAGGTGGACAAAAAGGTGGAATGGTAGTAGCAGCTGGCACGCCGGAAGAATTAGCCAAAAGTGCAAAAACGCCTACTGGTGAATATTTGCGGAAAATCGTGTTATAATTAAAATTGTGAAGGCTAAGAATCTTATTGGTGGGTTATGTTTGCTCGGTTTTTTATGCCTGTTTGACTTTAATACTAATGATGCTTATGCGGACTGGAATTATCTACAAAGAAATGGGCTAGGTGGGGTATTTTCTCAAAACGATATTTATTTCTATGACCCGTGTGATGGAGGTTCTAGTTTGGCGAGGAAGATGACGACGGCGGAAGGTGGGTGTACTAAATTAGCTGAGCTGAGAACGGCGATGTGGGATAGTGCATCCGACAAAGATAAAGAAAACTTTATGTATGTGGTGTCGCACGAAAATGACTCATTGGCTGGAATAGAAGGTTATATGAACCAGGTGATAGCCAGGTCTAATGGCAATCTGAATGGTTGGTTAAATGGCTTATGTGGCGCATTTAGGGGAGGGCAGCCGTGTTCTGGTAGTCATAGTATTTCGGAAAGAGAGCAAAGATGGATAGAGAAGGCCTTAGCTGGAAGTAACGTAACAAATTTTGCAACTGGAAATGCATCTTGGTATCCGGGTGGAGATGCTGGTACGGGAGGACACCTCTCTTGTCTATGGGTGAATAGTGATAATGAAAATGGCGGTGAGTGTAAAGATTTAGATTATGATTCATCGCCGTATAAAAATGGTGGAATGTGTTCGGAAATGATAAGTGCTGCAGGTGGTAATATTAATAGTGGTTGGGAATGCTGGGGATGGGATAATACGGAAACTTGGAGCGATAGTATGAAATCTCAATGTGGCGGTAGCCAATCAGTGGGGTTAACTACGGTTGAGTCGGATGATTCGGCGAGTAATGTAGAATGGAGCACGGAAGGCTGGATTACTGGGGGTATGGAGGGATACACCAAAGAAGAAGCGCCTGCTCTTAATACTAAATATGATGGTGGTAAACCAAACAAAATTATCCTTCACTACACTCAAGGTGAGACGGCGGGATTGGCGGCATATGGCGACAAGAGGGCAGCCGCGCATTTTACGATTGATTTATTAAATAAAAAGGTATCACAACACTATCCTATAAGCGTGCCATCTGGAGCTTTAGTGGACTCAGCTGATGTGATGGATAATATTCAGATAGAAATTGTGGGATTTGGCTTTCAGGCAGATAATCCGGATAACCCTAGTGAAACTTCTAAATGCATAATAGACGGTACTGATTATACTGGTAGTAAATATTGTTTTTCTAAAATAAGCGTAGATGGCTGGAATTATTTAGGAAAACTATTAACAGCTATTAACAAATGGGGGAGTGCTAATGGCGCTAATCTTCCATTGACAACTCCTGTATCTTGGAAGGGAGATGTGAATAAATTAAGAATGACGGAAAGTGCCTTTAAAAAGGCGACGGGAATTTTAGCACATATGCACGTACCGGGTATAAATAATCATAATGATACTGGTAATATTTGGCCATTTGTACAGGCGGCACTCAGTAGAAGCGATTGTAACTTAAGTACAAATGAAGATAGTATATCTGGTGCAAAAAATGCTGAAAAACAAGCAAACGAGGTAGGACCGCTAACATTCGGGGATGGTGATAATGCATCTATGAAGACATTGTTAGAAAATTATGGTGATTTGGCTTATCGGACTGGTAACGCTTATGGAATTCCGTGGATTGCTATATTGGTACAAGGTAGATATGAAGATCCTAAAGCGGTGTGTGGTAATAATAATTTCTGGGGTATAGCCTGCTACCCTGGCACTGGTACTGGTGGTGGTTCCAATGTCACTAATTTGGGTGAGGGATTTGAGCTGTATGGAAAAACGATTCATAATGGGTATTACGATGTTGCGCTAAAACAAACTGATCCATTTGAATATCTAAAGGCCTTAGGTCCAGTGTGGGTGCAGGGTGACTCTAATGGTCCTGGATATAGTACGATTGATGGAATGAAGAATTCTATCAACTCTTTAACTGAATATATTAATAGTCCAGAGGGCCAGGCGGTGGTGGCGCAATTCGGTGCAGTAGGTTGTGGTGATAGTACGGGTTCTTGCTCTACATATGTAGCAAAGGATGCAAGTGGTTTGCAAGCACTAGTAAAGGAATGGGCCTACGAAGATTTTAATAGTAAATTAAATACTCCTAAGACGGCTTATGCTAATGTAATGAAGCATACAAAGCATCCGGGGGCGGGCGCTTGTGGCTTGGCTGGAAAAGATTGCGGTTCTTTTGTTTATAATCTGATATACGAAAGCGGATGGGATACAGATTATGTACCTAGCGGAACTTATGATCAGGTACCATATTTGCGAAAATCTGATAAATGGGATGATGTGACATCTAAAATAAAGAATAACAGTGATGCAATGCCTGGCGATGTGATTATTTGTAATAATGCTGCGGGGATTACATGCCCAAGTTATACTATTGGACATGTATTAATATATGTTGGTGACATTGGATTTAGTAGTCCGATGGCATCGGCTTCTTATTGTCAGTGGTGGCCAACATCAGATTATGCGTCGGATATTTCTCAATATATAAATGAAGGTTATCATGTATTTAGAAATACTGAAGGAGCGACAGCCGAGATTGGTGCAGTGCTAAATTCCTGGGGTGAATCGTTAATGTTTAGACAGTGTAGTGGGTCGTGTGACTCTGCGAAATTTGGTGCAACATCGGCTTGTGGTTTAATAGCTACAACGATGGCCATTGCGATATTAAATAACGATCAGAGTCTTACTCCAATGGCAGTGTCACAAAAAATAAAGAGTGAGGTATCTGGATGGCATGATTATGGTAATGGACATAGTGATGATATTAACTGGTGGGCATTACGAGAAAGTGCTCCTAAATTGTACGGTCTAAGGTCTGGTGAAGTGTTTGCTGGTAAAGCTAATGCCCGTAAAATTAGCACTTTAAGAAGTCATTTACAAAGTGGGCACATGATAGTGGCGAGTATATTTGAAAAGAATGGTGTTCGTCCACTGTTTTTGTTAAACACTGGTGGGCCAACTAGAACACGTAGTAGTCACGCAATTATGTTTTACAAATATGAAAATGGTAAGTATTGGGTAAAAGATTCTGCTCCAAGTGTAAAAGTTTCTTCAATTGGTTACACTGAAGATGATTTATATAAACTATTTAGGGCTGGGTCTTCAGTTTGGTGGTTTGGTCATTAAATATAATGAAGATTATGTTAAAATAATAATATATGATAACTATGGAGGAAAGAAGAAGCTTATTGGTTAGGTGGGGTTTAATAATTTGTTATAGTCTATTTATTATTGTGCCATTAGTTGTGTTGCTGGTAACTAATCTTACACAGGAAGAAATCTCAATTTCTGAAGAAGAGGCTTTGCGATCTGATATAGATGCTACATTAATGCAAGCAATTGGAGATGAATATGAATCTGATGTTGATGATTATGTAATGCATCAAATATCAAAAGTTGGTGACTATACGATTATTTTAGTGACAAACATTACGGCGGATGAATATGGCGATAGCTCCTTGTTGATCATAAAGGGGGAGGGGAATGAATATGATATTTTGTATAATGGTCAGGTTTATACTGAAGACGTTTTAAAAGAAGCCGATATTCCTGATCGAGTTATAAGTGAAGTTCGTAATAAAAATAAATATATTACTGAATATTTAGCCACGATAGCAAATGCGTCGGCTAACCCTTTAAATAAATACCCTTTAATATCAGTATTACCGTACGCATCTGATAATCTTAATATTTCTTATCTTTATGAGGAAGGATCGGATATTCCAGTAATAGAGATTTCCGCGATAGATGCAACGGATCGAAAAAATGCTTTAACGG
>JAFRFB010000015.1 GCA_017434555.1 Methanobrevibacter sp. | reverse complement strand
ATCATCGTATATCTTTAGTTGATTTTCTAAAATTAATTTCCTTAATTTTTCACCATATTTAGCTTTAGCAAATTTATTAGAACAAATGAATGCAAATATACCATTTTCTTTTAGAATTTTCAAACCTTTCTCAAAGAAATACTATTTAAATTTTGATAAATAATATTTCTGGTGATTATATGCATGATGAAAATATATTGGAAGACATATCAAAGACACGGAATTTAGCATTAAAAACAAAACAAAGTTATAAAAATGCTTTAACTATTTATACAGTGCTTCAAAATAAGTCATTTAATGATTTATTAAAAGAAGCAGAATACGAAGAAGAATTAGGCATTAGATGGAAAAAAAGAAAATTAAAACAGAGATTAATTAATTTTAGAATATATTTACACAATAATTATCTTATAAGTACTTCAAAAGTATACTTTCAAAGAATATTAACATTATATAGACATTATGAAATTGAAATTCATGATTTACCTCCAATAAGCACTAAATCTGCAAAAATGTCTAAACCTATAACTTTTGAAGATTTACCCACAAAAGAAATTATTAATGAGGCCATTAAAATTTCAAATCCTATTATGAAAGCAATAATTTTATTTATTTCAAGTAGCGGTTGTGCTAGAAGAGAAACATTAAATTTAACAGTGGGTGATTTTATTGATGCAACTTTTGAATATCACAATACAAATAATATAAATGATGCATTATCTATTTTAAATGATTTAGAGTTTATTATTCCAACTTTTAGAATAAAACGTCAAAAAACAAATAAATTTTATTTCACTTTTTGTTCTCAAGAATCTTCAAAAGCAATAGTGGATTATTTAATTAATGAACGAAGTGATTTAAAGTATGAAGACCCTCTGTTTAATTTAAATTTATATTATTGGAATAAATATTTTAATAATATCAATAATGAATTAAATTTAGGGAAAGTTGGAGAATATAATCGATTTAGAAGCCACATGCTTAGAAAATTCCATGCATCTTCATTATATAATGAAGATAATGGTTTATCATTATCAGAAATTGATGCACTACAAGGAAGAAGTAAAAATAATACTCATTCTGCATATTTTATGGAAAATCCAAATAATTTAAAAAAGAAATATGTGAAAATTTTAGATGCTTTATTAATTAATATCTAATCGTGTGCTGTTTATAGAATACATTGGATGAATAATTTATTTTTCATCCAAATTTTATTCTAACATTAATTAATATGCCATCATAATTTAATCAATAAATTTAATTTATTTTGAGTTATTTATTTGATTTTTCAAAAATTAATTCTTTAAACTCATTAACATAATCTTCAAAATTATCCAAAGATTTTACACCAGTAATAGTAATTTTACCGCTGCCAAACAATAAATAAGTGATGCCATGATTATCTTTAAAATTCATACCTGGAAATTGTTCAGGTTCATAAGAAGCATCATAATCATTTAATTCCACAATGATTTTATCTAAATCAACTTCAAAGTCCAATTGATCCATAAAAACACGATTGTTAATGTTAATATTTTTAATTTTGTTATTTACACCGTATTTATTAATGTAAGAAACAACATTTTGAGCAACTTCATTTAGTTCTTTTTCACTTTTCACACCAGTTATTAAAAATTTGCCAGAACCATAAAAAGCAGTGTATTTATTATAAGGTGGAATTCTGGCTTTAACCCAAACATTTGCTTTTTCACAATCAGGTAATTTATTTAAAAGTTCTTCTAAATCAAAGAACTTTTCCATTTCAACAGTTGCTACAATATTAACAAGATTCATCATAATTAGTATATACTTAATTAGTATTATATTTATTCTAAATTTTCTGTTACTTTCTCACCTTTATCAGTCAATCTATACAATCTACCTTTTCTAACTTCGGGATTAATACATTCGACAAGTTCATGCTCTTTTAGTTCTCCGAGAACTTTTGAAATATGATTTGTCCTAATCCCTGAGTCTCTAGCAATAGCAGTCGGTATTTTGACATTACCTTCTAAAGATTTCATCACCTTTTTTCTATATTGTGATATTTCCACATAGCTGATTTCTATCAGCATTTCATCAGTCAAATCCATTTTAATCACTCTTATTTAATATTATTAACTTCTTACAAAATAAATTGTATCGTTGTCATAGCTATCTAACGCATCATAAGCTGCCTGTGTCATAAACCTGAACTTACCGAAGATTCCATATTCAACACCCATATAAACAGGCCCTGTTGATTTTGCAAGATACATCTGTATGCTTTCGGAATGTTTTAAAGGTATTACTGAATATGGATCAAGTGATTCACTATCCCAGGATGAACCGTTATACTGCTTAATGGCCATGACAGAGCTTGTGCATATAGCTACACGATAACCTTTACTAACACCTGTCGGCAGTGCTGTTGTGGTTTGAATTTTATCCACCGGCAGTTTCCATCCTGCTTTCTCATCACTACCAACTCCAGTATCCCCTTTAGGTCCGGTATCTCCCTTAGCTCCAGTATTTCCTGTTGCACCTGTGTCTCCTTTTGCTCCAGTATCGCCTTTAGGCCCCACATTACCCGTGGCTCCCGTATCACCAGTTTCACCTTTAAGACCTGCCAATTGTTCTGGAGTAAAATCATCGAAAGTAAAAGCCTTACCTGTTGCACCAGTATCTCCCTTAGCACCAGTATCGCCTTTACTGCCAGTAGCACCAGTATCCCCTTTCAATTCATCGAATGAAATAGTCACTGAACCTTCCTGTGAAGTAATTGTTATTTCTCCATTTTCATGATTTACATTAACAGTTGGTGAAAATCCACTGGCACCGGTATCGCCTTTACTTCCAGTTTTACCTATGTCTCCAGTATCGCCTTTTGGACCTTTCAGACCTGCAAGCTGTTCGGGTGTGAAATCTTCAAATGTGAATGCATCACCAGTATCTCCTTTAACGCCTGTATCTCCTTTAACTCCGGTATCACCTTTAGGTCCCACATCACCAGTATCTCCCTTTATGTTTCCTACGTTTTCCCAAGCATTACCGTTCCATACATAAAGAGATCCGTTAACCAAATAGCAATCTCCATCACTACCAGTAGGATGAGCATTAATCAGT
Source organism: Methanobrevibacter sp. (assembly GCA_017434555.1). Taxonomy (GTDB): domain Archaea; phylum Methanobacteriota; class Methanobacteria; order Methanobacteriales; family Methanobacteriaceae; genus Methanocatella. The sequence goes on along the minus strand of JAFRFB010000015.1, from coordinate 10,664 downwards.
TCCTCGTAAGTATCATACGAACCTTTAATAGTAAGACCAGCACCAGTAGCTCCAGTCTCCCCAGTCGGACCGGCCGGTCCAGTATCTCCAGCAGGTCCTGTGTCTCCAGTATCTCCCTTAGGTCCCTGTTCTCCTTTTTCTCCAGTTGGTCCAGTCTCGCCTTTGTCTCCTTTACTGCCTTTCGCACCAGTATCACCTTTAACACCTTTATCACCAGTGTCTCCTTTTTCTCCTTTGATAGAACCTGCATTTGCCCATCCGGTTCCATCCCAATAATAATAGCTGCCATCAACTATATAGGCGTCACCTAAACTGCCTGAAGGATGAGCTTGAATAAACTCTTCATATGAACTATAATGTCCTTTCACAACAGTCCCAATACCAATATCTCCAGTATCACCTTTTGGCCCAGTATCGCCAACTACACGTCCGATTTCTATCCATTCCGTATCAGCCATCTTAATCACTGCTCCATGGTTCAAGAAGCACTTTATCAAAGAGCATTGCTCCTCCGTAATCGTATATCATTATTGCAGGATAGAAGCTGTCAAATGAAATCACATTACTTACATCGCCTTCATATGAAAAGACTTCTGTTGAACCGTTCATTATTTTAGCTATCAGATATCCGTTGTCATAGTAAATATGGAACGTATACCATGGGGAATTCAGGTTCAGCTGTCCGCTTTGTACATCCAATGAATTGACTACATGATTTGCATTTGAATACTTCACTCCCTTGCCTCCGGCATATGCTCCGAGTTCCAAGATTTTATTATCACGGTAATGTGACAATTGCTTTGAGTTTACCAGTGCTATTGCATCTCCCCATCCGGAATTGCTGTTTTTCTTCTGTACCATATCAACCTTGAAATGAATTCCGGTTTTTGTCGGATCAATAGCTGGAGTTCCTTTTGGAATCAGCATTACAACACTTGAACCTGTCACTGCCTTGGAAAAGGAATATCCGTACCTGCTGTAGCTGCTGTCGTAGTTATAGATTGAAAGGCTGTGTGAAACGTCAGCCGGATATTTGACTACATCATATAATCTTGTATCCTGCTGGCCGTTGTCTGTAAAGTCCAGTGCTGATTTTACAGTATAGGTATTTTCTATAGTGCTTGAACCTGCAATGACAGTCACCTCCAGTGTTGTCCCTTCAGCCCCAACAGTGAATGTCTTTTCCGCCCTGCCGTTACTGTCAGAGTAAACCTTATAGCTGGTGCCGTTGACAATAACGGTAGCAGGAACTCCCTCAACGGGATTGTCATCATTGTCATATATGTCAACTCCTGCAGAAACCTCACCGCCTTCCTTCACTTCAATCTCTGTGGGATAGAAGATGGAATAGTCTCCTGCAAAATTCGTATATGCCCATCTTTTCAACAGCTCAAATATTGTATCCGAATCATCATAGTGAATTCTGTTGTCACTTAATTTTCCTCTCAGCAAAGTCCTTGCTGTTGCCAATCTTGAATTTGTTTCAACTACATTTTCTGCAATGCTCACATTAACACCTCCCTATGGGCTGGTTGCCCTTATGTATTTGATTGCAACTTTTATTTTCTCACCTGCAGTTGCATTGCTTTTATAAACAACTACACATGGAGCATATGTGCTTCCGAGCTGTGATGCATACCAGTATCCTGCGTAATTGGAGATTGATTTGTCTGAATTTTCATACCAGGTATATGCTCCGCTGCTTCCACCTGGAATGCGCACAATACACTCTTTGGCCACACCGGTTTGGGTGTATCCCTTATCCGTACCATCAAAGTAGAATGTTGACATGTAAGTTGTACGGAAATCCATGTCTGATGAGTCAAGAAAGATTCCCATTGAGTTTCTCGAACCGTTTCCAACCATTCCTCCACCAACACCGAACATGCTGTCACTGGATGGAGTATTTCCCCTTGTCACATCATAGCCTATATAGACGTTAGTGTTTGAGTTTGCACCTACAATTGTTGGAGCGTTCTTCAATGGAATAGCCAATAACACTTCTCCGGCAGCATCTGCTGTAACGTAAAAGTAATTGGTCCCATAGCTTAGATACATTGTATCGATTGACCTGACATTGTTTGAGATTAACGGATTGGCAGTATCCAATACCCTGTCGAAATTGTAGTCATAATCCGAATCATCATAATTGAACCAGTACTGCGGCATTGTCAATTGTGCTGAAACGGAAGGATTTGCAGTTACATAAACCTCATAGATGTATCCGTCCTTGTTTGAATCAGGATACATATACACATCATCGTTTGATGAGGTATATGTTCCGTAATTGCTCCATGATCCTCCGCTTATCGGTTTTCTTCTGACTGTAATCGGAACATTTGGAATGGATGTGCCGCTTTGATCTCTAACAACAGGATATCCTCTGGCACTGTCATGACCTGATTGAGGTCCGTCATTAGTTAACCAGCTTGTATAGCAGTTCCATTCTATGGTTGTTGGAACCGGAACAGGCAATTTCCTAATGAGTGGAATTACACCATCATTTTGAGAATATGAAATTGAATTGTCATCTAATATGTCTCTCAAATCTGATTGCATGGATATTAATCTTGAATTCAATGTCTGTTCATTTGTCAGGATTTCAGACAAGTCTGGAGGGCTAAAAGTCATATCAATCAGCTCCCAAGCAATGTTAAATTGGCAGTCTGTGCTGATGTTATTGTTCCAATCTGATTAGATACATTCTGAATAGCTGTAGCTATTGCACCATTGGTTACTGCATTTGTAGAGTCTGTTGTATCTAAAGTTGAAACAAGATTGACAGGTCCTGCAGGACCAGTAGCTCCAGTGTCACCCTTAGCTCCTTTCAATGAAGCCAATGTTATAGTATATTCATGATCATCATCACCAAGATATATTATTCCATGTGCTGAGTCCAGTGTTATGTATGCTGAGCCCCCACTTGCCCCTGTTGAACCTGTATCTCCAGTATCTCCTTTTATTCTTCCTACGTTTACCCATGACATTTATTATCACCTGAATTATTTTATAAAAAAAGGAAGTACCAACATTAACGGCCGGCACTTCCTAAGGGAATTTATGGAATTAAATTCACTGGTAAACGTAAAGTTCACCATCAACGAGATATGCATCTCCGGTTGTACCAGTCGGATGTTCCCTTTCCAAATCGGCGAAAGTCGCATAACTTCCTTTGATAATGGTACTGTATCCTTGTGGACCTTGTGGGCCAGTAGCTCCAGTATCTCCAGTATCTCCTTTAGCACCAGTGTCACCTTTGTCTCCTGTCGCACCTGTTGCTCCAGTATTTCCGGTATCTCCTTTAGCACCGGTATCACCAGTTGGTCCTGTATCACCTTTCTCACCAGTTACGCCTTGTGGGCCTTGGTCTCCGGTTTCACCTTTTGCACCGGTATCACCAGTTGCTCCGGTTGCACCAGTATCCCCTTTAGCTCCGGTATCTCCTTTAAGACCTGTTGCACCGGACATATCTGTGATGAAACTGAAGCTGTTAGCACCTTTCAAGTATAATTTTGCATTGTCAGGATCTTCCACTGTTGACTGAATTGCAACAAACATTCCTTCCGGAACATTAGCTGCATCCGCATTCATGAGCTCAACAGATTCATAGGTTCTGTAAATTGAAAATGGATCTCCGGTATCACCTGTTGCACCGGTTTCTCCAGTGTCCCCTTTAGCACCAGTATTTCCGGTATCACCTTTATCTCCTTTCTCACCGGTTTCTCCGGTATCTCCTTTTGCACCAGTAGCTCCGGTCGCACCGGTATTTCCAGTATCACCTTTTGCTCCAGTATCCCCGGTGTCACCTTTTGCACCTGTTAGGCCTGCTAACTGTTCCGGTGTGAAGTCTGAGTATTCAAACGCTTTACCAGTATCACCTGTGTCACCTTTCTCACCAGTATCTCCTTTTGGTCCTTTTATTGTACCAACACTTTCCCATGCCATGTATTAAACACCTCTTTTAATTTATTATTTTAATCATTATGCCAAACGAATAATTCTCCATCTACGAGGAAGGCATCACCCTCATTTGCAGTTGGATGTGCTGCTATAAGTTCTTCGAAAGTATCATAAGACCCCAAGATAACAGTAGCAGCACCCGTATCTCCGGTGTCTCCTTTCTCTCCTTTGCCTCCAAAACCTACCTGGAAGCAGTTCACATAGTTGTATTCATCGGAATCGGCAACAGGATGAAATGCCATGAATTCACCTGAATTATCAACAATGGCTCCGGTTGGAGACAACTTGATTCTGTCTCCCGCTTTGACATTAACAATGCCTGAAGCCAGTTTCAATCGGTAAAGTCCACCTAATAGAAGTACACTTCCTTTCCTATCTCCCCCAGTCATTACGATAGGTTCATTGACAAGGACACCTACAGGAACTTCTGTTGCATCTCCAGTGTATTTCTTTAAGCTTTCACGCCCTATTGCAGATTTGTCTGAAATACAAAGTATATCATCAACCATACATTTATTGGAATATTCATAGCCGAGATTAGTGCCTGTTGGAGTAACTACATTATCAACTAATGTTTTTGTACCGTCATCCAATATGAAAGTGGTAATCTCTTTTCGCTCTTCCAATAAAACAATTGTATCTGTCATGCATATCACATTAATATCTCAAATATATGATTTCCTTTTACACTTGGGTTACATTTAATATCACAACCACTACCACTAGCTAAATTGCAGAAATATAAATCTTCAGATAATACGGAATCATCACTGTATGTTACGAACTTGAAATATGGATATTGAAGTTTCTCAAAGACATTAACTTTGATTAATGCAATTCCGAGCCCTCCACCTTTGACTTCAATCGGCCTTGGAATCTCATGAATCATGGTTTGACCTTTGATGCAGTTGTCATCGTTGAAGTCACGACCGAAAGTGAAGATTACTGTTTGATCTGTTTTTGTTCTTTTGCGATAATACCAGCCAAGAGCAATATCTGCTTCACATTCCAATAGTCTTATTAAAGCATCTGAAGGAAGCTGAATGTCTGAATCAACCATCAAAACATAATCATAGTTTCCGGCTATTGAATTTTTGGCTATCTGATTTCTGGCCTTAGCACAGTCATATCCAGAAACATAATCAAAGTATAAACTATATCCTTCAGGCCTTGTCAGACCATATATGCTTTTAAAACATTCCGGTTTGATGTTTTCAAAAGTTGGAACTGCAATTAAAATCTTTTTTGCCATCCTATTCATTCTCCAGTTTTTCAATTCTTGACTCCAAATCATCCAAATTTATCTTGTCTTCACGCTCACATCTATACTCATAAAAGTCGATTAATGCAACAATAATGATGGCTAATGTAAACGGCAATAGTCCTTCAATTAAACTCCATTTTGTTGCATTGGTCATGATAATGTTGATAGCTACTGCTGTTAAAACAGCACTTGAAATTGTTTTGGTAAAGTTGCATATGAGTATCTTCTTTTTTATTCTGTTCATGATAACAATATCCTCCAAAGAAGCTTATTCTCCTTGAGGGTAACCCAATACTGTTTTAGCTTTCCTCTTAGCGTATTCAACATCTCCTTCGCCTCTTATCCTACTTGCATAATGACTGGCTATTCCTAACAGTATCATAAGGATGCAGTAGATAACAGTATTTTCACCAATGCCCAAAGACTCTGAATATAACATGATAATCGGAATGGCAGTGACCATAAATGAAGTCAGTATGTCAATGTCCTTTCTGTTCTTTTCTAACCATTCACTTATCATCTCTTATCACCTCATCATATGTGTGGCTTAAGATTACGCCGTCAACACAAATCTTTTCTCCAGTTCGGTATACTTCTTCGGCATTCTCTTTGATGTTTATCCAGGATTCGTACTCTTCAAAAGTTTCAAAGTATTTTATGTATTTCATTGTGCCTCCCAAGTAATTGAATAGTATAGAATACCATTTTCGATTTTAAATGATATTACAGGTTTAACGGCATAAGGATAACCGGAATCAACGTATTTAGTGCCGTTCCAGTAAAACCAGTGGCCTGTTGATGCGTCGATGTATGGTCCCTTGTTTTCCAAAGTTCCCACCAGTTTCCTTATTGTCATGAATTAAACCTCACTATAATATTATATTTTTTATTATATAATTTATTATATATTTTATTATTTCTTTTATATAAAATATACTTTTTCATCCTCAGAGCAACCTTCCCATTCCATGTAAAGCTTGTTGTCTTCCCACACAAATCTCACGTCATTGACAATGGCAACATCGGGAAGCTCACAATAGGTGACACCGTCTGCATCCTTGACATAATTGGCCTGTGCCATGATATTGGACTCCGTTGGCACAATCATGTTGACGACATGAGTTATTTCGTCCTGTTCAAAAGAGCAGTCTGCAAGATCAATGCAGTTCTGGGATTCAGGATACATTTCGATTTCTGACATCTGCCTGTAGACCCTGATGTATTCAACATCTTCATTTTCCGTTAAGTTAACGATTGAAAGTAGTCTCAAGTCATGGCCTTCAGCCGGATTGCACTCACCATCACCGTCAATGTAGATTCTGGTATTTGGAAGAATATCTTTTGGAGTTGGTCTTTTCAGTTTCAATCTGAAAACATCTCCCAATACCGCCACAGTAACGAGAGTATGTCCAGAAGACCTGACCTGGACTTTAGCTAAAAGATATCCAAATGCCAAGTCACCTTCCTTGGCTTTTTTGACTATTGTATGCTCCATTGTTGATGATTCATCCAGCGTCACCATTTCACCGACACGGCACTGATTGGATGAAATCCAAGCAGTATGCTCTTCATTAACATAAGTCTTTTCGCCTTCATCCAGAAGGCATGCCACAACATCCATTTTCTCTTCATGGCTTAATCCAGTCGGATATCCACGGCCATGCCCAACAGTTTCATCATAATCGATTATCATTTAAAACACCCAATCCCAATCCCTGTTTATTATCTTATCCGGAATATGAAGTCCAGTATCCTCCAGGTTCTCGTCATTGGCATCCCACAGTAATTGACTTCCTTTGTATGCCTTTGGATATTCATGACTTCCCTTGTATAATCTGATCCCATGTTTGGAATCCCTTTCAGTGACAGTAATTGTTGGAATGCCGTTTGCTGCAATTATAGGTGATGGAAATATCAAAAGCCATTTTAAGTCAACATAGTTGAACTCTTCAAATTCATCTGTTGCATAAAATGTCGGAGAGATTTCAACTTCAGCAAAATTAGTGTCATAGTATTTTGTCGGATTGTTTCTGCTGAAACCTTCAAGATAATCCGAAGAGCTACTAAAACCAGTACCTACTCTTCCGTGAATATGGTATTGCTTATAATTTCCTTCATCATCGCTTCCATGATTATATTCATCCCATGATGAAGACATGACCAATGTCTTGGCACCGTCAAACATCAGATGCTCCTTTTCATCATCGGCCCAGTTCAGTGCAGTTGCTTTTCTGTCAATTCCCCATGTTGTGAGACTTCCGTCCACCTGCATCATGACACTTCCAACCGTTGAACCATGATATGTCGCATTATCATTAACATCAACATTACCTGTTATTCTTTTAAATCTCGCAACAGTAACACGATTATTGGCTAAAGCCTGACCTAAGGCGAATGTTGTAAACAGACTGATTGGAGAACTTCCGTCAATGATTGGAACATATTTTGCTCTTAGAAATTTCCCTCCATCAGTTGAGTCATTGTTGATGCTTAAACCTGAGTAGTTCATGAAAAAGTTTGAGTATGTATCAGAGTTTGCATCAAACATCAGCACATCACCACCAGTTGTTAATGTGCTTGAGAAAGTTGTTGATTTGTCATAAACGTCCAGCAATAGCTTTGTGGTTTGTGAAATCTTGCTGACAGGGACTCTGACTAGAATGGTTGCTGGTTGAGATCCATAGGATGGAAAGTATAAAACCTTACATTCCGTTTTGTCCTTAGTTTTGATTTTTAGATTTTTCAAATCACTTCTGAAAAGATTAGAATAGGAACTGTTGGATAGATTGTCCAAAAGGACATAATCATAGTTGGATGAATAGCTTCCGCTTCTTTGGTTGTAATTACTCATTACAATATTGATTTGTAATTCTTCTTGCAATGTCATAATTAATATTTTATTATCCTTTTTATATAAATTATATAATAAAAAAAGTAATATTGACATTAACATTAACAATCCAATATTCCGATTTTGTTTCCCCTACATTTTGATATATATGCACAGGTTGAAAGCAAGTCGAATATTAACAACCACAATTGTTAATGTGATATATGCATCAGATAATTAAAACCAGAACCCTGCTTTTGATTTAATTGACATTAACATTGATAAATTCAATAAGCAAAGTATGATTAGAAATAAAAAAAAAGATTTATTCCCCAGATATTCTTCGGCCCAATTCATAGGCTCTTTTTAAATCTTTGGGAAATTGTGTTTTATTGCTTTGATCTTTGAGTTCAGGGTCAAACATATTATTCAGATATGCGGAATACTGTTTGAACTGTTTTGTATCATAAACATATAGCGCTTCACATTCTCCGAATATGTTTGTAAGATATCCCCTCATTATTGCAAGCTGGTCTTCACCATTGAAATAGCTCATCTCTTCTGTGACATTCATTGTATAAATCATTGCGGTTTTGATTTCTTTTTTGATTTTGGAAATTCTGTTTCCATCATCATCCAGTAAATAAGTGTCTGCTGCAAACAAGAGTCTTTCAAGGAATGCCTGAGCAGAAGATGTGATTGAACCATAGTAAATCGGTGTTCCTATAACAATGGCATCAGCATTAATACATTTTTTAAGAATCTCTTTTAAATCATCTCTCCAGTAACATAATGGATTATCTTTATTTTTCTTTAGGTGACATGCAAAGCAGCTCATACAGCCTTTAAAGTCATAACTGTATAAATCTATATATTCAACTTCAGCACCATTATCTTCAGCGCCTTTCACTACCTGCCTACATAGCTCTGCAGTATTGGCTTTTTTCCTTGGACTCGCATTAAGAACAATTACTTTCATGATTATAATATTTAAAAATTAAATTAATTAAATTTAATCAATAACATTAACGATTGGAGATTTAAAAGTTTTGCCTCTTCCACTTCGATATATATGCTAAGGTTGAGATAAAATCCTCATTGACATTGCTGCCGTTAATGTGAAATATACTTTAGGAAATGGAAAGTAAAAAGTAGCTATGGAGGATAATGACATTAACATTAACGATAACAATAGCCTTAGCCAAATCCAGATTAACATTAACATCAGCCATTTGTTATTAGAAACTTGCTTTTGAAAAGTAAATCAGCTCTTGTCAGGGTTGTGCAAGTAAATAACTAATAAATCATGTTCCGTCCGAGCGTAAGCGAGGACTGGACGCCTTGAGCGTTAGCGAAAGGCCATACTATAGACCTAACAAAAATAGCTTTGCCAAGGTTCGAGGAACAGGAGCTTGTCCACCTGTTCCGAGTTTATGGTTTTGAAGTAGATGAATTTGTCAAATTTAAGAACCGACCCTTTAGCGGTCGGTTCGAGGGTTAAGTTTTTTAAACTTGATTATATTTTTGAGGAGAAGTGAAAACACTAAAACACTTCCCCACAATATGAATAACGAGCTGACATAATAGCTCCGGTGGAAAAGTAAGAAAACACCATCATAGCTATATTCTTGTCCTGTTAAAGCCCATGTCTTTTAAAATCTTATTGTATTCTTCACGAGTTGTAAATGAAGGAGCATTCTCATCTCCAGTGCTTCCGGTAGAACCGGTTTCAGCTATATCACCTGAGTTTTGAGGGTTACGTCCCCCAGGAGTTGAAATGTCATTTGTGGCTTCAATTTTAATTCTTCTCTCAGCCAGTTTTTCCATAAGCTCCATATCAACATCACCAGACAATAACTTATCGATTATCTCTTTATCCTGAGCATTTTCATTATAGTTGAAGTTGTATTTGGCTTCGTACTCTTTTATCTTTCTTTTATTTTCGGATTTTCTAAGTTCTGACAATTCGTTTAAGATATCCTCTTTATTATTAATGAATTCCTTATTTTCTTCTATAGATTTTTTAATCTTATCATACTTTTTGGATTCCTTTTTTAAGGCATTTATCTCATCCTGAAGTTTTCCGATTTCAGCATCTTTTCCCTGGAGTTTTTCCAAAAGCAAATTGGTTGCTACATTAGTGTCCTGGTTTTCAACTTCAGGAGGCTCAGGATTTGCGGTTTCACCGGTTTCTCCAGTCACGCCAGTTTCACCTGTTATTTTAGAATTCAACAAGGTTATCTTTCTTGGGTTTTTAGTCACACCAACATCAATTAAGTTCATAGTATCAATTCCAAATGAATCTCCGTTATCTTTGAGTAAAACATCAACTTTTGGAGAAAGACCCTTTCCTTTCATGTCCAGTTCGTCGGGAAGTTCTATGAACAGCTTTCCTTCTTCATAGGAGATATTGTTTCCAATACCAATGTAGACCCTATCGTGTTCGGAAGTCAGTGGAATTCCCCCACGGTAGTTTTCAGCAATCTGTTTTAGATCTTCTTCTGTCCATTCCACAGGTTTATCAAGTCTCTCATCCAGGTCGGAGTAGTCATATGATCCGATTTTAAAAAGTTCATGTTTCATCTTATCACATTTTATTATATTATTTAT
>JAFRFB010000085.1 GCA_017434555.1 Methanobrevibacter sp. | reverse complement strand
TTAGATGTGAATGTTGGTGATTCTGTAAAAGTTGCAGAATGCAGACCATTAAGTAAAACTAAACATTTTGTTTTAGTTGAGGTTAAAGGAGAGTAAATAATATGAAACCATTAACATCTAGTGTATCTAAAGCATTACCAATTGGAGCAAGGCTCCAATGTGTTGACAACACTGGTGCACGTGAAATCGAAATTATTTCCGTAAAAGGATTTAAAGGTGTAAGAAGGAGATTAGACGTTGCTGGTGTTGGAGATTTAGTTGTTGCTTCTGTTAAAAAAGGAACTGCTGATATGAGAAGAGAAATTGTTAACGCAGTAGTTATCAGACAAAAAAAGGAATATAGACGTGCTGATGGTCTTCGTGTTAAATTTGAAGATAATGCGGCTGTTATTATTACTCCTGAAGGAATATTAAAAGGGTCTGAAATTAGAGGGCCTGTTGCTAAAGAAGCAGCTGACAGATGGCCTAGTGTAGGTAGTGCAGCAAATATTTTAGTATAGGTGAAAAAATGTCAAAACAACCAAGAAAACAAAGAAAAGCTCTTTATAATGCTCCTGCTCATACACGTGGTAAACACTTAAGCGCTACTTTAAGTAAAGACTTAAGAGCAGATTTAGGTAAAAGATCTTTACCATTAAGAACAGGTGATAAAGTTAGAGTTCTCCGTGGAGATTTCAAAGGACATGAAGGAGAAGTTCTTGATGTTGATTATGGTTCTTACAAAGTAACAATCGAAGAAGTTACTTTATCAAAACCAGACGGAACTGCAGTTTTCCTTCCAGTCGATCCATCTAACTTAATGATTATTGATGCTAATACAAAAGACGATAGAAGAATAAAAAATAGAGGAGATAATTAAAATGGCTAAAATGGGATCTAGAAAACATCTTAAAAGATATAAAGCACCTAAAACTTGGCCTATTCATCCTAAAGAAGATACCTGGACAGTTAAACCTTCCGCAGGTTCTCATGCTATTGTTGATGCAATCCCATTAACTTTAGTTATCAGAGATATTTTAAAATTAGCTGATAATTCTAGAGAAGCTAAAAGGATTATTAACTCAGGTAACGTTTTAGTAGATGGCAGAGTTGTTAAAGATTATAAATTCCCAGTAGGATTCCAAGATATTGTAGAAATTCCAAAAACTGGTGAAACTTATAGAGTTCTTTTAGATACTAAAGGAAGATTACAATTACACCCAATTGATGATAATGATTCAAAATTAAGTAAAATTGTAGATAAAACTACCATTAAAGGTGGAAAAACTCAATTAAACTTACACGATGGTAAAAATGTCATCCTTGAAGAAAATGATTACAATGTTGGGGATGTAATTGATTTAAAAGTACCTGAACAAGAAATTAAAGAAGTTTATCCTTTAGAAATCGGTGCTACTGTTCTTGTTACTGGTGGTAAACACACCGGTGAATTAGGTACTGTAAGTGAAATTATTGAAAATAAATCATCAAACCCAAACACTATTATTATTGAAAATAGTGCTAAAGATGAATTTTTAACTTTAAAAGATTATGCATTTGTAGTTGGTAGCGATGCTCCAGCAATTTCTTTATTGGAGGTTAATAAATGAACCCAATGAATGAAGTTAGAATTGAAAAAGCTACTGTCAGCATTGGTGTAGGAGAAGCAGGTGAAAAATTATCCCGTGCTATCACACTTTTAGAAGAAATGTTTGATCAAACCCCTGTTAAAACTTACTCAACAGTAACTAACCCAGAATGGGGTATTAGAAAACGTCAACCAATCGCATGTAAATTAACTTTACGTGGAGAAAAAGCTGACAAAGCAATTGATATGGTTTTAGAAGGAATCAGCAGAAACATTAAACCTACCCAATTTGATGCTCAAGGAAACCTTTCCTTCGGTATTAAAGAACATATTGATATTCCTGGAATGAAATATAACCCAGATATCGGTATTTTCGGTATGAATGTTTCAATTACTTTTGAAAAACCTGGTTATAGAATAGCTAGAAGAAAAATTCAACAAAAGAAAGTTCCTCAAAAACATAGAATTTCTAAAGAAGAAACTATGAAATTCATGGAAGAAAACTTTAATGTTAATTATGTAACTGAGATAGGTGATTAGTTTGCCAAGAAAATATGGAAAAGCATCAAAAAAATGTGCTCGTTGCGGTGACCATTCTGCTATGATTAGTAGATATGGATTAAATTTGTGCAGACAATGTTTTAGGGAAATTGCTCCTAAAATTGGATTTAAAAAATATAATTAAGGTGTTATGATATGAGTCTTATGGATCCTCTTGCAGATGCTTTAACTAATATTAGAAATAACGAATTACAAGTAAATGATTCTTGTGTTATTTCTCCAGCTTCAAAATTAATAGGTGAAGTTTTAAGCACAATGCAAAAAGAGAATTATATTGGTAACTTTGAATACATCGATGACAATAGAGCAGGAAAATTCACAGTTGAATTATTAGGTAACATTAACAAGTGTGGTGTTATCAAACCTCGTCACGCTGTAAAGAAAGATGAATTTGAGAAATTTGAGAAAAGATATTTGCCAGCAAAGAACTTTGGTATTTTAATCGTCACAACTCCTGAAGGAATTATGACTCACTATGAGGCTAAAGAAAGAGGAATTGGTGGACGTTTGTTGGTTTACATGTATTAGGTGATAAAATGGTAGTAGCTGCAGCTATAAGGGAAGAAATTGAAATCCCTGAAGGCGTTGAAGTTATAATTGAAAATAATGAGGTCACTGTAAAAGGACCTAATGGAGAAGACTCCAGAAAATTTACTTATCCTAATGTAAGTATTAAAAATGATGAAAATAATGTTGTATTAGAAACAGCATTTCCTAAAAAGAAAGATAAAGCAATGATTGGAACCACCAGAGCACACATCAACAATAT
>JAFRFB010000014.1 GCA_017434555.1 Methanobrevibacter sp. | reverse complement strand
TTTAATATTTCTATTTCCGGTTTGGATGTTGGTAGTTATGTTTTAAATGTTACTACTGTTGTTGATGGTAATCATTTTGCGGTTTCTAATTCATCAGTTATTGATGTTGGTAAAGCCAATTCTACAGTTTATGTTGATGATTTGACTAGTGTTTATCCGGATGTTATTAATTTGACTGCTGTTTGTACTAATGCTATAGGTATTAATGCTACTATTCATGATATTGATGGTGTTGATTATTCAGATAATTTGGCTATCGATGGATTTAATTTGATTATATCTGATCTTGCTGTTGGTCAGTATGTTATTAATACAACAACTATTGTCGATAAAAATTATAATTCAGTTAGTAATGTTTCAAGTATTGAAATTAAGGCTGCTTCAAGTAGTGTTAGTGTTGATAATGTCACTGTAACTTATGGTGATGATATTAATCTGACTGCAACATGCATTAATGCAACAGGCATTTCAGCTAGTGTTTATGATATTGATGGTATCGAAGTTGATGCAAATTTGACAATTGACGGTTTTAATATCATTATCGATGGATTAAATGCTGGTAACTATACTTTATTGACTAAAACAATTGTTTCAGATTATTATACTTCCGAATCTACTGTTTCAAGTATTGTTGTTAATAAGGCTAATGTTACAATAATTCTTAATTCAACGGGCGATATTAATCCTTCACAGGAAGAACAAATTGTCATATCATTATCAGAAGAAATAGCTTCCAATTTAACTTATTATGTAAATGACGAATATGGGGGAATTGTAGAGGATAATTTAATTATATTGGATAATTTGACTGAGGGAAATTATACTGTAATTGTTGAAGTAAATGATTCTAATTATAATTATGCATCTAACTACACAATCTTCAATGTTCAAAAAGTCAATTCCAATATCACTCTTGAAGTTGAAGACATTACTGTTGGCGAAGAAGAATTAATTTTAGTATTTTTACCTGGTGATGCAACCGGTAATTTAACCATTTGTATTAATAACGTTAGTGAAGTTATAAATATTAATGAAAGTACTGTTCATGGATTAAATGGTATTTTAGTATTGTATTTGGTTGAAGATTCATTAAATGCAGGATATTATTCCGTTAATGCCACATATAATGGGGATAAAAAGTATAATCCATCCATGGACTTTGGTAATTTCACGGTTTATAAAAAATCTGATTATAATGTTACATATGAATGTGTGGGTGATGTTTTAACAGTAAATATTTCTGAAAATGTTACTGGAAATGTTACAATCCAAATTGAAAACAATACTTATGTGGTAAAGATTAATAATGCTACTGCATCATTCAATCTTTCTGATTTAGACACTGGTTATTACAATATTGTAATTACATGTTCTGGAGATGAAATATATGCCAAATCTTCTATCGAGGGCAACATTTCAATTTCAAGACCATATAGTTTAATCGCTGATGATTTAATCAAGTATTATGGTGGATCTGAAAGATTTTATATGTATCTCCATGATGGCAATTCCCGTCCTGTCGCAAATGCTAAATTAACTCTTGAAATTAATGGTGTTAGTTATTCAAGAACAACCAATGAAAACGGTTCAGCTTCCATTGCAATCAACTTGAATGCTGGGGAATATTTTGTAACTGTTTCATATAATGGTACTGATTTAATAACTGCTAATGCAACAATAATTGTAAAATCAACCGTCAATGGTACGGATATTGTTAAAATTTTCAAAAATGATACTCAGTATTATGCTACATTTAGAGATTCTGCCGGTAATTATTTGGATGATGGAAGTGAAGTACAATTCAATATCCATGGTGTTTTCTATAATCCTCATGTGAATGGGGGTGCCGGTTTAGCAAAACTGAACATAAATCTTGATGCAGGAAATTACATAATAACCGCAACAAATCTTGTAACTGGCGAAATGTACTCTAATAATATTACAGTTCTTCCAAAAATTATTGAGAATAGTGATTTGGTAAAATATTACAGAAATGATTCTCAATATGTTGTTAGGATTGTAAATGATGATGGAAGTTATGCTGGTGCTGGTGAAGTCGTTACTTTCAATATTAATGGTGTGTTCTATAATAGGACTACAAATGAATCAGGTTATGCTAAACTTAATATTAATTTAGAACCTGGTGAGTACATAATCACTGCCGATTGTGGTGGCTGTAAGGTATCAAACAATATCACTGTCAAACCGATTTTATCTGCAAATGACTTAACCATGAGTTATGGGGACGGATCTACATTTGATGCTGCGCTTGTTGACGGTCAAGGCAATCCATTATATAATGCTAAAATAACATTCAATATTAATGGAGTATTCTACAATAGGTATACAAATAGCAGAGGTATTGCAAGCTTAAATATTAATCTGATGCCTGGCCAGTATATTATAACTTCGGAGTATGATGGTAGTAAAATTTCAAATAATATATTAATTACATGATTTGGCATACTTTTGCCAAATATTTTTCTTTTTTTTTAAAAATAATATATTTAACTGAGTTACTAGAATGTTCCAGTAAGGCTCTAGTAATAATATTTATAACATTTTAAACACAAAATTATTATCATGGCTAAGGATAATCGCAGTGCACTCAATCCATTCACCGGAAAAGAACATCATGATAATATCAATGATGACAAGTTTTTAGAGGAATGTTATCGGGAATATTATCATATTATAAATAATGCTCAAATTGCAGATAATAGCTCTGAAGGTCAGTTAATAGGAAATGTTGCAAGCAAATTAATTCAAGCCGTTGAAACTTATTTGTCTTCCATCGGAAGAATTGATTATGTTGAAGATTATTATGATTGGGAGTTCCACTTGCTTTTGGATAATACTGTAAATGCATTCTGTATTCCTGGAGGTAAAATTGCAGTATTTTCAGGTATATTGTCTGTTGCAAGAACTGAAGAGGAATTGGCATTTATTTTAGGGCACGAGATGGCTCATGCATTATTAGATCATACTCGGACAAGACAAAGTGTTCAAAACACAAAGAATACATTAACCACCGTATCATGGTTTGGAAGTTTTGCTTTTGATTTGATTGGTATGGGTGAAGTGGGTAATCTCACAAGAGCGGCTGTAAATACTGCAAGTATAGGTTCTCAATTCTTTTTATTGAATCCTTGGGGAAGAGACCAGGAACTGGAAGCTGACCGTTTGGGAATGTTGATTATTCATTGGGCAGGTTATGATATTACTGGTGTTCCTGCATTTTGGCAGAAAATGAGTGGACAGAATGCCAACAACTTTGATTTTTTTTCTACACATCCTGCTGATGAAAAACGTATTAATGTAATGAAATCATTAGTTTTAGAAATTGAAGAAGGAATTGACTATTCAAAACCAGTTCTGGCTGAAAATCCTAATGCTAAGTTCACACAAAAAACTGATAATGTTTCAATGAAAATCTGTAAAAATTGTGGTCACAAAGAACTTATGGATGCTATATTCTGCACTTCCTGTGGAGCTAAATTTGAATTTCATTTATCTTGTCCAAATTGCGGTGCCAATATTGATGAAGGTGATTCATTTTGCTCATCCTGTGGATTTAAGTTAACTACAGGTGTATTGAAGTGTTTCAATTGTGGTCAGATTGTAAATGAAGGGGATACATTTTGCACAAATTGCGGTAAAAAACTTTAATATGATTGTGAAAAAACACCAATCCTTTTTGATTTTGTTATTCGGTTACTTTGATAGGTAATTTGTTATCCAAATAATGTTCTAATTGGCTTGTATGATTTGATAATTTCATGTATTTGTTATTTTTCATAATCTGGGTAAGTTCATCTACATATATTAATTCATTTAGTCGTGATTTGACATTACTCATTTGGATTTTGAAAATTGCTTCATATATTCTACTAATTGTTTTGGTTACTCACCATTTTATTATAGCTAACTTTGATTAAACAACACTCTTCCAGCTACTGGATAGTCTATGTTTGAATGAGTATTGGTGCTATTACGCTACTGCTAGTGATTGTCAAATGTTTGATTTCTTTCTATGATTATCGCATTATCTTTGGTAATATAAGATATCTTAACTAACTGATGATATAAATCAAATTATGTATTTTTTTAGTCGTTGGTATCCTAATTATATTAATAACTAGGAATTTTTAGTATTCTTATTTCAATTCAACTGTAATTACTCTTATTGTGGGTTTTAATGTATTTTGGAGATGCATTGAATTTTAATATTATTGATGTATTTTGTATTAACTATAATATTTAAATACTATTTGATTCATAATTAATAATGAAAATTAAAAAAATCCGTATTTTTTTTAATTATTCGTGTGCGAAATTTTGATTTGGATTTGTAGATTTTCTACTTTTCTAAATTATTATCTTTTTTTAATGATTTAACTAATATCCATCGTTTAATAATAATGAGTTATTGTTAGGATAATCAATCCAACTAAGAAAGTTATTATAAGCGTTATCAAATACTCATATTTTTCAATTGATTTTTTATCGTAATTGATGATTAACGGCAATAATGGAATTATAGGTACAAAATATCTTGATTGAACTCCTAAAATAGTATTTGAACCAATTGGGGTCCATATTAAATATAAAATGCCAAATATTCCAAAGTATGTAATTAAAAATATTGAAGTTAAAATCAGTCTGTTTCTTTTTGACAGGTTGATGTCCTGTTTGTAAAAAAGAGCAAATAAAACAAAAAATATTAAATAAGCCAATTTATATGCTTTAAGACCTTTAAAGTCCGCATAATGGTAGAAACTAGAATTCAATACAAATGTGTCTGGAATCAATGTGATGGAATTTTTTATTAGTTCCAATAGTGATAAGGGATTATTTAAGATATAGCTTAACTGTGCACTTGAAGAGATGTTGCTGGCACTGGCAGATACTGTTGTTGGAGTGGCCGGTGTTAGAAAGCTGCTGAATGATAAAATGCTTGCTATAAATAGTAAGGCGATTGCTATAAATGAATAGTTTCTATTTTCTATGAAGTTTTCTTTAGGAATCACTAAGATTAAAAATGAAAGCATGATGTATGGTGGCTTAATAAGAGTAATCAAAAATATTGAAATGAAAAATATTGCCAAATCTTTATTTTCGGCTTTTTGCTCAAACATTTTGATGAAATATGTCAGTATTATTAGGGTAAAAGTTATGATGAATGCATCGTAACTTACGGATGATGCCTGTGCAACTGCCATAGGCATTGCTGCAATCAATGTCAATCCGATTTTAAATGCGGGCGCTTTTTTTATGGCCCAATATGCAACACCGGCATATAATATCAAATTCAAAAGCCTTGCGAATAATAAAGAGAATACTGCAGTTAAATGTAAGCATTTTGCAATCAATATTCCAATTGCTGAGGGAATATATGAATAAAATGGGCTATCGTTTGTTTGTGCGTATCCCTTGTGGTTGCTTATTTCATCAAAGATGTGCGGATTATCAAGAATGGTCAATCCCTTTTGAGCTTCATTTAATGGAAAATAATAATCATTAACCAAAACTCCAGCATCACTTTTTTCAGGATATAAAATACCTTCAGATAAGAGTTCTGCTTTTGTAAAATGATTCATTTCATCTGGATGAGCCATTGGTGGAGCTAAAAACACCATCATTAATCCGAATATAATGATTAAAAGCAATGCAACTTTTTCCAGCTCAAGTTTTTTCTTAAAAGAGAATAATATCAAAACAAGTCCAATTAGTGATATGACTGGAATTGATGCTGATTCGAAATACCAATACTGATAATTTTTAGGGCCAAACATTAAAATTATGCAAATTAGTATTAATATTGCATATAATAAGAGATATTTTTTATTATTAATTAATTCTTCTTTTAAGTTATTTATCTTCATTATGTACTTATTTGTCGTAACTATGTTAATAAATTTGTTATATTTGTTAAGTAGGATTATATAATAGAAAAAATTTAAATATTATATGTAAGTAAATTAGGAGGTATTAAAATCGATAGAAAAATAAAATATCTATCAATATTTTTATTTTTAATATTGTCCATTTCTGCAGTTTCTGCAAATGATAATATTAATGATGATGTTGTGGCTATTCAAGATTCTGATGTTGTAGCTGCTACTTTTTCTGATTTACAGACAATTATTGATAGTGATACATCAGGCGAAATAAACTTAACTGAGGATTATGTGTACTCTGATTCTGAAATTACTATTGATAAGACAATAACTATCAACGGTAATAATCATGTTATTGATGCAAACGGAGCATCAAAAGTATTCACAATCACTGGATCTAATGTAATCTTAAACAATTTGACTATTAAAAACATTAATATTACTTCCGGTAAAACTAATGCAATTTTATGGAATGGAGAAAACGGTCAATTAATCAATTGTAACATTTCAGACAACTATGTTTCCCAATTTTTGGGAGCTATTGTTTATTGGAATGCAAGCAGTGGTTTAATTGACGGATGTTATTTTACAAACAATGATTTGTCAAGTAACACCGCACCGATTTCATATCCCGTCCTTTGGTTTGGTGATGATGGTGTTGTATCAAATTCATATTTCATAAATAACTCCGGAACCGTTAATGGTGGAGCTATCTTTTGGGGTGGCGGTGCTGATAACGGTTTAGTATATAATTCCACTTTTATTAACAATACTGCTTGGTATGGTGGTGCTATTTACTGGAACGGTGCTAATGGTACTGTTTCAAAATCTTATTTCAAGTCCAATAGTGCTATCTCCTATTTAAGTAATACTTTCCAAGGTGGTGCTATTTACTGGTACAGTCAAGATGATACTGGTCTCATAACCGGTTGTGTATTCACCAATAATACAGCAGCCAGTGGTGAAGCTATTGCTGTTGGAAGCAACACTTTCTTAACTTTAGAAAATTCTGTTTTCATTGGTAATGATTTGAATAATTCAAATACTGTTAATGCAACTACAGATACTGCATCTGCTATCGCTAATGGAAATTGGTGGGGAAATACTGTGAATGATTTAATTACTGCACCAAATACCTGGGGAAATGTAACTGTAGACAACTGGTTATTCTTAAATGTTACTGCAAACCCTACCGAAATATATGTCGGTAAAAATTCTGTCATAACTGTAGATTTAAAACATATTACTGATGCTCAGGGAAGTATTTCTGAAACTGATGAATATGAATTGCATGATTGTGATTTGGAAGTTGTTGATGTTGTCGGCGGTAGTGTCAATGAAACATCCGTTTCATTTACAAATGGAAGTGCTGACATAAACTATTTGGCTGAAGAAATGGGTAACGGATCCCTGACAATAAATCTATTGGGACTTGATTTTACCTTTAATTTTGTAATAAATATATCTTCATTGTATGTTCATGCAGATGATATTTATGTTGGTCAAAATGCAACTGTCTATGCTAATTTGCCTTCCGATGCGACTGGAAACGTTACAATCACTTTAAATGATGAAAATTACACCATTGTATTGGATTCAGGAAAAGGTAATATTACAATTAGTGATTTGGCTGTTGGAAATTATACAATTTATGGATATTATGGCGGCAATGATTTAAATCCTGAAAGTAACTATACCAATTCATTCAATGTTTTACCTAAAGTTGAAGTTTCAATTGATGTCAATGATACTGAAGTTTACGAAAGCAGAGGGCTGTCTTTAGATATTGTCTTGTCAGATGATGAAATAAATGACAATGTAACTGTTTTATTTGACAATTCCACTTATGAAGTGGAAATCAATGACGGTGTTGGAGTATTTGAATGTTCCAATTTAACTGCTGGTGAATTTGAGCTTTATGTTTATTATGGTGGTGATTACAAGTATGAATCAGCTAATGCTACAGCTACCATTATAGTATTGGAATCTGAAAATGTTACTTTAACCGCAAATAATTTAACTAAATATTATGGTGCTTCTGACAGATTGGTCATTAATTTGGCTGACAGCAGTGGAAATCCTATTGCCAACGCATCCATTCAAATAACTATAAATGGTGTTACTTACAATCGTACAACTAATGCATACGGAAATACTTCAATTGCAATTAATCTAAACAGTGGTGAATATGAAGCTACTGTCTATTTTGATGGTAACGGTACTTATAATGATGTAACTCTATATCCTACAATAACTATCCTAACAACAGTAAATGGGACTGACATTACAAAAGTCTATAGAAATGCAACACAATACTGTGCAACATTCAGGGATTCCGATGGTAATTATTTAGCTAGTGGAACATCTGTTACTTTTAATATTCATGGTATCTTCTACACCCGTTCAGTTGGTGATGATGGTATGGCAAGATTAAATATCAACCTTGAGCAAGGGGAATATATCATAACTGCTATTAACAATAAAACAGGTGAAATGAGTTCAAATATTATCACTGTCATTCCAAAGATTGTTGAAAATAATGATTTGGTGAAATATTATAGAAACGATTCACAGTATATTGTAAGACTCGTTAATGATTATGGAAGCTATGCCGGTGCTGGTGAAACAGTTACCTTCAACATTAATGGTGTGTTCTATGAGAGGACCACAAATGAATCAGGTTATGCAAGACTTAATATTAACTTACAGCCTGGCGATTACATAATCACTGCTGAATATGGTGGTTGTAGGGTATCAAACAATATTACGGTCAAATCTGTTTTATCTGCAAATGACCTAACCATGAGCTACAAGGATGGATCCACATTTAATGCAAATCTTGTCGATGGTCAAGGTAATCCATTAGCAAATGCAGTAGTAACTTTTAACATTAATGGTTTGTTCTATAATAGATCAACTAACTCATCTGGTGTTGCTCAATTAAATATTAACTTAATGAGTGGTAAATATATCATCACATCAAGTTATAATGGTTGTAATATTGCAAACACAATACAAATTAATTAAGAGGATTTAATCCTCTATTCTTTTTTTTTAAAATTCTATATCTTCAAAGAACTTATTTATATCATTTCTCTGTCCTGTGAACAGTATAATGTCGTCTTCCAGGAATAAAAAGCTATTTTTAATATTTGTTATGGTATTATTTTCACGTATTACGCTTGTTATTGTCAAATCATGCTTTTCAAAAGGAAAATCGCTTATGTGCGCATCATTATAGACTCTAACGGAATCGAGCTCAATATCTGTAAATGAATTGCTTAGGTAAGCTGAAATATCTTCTGATGAAACACTACGCAAAGCATCATAATTATCTGATCTTAAATTATTAACTGCATCGGCTATTTCATCCATATCCTTTTGATAGTAATCCATGATTCTTGTAAACATCAGGATACTTGTTTCAAACTCTTTTGGAATTACTTCGTCTGCGCCGGCATCAATAACCTCTTCAATATTTTTCAGGTATTTCGTCCTTACGATGATGTGGATATCCGGATTCAATCTCCTTGCAGTATCGATTGTTTTAAGGGTACCTTCATATGTTGAAGCGGAAATTACAATACACTGTGCGCGAGTTACTTGAAGTTCCTTTAAAACACTTTCATTTGATGCATTACCATATATAATCGGCACACCTAAAGCCTGCTGCTTTTCAACAACAATAGGGTTCATATCAACAGCAAGAATCGGAACATTGAATTGATGACATGCCTTTGTCATCTGTTTTCCGACACGACCCAAACCGACCAGAATAACATGGTCTTTAATAGGCTGCGTGTCTTCAAACTCTTCCGGAAGGGTTTTCAATTCATCATCAACCTGGAAATAGTTAATTTTTCCGAACTGTTTAACGATTTTAGGAGTCATCTTTTGTAAAAATGGAGTCAATGACATTGTAAGTATACTTACTCCCAAAAATACTGAGAAAAATCTCTGTGTCATTAAGCCGTATTTCATTCCTTCACTTGCAAGAACAAAAGAGAATTCCCCAATTTGGCTTAAAAGAATAGCTATTGTAATCGATACCTTGGAAGGAAGTTTCAGCACCATACCTGTTATTAATGTTGCTGAAAAGTTAATAATTAAAATTATTGCGGTTAATATGAGAATTATCCATATGTTATACAGGAACAGGTGCAAATTGACCATTAAACCGATACTGATAAAGAATAGGCTCATGAACACGTCTTCAAACGGCTGAATATAACCTAAAGTTTGGTGTGAGTACTCGGTATTTGATATTAATAGTCCTGCAATAAATGCTCCAAGTTCAGGGCCGATTCCAATAAGACTTGTTGCAAATGTAGTTCCCATACAGATAAACAATGTTAAAAGTAAAAATAAATCCCTATTTTTGGTTTTGGCAGCATCCCTTAAAGCTAGAGGAATAAACCATTTTGCTCCGACAAATATCAGTATTGCAAGTCCTATGAAAGTGGCAATTAATGTAGGGATTGTATGGAGTTCAATTTTTGATCCGCCCAGCAATGGAGTAATCAATATAACTACAATAACTGCAATGTCTTGAAAGATTAAAATACCCAATGTCACTCTTCCCTGCATTGAGTGAGTTAAATGCTTCTGCTGCATTATTTTCATAACAATTGCAGTACTTGAAAAGGACACTAAAAATCCTAAAAATATTGAACTGGGTAAATTAAACCCTAATGCAAGTCCAAGAAGTGTAGTCAGCACAGTCGTTATGCTAACCTGCAGGATACCTCCAATCAAAGCATAGCGTTTAATTGCAGAGAACTTTTCAACCGAGAATTCCAGCCCTATAATAAATAATAAAAATACTACTCCTAATTCTGAAAGTGTTGAAATTATTGTTGTATTATTAATAGCATGTCCTAGAACAATTCCTGTGATGAATAAACCAATCATGGTAGGTAGTTTCAGTTTATTAAAAATTAGAAGGACTATTACGGCAGTTATCAAAATCGCCGACAAATTTTGTAATAATGCAATATCCATAATTTTTTCCTAAACGATTGTTATATTATTATTTGTTTTATGCATTATTTAAATATGTTTTCTGGTGATTGAAATTAAAAAAATAGGATAAAAAGTAGATTTATAATCTACTTACTTTAATTAAAGATTCAACAGGAATATCTTCAATTTCTGAAAGGCCTGCTTTATCAATTAATACAGTTACACAGAGAGGTTCTCCGCCTTGGTCTTTAACTGTGTGTATTACTTCACGAGCGGTTTTTCCACTTGTAATTACATCGTCGACAATGATGACTTTTTTACCTTTAACGGATCCGAAATTGGTACTGATTGTACCTTCGTCATCGGTGTTGTCTTGGTCTTTTCTATGTTTGTTTGGGTGGAAAATAGCTAAGGATGTGTCAAGTCCAGTCATTTCTTCTAAAAATTCAGCCATTACAGTTGCAAATGGAATTCCGCTGACTGCAATTCCTAAAACAATATCTGCTTCACCGTGTGAAAGGGCCATATCACTTAAAGCTCCGGAAACATAACTTAAACGGGTTGAATTTCCACCGATACTATTCCAGTTAATAGCAAAGTCGACTGGTGCATCTACTTTTTCTTCTTCTGCTTTTTGGAGTGTTAACCATCTGGCTGTGTCCATACTAACATTGAGTTCATCAGCGATTTCTCCAGTTGTAAATCCATGTTCTCTAAGTTCCTGAGCTTTTTGAATTAATTTGGTTTTCATAAATATCACTATTCCTCAAGTTCATCTAAACTAATTGGTCTGTGTTCTTTAGATGATTTATTTGCTGCAATAACCATTTTAAGAGCTTTAAGCCCATCTTCACCAGTAATTTCTGGTTCTTCTTCATTAACAACAGCATTTAAGAATGATTTTAATTCTCCTTTTAAAGGTTCTTCATGTACAATTTCAATATCCTGAGCGAATTTTCCGAAAACGTCAATACTTTGTTTGATGTAATCTACGGAGATAATTCCGTCAGTTCCGGTAAGTTCAAGTTCTCTCCTTTTATATGGAGTTAACCAGTTTACTTCGATAATTCCTGTTGATTCGTTATCAAAGCTTACCATGATTTCTGCATGATCTTCAAATTCACAGTCATCAAGTATACTGTTCATTGTACCGTATACCTGGGTTATGTCTTCTTCAAATAAGTAATTCATAATGTCTAAATCGTGAATAGCTAAATCTATTGCAACACCAACGTCTTTAATTCTTGGTGGAAGTGGTCCTACTCTTTTTGCAAATGCGGATACTATATCTCCAATAACGCCATCTTCAATAAGTTCTTTAGCTTTTTGAACAGCAGGATTAAATCTTTCGACATGTCCTGTTGCAAGAATTACTCCAGCTTCTTTTGCAGCAGCAATCATTTCTTCAGCTTCGTTTAGTGTGAATGCTATTGGCTTTTCAACTAAAACATGTTTTTTGTTTTTAATAGCTTCCATTACCACTGCATGGTGAAAAGTAGTCGGTACACAAACACTAACCACTTCAATATCTGGATTTTCAAGTAGTTCGCTGTAATCGGTGTAACCTTTTGCGCCATATTTTCGCTCTATTTTTTTAAGTGCTCTTTCACTTACATCTGAAACGGCAAGCAAATTGGCTTCTTCCATTTTATGGTACACACGAACATGGTTTTCACCCATTGCTCCTACTCCAACAACTCCTACATTAACAGTTCTCAATTTCAACTCCTCCAATTAAACATAGTCTTCGAATACTTTCCCGATTTTTTTACCCAATTCAATCGCATTTTTGATTGAACCAGTTTCACTTTGTTCTTTTAGGATTTCTCCGTCTTTTGTTAATAATATTGAGTAAATATTAAATTTTTTATTTTTCATCTGTGCTATAGCACCAATTGGCCATTGGCAGCCAACGCCCAATTCTTCTAAAACTTTTTTTTCAGCCAATACTTCTTGCATTGAAGTATAATCATTTAATTTTGATATGATTTGCTTTTTATCAGAGTCTTTCCTTGTTATTATGGCTAAAGCTCCTTGTCCTGCAGGCGGAGTTATATAATCTAGTGGAAACACTGTTTTAATATGTTCAGTTAAACCAAGTCTTTTTAACCCGGCTTCAGCCATTATTGTCGCATCCAAATCACTTTCAATAACCTTATTGATTCTGGTTTCGATATTTCCTCTGATTGGTTTAAGTTCAAAGCCTTTATCGTAGTGATTACAGAATGCTTCACGTCTAAGACTGCTGGTCCCTAATTTAGAACCAGGTTCTAATTCTTCCCAAGTTTTTTCAGATATTAATACTTCACGTGGGGACTCACGTATTGGGACGGCAACAATTTCCAAGTCTTCATCTAATTCGGTAGGTAAATCCTTAAAACTATGTACTGTAAAATCAACTTCCTCTTCTAAAAGTGCAATATCCAATTCCTTTGTAAAAAGGCCTTTTGAATCCATATTGTATAATTGGGAAGTAGTAATTTTATCTCCTTTAGTTTTTATGATTTCCAAGTCAATTTCTTCGCCAGTTATTTTAGATAAGTCCTTACAAACTTGTTTTGTCTGTGCAAGTGCTAATTGACTGCCTCTTGTTCCAACTATCAATTTATCGTCTCCAATTTTATAAAAGTATTGCAGAAAAAAAATATTTATTTTTTCTATTTTGCATATAAGTTTTAACTTATAACTTTTAAAAAAATTTACATTGTATATTCTATTTTTAATTATAATTAAATGTTTCAATTTATTGTAAAAATAATTTTACATATTGTTGTTAACAATTGGTTATTATCAGCGTTTTGATAACTTTCTATAGTCTGACCTGTAAATAAAAAGAAGATTTCTATTATTTTCAATTGCAAAATCATACACGGCATTATAATCTTCAATAAAAATAACTTTCTTATTGATTTTATTTAATATGCTTTTTCCAACTTCTCCGGTTAAAATTATCTCCTTATCCAATGTGTCAATTAATTTTGCAACAGAGTCCTCATCAATTTCTTCACAGGTTATTCCATAATCTCCGCCAATGGAAATAATGTATTTTCCATCATTATCTATCATGTTGATGGATGCTTCTATTGCTTTGGTATTTATACCTGGATTTATTTCTTCTATAACTGTAATGTTTCCAATATTCTTTTTATTTGTTCGCCCGGCAATTCCCTTATAGTTTTTAAGCCCGTTAATGATGGTATTTTCATCAATATCTAATGATAATGCAGTTCCAACAACTCCCAAAACATTAAGGACATGATGTTTTCCAGGAGCGAAGGTTTTGACCTTGATTTTGCCGCTGATTATATCATCACTTTTTGTTTTTATATTATTAAATGCAATGTCAATTATACTTTCATCAAGGGAATATTTTACATTTTCAACATATAAATCTGCAGATTCATCGTCAAAACTGAATGAATTTACTTTTTCATGTTCAATATCCCTGTAATATTTGTCCAGAGATTCCTTTTCACAGCATATGATTCCACATCTAAACACCTGCTTTTTAGCAATGCTTGCAGATGATTTGTTTTGTGCGATGGGATAATCCTCAACAATATTTGTCAAAAGCCCCACATCCCCAATGCCTGTTGCGCCGAGGGATGATTCAAAAATAGCACTATTATAAATTTGATTTTTACTTTCTCCATTACAAAGAGGGTTAGCCAGTTTATTGGCCAAATCAACCGTTTCCTTGATATTTGAAGGGGCGATTGAAATGTTTTTTTGAAGAACAATTTCCTTTTTATCTACATAAAGCAGGGCGCCCAAGCTTGATAAGACCAAAGGATTTTCATCAATCAGTATTTCCTTAAGCATGAATGCACAGCTGGTTTTTCCTTTAACGCCAGTTATTTCAATTTTTTTAATATCTTTTCCCCATCCATTCAGGATTTCAGCTACCGCTTCGTGGTGTGTGATGAAAGTGTAGTTTAAGTTTTCATTATTTTTTCTAATGTCTTCATTAGTTAAAGGCAAATGGATCGGATAAATGACTTTTAAATCACCAGTAAAATCTTTCAAATCTTTCAATTGAATTAGCTTCACATTATAAACGTCAAGCATTCTTCTATCAATATCCTTTAGTGTATTGTAGATGTCATAACAGTAAACGCTTTTTCCTTTTTTTGCAAGGCTTACTGCAATTTTAACTCCTCCGTGAGTCAGGTCAATTACGAGGATGTTCACTATAAGCACCCTTGCTGTTTATTAAGACCGCCTTCACCTAACTTGTCTTTAACTTTCTCATAGAAGTATTTGCTACTTGTTCTTATGAAATAAACATCTTTGTCTGCTTTTTTAAATTTAATTTCTTCAAGATAATCTGCTTCTTCATTGATTTGCCCGTCCATTACGAATACTGCACTTTTTCCTTTTTTAAGCAATTTTACTGTTATTTCACTATTGTCAGATACGATGAACGGTCTTGCGCCAAGTTTATATGGGCATATTGGTATGATAATGAATCCTTCAAGTTTAGGATCAACAATAGGACCTCCTGCAGACATCGCATAAGCTGTAGAACCACTAGGTGTGGAAATGATAAGTCCGTCAGCCCTGACTTCTTCAATAGTTTCTCCGTCTACCTGAATTTCAAAATGCAGCATTTTGGCAGGTTTGTTTGTCATTATAACTACTTCATTCATTGCATTATAATTGTGGTTTTCGTGAGAGACTACCAATTTTGACCTTTTTTCTTTATAATATTCTCCTTTAAGAACCTTATTCAGTGCATTGAATGTTTCGGATACTTCAATATCGGTTAAAAATCCAACGGTACCCATGTTAATTCCGAATAGCGGAGTCTCTTCTTTAAGTTTTGCTTGCGCTCTTAAAAGTGTTCCGTCTCCACCTAAAACAACGGCCATGTCACATCTGAATTCATTTGTATCTTTAGCGATTTTTTTAAAGTCAATATTGAGATTTAAATCTTCAAGATATTCTTTCATGTCTGGGGATTCTTTAATTATTTTTTCAATTATCCTGTCAAGTTTCGGATTCTCTTTCAACTCTTCAATCTTGGTGGCAAGTCTCTTTTCAATAACAACTTCAAGACCGTTTGTTAAAAAGTAATCGACAAGTTTTGCTGAGAATAATATGGCTTTATCCTGATCAATACGGCTTAAAATAGCTACTTTTCCAATAAAATCTGCCATATTGTCATTTAAGATATCTATTATTTGCTTATGCATTATTTTATTATTTGCAGCAACGACTATTGCCTTTTCATATATGCTCAGTTTGTTGTTCAGTTTTTCACCGTGTTTTGAGGTAACGATTCCTCCGGCCTCTTCAACAATCAATTTGGATGCTGCAATATCAATTATTCTACTTCCTCTCAAATCAAGAAAGGCATCATATCTTCCACTTGCAACATAGGACAATTCCAATACAACAGAACCTAAAACTCTCATTCTTCTTGCACTATCAACCAGTTTTGAAGCGGAAGAAGTTCCACTTTTTGTAAAACCCCCTAATGTCATTTGGCTGATTTTTACAACATCGCTCGGATGTACTTCTTCATTGTTTAACCAGCAACCTTTTCCTTTTTCGGCTTCAAAGAAGTTACCATTTCCAAAATTGCTGATAAAACCTAATTCAACATCTTCCAGTGTAGCTAATCTTCCTTCGGGAACATTTGCAACAGCAATTGATATGCCGTAAGCAGGTATTTCTTTAATTGCATTGCTGGTTCCATCAATCGGGTCGACTAAAAATATGAATTTAGGCTTTTCTGATTCATCTAAATCGTCACGTTGCAATTCTTCAGTTAGATTAATGCTTCTTTTAGTTCCTTTACCCAGTTTTAATTCACCGACTTCTTCACTGATGATGTATGAAAGTACCGGAGCATTCTTTAAAATGTTAATTAGCGTATCTTCTGCAATAATATCGATATATGATGTAGGCGTACCGTCGGCCCCAATCTTTACTTTTTCACCGGCTTCTTCAGTTCCGGCATAAGGCCTAATGGCTCTACTCACTTCTTTTATTATCTCATATGCTAAATCGGTAGCTATTTTTTTATCTTTTTCATCCATATTATCAATCTTCCAAATAAACTACTGATGCTACAACGTCCAATCAGGCATCACTTAAAGCATTAAATTTTCTATTCTTTCCTTTTTTGACAATAGCTATTTTCATCTATCACTAATTTTATTATATACCTTTTATCTATATAAAATTATGATTATAAATAAATACATTTCATTAGTAATCACGGGAGTTTTATTTTTAATGCTGATGTTGCTTTTATCTTCATTAGTAATGCTGATTAATCCTGGAATGAATATCGTTTATTCTGGAATTATTGTTATATTCTTTGTTTTTATCTGCAGAGCATTCTACAATTTTTTAAGAAACGATGACCAGTATAAAAATACCAGGAAAAGATCCTCAGACATTGAGGGTGAGTCTTACATTACCAAAGGCGAAAGTGATATTAAAAAAACTTTTGTCATAGTTTGGGTTTTTTTAATGACAATACTTTTGGCAGTAACTTTCATTATTATTGCATAAGTTGAATTCCTTGTGATAAGCGAATACTTTAAATAAAATATTAAATAAAATTATAATTAATCTAAAATAATTCTTATTATAGATTATAAAAATCTGGATTTATGGAGGAAAATTAATGTCAACTAAAGTTGTAGAGATTAAAACATTAAAAGTTGGAAAATATATTGTATTAGGTGGAGAAGCATCTAAAATCACTAGTTTAACTACCTCATCCCCTGGTAAACACGGGGCTGCTAAAGCAAGATTAGAAGCAGTAGGTATTTTTGATAACCAAAAAAGAAGTATTGTTAAACCTGTAGATACTAAAGTAGATATTCCTATTATCGATAAAAGAGTAGGACAAGTTTTATCTATCCAAGGTGACAATGTTCAATTAATGGATATGGAAAGTTACGAAACTTTAGACTTACCAATGCCTGAAGACTTAAAAGACCAAATCACTGAAGGTATTGAAGTAGAATACATTGTAGCTTTAGGTAATATGAAAATTATGAGAACTAAATAAGTTCTCTACTTTATTCTTTTTTTAGATACATTATGCTATTGAATACCTACGAACCGTGGAAATTTGCATTTTCTGCAGAAACTGATTTTGAAAATATTAAAAAGGATTCGTATGGCATAATCGGTGTTCCATTTGACAGCACAACATCATATCATTCAGGTTCACGTTTAGGGCCTGTTGTTGTTCGTGAAGCATCATATGGTTTTGAAAAATACAATACTAATTTTAAAAGTGATTTGGACACTACATTCTATGATTTCGGAGATGTTAATGTAGTTCCGGGAAATTGTCAGGCCACATGCAATATTGTTGAAGACACGGTCAGGGAATTGCTTGATTTAAATGTTAAGCCGATAACTATTGGCGGTGAACATTCAGCATCAATTGGGGTAATTAAGGCATTAACTGAAAAATATGACAAATTGACTGTAGTTCACTTGGATGCACACAGAGACTTGGCATTCGATTTCATAGGTGAGAAATATTCTCATGCAACGGTTATGAGAAGAGCTCATGAATTTGGTGTTGATTTGGTTCAGATTGGAATAAGATCATCATCTCTTGAAGAGGAAGAGTTCGTCAAGTCCACTTATAATATCCGAACATTTAAAAATAAGGACGTTCACAAACATATGGATGCTGTAGAGTATTATTTGGCAACTGTAGAAACGCCGATTTATTTATCAATTGATATGGACGTTTTTGACCCTGCCATTGCGCCATGTGTTGGAAATCCATCTCCTGGCGGGTTATTCACATCAGAAATTGAGGACGTTATTAAGGCTTTGGCATTTAAAGAAGTTGTTGGAATGGATGTTGTTGAAACAGCTACCGACAGATTAGGCGAAAATACGGCTGTCACTGCTGCTAAAATAATCTATGACTTTTTATCATTGATTTAAATGAAAATTAAAGCACCACTATTAATTGAAATTATTTTTATATTTATAGCATTTTTAATTTATTTTATAACGGGTAATGATTTTTACATATATAATTTCCTGTATATTGGGACATCTTTAGCTATTGGAATAGCTTTGCTTTCCAATGGTTATAAATGGGGTCGCAATCTCATATTGTTGGCAATTGGATGTTACCTACTGATATTTGTAGGTTTAATCGGCCATGAAAATATGTTGATTTCTGGATTTTGGTATTATCTGTTTTTAGGCCTATTTGAAGCGGCAGTAATACACTTTTTGGTTGCAAAGATTGCAGGACCATTCCTCTTCGGTCGGGGATGGTGCGGTTATGCCTGCTGGACAGCTATGATACTGGATTTACTGCCATATAAAGTTCCTCAAAATCCAAGAAAAAACTTTGGCTACATTAGATATATTCTATTTGTAATTATTTTGTGCTTTGTTTCAGGCCTATTCCTTTTAAAAGTCAATAATCTTGAATTAATAATGTATTATACATTCATTGTGGGAAATATAATTTATTATGCAGTTGGAATTGTACTTGCATTTGTCCTAAAGGATAATCGTGCTTTCTGTAAATACATATGTCCAATTACAGTATTCTTAAAGCCTACAAGTTATTTTTCAAGGCTTCGTGTAACTGTTGATGAAGAAAAATGCGTTGATTGTCAAAAATGTATAAAGACATGTCCTATGAATGTAGACATGTTGAATAATTCAAGAAAAAGAAAAAACGGGACAGAATGTATTCTTTGTGCTGAATGCGTTAGGAATTGTTCGGTTAATGCGCTGGATTTTTAAAATTTATTTATATTCATCTTTAACTTTATTAAGATAATAGGTTCCTTTATCGGTGATGCTGTAAAATCTGTATCTGTTGTCTTCTTCATTTAAACAGACTACCAAATCCGCATCTTTTAAGGTTTTTAAATATTTGGATACATGATTGCTATTATCACCAATATCTTTACTGATTTTGGAAGGGATTTTATCTTCAAATTCTAGGGATTTTAAGACTTCTACTCGTTTTTTAGAGCGAAGCAATAGTGATATAATTCTCATGTCATCTTTGATATCCATGATTAATATATGGTTTTTAGCTATTTTATTGGTATCTATATGCTATTAGCAGGATAATAGCAATAATTATTTTTTGCATATAACAAATCAATTTCATTTTTAGGATAATTTTCACTGCACTATAACAGAATAACTAATGTTTATGTAAAATTTTAAGTAAATGATAAACTTGGAGTATTAACTTTAGAAAATGATGCAGTATGTTTTAGAAATTATAGTGGTATGGCATTAAAAAGAGGCATCAGCGAAAAAAGAGATAAGGGACTGTCCACTAATTAAATTTTATATTTAAAATTTATTGGATGGTGAAATTGAAAAATTGTTAGATGTTGATAAAGGCCTCTGACTCCTTCAATAACTGCAATGTCCTTATCTTTCATCGCCTTATTGAATGAGTCCCTGACCTGTCCGTCATACATAAAGAATGAATCTAAGTTCCTGGAAGTATTTCCAGTTGCTAAAGTGTGGTATGATGGGTCGATATAGTCCGGACCTACTTTGAACGGCTGCACATTATATTTTTCAGATAATGCTTTCATGATTCCTGTTGCAATTGTAGTCTTTCCAACTGCACTACCTGTTCCTGTTAAAATAACTCTCATGAATAATAATTTATTTTGATTATATATTATCTTTTTGAAATCATTTGATTTTAGGTATGGTTCTAAAAATCTTGATTCTAAAACTAAATTTTCAAAAATAGGATTTTTGGTAATTATAGAAAATTTTAAAAAAAACAGATTAAGAGGGCATTGCCCCCTTAATCTACAATAGTAATTTTGTTTGATATGTTAGTTCCATTGAAACTTGAAGTAATGATATATGAATCATTAGGTGATCCTAATCTAATATTCAATGCAGCATAACCTTCATCATTTGTGGTTCTTTGATAGAATACTCCGTTAATGTTGAAAGTAATTTTTTGATTAGGGAAAGGATTTCCTTGACCATCAACTAATAATGCTTTGAATTGATCGGAAATACCATATTTTTTAACTAAGTCTTCAGCAAACAGGACAGGCAATACTTCAATGTTATTAGATACTCTACAGTCATTGTACATTGCTGTTATCGTGTAGTTTCCAGGATCTAAATTAATGTTTAATTTAGCTTGACCTGATTCATTGGTTTGGCGAGTGTACATTACACCATGGATGTTGAATGTGACGTTTTCACCAGCACCTACCACTTTACCGTCAGCACCTAAAATAGTAACAACATATTGGGAACCGTTTCTGTAGTATTTTACTAAATCATCATTATCGATTACCCTAGATAATACAGTAATGTTGTTTGAATGTGTCTGATTATTAAATGGATGATAAGCAGTAATGATATATTTTCCAGCTTCTAAATTAATGTTTAATTTAGCTTTTCCTTCACTGCCATTTACTTGGCGAGTGTAGAATACGCCATTGATGTTGAATGTGACATTTGTTCCTTCAGCTAAAGGATTGCCTTGGCCATCAAGGAAAGTAGCATAGTATTGAGATTCATTTCTGAATATTTTTACCAAGTCATTACCACG
The DNA here is from genome assembly GCA_017434555.1 of Methanobrevibacter sp. Classification (GTDB taxonomy): domain Archaea; phylum Methanobacteriota; class Methanobacteria; order Methanobacteriales; family Methanobacteriaceae; genus Methanocatella. Next base: position 11,897 of record JAFRFB010000014.1, on the reverse strand, counting down.
AATAGTAGATAAAACAGTTATTGTGTTTTCAACAGTGGAATTAGTATAATTTTCTCTGCCAATATAAGATACAGAACATGTATAATTGCCAGGGTTTAAATTAATGGCAATTGAAGCACTACCGTTTTCATCGGTTGTTCTATTATAAGAAACACCGTTAATAGAAAGAGTTATATTTTCATTTGCAAATGGATTGCCTTGGCTATCGAATAATTTTACTTCAAATCTTGTGCCGTTTTTATAATACATCACAATGTCTTCAGCTTGAATAATGACACTTTCCATGGGAATGGTGTACACTTTCAATATTGCTGTTACATTATCTTTACCAAGGTCCTCCCAATTGACACCATCCACGCTTCCAAATGAAACGTTTTCCTTATGATGATGTCTTGAATTATATTCGAAAGGTAGAGAACTACTTTTGAATACAACTTTAAAAGTATCATTTGCTGAAATTGGAACGTATTGTGTTAATTTGATGGTATGATAACCTGCAAATGGGCTTACACCATTTTGTGTGTGTTTTAATACTCCATTAACATAAATATCAAATTCATAATCAACTCCATCACTATCAAAGTAAGTACCCACGGCTGCAATTAAATCATCTTCAAGAGCAGTGTAGGTATTTGAGAAGTACTTGTATTGATCTACAAAGTTATTTAACTGTCCGGCATCTGTTTGATAATTCTTATTGTATGGAACAGTGTTGTTAAATAAGTAAGCAGCATAGTATGGATACTGCTGAGGGTTTTGAGTATTGAATGATGTATCATAATATGATAGGTAGAAATAGCCTTCATCTCCCCACTCTGTACCCCAGCTGTTTTTAATAATCCATGCACCATCACCAGAAGGTGGATTTAGGAAATTACTTGCAGGATAATTATCATCCCAACCAACAAGGGTTACCGCATGATTTATACCTTTAGTTCCATTGTAATAACGTGCAGCAGATGTTTCGTTATAATATTTTGAACTCTCACCTGAATAAATTGCCACTAGAAATGCTCCGTAGTCTATTAATGCTTTTTTAAAGATATAATTGTCTGTTGCATTTTGACGAGCCGGGAAGAACACTACGTCCTGAACATGTATACTTTCATTTCCCATGTTGATATGGGTGGATACTTTTCCAAGCTCATCATATCTATCCAGATCGGTTGGATATGGACCGTACCAGTTTACAAGATATCCGACACCTGTGGATTGTTGTGCACCTTCTAAAATTCCATCAACTCCATAAATTGAATATTGAAGCATTGTATTTTGAATATTGTCCTGTGAAAAATTATATAATTTTCCGGTTGCTTTAAGCAATGCTGATTCTAAAGCACCGGATGTTGCAAATGTCCAGCATGCACCCATATGACCCTGGTCTCTGACAGGACCCACTAATCCATAATCCTTTAAATTGAATTTATCAGGTAAGGTGTCAAATTTATAAGGAGTGTTATTAATCAGTGTTAATTCTATTCCGTCGTTTACCACAATTGTTGCATAAAATGTGTTGTTAACAGAAACCAAATCATTATTGAATTTATTGTCTTCGGCAATGTCTTGTGTTGAGAATACTGAGTATAGGGCATTTCCGTTATCCTTAAAGGTGTTGTTTTGTAATGTGAGTTTGGAATCATAGGTGAATACCGCATCCCCCTTGTTTGATCCGTGATTGTCAATGAAAGTTGAACCCTTGATTAATATGTCTCCTTTATCAAAGTACAATACTCCCCCAATTTCCAAATCTTCTTTAACAACATTATTTCTCTTGAATGTAGAATTTTCAATGGATACATCAGCATATGATGTCCATAATACTCCACCATCATACATTGCAATATTATCTTCGAAAGTTGAGTTGATGATATTTAACTCAGCTCTAAGCTGCATTACGGCACTTCCAAATGCCGCAAAACAACCATGGAATTTTGAGTTGGCGATTGTCACATAACCCTGTTCAATATCAGCAAAAATCACCCCACCATCCTTACCTGAAGTGATATTTGTAAATTCACAATCCTCAACAGTTAAATTAACCGCATATTTAACGCCAATTGCACCAGCACTATTCAAAACAGTAAGATTCCTGAATTTAGTGTTACGTACAGTCACCCTACCATCTTCACCATAAATTGCATTGGCATAGCTTGAACGTGAATTTGCAAAAGTGGAACCGTCAACAATCAATGCTCCGCCAGAAAAATAAATATGTGACCATTTTGACTCGATTCCACCTTCAAAAGTGGAATTTAGAACAATTACATTACATTCTTCGTTGCAAAAAATATCTGAACTGTCAGTACCATTATTTGAAATAAATTTTGAATTGTTTACAAGCAGATTGGTAGCATTTAATTCAATTCCACCATAAGAATATTTGGAGGATGAGTTTTGAATGGTGACATTGTCCAGATAATACTCTGCATTTGGCTGAACGAAAGACACAGCACCATTTAATGCATTTTTGATTATCAAATTTTTTAGAGTGACATTGTTCCCAATTATATTAAATATTCTCGCTTTTCCGTTTCCGTCAATACTATATCCGTTACCATCCAAAAGGAAGTTGCTTTTGGAGACATTAATTCCATCTGTGAAATTGATGTCATTGCCTTCATCGTAGACATAGTCATGAGTAAGTTTTAATTCATTTAGACTCCCATTTATCCCATTATTTAAATCATTGAAGTTATCATTTGACGAATCTACTTTTAACAGATTTCCCTTAGTTGTAAAATCTGTTATATTTTCTTCAGCCGAAACCGCTGACACTGTTAATAATATCAGCAACATCAAACTGAAAACAATTGATTTATTTATGTTAATCATAATATAATTTAAGAAAACAGTATCATATATAATTTGGCTCTGTCCAAAATTGTCATGATGAACTATACTCTAATTCTTTATTACTAATTTAATAATAGTTTATATATTTTTTAAGAAATAATTATCAATATCAAAATTTACATGACATTAATCTTTTAAATTAACTAAAACGAATGTAACTCCTATTAAAATTAAATAAGTTCTCGTTAAATATATTTTAATTAAATGAGCTTCTTTTTAAAATCAACAATCTAAATCATGCCATTCATGTTAACACATTAATATAAATAATATATGGTGATAATGATTTTTAATTGATAATAAGAAAAATAACAGAATATAAATAATGTAATGGGTATATTATTATATATAATCTCTAAAAACCCCTTTACACTTAATATTATGAATGATATTTTAATTGAAATAAACATGATATGAAATTTCAACTCTAATTTCCACTTCCCGTTCACATCGATATTAAAACAAAATACTAATTAATGGACAGTCCCATAAGTTTTTTCTCCATCAATACCATTAAATATCATCGTAAACCATATATAATATTAACTAAAAAAGGAGCAAAATATTATGAATAAAAGAACTATTAGTCTTTCTGGACATATTATTGACTCATTGACCTTAACTAGAACAATGGCAATAATTATGGACAAAGGAGGCGAATTTGATATCTTAGAAATCAATGTTGGAAGAAAAAAATCTGATATAAGTAGGGCGAAAATTGAAGTTTCAGCTGATTCTCCCGAATTGTTAGAATCTATATTGGATGAATTATCCGTTCTCGGTGCATCAATTGATGAACTTAAAGAGGTTCAGTTGGTGGCATCCACAAAAGATAAAGTTGCTCCTGAAGGTTTTTACTCTTCATCCAATCACACTACACATATCTTTTATGGGGGAAATTGGATTCCTGTTGAAGACATTGAAATGGATTGTCTGGTTGTTGTTGATGAAAAAAACAGACGTGCTTTTGTAAAACCTATTGCTGAGGTAAAAGCCGGCGATAAGATTGTCGTTGGTCTTGATGGTGTTAAAGTTACTCCACCACACAGATCAAGAGAAGAACACCAGGTATTTGAATTCATGAACAGTGATGTTTCATCTGAAAAGCCTTTAATGAATGTAATCAGAGGTATCGCTGAAGAAATGAAAGAAATCAAATCTAAAGGCGGAAAAATAGGTATTGTCGGTGGACCGGCTATTGTTCACACAGGCTCCGGCAAATATTTGGCTTCCTTAATCAGAGAGGGTTATATTGATGTAATCATGGCCGGAAATGCACTGGCTACTCACGATATTGAATCAAATCTCTTTGGAACTTCCTTGGGTATTGAAGTGGAAACCGGAAAGATTGTTGCTCATGGACATACTCACCACATGAGGGCAATAAATAAGATTAATCGTTCAGGTTCTATTAAAAATGCAGTTGAGGACGGAACATTAACCGGTGGAATAATGTATGAATGTATTAAAAATGATGTTCCTTTTGTTTTAGCAGGTTCCATTCGTGATGACGGTCCTCTTCCAGATGTAATCACTGATGTTATTGAAGCTCAAAAGCTTATGAGAAAATATGCCCAGGAAGTGGACATGGTTATAATGATTTCAACAATGCTTCATTCAATTGCTATGGGTAACTTACTTCCTTCCAGAGTTAAAAGTATTTGTGTAGATATTAATCCATCTACCGTTACTAAATTGTCCGATAGGGGCAGTGCTCAGGTACTGGGTATTGTTACTGATATTGGAACATTTTTACCATTACTTTACAATGCATTAATGGATGATTAAAATGGAATTTACTGCTTATATCCTGGATGTATTGACTAATTCAGTTTATCCGGCCAGAATAACAATTGAAGATGGTATTTTTAAGCATATTGTTCCTATAATAGATGATAATGATATTGAAGTCGATGTCGATGGATTACTGCTTCCAGGATTCATTGACTCACATATCCATATTGAAAGTTCCATGCTTACTCCAGCACAATTTGCAAAAATAGCGGTAAGGCATGGTACTACTTCTGTTGTGTGCGATCCTCATGAAATAGCTAATGTCAGTGGAATTGAAGGGATTGAATTCATGATTGAAAATGCATCCCATGTTCCGTTTAATTTTTATTTCACAGCTCCTTCCTGTGTACCTGCAACTTCTTTTGAAACATCAGGTGCTATATTGGATTCATCCGATGTTGAATATTTGCTTAAAAAAGATGAAATTGTTGCTCTTGGTGAGATGATGAATTTTCCGGGTGTTATCAATGGTGATGAGGAAGTCTTGAAGAAATTAAAATTGGCCAGAAAATATAAAAAGCCTATTGACGGTCATGCACCACTGGTTTCTGGTGAAGAATTGGATAAATACATGGAACAATATATAGTGACTGACCACGAATGCAGCAATTTTGCTGAAGCTATTGAAAAAAAGCAGAAAGGTATGAAAATTATGGTTCGTGATGGGTCATCTGCCAAGGATATGGAAGCACTTTTTGATTTTTCTGATAGGATAAATCATTTGAAACATCAGGAAAGTTTTGGAATAATTCCAACTGAAGTCCTCGAGAGAAGAATTCACTCTCCGATATTTGATTTTATAGTGAGTGATGACAAGCATCCTAACGATTTGATTCATGGACACCTCAACGAATCTGTTAAAAAGGCTGTTGATTTGGGCATCGATATAATTAAAGCTATTGAAATGGTGACTATTAATCCGGCTTCCCATTATAATTTGGATGCTGGTGCTATTGTTACAGGTGCTAAGGCAGATTTCATAATTATTGATAATATCATTGATTTCAATATTTTAAAGACATATATTGCAGGCGAATGTGTTTTTGATGGGGAAAATGTATTGTTTGATGCTCCCGAAGTCACGACTCAAAACCGTATTGTTGCTGATAAAAAGGCTCCTCAGGACTTTGATGTATTGTTTGACGGGGATGAATGTGAAGTAAATGTTATTGAATGTTTTAATGGTGATTTAATTACCCAAAAAACTACTGCAAGATTATTTTGTGAAGACGGTAAAGTAATGCCTGATATTTATGAAGACATTTTGAAAATTTCTGTCGTTGAAAGACATGGCAATAACAATATGGCCAATGCTTTCATTAAAGGATTTGGCCTTAAAAAAGGAGCTATCGCTTCATCTATAGCCCATGATTCCCATAATATTATAGTTGTTGGATATGACTCAGAAGAAATGGCTGAAGCTGTAAATACGGTCATTGAAAATAAAGGAGGTATTGCTGTTGTAAGTGAGGATTTCACAGACCATTTATCACTTCCAATAGCAGGATTAATGTCTAATAAGGATGTCTATGATGTAGCACACAAATTAAAAATTTTACATAAGATGACTGCTGCTTTAGGCTGTAAACTGGACTCTCCATTTATGACGATGGCATTTATGGCTCTTTTAGTTATTCCATCCATAAAAATATCTGATATGGGTCTTTTTGATGGAGATAACTTTGAATTTATTGATGTAATTAAAGGTTAGATTTCATAACCTTTTTCTTTTAATTTATTTTTAATTGTATCCATTGCCTTTTTGTCCTTAGGGGAACCGACTTTTTTTACAACCCTGTATGATTCCTTAAATGAGTCAAGATAGAACTTTCTTTTTTCATTATCAACAATGTCAAACCTTGAAAAATTAGCAAGACTTTCTATAACGCAGCCAAAAGCCCTATTGTAAACTTTAGTCTCTTTATTAATTACCAGTTCACAAACATCTGCTTTAATGACATTGGCTTCGGATTTCTTTTTGATCGGATCACTTTGCTTGACTGCTTCTTTAATATCTGTAACTTTGCATTTAAAATAGCAGTCAACGTTTTTTATGGATAAATCTTTGTTGAAATCATCTTTTTGGAGATTATCAAGAAGGGACCAGGTAAATAATTCAGGATTTTGTGTAATGTTGACAACAAATTCCTTTTGTGAAATAATATTTTCCAATGTCGTGCTTCCTTTAAAAATACGGCACATCACCTTATCCTTTTCCCTGCAAAGTATTCCAATCGGTGCGGCATTCACTTCACTATCACAATTGACTGTACTAATAATTGTTTCATATTGTTGGCCTTTAAACATACCAATTTTTGTTAAATCAATCTCCATTATTTATAAATTATATTTCTTTTATAAAAAAACTTTTTATATTTTAAAAAAGAAACTATATATATTATATAAAAATTAAAGGAGTTTTTTTCATGAACTATAAAATGTATGATGAAATGATGGAACAACCAGATTCACTTAGAAAAACCTTTGAAAGTGAATTATCCACTATGGATGAAGTTTCACAATTAGTTAAAAATGCAGATAAAGTTTATTTAATTGGTTGTGGTAGTTCAATATCAACCTGTTACAGTGTTAGAGACGCACTTAGAATGTCTACTACAATGAATATCGAAGTATTTTCAGGTTATGAGTTTTATTATAATAAATTTTTACAAAAAGGAGAAAATTCAATAGCAATTTTCACATCCCAGTCTGGAGAAACTGCTGATACATTATCTTCTCTCAGACGTGCTAATGAATATGGAATTCATACCGTTTCTATTTCCAATGAGCCAGATAGTTCCATGATTAAAGAAGCTAAAACTCCAATTACCACAAGATGTGAAACTGAAACTGCTATTTTAGGTACAAAAACCTATGTAACTCAAATTGCTTGTCTTTATCAGATTTTATTTTCAGCATCTGATTATGAAAATAAAGATGAACTCTTATCTCAATTAAAAGAAATTCCAGATATCATTGAAGATTTGCTCAAAACAACTGAAGAAGAAGGTAAAAAATTAGCTGAGCAATATAAGTATGAAGATATATTCTACTGTTTAGGAAGCGGACCTAACTTCGGCCTTTCATTTAAAGTTGCAATGACAATGCTTATGGAAGGAGCAATCAAACATGCCTGTCCGTTATACGCTTCTGAATTCAGACACGGATTAATTGAACGTGCTGAAAAGGACGTTCCTATGATTATCTTTGATTGTGGTTTTGAATCTGATGAAATTACAAGAAAAGCTATTGATTTTTCCAATAATCTTGAAGCAAAAGTTATACTTTATGAATTAAAAGACTATGCTGATGTAGATAAGTTATTATCTCCATTAATCTTTGTAGTTCCTCTTGAATGGTTTGTCTATTACTTGGCACATTTCAATGGTGAAGATCCTGGTGCTACAAGACACATCGGTAAAGTAAGATACTAATTTTAAAAAACAGTAGAAAAATATTCTACTGTTATTATTAATTATTTTAGCCCTCCGAGATGGGCAACAACAATGTATGATTCTTTTTTTTTTAAACCACATTTCAGTTAAATTCTTCAACAGCTTCTGTTTTTATGGTGTTATTTAGAAGTTCTGTTTCAATTGCACCGGGATAATAAGTGTTTTTTATCACTGATTTTGTATGCAAATCAAATCAACTGATGGAATATTGGCACATATTAACGGCTGGAAAGATATGCACAGCACTAATTGTCACTGATGAAATTAAAACCTTAAAAAAATTGTTATTTAAGTTTTTAAGTGGTGAATAAAAATAAAAAATAGTTCTACTCTAAATGATTAGAGTAGATAAAGTTCAACGTCTATTCTACAGTTACTTTATGTTTTGGTATAATTAATTTTGGAATGGTAATTAAGATTACACCAGTTTTATATTTTGCTTTAATTTTTTCTATTTCGATGCTGTTTTCGAATCTGACAGTTTTGGAGCATTTTCCTACTGTTAATTCAGATGCGATTACTCTAGCATCTTCAATATCTTCTAATTCTTCAATGAATGGTTTGAATGTAGCGGTAATTACAATGTCATTGTCACCTGCTTCAATTTCAACTTCATCTTTGTCAAGACCAGGAACTGCAACTTTTAAGTAGTAAATATCGTCTGATTCGATTAAATCAACTGCTAAATTACTTATGGTAGCATTTTTGTATTCGTTGATTTTTTCATCAGCATATTTTTGCATGTTTTTAAGGTTGTCTTTAAATTCATCAATAGTGGTATTTAAATCGTTGACAAATTTTTCAGAGTAAACTTTACCTTTTTCCTTTTTTTCGTCGAATTTTTCTTTTTTCTCGTTGTATTTTGAATCAACTTTTTCTCCGACGGTTTCTTTTTTTTCTTCGAATTTTTCTTTTCTTTCGTTTATTTTTTCTTCAAGAACATCTTTTTCGACCATGGTTTTCACCTCTTTTTAATTAGTTTCCTATATGTTTGATAATAGATTAGCAATACACATATATAAACTTATCTTTAGTAGTAATCTAATTCTTCCTCATCCACTTCCGGGGTTCTGTCTATTTTTTCAATGGTATCTATAATTGCATTGATTTTATCTACTCCATCACCATCAAGAGCGGATATAAATAAAGTCTTTTCCGGATTGTCTACAAACTGATTAATATATTCTTCATCCTGTTCAATATCCATTTTATTGAATAAGTAAATTATTGGTATTTCACTAAATATTTTTTCAATCTGTTTTAATAGATTGTATTGGCTGTCCAAATGGAATCCGCAGGTTTCAGATCCATCAAATATGAATAATATTGCATCTGCCAAATGTTCTAAAGCAACAATTGCATTCATTTCAATATCATTCATTTCCAGAACTGGTCTGTCAAGCAATCCTGGGGTGTCAATGAATTGGATGCTTTTCCAGTGTCTTTCTGTGTGTCCTATTTGAATTCCTTTTGTTGTAAATGGATAATTGGCTACTTGCGGATCAGCACCACTGAGTTGTCTTAAAAGTGTGGATTTTCCTACATTCGGAAATCCTGCAATTACTATGGTTGTTGCATCAAAGTCAATTGTAGGCATGTTTCTTAAACTGGCTTTTGCAAAATCCAAAAAGTCAAGATCCTTTTCGATTTTATTTATAACGGATGCAATTCTTCCATATGCTTCTCTTTGAATTGAACTGGCCCTTTCGGAAGGATTTCTTTTAATTTTATTTGAATATTCCCTTTCCAATTGGGCTAGAATACCATATGCCCAGTTAAGTGCACCCAATGCTTGTTTCATTGAATCCACTCCAACTGTAATGTCTATGTAATCTTGATAAAATGGATGTAATTCTTCAATTTCTGGAACTGCATCAATAATTGATTTTAATTTGTCTTTCATTACCTGACATGCAGTAACAACTCTTCTTTCCTCAAGTTTTTTACCTTTTAAATGTTTAGGGATTTTTTGTGTTCTGAGTAAATCAGCAGCTTTCTTTCCTCTGCTGAATCCCTTATCCAATATTTCATCAGGAGTAGGTATCGTTGGTATCATCATAATATCACTTTAAATATCAATTAATTATTTTTCTCTTAACATTTCTATATTATAGTTTAGATTTGGCAGGTTAATTAAATTTGTGGATAAGGATGTGTATTTCAGTAGGTATTTTATTAAATTAATTTCCTATTGAGAGATAGATAATTCATTAATCAAAAAATTTAAAAAATCTTTTTATTACAGTAATAAGAATTATATCCTTGCATATTGTGGACAGGATGTATTCCATATGATGGGCATTGTTTTTTTCATGGAATCGCAGTTGGCAAATATTTTTTATTAATGAATTGGATATTATTTATTATAAAAACTGCTTATCAATAAAGGTGATTATGTATGAATAATCGGTATAATATTGTTCGTGAGTTTGCTGATGCTATACGTTCTGATGATATTGTCAAAATCATATTATTCAGTTCTGTAGCTCGTGGTGATGACACGGAAGAATCAGATATTGATATTTTAATTATCACAACTAATTCTGATGAATTATCTGATGAGATTAATAGTGCGGCAGTTGACATTATTCTTGAAAAGGATGAATTCATATCCCCGCATGTCATGAGTGAAGAGCATTTCAACAAGACTATTGATTATCCATTTTTAAATAATGTTCTTAAAGAAGGTATTGTAATCGAATAATGTCATACATGCTTTTAATGTGGGTAAAAGTAATTTAATATCTGCTAAAGCACTATTTGAATTGGCCAATACAGAGATTCGTTACAATGTCTTATTATGTAATGTATTCGGAAGGATTAGCATATTACAAATTGCCGATTTTTAACTTAACTATCTCTTCTTTTAATTCCGGAACTTCAACTGTCAATGCATACCACATCACATCGAACTCCGCTGATTCATATTTATGAGTCATGATATTGCGCATATCCTTAATACTGCGCCAAGGAATATGATTATGATTTTTCTTAAAATCATCGGATAGCCTATCTACATTTTCTCCTATCTGAATAATGCACATACTGCAAGATAATTGAAAAATATCATTTACAATGAATTCATCATAACTGGAATCAAATTCATTAAGAATATTCTCAACTTTTTCACAATAATCAATAATATTATCAAGATATTCTAAATCCCTATCTTCCATAGATTAAAACCTCATCTTTGCATATTTTTTCTAAAAATTTTTTATTATGTGAACTTGTTGTTACAACATCAACATTACATTTTAAAGATTGTTCTAAATCATGGATAAAATCAACAAAATCAATTAAACCTTTGATTTCACCTTTGTTTATTAATAAATCAACATCTGATTCATCAGTTGCTTCACCCCGTGCATAAGATCCAAACAGGCTCATGCTAGAAACACCATATTTTATTGCAATAGGTATTGTTTTTTCTTTTATTTCATCAAGAGTGTAAATCATAATAAACCACCAATTCTAAACTTTTATAACATAAATTTAAATCATTAGAGTTTCATTAAGTGTAAACATAGGTTTAAACCGTAAATTAAAGAACATACATGAATCAATATTTAATTTAAATAAAATATCATGCCTAAACTTATTATGTATATTTATCTGTAAATTAATATATAAATTATTTCCAAAGAAAAATTAAGACTCTTTAAAAAACTTTGTTGATTTTAAATTTTGATGAAACTCAGATTTGAATTTTTTTGCCATAATGGTTTCATGTTATTTTTATTTAAATTCGTAATAAACTCCTATCCTTTCTTTTTTTTATTATTTTAGAATGTA
>JAFRFB010000084.1 GCA_017434555.1 Methanobrevibacter sp. | reverse complement strand
TACACAAATATACACCAAAATCTGTTGCAAAAACAGTATATTTGAATGTATTTTTAGGAGCCCTAATCATATCACAGGGATTCTACTCAAAAACAGCAATACAACAACTATCTGAAAACTAAAAAATTCAGACCCCTAAATAATTTTTTCCTTTTCGTTCAACTAAAGACTCTTTTTTAAGAATTTTTTCTTTACAGATTTCAACTACATCTCCAGATATTCCTAAATTTTTGGATATTCTTCCAATACCCATTTCTGTTGTGTGAACTTTATCGATGTTTTCGATTAGAGTGTCCTTATCGTGCATTTTACCACCTAATTTTTGCATGTTAATACATTTTTAAATAAGTTATTTATATATTTATGATTAATTATTATATATGTCATTCTTAAAATTCATTATTAAAAATCCATTTAGGAGAAAGAACAGTGCTGTTTTGGCAATAGTCGGAATTTGTATTGGTATTATAGTCATTGTCGCTCTTGGTGGAATCACAACTGGTTTGGTATCGACTTTTGAAGATACGATTCATGCGGGAGGTGCGGATTTTTCCATTTCAGGTAAAGAAACTGGAACTTCCGCTTACGGTACCAATACTATTGATGCAAACTGGACTGATAAAATAGCTAATGTAAGTGGTGTAAGTGAAGCTTACCCGATTTATGTTATCCTGACCTCTGTAGGTGATGATTACATGAACACGCTGATTGGAATAGATCCGAACGGTACGACCATGGCAGACATTGTTGTCAGTGACGGAAGGATTTTTAAGAACAATTCCTCTGAAGTTATATTGGGTAAAATCTATGCGGAAGATAATAATCTTTCTGTTGGGGATAAACTGAAGGTCGACGGTGAAGACTTTGATGTCGTAGGTATTATTGAAACCGGAGACTCCAATATGGCCGGTGCGGTTTTCACGTCTATTGAAAAGGTAGCGGAAGTCAATGATGATTCAGACAGTATATCCAACATTTATGTAAAGGTAGATAAGGGCGCTGATGCTCAGGAAGTCGCAGACAGAATCGATTCAATGTATGGGGACAATATTACTACCGTTTCATCAGTAATGGAAATGGGTCAGATGGCGGACATGTTAAACATGCTTAAGGCATCATCATGGGGTATTTCTCTTTTGGCCATTGTTGTCGGTGGATTGGGTATTATCAATACGATGCTTATGTCTGTCTTTGAAAGAACCCGTGAAATAGGTGTTTTAAAGGCTGTTGGATGGTCCAATAGAAAAATTTTAACAATGATTGTAGGTGAATCATTGGTTATCACAATCGTGTCAGCCATAATCGGATCAATTATTGGTGTTGCTTTATGTACATTACTTGCCCCTATGATGGGTCTTAATCCTCTGTTTACCATAGACACTTTCGTTCAGGCATTTGGAATAGCTATTATTGTTGGTATTATTGGAGGATTGTATCCTGCTATTAAGGCGATTAAATTACCGCCAACTGAGGCGTTGAGGTATGAATGAGGTGATTTGATGAGCAATATTGTTGAAATTAATAATTTGGTTAAATCTTATGAAAACGGTCATATTAAGGCATTGAACGGAATTGATTTAACAATTAAGGAAGGGGAATTCGTATCCATAATCGGACCTTCAGGTTCAGGCAAATCAACATTGCTTAACATGCTTGGCGCTTTGGATTTGCCGGATTCAGGATCCATTAATGTTGCAGGTTACGATTTACTTTCAAATAAGAAATTAAACGAATTCAGAGCTCAAAAAATAGGATTCGTTTTCCAGTTGCACAATTTAATTCCAAATTTGTCTGTTGTTGAAAATATTGAAATTCCAATGTTTACATCCAAGTTATCAAATGATGAAATGCGAAAGAGAGCATTGGATTTGCTTGATATTGTAGGCCTTAAGGATAAGGCTTCTCAAAAGCCGTCAAAGTTATCTGGTGGTGAACGTCAGAGGGTTGCAATTGCACGTGCCCTGGCCAACAATCCTTCAATTATATTGGCGGATGAACCAACAGGATCACTGGATTCAAAGACAAGTACTAAAATTCTTAAGCAGTTAATTGATTTGCACAAGACTCAAAACGTAACGCTGATAATTGTCACTCACGATATGGATGTCGCTAAACTTGCAGACAGAACAATTGAAGTTTTGGATGGTAAATTGGTTAATGCCGGTGAAAACTCATTGCTTGAAAATAAAATTAATGTGGATTAATTTCCACAAATTCTTTTTTTAGTAATCGTCAATTGTGTCATGAATAATTCTAAGGGCATCAAGCAGGCCGTGTGAATATTCTATACAACCGAATGCGGTTCTCATATCCTTCTTTTCAAGATAATATTTGGAATCATTCCAATAATCAACTGCTCTATCATATACTTCTTTTTCTTTTCCTAAAAACTCAATATGGGCAACCTGATTTAAATTTCTTTCTAATTTTTGAATATCTTTAGCTATTTTTTCTGGACTTTCTAAATCACTCATTTTAACGCCTTCCAAACATGATAGACTCTTTGTCCCACGGTAATGTATGATAAAATTACTAATATGATTATTATGTATGTAAAGTAGATCGGCTGTGTAAAGTGTCCGATAAGTGCACCAATCATTAGGATAATCATACGAACAGCCCTTTCAGCTATTCCCACACTGCAGTCCACTCCCTGTGATTCTGCTCGGGCACGAACATAACTGACAGTAATTGCAGAATGTATTGCTAAAACCCCAATAAACCAATCGCAGTATCCGCCAAAAATTATACCTATGTAAATAATGGCATCGGCAAAACGGTCCATGGTTGAATCAAGAAATGCTCCAAATTTTGAAGACCTGTTGTGATACCTTGCAACGGCACCGTCAACAACATCTAAAAACCCTGAAAGTAAAATTGCAATACATCCTAATATCAACATGTGATTTGCAAAGCCATATGCTGCCAAAACGGCAATAAATGGGGAAATTACAGTTACAATATTTGGATTAATATTTAAATTTCGTGCAACGGGGTTTAAAATTTTTGTTAATAATGGTCTTAGACTTTCAAGCATACTTAAATATATTAAGAAATTATCATATATAATTATTTAAAAAAATCAAGGATTATTGAAAATGAAGATATTAAAAACAAGCAATACCTCACCTGATGAAAAGGTAATTAATGAAGCTATTGATGTATTGGCTGATGGTGGAGTTATAATTTATCCAACAGATACTGTTTATGGTCTTGGTGCTGATATATTCAATAATAAGGCTGTTCGCAGAGTTTTTAAAATAAAACAAAGAAATTTGCTAAAGCCATTGTCAATTCTAGTTTCAAATACTGATGCAATTGAAGTGGTGGCGAAAATATCTCGATATCAAAAAAATACTCTTGATAAATATCTTCCAGGGCCCTATACATTCATTTTAAATAAAAATCCTATAGTACCACGTGTTGTTACAGGAGGATTAACTCATGTAGGAGTAAGGGTGCCTGAAAATGAAATTGCCTGTAAACTGGCCGGAATATTTCCCATAACTACAACAAGTGCTAATCTTTCTGATGAGGAAGTATTGTCCACGCCTGATGAAATTTTAGAACAATTGGAGTGTGATGTTGATTTGGTAATTGATGTAGGGCCTTTAGAATCAAAAAATGCATCAACAATAGTTGATTTAACCGCACCGCAACCAACCTTTATCCGAAGATAAATCTTCATATTATATATTTTAGTAAAAACAAATGTAATTTCATGAAAGTATTAGCTAACTTTGAGGATAATCATAAAATTCCTACAAATTCAAGTATTGACAATTTGTTGAATGGAGGATTTGAAAAGGGTACAGTTACCCAGATTTTCGGACCTCCTAGTTCTGGAAAAAGTAATGTGGCTTTATGTTTGGCAGTTAATGTAGCTAAAACCGGTAAAAAAGCTATTTATATGGATACTGAAGGTGGAATTTCCATTGATAGGATTAAACAAATTGCAGGCAGTGATTTTTCAGAAGTTGCTAATAATATAATGGTTTTTGAACCAACTACTTTTCAAGAGCAAGGAGAAAATATAGGGGCCATTGAATTATGGCTTAGAAAAAACCACTCTGATACGGACATTTTCATATTGGATTCTGCTGTGGCATTATATCGTGTCGATGACATGAAATCTTCAAAACTTAACAAGGAATTAGGTAAACAGATGGGTATCTTATCTAAAATAGCCAGGTCTTATGACATTGCAGTTATAGTGACAAATCAGATATACAATGCATTTGATGATGAAGGCAACAATGATATTAGGGCAGTAGGTGGAATGGTCCTTCAGTATTGGAGTAAAGTCATTATTCAACTCGAACGTGGCGAGGAAATTAATCAAAGAATTGCTACTTTAAAACGCCACAGAAGTATTGGTGAAGGTCGGCAAGCCGTTTTCCGAATTACTTCTCGTGGAATAAGTTAGGATTAATTTTATAAATAACTAAAAATAAATTATTATTTTGTATAAAAGTGATTATTATGAGCGATATAAAAAACCCTGAGAAAAAATTTAAAAAAACAGAAAGGGTACCTCCAGAAGGATATGACTCTTCAAATGATTTCTTTGAAGATGTATTCATGGATAAAGATATGATTTGGATGGGTCAAAATACGAACCATCTTCACGGTGATATCATAGCTGATGCAATGGCAAGCTGTGTTAAAGAAAAAGAATATTGCAAGTATCCTCCTCCAGAAGGATTTTCCGAGCTCAGACAGTTAGTTTTAGATGATTTGGGCTTTGATAACTGTGAAGTCTTATTGACTGCCGGAGCGACTGAATCTTTATACCTATGTATGCAGGCATTAATTGAGGAAGGAGATAATGTAATATTATCCGATCCGGGTTACTTTATTATTGGGGACTTTGCAAACCGTTTTGCTCATGATGTAAGGTATGTTCCAATTTATAATGAAGAATGCGGATATAAATTAACTCCAAAACTTTTAAGAGAGAATATGGATGAAAATACCAAAATGGTTATATTAATCGATCCGTTAAATCCATTAGGTTCATCCTACACTGAAGAAGAGCTTAAAGAATTTGCCGAAATAGCTATTGAAAATGACATTTACCTCTTGCATGATGTAACTTACAAAGACTTTGCACGCAAACATTTCCTTGTTGAAAATTATGCTCCTGGCCAAACTTTAACAATTTACAGTTTCTCTAAAATATTCGGTATGGCAGGTTTAAGAATCGGTGGTGTAGTTTCATCAAAAGCTATAATTGATGTAATCAAAAATGCTTTAGTCAATGATTTAGGAGTAAATATTATTGCACAATACGGAGCTATTGCCGGATTAAAATCAAAAGACGAATGGGAAGATAAAATCCGTGAAATTTCATTCACTAACCAAAAATTAATTAAAGAAATGGTTGATGAAATTGATGGAGTATTCTTACCGGTTTATCCGTCTGATGCTAATATGATGGCTGTTGATGTTTCAGGTACAGGAATAAATCCAAAAGAATTGGCAAATCACTTATTCAAAAATGGAATTTTTGCAAGAGAAGGAGAATACACTTCAGAGCTATTTGGAGACAGATATTTGCGTATAAGTTTTTCCATTCCAACTGATGACATTAAAGTGTTCTGTGAAGAGTTCCCAAAAGCTATCGAGGCTTTAAGACAAAAATAATTGAGGGTTAATGATATGCGCATTAGATATCATCAACCTATTCCTAATTTTTATAATTTTGAAAATCCAACCAGTCCATTAAATTCCATTTCTGATGATTTTTTAAATGAATTGAAGCAATTTATTTTGGATAATGACTTTATTGGAGTTAGTTACTCAAAATTGTCTGATGATTTTAAAAAAGAATGGGAAATTGATTGGGATAATATTCTTATTTTGAAATATGTGATGTCTGAAGAAATCCTAAAAATGGACCCGTCAAAGGAAAAAACCAAATTGGAAGATATGGAGTTTCAGGAATTCGCACATAAGACATTTGAAATTGCAGACTTTTTAAGAAAAAACAATTTCAAAGCAGACCTGATTCATCCTTTGGACGATAGGGTAAGTTTAAGGTCCATAGCTATGCAGTCAAATGACTGTATAATTACAAGAAGCAACATGTGCATGTTCAAGGAAGGATTGAATTTAGGTTTTTTCATGATAGATACATCAATTGAAAATTTTCCCTTTAAAAAAGAAAATGATATGCTTTGGGTTAAAGACTTCTGTTCAACCTGTGGTGTCTGCATTGACAGGTGTCCTGAAAATGCATTTGATGATGATGAAAAAATAAAAAGAAAAGTCTGCACTGCTCACAAAGAAGGCTGCAGTAAATGTGTATTGCTCTGTCCTTTTTTTAAAAGGGGTTATGATAAAGTTAAAAAAAGATATGATAGAAAAAATTAAGAGGTTATAATATGGATGAAAAAATAGCATTGGTATCTTGCAGTGGATTAAGTCCATTAGGTTTGGTTGTAAGGGCTGCTACTGTTGAGCTGGCTTTAGATAATGACAACATTGTTGCGGCATGTATTACAGAATACTCTGCTCAGCCAAACAATTGTTCTCCAATTTTGGAAGATGCAAAAATCGTATCAATAACTGGATGCAGTGATGACTGTGTTTCAACAATATTGGGGGAAAAAGATATTGAAATAATTAAAAATATTGATGCTGAAAGTGTTGTTAAGGTATTTAATTTAAATCCTAATGATTCCATAAGATTGGATGATGATGGTGAAGAGGCGGTAAAAGTATTGAAACGATTCATATTGGGTGAAATTAAAGATATTTAAATATCTTTTAATTTTTCTTTTATTTGGTTAAAATTTTAAAATTTTTTTATATTTTAATCCAAAAGTATTACTTTTTAGAAAAAACTTATGTTTGGAAGTAGTATTATTTTTTAAAAAAGTATTACTTAATTTTTCATCTATCTTTCAATATAGTTTACATTAGAACTATTTTTTTTAATCATTTCATTAAAAACTCTTTTTTAGGATTATTTTTATGGTATTAAACGTAAATATCTTTTATTTTTTAATTTAAAGCTTTTTTTTACTTAGGACATCTTATTACTTCATCATTTATAAGGCTTTAAAATACTCATTTTTTAATATAGTTAATTTAAATCATTTTATTTTTTATTTTTTCATGATATTATCCTTTATTTTTTATTTAAATGATTTATTCGCCAAGTAATACTTTAATAATATTTATATGGTTATTACTCCTAACAATACTATGAGTTATTAAATTAATTTGCTTAATTTTAATAATTTATTAATTATTTGAAAAAATAATTGGAGAGAGTAGTGTGGAAATTAATGTAGAAAAAATAGGGATGATTAAAGAAAATTTTAATCCTAAAAATACAGATGTAAATTTGGATATTGATTGGTCTGTTGAGTACACAAATACTGATCAAAAAAATATTAATTATAATCTTATTTTAAAATCTGTAGAAAATTTTAATTTAAATTTTAAAATGGAGGGTTTTATTAGATTAGATTTTTCTGAGGAATTTAATCGTCAAGAATGTTCCCAAATAATTTTTAATCATGCATGCAACATGTTGATGAATATGATTTCATTGACTAAGCAACAAAGCTATGGCCTATTAAATGGGGAACTCGACTCTACAGTTAATTTACAATCTACTTTTTAAAAATTTGGTGATGTATTATGTTTGAAATTAAACACACGTTATGCCCATCATGTAGTGTTGGTTGCGGTATAAATGTGATTTTGGATGATGGTGTTGTTGTTGGAACATTTCCATATAAAAGGCATCCAGTTAATGAAGGAAAAAATTGTTTAAATGGCAGAAATTCTATTAAAAGCATTGACGAGTGCGTTGAGTCTGATGCAAGTGTTTTAAAAGATGTTGTAAAGAAATTAGAATCCTGTGAAAATGATAAAGTCACTGTTGTTTTCTCCGGAAATAATTCTAATGAAGATTTGGATTCAATTAAATCATTCTGTGAATCAAAAGGTTATCAGATTTTGTCCTATGCAGATAATTTAAGAAAATTTGATACAAGTGTTTCATATGATGATATTGAAAATGCTTCTAATGTTTTTGTAATTGGAAATATTCTATATGAAAATCCATTAATTGGTAGACGTATTGTTCATGCTAAGGAAAATGGTGCAAAAATCTATGTAAACGATGATTTAGAAAATTCACCAACTGCAAATATTGCTGATGAATTTAGCTCTAAATCTGTTAAAGAATTTTTAGAAATAAATGATGCTAATTTTGATGATGAATCAATAATCTTATTCAACAAAGTAGATTCCTTTGAAGATTTAGATTTATTTGAAAGTACGAATTCTAAAATATTGCCTGTATACAGTAAATCTAATACTAAAGGAGCTTTAAAATTAGTCGAAGCCATATCAAAAGAGAATGCGGTGGAATTATTAAATGACACAGAAGTTTTACTGGTCTTTAATGATGATATCGTAAACTACATTGATTTTGACTTTAAATCAATATCTACTGTAATTTCATTTTCACCTTACAAAAATGATACTACAGAGATTTCTGATTTTGTTGTTCCTATCAAATCATGGTTGGAATCTGACGGATCATTTACTAATTCAGCAGATTTGACTCAGGAATTCAGTTCAGTTTATGAATCTTCACAAAACATGGGGATTGATGAAATTATTAATAAAATAAATGGTGAAATGGAGTGATTTTATGAGTTATGTTTTAGCCAAATCTAAAGATGACGCAATACTTGAAGCCGGTGAATGTGGAGGTGCTGTTACAAGTATTTTTAAATATTTGCTGGATAACGGTATTGTTGACGGTGTATTAGCATTACGTCCAGAAGATGATATATATGATGGTGTTCCAACTCTCATCACAGATTCACAGGATTTAATTTCAACAGCAGGTTCATATCACTGTGCACCTACAATGATAGGCAATATCATTCAAAAATATTTTTCAGATAAAAAAATTGCAGTTTCAGTAAAACCATGTGATATCAGATCAATTGATGAATTGATTAAAAGGCATAAAATCGATCCGGAAAAAATCTATACTGTTGGTTTAAACTGTGGTGGAACAGTATCACCGATTGTTGGCCGTAAAATGATTGATTTATTCTATGATATTAATCCGGATGATGTTGTGAGTGAAGAAATTGATAAAGGTCAGTTTATAGTAGAACTTGCAGATGGTTCTGAAAAAGGTGTTAAAATCCATGATTTGGAACAGGAAGGATACGGTAGACGTAATAACTGTCAAAGATGTGATGTGAAAATCCCTAGAAAAGCAAATATCGCTTGCGGTAACTGGGGAGCTGAAGACGGTTGGACATTTATTGAAATAAATGATGATAAAGGTCAGGAATTAATTGACGCTGCTAAAAAAGAAGGATTTATAGAAACTAAAAATCCATCCGAACAATCTATTGAAGCAAGGTCAAAAGTTGAAAACATCATGATTAAAATGTCTAAAAAAGTCCAAAATGCCAAATTTGGCGATGCTGAAGCTATGGATGCTTGGAATAGATGTATTGCATGTTACGCTTGCAGAGATATTTGTCCGATATGCTGGTGCCACGAAAACTGTGAGTTAAACAAATCTTATTTCAAAGATGATATTAACATTCCTCCTAGTCCGATTGCATTCCAGGGTGTGAGATTGTCCCATATGAGCTTTAGCTGTATTGACTGCGGTCAATGTGATGATGTCTGCCCGATGGATATTCCTGTTTCATTGATTTTTGATAAATTGCAGAAAAAATATTGTGATAGAACTGGTTATGTAGCTGGAGTTTCAGATGATATTAAACCTCCGTTATACAGTCCAGATAAAGTTGAATTATGAGGTGATTTAATGTCTGATGAAATAAAAATTGTAGGATTATTATGTAATTGGTGTTGTTACGGGGGTGCAGATACTGCAGGAACTGCACGTATGCAATACCCTCCTAATGTTAGGATTATTCGTGTAATGTGCTCTGGAAGAATCAATCCTTCTATGATTTTTAAAGCTTTTGAAGAAGGAGCTGACGGAGTATTTGTAGGAGGTTGTCACATTGGGGACTGCCATTATGATGCCGGAAACTACAAATGGTCCAGAAGAGCAAAAATTGTTCAAGACATAATTGAAGAGTTTGGAATTGAAAAAGAACGATTCCGTTTCGAATGGATTTCTGCGTCTGAAGGTGAAAAATTCCAAAGAACAATGGATGAGTTCCATAAAACTCTTTCAAAATTGGGTCCATTAGAATTAGAATAAATGAAATAATCAGCCAAAAATGTAAATAGCTATTAATTTAGCTATTTACCTCCCTCTTGAACTGTTTTTCTAAGATTAGTGAATAAATTACTAATGTTAGAAAGATAGTTGAAATAGAGAATATTTTGATTATTTTTCGTTTAATTATCTTATATATTGATAAATTCATCATTGGCCGGTAATATTGATTGTTGGCATAACCAATTAATATTGCTCATATTTTTTCCTGTCAATATTTGGATAATTAATAAAAAAGAAATGTTTATTTAAAATAAGATTTCTTTCACTGTCTACAATAGCTATTAAAGCCTATCTGTCTCTTTAATAGCTATTTTTTTTATAAATTATTTTTCATGATCCTCAATTTCATAATACTTTTTTATAAAAAAATATTATTTAAATTAGTATTATTTTTATTAAAAGTATTACTTTTTTTATTTTCACACAAAATTTTTATATGTAATTTATTTTTAATTTAATTCATTTATTTCTTTAAAAAAGAAATAATAGGCATTATTTTTCATATGTTTAAATGTATAATTGATATTTTTTATAACGGGATATTTTAATTAATTTTTGCAATTATTACTCATTTTCAATAAAGCTTTTAAAATACTTATTTTTTAAAATAATCAATTAATTTCTTTTTAATAATGTTTAAAAAAGTTATTATTTTTTATTTATTCATTTTAATGGATAATTGGCCAAGTAATACTTTAAAAACATTTATATTGTTATTACTCCCAATCAATATATAGAAATCAATTTTTGTTTTGATTTTCAAATATGTCCGACTTAATTTTTTTTAAAAATTACTGTCATACCTTTTGTAAATAGCTATATTAGCTATTTACATCTATCTTTCGTCTTTTTATATTTTAATCAATTTTCATTTTAAATCATATTTTCAATATTTAGAAAAAATTTTTGCAGTTTAATTTTTGATTAAAAAAATAGAAAATAATTGGTGATGTTAATTGGAAAATATTTCTTAACTAATCGGATAAGTAATAATATTCTCCTTTTTCTTTTTGTTCACGATCAAGATAACTGTCGAGTTTATTAACTCTTGGACGTTTTGTTTCTTTATCACGTCTAAAGGTAATGTTGAGATTTCCTAAAAATTCATTCATTGAGGTTCTCAAATCAGTTGGTTTTGATGCATGACCTTCAATACCAGGAGTACCGTTAAATACCATAGCCCTATCGGATATGTAATCGATGAATACGATATCGTGGTCTACAATAAGTGATGCAGCGTTTCTGCTTTCAACCATTTTACGAATAACCTTTGCAGCAGTTAATCTTTGTTCAACATCTAAAAATGCTGTTGGTTCGTCGAATAAATAGATTTCAGCATCTTTTGATAATGTTGCTGCGATAGCCAATCTCTGAAGTTCCCCACCACTTAGTTTTGAAACTTTTTTATCAAGCATTTCTTCAAGTGCAAACGGCTTCATTATTTCACTTTCAAAGATTTTACTTCCGTAACTTGGTGCATTCATGTATAAAAAGTCACTAACACTTCCTTCAAAGTCACTTACTAAGTATTGTGGCTTATATGCTATTGTAACTTCTTCATCAACTTCTCCTGCAGTTGGTTTTTCAACGCCTGCCAACATCTTTGCGAAAGTGGTTTTTCCGATACCGTTTGAACCGAATGCAGTTACTATTTCATCATAGAAAATGTCTCCTGCATCCGCACTTAATTTAAATCCGTCATAATCTTTTGAAATATCAGTGTAACTTGCAATTGCGTCACCTTCATCTTCCGGGGTTGGTGGTCTTATTGTAAACTCAATAGGGTTTCTTCGTATCCTTACGTTTTCTTCAGATAAAAATCCATTGATGTAAGCATTAATACCAATTCTAACACCTTTTCTTCCAGATACAACACCGTATCCTCCTGGAGCACCATATAATATGTGGATATTATCTGATAATGCATCGAGTGTAGCGAGGTCGTGTTCAATTACCAAAACACTTTTTCCTTCTTCTGCAAGTGACCTGATTACTTTTACGGCATTAAGCCTTTGGGATACATCCAGCCATGATGTAGGTTCGTCGAAGTAATAGAAATCACCTTCTCTTAGTACAGTTGCAGCTATTGCAACTCTTTGAAGTTCTCCACCACTCAGATTCTCCATTTTTCTATCAAGCACATTTTCAAGCTGCAGTTCCTCACAAACATATTCAAGTTTATTTCTTTCATTTACATTTTCAAGCAAATCTTTAACTTTTCCTTTAACGACTTTTGGGAGTTGATCCACCATCTGCGGTTTTAAAATAGCTTTAACTTCACCATTTGAGAGTTTTGAAAAATAAGTTTGAAGTGAAGATCCTTTGTAGTATTCTATTACATTATCCCAGTTTTCCTGAGGATTTTCAAAGTCTCCGAAGTTTGGAATTAAATTTCCGGATAATATGTTCATTATTGTTGATTTACCGATACCGTTCGGCCCTAAAAGCCCAAGAACGGTCCCTTCTTCCAGGCTAGGAAGTCCAAACAATTCAAACTGATTTTGACCAAACCTGTGGATTGGCTCTCCAACGGCCTCAGGTAAGTTAATAATACTGATTGCATCGAATGGGCATCTGTTGGTACATATACCGCAACCTTCGCATAATTGCTCTGATATTAAAGGTTTTTTTGTATCTTCGTCTATAACTATGGTGTCTTCATCCATTCTAACACCCGGACAGTAACTAATACAAAGATAATCACATTTTTTCGGTTGACATCTGTCCTTGTCAAGTATTGAAATACGACTCATTAATAATTCTCCTAAATTAAAAAATAATCTTTAATATTTAAATTATGTTTTTACTAATTTTTAAACTTTAATTAATTTCTCGTGTCAATACTTTCCACTCATGTTAATTTTTTTATCTTATTAAAAATTTCTATTTTCATTAAAAAATTATTTTAAGAAAGTAAAATTGTAATCAAACGACAATTAAATTTATATAGTTGATATAACCAATAATTCATTGTCAATTTGTATTTGCTGGCATTTATTTATTGAAAAATCTTGGTGGTGATAAAATTAAAATAAGACCTATTGACGATTCAATGAAAAACAAATATGATTCGATACTAAAAATAGCTACTCATGCATTCACAAATGCATTAATTACATTGGTTTGCTTGCCTGAGGAGTAATATGAAGTCATGTCCTGTGAAATATTTTCGCCAGGTAAAGATGTAAAATCAATGGATATACTATTGAAAGGAAAGAAAGGTTATGTGAATGTGGAATTTCACAAACAGCCTTTGTCAAAATCTCGTTTGGATCGTGATTTTGAATATGTTGTGGACTGTTACCTGTTCTACGGCGAAACGATAGAACAAAAAATTTTAGTTGTTGACAATAACCGTAAATCTGTTGAAAAAATAGAGATCACTCCTGAATTTTCATATTATGGGAATTATTTTTATATTCCGGATATTGATGGTAGTGAAGTATTAAATAATATTAAAACTAAATTAGAAACTAACCAGAAACTTAGTGAGTATGAGCAATATGTTTTTTCTATACTCCCATTAACTAATCATCGCTATGTTGATGAAGAGCAGTTGTTGAAGGAATTATGCTCCATCACTCCTAAATTAAATATTTCAGAAAAAAACAGGGAATATATAAATTTATGCCACATGATTTTTGTTGAATTATGCGTTCAGGATAAGTTTCTAAAAGAAAAATTTAGGGGTCTGAATTTTTTAGTTCTCAGATAATTGTTGTATGGCTGTTTTTGAGTAAAATCCTTGTGATATGATTAAGGCTCCTAAAAATACATTTAAATATACTGTTTTTGCCACTGATTTTGGTGTATATTTGTGT
>JAFRFB010000013.1 GCA_017434555.1 Methanobrevibacter sp. | reverse complement strand
CGGAACAGCTAAGTTAAACATTAACCTGGAGCCGGGCGAATACATTCTAACCGCAATTGACCCCGTAACAGGATTAATGATGTCCTATAACATTACAGTCCTACCTGTCTTAAGCGCAGATAATATGGAAATGAAATACCTAGACGGTTCAACATTCAACGCAACAGTCATTGACGGTGAAGGAAATCCTCTAGCCAATGCATCAGTAACATTCAACATCAACGGAGTATTCTATAATAGAACAACTGATGAAAACGGAATAGTAAAATTAAACATCAGATTAATGGCCGGAGAATACATTATCACCTCAGAATATAACGAAATGAGAATCGCAAACACAATTACAATCAAGGATTAATCAATTTAATCCTTTTTTCTTTTTTTTAGAGCACCAACCTCAAATTAGTTTAAATAGATGAAATCTAATTCAAATCCTCAAGGCCAGCACTTCTTTAAGCTCTTCATTAGTCATTTCGGTGATGAATGTCTCGTCATTGCTGATGGATTTGGCTGCCAGATCAATCTTATGCTTGCTTATTGCATCGATTGTCTCCTCAAGAGTTCCTTTTGTAATGAACCTGTATACCATAACGTCATTTTCCTGGCCGATTCTGTGAACCCTGTCGGTTGCCTGATTTTCAACTGCAGGATTCCACCACAGGTCATAGTGAATGACGTTTTGAGCGGCCGTCAGATTCAAACCAGTGCCTCCTGTTTTAAGGGTGGCAACGAATATCTTGTAGTTTTCATCTTCCTGAAAGGTGTCGATGATTCTAGTCTTTTCCT
Source organism: Methanobrevibacter sp. (assembly GCA_017434555.1). GTDB lineage: Archaea > Methanobacteriota > Methanobacteria > Methanobacteriales > Methanobacteriaceae > Methanocatella. Next base: position 187,392 of record JAFRFB010000013.1, on the reverse strand, counting down.
TAAGAGTCTGAGAACCGTGCAAGAACAAAACTTCCTCTTTAAATTTCTTTGAAATCAAATCCTGAATGATTTTTCCCATTTCAACATATTGAGTAAAGATAATTACCTTTTCACCGGAATCAAGAATGTTCTGCAGAATATCGACCAGCAATTCCATCTTTCCGGACTCGGAAATCTTCGGCTTTTTAATGTCAAGAAACTGTGCTGGATGGTTGCAGGTCTGCTTCAGGGCGGTTAAAATCTTTAAAATAATTCCTTTTCTTTGAATTCCCTTGGAATTTTCTATATCAAAAAATATCTCATCGAGAATTGCATTATATAGCTTAATCTGCTTTTTGGAAAGGGTGCAGTAAATGTCATTGACAAACTTGTCGGGCAGTTCCTTTTTAATGTCATCGTCACTTTTAAGCCGCCTCATGACAAAGGGCTTTGCAATCTCCCTAAGGTTTTTTAAAGTCTCTTCATCCTCAAGCTTTTCTATTGGAACAACATAATTTCTTTTAAAATCGTCCTTTGTTGAAAGATAACCCCTGTTTACAAAGTCAAATATTGACCAGTAGTCCATCAGCCGGTTTTCAATTGGAGTACCTGTCAGGGCAACCTTGGTTCTTGCCTTGATGCTTTTAATCGCTTTTGTCTGTTCGGTGTTCGGATTTTTAATGTTTTGTGCCTCATCAATAACGCATAAAAGCCAGGTATCATCCATAAACAAGTCCAAATCAAGACGGACAACCCCATAGGAAGTTAAAATAATGTCATACTCTTCAATCGGATAAGTTCTGCCGGATCCGTGATATATGTAATAGCTTAATTCGGGAGTGAACTTGTTTATCTCATTTTCCCAGTTTGAAATTAATGTAGGAGGAACAATAATGAGTGACGGCCTGTTGTCAAAGGGATTCTGCTCTTTAAAGTATAAAATAGCTGTTAAAATCTGTATTGTCTTTCCAAGACCCATATCATCAGCCAAAATGCTTCCGAACTTATATTTAATGTTCTGGACAAGCCAGGAATAGCCAATCTTTTGATAAGGCCTTAACTGGCCATTCAATGAGGAAGGCTCATCATAGATTTTTGTCTCATTAACAAGTTTTTTGAATCTTTTATACTCTTTAGGAGTCTTGAACTGTTTTTTAGCCTGGTCAGTATTCATAATAATCTTATATTTCCATGATTCTTAGATAATTAGTCATTTTTGATTTGCCTATTGGAAATCCACCGGTTATAACTATCAAATCCCCTTTATTCAGGTCAAATTCTTCTATGGCAGTTTTTCTTGCATTTTCAATCATCTTATCTGTAGCGCCGTAAATATCTGATATTACCGGTTTGACGCCAAAATTCAAAGCAACCTTCTGTGCAACATCATTGGACGGACAGCATGCCAGAATCGGTGAGTTTGGCCTTAAATTACTGATTTTACCAGCAGTGAATCCTGTCATGGTCATTGTAACAATAAGATTAATCTTTGAGTATTCAACGGCATCAACAACGAGTTTTGCAATCGTATCGCTTATGCCTATTGTCCCTTTGTATGCGACCTTACTTCTATAGTCAACGGTTGATTCCACATATTCACATATCTTGGCCATAATTTCAACTGAATGTACAGGATACTTACCAACAGTGGTTTCACCGGAAAGCATCACGCAGTCGGTTCCGTCCAATACAGCATTGGCCACATCGGAAACCTCAGCCCTTGAAGGCCTTGGACTTTCATACATTGAAGCAAGCATTTCAGTAGCGACAATGGCAAACTTGCCCTTTTCACGGCATTTCGTAATAATCTCCTTTTGAAGCATAGGAAGCTTTTCCATAGCAACTTCAACACCCAAATCTCCACGGGCCACCATTATTCCGTCAGATTCATCGATTATATCATCAATATTTTCTATTCCTATGCCACTTTCAATTTTTGAAATGATACGGCAATCTCCCCCAGCCTCATTAATTATTTCACGGGCCGCAATAACGTCTTCACGAGTATTTACAAATGATAGGGCAAGATAATCACATGAATGCTTTGATGCAAAGGCAATGTCCTCCTTATCCACATCACTTATAAAGTCAAGTTTCAAATCGACTCCAGGAACATTAATTGTCTTGTTATCCTGTATTTTAGCGTCACCCAGAGCTTTCAACACAACAAAATCATCTTTTTTGTCAATGACTTCCAGTTTATAGATGGCATTATCAACCAGAACCATGTCTCCAACATTAATTAAATCAATTGCATCACTGTGGTTAACTCCAAATTCCTCATCATTACCTACGATGCAATTCTTGGACATTTTAATCGTATCGCCCGTTTTAAGAGTTATTCCTCCGTCCTTAAATTTTGAAGTTCGAAATTCCGGTCCTTTGGTATCATACAAAATAGCTACAGGAACATTACAGGCCTTTCTAACCTCACGAACCACATCAATCGTCTTCAATATATCTTCTTTTGAAGCATGACTGAGATTGATACGGGCACAGTCCATACCCTTATTGACCATTTTGCTCATGACTTCCACTGAATCACATGCAGGACCTACACTACAGATAATTTTTGTCTTTTTCATTGCCTCACCAAATAATTTTTTAAAACCAAAACAATTGATTATAGATTTGAAATGGGAAAGTTATATAATTTTTCAAACTGATATTTTTTAATTAAAAAAAGTCATTTAAACAATTAATTATGATTTAAAGATGTAAGTGAGCGCTTATATTCAAAAACAGTTATATGGTCCACAACCTAACATTAGAGAAATACAATAGAAAAGATAGTTGTCAATACAATTAACTGAACATACAATGCATCTTTTCTATCTGGAATATGAACAATAACCTTAACGCAAACTATTATTTTTTCCAAAATATCCTGCTTAATAGAGCCCACCTGGACGAGCGTATTACTAGTCAATTTTCAAGGGAGTGATTTTTCCTGCCCAATTCTGATTTTATGTGAAAAAAGATATTGATTAATCCAACATTTTTTCTATTTCCTCAACATCAATTTCAGCATACTTAGAAATTTCATCAATACCCATTCCATTTTCATACAACTTTAAAACAACGTCTTTTATACCTTTTTTTATACCTTTTTTTATACCATTTTGTTCTTTTCTTTGACCATAATCATATACTGCACTCATTTTACCACCTAATTTATCCAACAATAGATTTTTTAACGGAGTTTCCCCCAAAAATTTGTCAATCAATAACCAAAGAACTGCATAACACAAACTTTTAGTTGATGGGTGCAATTCGTCTAAAGTAAACAGAATTTTAAGAACTCTTTGAATATTTTCTTCAATATCTCTATTTTTGGTCATGATTGGTGCTAGTGAAAAATATATTGATTCTTTTGGTGTGATTATTTTTTTCAATTTATATTTTTCTTCGATTTCATTAATAATTTTTTCTCCATCAAAAAGGTCATTACCAAAAACCTCATACCGAAATGTGTTAAGTTTATTGACATAGTATGAGACAATTTTTGATTTTTCTGCCGTGCTTATGACACATAGGTTTACTTCCTTGTTGTTTGATTTCTTTTGATCGATTATTGCAACGTATGAATGTCCTCTTTGTGAAAATGTATCATCTGCTACCGTACTTTGAAATTCCAGAACCAGATTCTCATCATCCAATTCGATTATTAAGTCAGGTTTGTAGGTTGACGGATCTATCTGCCTCAGTTCTTCTGTCCAGATTTTTTTGACCTTGGATTTCTTATTTGCAATCTCTAGAAGCACTTCTACATCTTCTTCACCAACATCTTTAAAGATTATATCCTCTTGAAATTTAGATGATCCCTCCTATTTTTTTATTAAGAATTATGTTTTGATAACTTAAAAAGGTCATTTACTTGGATTAAACCAGCATAACTTATATTAAATGGTTTTTTAAGAACAATACTTTTCTTTTAAGGCAATAAAATTATATTAGGGCAATATTATTGACTTAAGACATTATTAAAAAAAGAGAGTTAATCAAAAATAATGACACCGATAATGTTTTTAGCCCGTTTCAAATAACTAAAGAAATTCAAAAAAATACGCTATCTTTAATAGAATATCTAAACATGGATTAAAAGAAATATTTCACATAATTATTCTTTTAACTAAAAAATTATAAAAAACACTCAAAAAAAACTAAAATTTATTTACCCTCAAAAATAAATTAAAAAATATGGATACAAACAGATTTGAAACATTTTATGATGCAGTTTTGGCAATTGTCATAACAATTCTGGTGTTGAAAATTCCTCAGCCATTAAGTGCAGATTGGGGAGCTTTCTTTTCAAATTATGCGAATTTCATAACGTATTTTATTGTATTTTTAGCAATTATCAATATCTGGTACAGTAATCAGAAGTTATTCCAGCATATTGATGACATTAACAACAGAGCTCTGATTACATATGGAATTTCCATATTTCTATTTTCGCTCTTTCCATATTTTGCATCATGGCTTTCAATGAATCTCTATTCCCTAACCGCTGAGATAATTTTTGGATTAATTATAATCTTTGGAAATCTATCACATATCCTATCGGTTGTTGTGGTTTACGGAACAAATGTAAGCAATGATAAATTGAAAGAACTGAATATTAAAAAAATTCATCTTTTAATTCCTTTCCTCATCATAGTAGCCGGTTTTATAATATCCTTTACCATATTTACTCCGGGAATTTATCTGGCCAGCCTATTTTCCGTGATTGTAAGTATTATCTACAATAAACGGGATAAAAAGGAATATGATGATACTGAAAGATTTGAAGCATTGATTGATGCGATTATAGCTATTATCATAACAATCATCGTGCTTGAAATTCCATTGGCAGCAAACGGTAATTTAGAAAGCCTTTTGGAATTAAAAATCGAATTTATAGCATATGCAATTAGTTTTATTGTTTGTTTTAATGTGTGGAACTTTTCCTATAATCTATTCAGCATTGTCAAAAAAATCAATTACAAATCAATCTGGACCATAGCATTAGGATTATTCTTTTTGTCACTGATTCCTTATCTGACGACTTTTGTTGCTAATAACTTTAATGCTTTCGTACCGCAATGCATCTACGGAATAGATTTCATTATCATTAATATATGCTGTCTTGTTGCAACATATGAACTGAAAAAAATTGATATAAACAATGAATTCCTGCAGACGGCATTTCAAAACTACAATACATACGGTTTAAACATTTTATTTACTATTATTTCCATGATTATCGGTTATATTTACTATCCGCCGGCGATAATCATATCATGCATATTTTCAATTATTTTTACATGGATATTAATGCTTAAAAAAATAAACATAGTTTATTACCTGAAATAAAATAAAAAACAATTAATAGGGGAAAAAATGAATAACGAAACAGAAACTATCAAAGAACAAATCAAAAAAGCATTTTCACTGAAAGAGGATTCGGCATCGAATGAGGAAATCCGTTCACGTCTTCTGGATGGAGGAAAAATCACGGGAACCAACATGTGTGTTCTTGTATGTGCGATGGTAATCGCATCTGTAGGTCTCAATGTAAGTTCAACTGCAGTAATTATTGGTGCAATGCTGATTTCACCGATAATGGGAAGTATTCTTGCATCCGCATTTGCAAGCGTATCTGCAGATTACCCTTTGCTTAAAAAACATGTCATAGGTTTTGGAATGCAGATTCTAATCAGTGTTGCTGCAGCCACTCTTTATTTTCTTTTATCACCCCTTAAAGAGCCTACAGTAGAATTGCTTGCAAGGACATCTCCCGCATTTTTTGATGTGCTCATAGCATTTTTCGGAGGACTTGCAGGAATTATAGGACAAACCAGAGAGGACAAGACAAACACGGTTATTCCAGGTGTTGCAATTGCAACCGCATTGATGCCTCCCCTATGTACCTGCGGATATTCAATTGCAAACGGCAGATGGGACATGCTTCTTGGAGCAGGATATCTCTTTATTATAAACGCATATTTCATTTTCCTTTCAGCAAGCCTTATCCTAAGCGCTTTGAAAATTCCGAAAATGAAGGAATTGACACCAAAAGAATGGAAAAAACGCCGTTTCAAAATGGTTCGAAATGCAATTATCATTGCGATTCCGAGTATAGCGGCAGTATACACAATGATGCTTTAATTATTTAAAAAAAGTAGAAATGTTGTTGAAATTAAATTTCAACAATATTTTTTAAAATTATAATTCTAAAGTTTCTTTTTCAATTTCAATTCTTTCATCTAAAAGAGTTGATACTTCAGCCATTTCATCTTTAACGACAGCAAGATCTTCTTCAAGAGATATTAATTCAACTACGTTATCCATGTCTTTTTCAAGATTTTTGAATAACTCGTTTTTAGCTTTTACCATTGACAATTGAGCATTTAAAGCTATTTCTTCTAATTTGTTTTCTGCATTGAATAGGATAAGTTCAATAGGTTTTTCTTCAGCTTCGATTTCTGAATCAACGCTTTCTAATAATTTAACAATTTCATTTTCTGCTTTATCTTCAGCCTTATAAGTTTTTTTGATAGCTTTTTCAATGTGGGATTCTATTTTTTTATCTGTACGTTTTTCTTTGAAAGCTAATTTTCTTTCTTCACGTTTGATTTTTGCTTGTGCTTTTTTTCTTCGAATTTTACTTTGTTTTCATCCCTTTTAACTGCAAGTTTTTCTTTATTTATTTTCATAATAACACTATTTTAATGTTTATTACAATTACGGTTATATGAAATAGTATTTATAAACTTTTGGAAATTTCAACAAAGATAAAAAAAGTTTGAATATTAATAATTAAACATCACAAAGAGCTTTTGCGCTGAAAAATATGAAAAAATTAATTTAATTATTAAAGATATCTACATCACATAAATCATCAAGTGTTAATTAATAGCTACAATCAATTATTTTAAAAAATCATTATAAAATCATCAACGATAATAGAGCACCATACATTTTAATAATAGCATTCTTCAAGTATTATGCATGAAAATCCAAGAGAAAAAATGGTTAATTTCAAATATCAATTTTCAATTAATCAAATTACAATAAGTGAAATCAAGAAAAGTTTAAGAAAACCCAATTTTATAAAAATTTAGGCATTCTAAAATTAAGAAATGCTTAAATATTCTTTTTAACAAAACATTTCATTGTAACATCTCCCGTGTTACAAAATAAAAAAATCATTTTAGGTTATGTTTCACTATGAAACATATACCTAAACTTTTAAAAACTATTTTTTACACCAAAAAATCATCAAAAAATAAAAAAAGAGGTTAAAAAAGTAAAACTATTTTTTTCACCAAAAAATCATCAAAAAATAAAAAAAGAGGTTAAAAAAGTAAAACTATTTTTTTCACCAAAAAATCATCAAAAAATAAAAAAAAGAGAGGTTAAAAAAGTTTAACCTCAGCTAGTTACGGTTACTTTGTTTGCGATGTTTTCTCCATTGAAGGAGGACGTTATAATATACTGACCAGGCATTAAGTTAATGTTTAACTTAGCGGTACCTGTAGCATTGGATACACGATCGTAGAAAACACCATTAATGTTGAATATAACAGTAGCATTAGCTAATGGGTTTCCTTGACCGTCAACAACGTTTACAGTAAATTGATCGGCAGTACCATATTTTTTAGTCAAATCTTCTGCATGCAATACGTGTTTAACTTTAATATTGTTTGCAACCGCACATCCTTCATACATTGCAGTAATGATGTAGTTATTTGGTTCTAAGTTTAAGTTAAGACCTGCAATACCCTGATCATTTGTTTTACGTTCATAAAAGACACCGTTAATGTTGAATGTGACGGTTTCACCCGCACCTGCAACAGTACCATCCTGTTTAATAACTTTAACAGTGTAACGTGTACCGTTTTTAAAGAACATGTCAACATCTTTGTTTTCAACAAGCAATGATTTTACAAGGATTTTATTACTTTTCATTTCACCAGTAGCTTCTCTTGCAGTAGTAACAATGTATTCATTAGGTTCAAGATTAATAGCTATATCTGCACTTCCTTGAGCATTGGTTGTACGGGTGTAAATAACACCGTTGATGTTTAAAAGGATACGTTCATTAGCTATTGGTTTTCCATCTTCCATAAGGGAAACGTAGAATCTTGTTCCATTTTTATACATCAATGTGATATCATCACTTACTATCGTGTGTTTTACAGTGACCGTTGCATTTGCACTTGATGCTTCATATTGGGAATCACCGTCAAATTTAGCCTCTACAGGATAGACACCAGGGTCTAAATTAATTGCAATGGAGAATTTACCTTCTGAATTAGTGGTTTTAATTGTTTCGACACCATTAATTGTTATTGAGGCATTTAATCCAGATAAAGGTTTGCCATCGCCACCAACTAGTGTTGCAACAAATCTAGTACCGTCTTTATAGTATAAAGAGACATCATTAGCTATGATTTGTGTTGTATCCTTAGTACTCAATTTACCTTCGCCGGAACTTTGTCTGTAATTATCACTTTCAGCAACAATTGCAAAGATGGTGAAATTACCTTTTAAAGTGGAAGGAATGTTACTATTGATTGTTACAATACCGTTTTCATCAGTTTTACCTGAACCGAAATAGATGGCATTTCTATAGAATTTAACCTCAGCATCTGAGACAGGATTGTTGTTGATATCAATTAATGTAGCCTTAAATTCTGCTTGAGAACCTGGTTTTGCTCTGACATCATCGACAGTGACTGTAATGTTTGATTTTTCAACACTTAACTGGGAAGTGATTTCTTCAGTTCTGAATCCGTGTTTGCTTACTCTTGCAGTGAGAGTGTAATTTCCAACGTTAGTAGTTTTATCTAAAACATAATTTATAGTTGCTTTACCGTTTTCAAGTGTAGCATTGCCGATTACTACATCGCCTAATTTGAATTCAACGTTAGCTCCTTCACCTTCATCATCATTTTCAAGAGTTATGGTTGCATTGCCTCTGTATTCAACAGTTACATTATCCATAACCAAATTATCGAATGTTGATGCGTAATTATCATGAACAGTGTTTGAAGCGGAACCGTTTACACCTTCATCACCGGAACCTTTTTCACCTTTAAGATAATTGTTAGTTACGGTATTTCCGGTTGAATCAGCAGATAATTCTACAGGATAGCCAAGTTCGGTAGTTATGTTGTTTGAATCAATCAAGTTTCCTTTTGATGAACCTTCAAGATAAACACCTGAATTTGGTGCTTTAATAACATCGTGAGTAATGTTTTTACCGGAATCGGTACCGTTTAAATTAAAGACGTTGTTTTGAATTATGTTATTATTAGTATTAATTCCTACAAAACCAGAAACAAGTTTTCCTTCACCATTTAGAGTATTATACTCAATTACATTTCCGTCAGATCCGTATGCTTCAATACCGTAAACAACATCACACTCCATTAAGATAATGTTGTATTTTAATGTTGAATTAAAGGAACTTTCAAGGTTTATACCATAGGTTACATTTTCAGCAGTTAATAAAACGCTATTGTTTAAAGCCTGAGTGCCGTTACAACCAGGACCGAAGACTATACCTTCAGACATGTAACCGCCGCTTACATAAATTTCATTGTCTTTGAAAATGTTATTTATAGCTGTGGTTCCAGATCCTCCTGTAGGATGAGCAATAGCTCCAACACCATATAAATAATTGTCCAAACCGGTTACATTGACTTTGTTTTTGGAAATTACATTATTGTCACAGTCATAGTAGAAGTCAATACCGACAAGTGAATTTGTTGAATTGAAAATGTTTGACTCATTGACAAGGGAAGTTATGCGTACGTCATTTCCGGTTAATGTATTGTTGGATGAGCGAATCATTAAAATACCGTAGGTTCTGTATAATTCAGGAACTATGTTTGTTCCGTCAAGACAGAAATCATTTGAAGTGTCTCCTAAACAGATGCACTGAGCAATACATACTTCAGATGAATTACCGTTAATGTCTCTTGAATTTTCAAACGGATAGATTTCACCAGTACCGATACAGTTAATTATGTTATCTTTAATTTCACACTCTTCAGCGCCGTCTCCAAGCAAGGTGTATGTTAAAGCATCACCGTGAGAGGTTAAAGTGTTGTTTTCAATATAAATTTTTGAAGATTTGTGAACATATATAGTATAAGCTGTTTTTGGGTCAACTACATAAATGTCATTGTTTAATATTTTAACAATTTTTGTATCGGTTACATAAATACCCCATGCGTTATGGGAAGTATTACTATTGCGGATAGTTAAATTTTCAATCCATACTGAATCGGATAATGCACAGATGGTTGAATTGATAAATACAGGGTTTTTACCGGTTAATTTAACACTAGAAGTAACATAAATCTTTTTATTTTCAAAAGTACCGATGAAGTTTAGAATATCACCGTCATGAACGAAATCATTTTTCAAATTACCGTCACCATCAATGAAATTGTGATAATTTGCCGGAGTTACATTATGGATTGTTCCATTGAAATTGAAATCCGGAGCGGACGGGTCAACCTCACCTGAAGGAGTTAATATTTTACCGGTACCCACATTATCTGAAATAACCCAGGTATCTTTATCAGCATCAGCAGCATTAATCATATACTGATTTGAGGTTGTAATATCGTTGTTTGTAATAGTAATATTTGACGGATATTTGGTTTTGGATGATTTTGAAAGATATACGCCAATACCGCTTTGGGAAACAATTGTGTTTCTATCTACAACTATTCCTGACATCTTACCTTGTTGGCGAACAGCGGCACTTGTATTTGTGTAAATTGTATTTTCAATAATTTTAACATCGTCACCGCTTGCCTCTATACCGTATCCTTTTGAAGCATTGATAATATTATTTTCAATTACGGAATTGTCACCTGCAGAAATTGCTGAACCGACAAACATACCTGTTATGGTGTTGTTTCTAACAGTTGCATCTGAAGCAACAGCAATACCGTAATCTCCTCCGGTATGTGCACCTGAAGCGAAATCAGTACCGTCAACAAAGATATAATTATTGATAACCTTATTTGATGGGACATTTGAAGATGTAACACCTCTGTATGCACCATAAATCCTGTTTGAATCGACAGTGTTGTTTCCACCCATCAATTGAATAGCATATGCCCAGGAAGTTGTTCTGGTAGTGTATGTAATAGTATTATTGTAAATTACATTGTTAAATGATTCACCACCTTTAAAAATACCTCCGCCATAGCTTGATAAATAAATTGCATTTGCATCAGCAGAATAAATAACATTATCTGCAATATAGTTATTATCAGCACTTCCTAAAAGAATAACAGGAGTGGATCTTGTACCGTGACCATAAGTTTCACCATAACATGAAAGTGTATTGTGCTCAATTTTATTAAAATCAGAATCTTTATTTAAAACAACACAATATGAAGACTGACCAGTGTTATTCATGAAATTATCGCGGATTTCACAGTTTGTAGCACCGTTAACATGTATTCCATAAAGATAATTGTTGGAATTTTTAATTGTTAATCCAGTTATAACAGTTCCGGAAGCGTCTTTGGTGAGTGTTATAACACCATTTTTAATAGTACCACCAGAACTGGTAAGAGTAATCTGTTTATTAATCGTAAAGTTCTTTCCAGAGAAATCACCGCTCAATATTATAGTATCACCAGCGTTAACTGAAGAACTCATTTCTCCCTTACCGGAAAAATAATTGCCGTAAGTCTTTTCAGTTACAGTATAATTTGAAGCGGTTAAAATCTCATCACCTTGAGTATTATCATTAACACTTAATGTTTCACTAGAATTGTCAGCTGCACTGACAGCACCTACTGAAACGATTAAAAGTAATAATAAGATTAAAACCATATTAATTTTCTTATTCATATTTAATCACATCACAAATTTATAACACACATTGACTAAAAAATGCATTATAAGTTTAGTTATGTAAATTGAATATATATAAAAATTACGAAAAAAAAGAAAAAAGTTATGATGATTTTAATAATCATCAAAATCATCATTTCTGCGAGTATAACCAACCAGGAATATTGCAATCAAAGCAACAATAGCAACAATTACAACAATAGGCATGCTTGATTCTGCACTGGCAGATTTAGCAGGAGAACTTTTTGAAATCTCATAAGCCTGGGAATCACTAGCTTGAGAAGCATCTTCACCAGCAGAATCACTTGATGATGAATCACTGGATTGAGCTTGAGAAGCTGAACTTGCATCAGCACTTTGTGAAGTGGATGCCTGGTCTCCAACAGGTGTTTCGCCTCCAACAGAACCGGAAGCATCGCCACCATTGTTTTCAGTGGTTCCGTTAACTAACATTTCCTCAGATGAAGGATTATTTTCACTTTGACCGTCACCGTCAGTCGGAGCGTCTTCCATCACGTATAAAGGATCAGTTAAAGTAGCTTGAGATAAGATTTCAGCATATTCTGCCTTTTTCTGTGGAGAAAGTGAACTTGCCTGAATGATTTTCATGTTGAAATCCAAATTCTTACAGGTGTGGTGACAACATGCAACACCGTACATTGTAGCCATATTAATAATGTTATTGGCCAATTCCTGTACAGCCTGAGTATCTCCGTCCCATACACCCTGATCATTTAGATAGAACATCCAAGCAGCCATACTTTGCCATGCTGCAGCCTGAGCAGTTGACTGGACAGTGCCAGTTAAGCCGTTGTAGGTGTTAGCTATTTGATTACCTAGCTGAGCATTCAACTTACCTCCTCCTAAAATTAATCCACCATACAAGTTTTCCATGTTTTTAGCATAAGACATGGAACCAGCCTGGGAATTAACTAAAGGATTGTAGTAATTAGGATTTAAAATCATACTACGGATTTCAAAGTCCAATTCTTCCTCATATGTTCTTGAGATATAGTTGTTTTGATTCCTGATATCTACAAATGAAGTGTCAGGATTTGCACCAAGAGTACGTGCTGCATTGTACAATCCGCCAAACCAATCGTAGTAATCATCTGAATCGATGAATCTCCAGGTACTGTCGAAGTTCTGAGTAATCAAATCAACTTGTGAGAGTAATGTTTTATAAGCTTCTTTTTGAGGAGTTACGACAATATTGCCTTTTTCATCCATACTCCAAGCAAATGAAACTTTATCAAGATAGATACTTGATGCTTCATCATTGACTGTTTGTATATTCCAGTCATTTGTACTTGGAATGAAATTACTCATACCTGTACCTTCCAGAATAGCTCCCGGAAGACCGTATAACCTGTCGAGTATACCGGTTTGGTTGTAGTGAAGTTTAAGATAGTTTTGTGAGAAATCTTCCCCTTCAGCATTCAAAGCAAGATTGACTCCGGTAAGCAACCAGGTTAACCAATCCTTGTTACTGGTTACGATACTTGCAAATACGTCAATTCTTGGTCTGTTGACAACACTACCATTATGTAATTGAACTGTTAAATCTTCTAAAGGAAGTAATTCAACGCCTATGACTTTTCCGTTTTCTGCCCAAACAGGCCTGCATCCCAGGAAGTATAAGAATTCTGCAATACCAATACCCTCTGTTCTTGATATTTCAGTACCCCAAAGGATTAATGCTGTTAATTTAGGCCATTCGCCATGTTCTTCCATGTAATCAGCCAGAAGCAAATTAACTATTTTAACAGCTGATGCGTAAGCTGATCTGGAAGGCATCTTTGTTGAATCTGAAGCGTAACCGTCATAACCTGTAGGAATGGAGTCACCATAGGAAGGATCTGCAAACAAACCTGCAAGGACATAGTCGCCTTCAAGGGCTTTGATTATAGCAGCCCATTCATTATTGTTTTCAATGTTAACAATAACACTTGCAGCATAAGCAGTATCGTTGTAAAGTGCAGAACCGGCCTGAATATTATACTCCTTGTTTAAACTCTCAACGGATGTGCCGCAAACCAGTGCAGTCACATATTCCTTTAAGAATGATGTCACCATTTCTTCAACTAAAGAATATTCCTCATGGTGGCGTATATCATCATAAAAACTCATATTTGCCAAAGATGGATAGAAATGAGCTAATATATGATTATATATTCTGGTTTGAGAAGTTGTAACAGTAATTACTTCCTCAATGAGTTCATAACCGGTTAAAACTTTACCCAAATGATGCAATCCATAAGTATAGAAATCATCCTCCATACCTTCCAAGTAGGAATGCAATTCAGCTACATATTCATCAAAGGTCTGATTTGATTCATTATATACACCATAACCTAATGAAGGAGCCAAATCGATGATTAAAGCCTTATATTCTTCAGCGTTTGTGGATACGTTGAGTTTAAGTTGATCTCTGTAGTGAGCAATATATTCAGATAATAACGTATAATTGCCGTATAATGCAGATGAAACCATTGCAGGAGTCATGTGAGTAATCATTAATGGAGCAATTCTGTCACGAGCAACCATTGCTTCACCAGGGTTGGAAACAATATAAGGATATATTGTAGGAGTCAAGGTCAATTCGAAAGTCCAGTCTCCTTCCATTACACCGATGTTTCTACCAGGCAACCATTCAAGGGTTCCGTGAGTACCCATATTGATTATCGCATTAACACCGATTACTTGATCTAACCATTCATAAAATGCAACATATTGCTGATGAGGAGGTAAGCTTAAATCGTGGTAATTTTGAACCTCTTCCCATCCTCTGGAAGGTTGGAAAGTAACAAAGACATTACCAAACCATAATCCCGGAATTACAATATAAGTATCATTGTAAACCATGATTTCTCCAAGACCATCACCCCAGCGGTCAATCATCCATTCATATAAGGACGGATTGATATGTGCAGTCAAGTTATAGAATTCATCCAAATCAATTAACTGATTGTGTGCCATCAATTCATCAAAGTGTTTTTCAACATATTCGTTTAATAAACCTTTAGCCCAAGTTCCCTTATTACCGAATTGAACAATAAGTTCAGTTAAATCATATAATGAAGGAATATCGGAAACATTACCTACATTAAAGCCTGCTCTTTCCAATTGGAAAATCAAGTCATAAGTACTTTGGAACACGTCCAAGTAGGATGCACCAAT
Organism: Methanobrevibacter sp.; assembly: GCA_017434555.1. Classification (GTDB taxonomy): domain Archaea; phylum Methanobacteriota; class Methanobacteria; order Methanobacteriales; family Methanobacteriaceae; genus Methanocatella. The sequence continues at coordinate 172,359 of JAFRFB010000013.1, read as the reverse complement.
TTCTGCCTTACCCGGAGGGTAGTTATACAATACAATTGAAACAATTTTATCAGCATTATCCATTTCCTTTAAATCGGCCCATTGGCAACCTAGTTTAACCATTTTATCTACACCTGACTGGATAACATGAGATTTACCCATACCGTCAACGTAAGATAAAACTATAGGTCCATATACACCTTCAAAACTTGGATATGTTACTGAGAAAGTCCATTCAATTTGAGGACCAAGTTCGTTGAGATAACTTGTTTCGGAAATATCATAAACACCTTTCAATACAGCAAGATCAATATCTTCCAAATCACCTCTAGCAGAACCATTTGCATAATTTAAAGACCAACTATAGAGTGATGTAATAGCTGAAATACCAACGGTTGAGATGTTGGTAATCTTATTCAGGATTGAGGAAATCGGTGGAGTAGTACCAGTTTTAAATACGTTGAAAGCTGCCCTACCCTGAGCTTCGTAACCTCTGATTAAAGCATCAACTACGCCGCCACCACAATAGTAAGTAGCAATAGCTATGAATGGTTTTTCAGGAGAAAAGTTACCAATATAATCTTTTTCGAATGTTCTGAATAGAGTTGTAGGGTCCAATGTATTTTCAAGCCAATTAGGATAGTTTACAGTCATCCAGTTGAGACTTCCATGTCCATCTGCGTCATAACCTGGATTGTTTTTAATCCAGTTATTGATAGTGATTCCATCAGGAACAATAGTATACGTTCCTAAATCAGGATGGTAAAAACCACATTCAGGACTCATCAATGGAGCATTGTTTTCATCCAATGTAGGATTTGTGTATTTGGAAGGGTCAACTAAATAATATACATATTTAAGATAATTTACCATGTTTGTAAGTAAAACTGTGGAATCTTCAATATCCTCAGCCTGGAAATAAGAACCGATATAAGTATTTTCTATTGTATGGAAAGTATTATTTGCTGCACTTGCACCTGTTATATGTATTCCGGTTGCATTAAGAATACTTTCTGAATAAATACCGAATGTATAAGCCACATTATAGTTAATGTTAGCCGGTGAAGTTTCTAAAACCTCTTTCAAGTATTCACCAGTAAGAGTATGATATGAACCTTCATTAAACATGTCAAGGTGTATAAATTTAGCATAATCTATTAACCATTCCCTTGTGAGATCAAAGTCTGTAGTACTTATATAAGCAACTCTTTTTGACATTTCCATTAAAATATCAACTTTTTCGTTATGGGAATTATAATCAACTAACAACAGTATATCAGGAATGAACATGTAATCAATAGCTTCGGTGTTTTTAGCTGATAAATCCACATTCTGACGATAAACTTCGTATGTAGAATATTTAATCTCAACATCGTACGTTGCTGAGTTCAAATTGGAAATAACAACATTACCCTCACTATCTGTTAATCCTGAAAATACCAAATTGTTAGATGAATCATAAACTGAAACATTTGCATTAGCAAGATTGACCCCGTCTTCAGTCCAGGTATTATTCTGTGGCACATAAGAATCACTTACATGAACATTAATAATATTTGATGCCTGCAATAGCCCCGGAGCATCTGTACTGGATGCAAGTAAAGTTGAATTATCCTCTGCAGAAATTGCGCTTAAAGAAAACATAAGCATTAGCGATATCATAAGAACAAACAACAACTTATTACCTAACTTTTTGATATTTTCACCCCCTTTTTGCGCTAATTATAAAATCATAGCAGTATTCAAGATAGCTACTATAAGTGTAATTTATAAATTACATGATATATATAATTTAGTAAAGATAAATTTCACTTGACAAATTTGTCCAATAAAATTGTATGATATGAATATTTCCTTAAGAAGGTAAAATTCACACAAAAGAAAAATATTATCTGAAGCATGAAAAATTTAAATCTGGACCAGTATTTAATATTGAACACCTCTCATCATTAACAAAAGAAAAATTGGCCGAAACTATGAGTACATAACCACACTATAAGTGTTACACTAAAAGATGTTGAACAGTTCATCGTGTATACTGGGATTTACCGGTGAATAAAGCATTATATTTGAATTACAAAGACGCATACAGTCCAAATTTTTTCATTACAAAACAGACAGATGCTTAGATAAGATTAAATAACTTGAAATATAAAATAGAAAACAACAAAAAATCACCAGTTTTGATGTAATTGATTTGATTTAGATATCTACATCTCAAATCAACATAAACAAAGAAGATTTAATTATTGAACTATCGCTAATTACTAATTTCCTACTCATTATCCCACCCGAAGATGTTTGATACTATGGCAGAATAATCTATGAAAAATCCTAAAAAAATCAAAATAGTAATGGAGAAATTAAAAATGTCAGAAATACATTTAAAACCTTTTGAAGAACAACTAAGAGATGCAATAATCGATGGCGAACTAACAAGAGCAGAAGAACGTGGAAAAGAAATAGGAATAGAAGAAGGAATAGAAAAAGGAAAAGAAATAGGAATAGAAGAAGGAATAGAAAAAGGAAAAGAAATAGGAATAATGGAAGGAAAAGAAATAGGCATAGAAAAAGGACTAAAAATAGGGCTAAAAATAGGAATAGAAAAAGGTGAGGAAAATATTATTAAAAGGATGCTAAAAAAATACAATGTTGAAGAAGTATCAAAAATGACAGAAATTGACATTAAACAAATAAAAGCTATAAAAACAAAATTATAGAAGCTCAAAAGAGCTTCTTATATTATTTTAAAACTATAAACCCATTGCTTCAAGCATGGCTTGAACACCCAAAATAATGATGGCCACTCCACCGAATATTTCAATGTAGTCAGCATACTTAATTGCCATTTTTGTTCCATATGTTCCGATTAATAGCCATATGATTACAGCAATTATACTTAATGCACTTAATATAAATGGATCAACGTGTGCAACCGCACCCTGAGATGCTAAAATAAGGTTTTCAATGTTTCCAAAAATTAGTAATCCTGCAAAAGGAGCATAATCTTTTAAATTTACCATATTATTCACCCCTTTTGACTTGTTTGATGTGCCTTACGGCATCAACTACTGATTTAATACCCAATATTACAATAGCCAGACCGCCAATAAATGTAATGTACTGGGAATACTGCATTGCAACATCTGTTGCAACAAATCCTATAACTAACCAGATGATTACAACAAAAATACTTAACAAACCTAAAACCTTAGGATTTACGCCACCTACAACACCCTGAGATGCTAAAATAAGGTTTTCAATGTTTCCAAAAATAATCAAACCAACGAATGGTAAAAATTCTTCTAACATTTTTCATCTCCACATAATAATTCTATTATATTAATAAAGTTAGATTTTTAACATATAAATAATTTTATCTATTTCTTTAACAAAATGACATCCATCATCATTTCAATGAGAGTCTTATTTATAGGATTAATGAGTGAAAATTCATGTTCTTTTGCCAACTTGGAACTGAGAGGAAATACCTGAAGGGAGGACATACACAAATCAGTTGATCTGACTGCAAAGTAAGAATAATACTGGCCGTCTTCATATTTTATCATTAATCCCAAATCATCTGTTGGCTTATGGCCGGAAATTCCCTCTTCCTCATATATCCTAAAGATTTTTGTGGCTTCGGAAGTGACCATAACATAGTGTTTTAAAAAATATAAATCATCATCATCGAGTTCATAATCATTATATTCTATTATCTCATCAACTCTGTCGGGAGAAACTCTCATTTCACCATTACAGTATGCAAGTGAGATATAAATTCCCTCATCATCCAAGGCTTTTGAAATAATATCAAAATAAAAATTATCCAATTTTATTTCTGGAAGATTTTCACCAAACAATCTGTCAATCGGAGTAGTATAATTACCTTGCTGAATTACACTACAGTAAAAATGCTCTACACCCAAATAACCTGCAGTTACTGCCTTTTCAATTGTTTTTTTAACATCTATGTTAATCTTTTCAATATTGCGAGCCATTTCAATAGCTTCTTCGTCACTTATCACTTTTACACCTTTAATTATACTTTCATTTTTAAAGCATTTATATATACACACAATTTGTATACATATACATTTAAATACTACTTATTATAATTATAATTTAGAGGTGAAAATATGCGCAAATCTTTAATTGGTATAATACTATTATCAATTGTTATTGTCGGTATTGCTTTACCTATTGGGTTTTCAGCCCAATCAGACACTAAAGTAATTACCTATGGTGAGACGACTTACAATAATGCAAATTATAAGTCTATTGTGGATAACTTCTTTAATCAACAAGCAAAAGTTGATGTGAAAAATATAGAATCTAAAATTATTAGTGCAGGCGAAGTAAATAAAGTCGCAAGTACGATTACAGGTAAAACCTACACTTCCGGTCAAATATTCTCCTCTGCATTAGTTGACTTAAGCGAACAAGGAAATATTAAAGTAACTGTGGACAAATCAAAAATCACCACAATTACCGCAGAAATGTACATTTCAGCATTAAAATCCGCTGGAATCACCCATGGACACGTATATGTAACCAGTCCAGTATCTGCAACTGGTGAATCTGCACTTACTGGAATTATGAATTCATACGAAGCTGCAACTGATGTACAAATTCCTGAAACAGTAAAACAGGCTGCAAACGAAGAAATCTACACAGAAGCAGAAATCGTTGAAAAGGACAATGTTACTGCTGACCAACTGACCAAATTAGTAGATGATGTTAAAGATACAGTTCAAAAAGATAACATAACTGATCACAAAACTATCGTGAACATTATTTACAACTACACAGTCAACAACAATATTAACATGACTAACAGTAGTATTGAAAACCTTGCTACAAGTATTGGCGGAGTTCAAGCAGTGCAAGGAGACGTTCAAAATTATACAAATAAAGTTACCGAATTTGTTGGAAACAATGCAGGTGGCTTTTCTTTAAATGATGTATTAGGTAAATTAGGAATATAATCCTAATTTCACTTCTTTTTTTAATATGTAAACCAAATACACTCACAATCCAATCGCCAATTATATATTAATGTATTTTCAAATGTATATAATTAAGTGATTAATTATGTCAGGCGAAAAAAGTGAATGGAACAACAATATAACCTTTATTTTGGCAATGATTGGGTCTGCTGTCGGGCTCGGAAATATCTGGAGATTCCCGAACGTATTGTACTCCAACGGTGGAGGAACGTTCATGATTCCTTATATCGTATCATTATTCCTTTTAGGAATCTCTTTTGTTTTAGTGGAATATGCAGTAGGATATAAATTCAAAACATCCCTATCGAAGATTTTATACAAAGTTCATAACAGATTAGAGTCCGTAGCATGGCTAGTTTTAACAATTGTCTTTTTGATAACAACATATTATATCTGTGTTGTAGGATGGGATTTGATATATGTTGTTTTAAGTTTTACAAAAGCATGGGGATCAAATCCGGATATGTTCTTCTCACAAAGCGTTTTGCATGACATAGATTCAATTAGTGGAATAACCACTATCGTACCTGCAGTTTTAGCATCCATCGTAATCATATGGATTACTGCATGGGCGATTCTGAGAACCAATTTAAATGACGGAATCGGAAGAGTCAGCAGAATTTTACTTCCATTATTATTTATAATCGTTGTAATAATCGTTGCATACGCAGTGACACTGCCTGGAGCATCAACCGGTTATTTACAAATTTTACATCCTGACTGGTCGGCATTAATGAAAGCAGATGTGTGGTTAGCTGCATTCGGCCAGATTGTATTTTCCCTAAGTTTGGGTATGGCAATTGCCCTTACATATGCAAGTTATCTGCCTGAAGGCTCCAAACTGGTAGACAATGCCTTTTTTGTTGCATTTTCAAATTCAGGATTTGAAATCTTTAATTCAATCGGAATATTTTCAATTTTAGGATTTATGGCAATGACATCAGGCCTTCCATTCAATGAACTGGTAACAGAAGGAACAGGACTTGCATTCGTTGTATTTCCACAGGTACTGAATGTAATGGGACCATCTGCACAAATAATAGGGCCGTTATTCTTCTTATGCATATTATTTGCAGGAATTACCTCAATCATAGCTCTTCTTGAAGGAGTATGTTACTCAATATCAGAAAAATTCGCTTTCTCACGTAAAAAAACGGCAACAATAGTGTGTATCGTTGGAGCATGCATTTCATCAGTATTTGCAACAGGCTGCGGAAGTCTAATATTGGCAATATTTGACACATTCCTGAATAATTTCGCATTATTATTTGCAGTTCTTCTTGAGTGCATAATATTCGGCTGGATATATGACTTTGATGAATTGATTTCAACATTAAACGAATATTCAACCATCAAAGTTGGAAAACTCTGGAAAATAATCATTAAATTCATATTGCCTATATGTATTACATTTTTATGGCTGCAGGGAATTTATTATACATTATCCGAAGCAGACCCGACAAGCATTGCAATAAGAGGAATACTTCTTGCATTACTGATTATACTGCCGATTATATTTACAAAGCTGCCTGCAAAAGACGAAGATTACTACAAAACATAAGTGTAATTTATGAAGTGGAAAATAGACAACGTCAAAATTGATAACCAGGTAGTTTTGGCTCCGATGGCAGGAATCTGCGATTCCGCATACAGAAGAATAATCAAGTCAATGGGCTGCGGACTGATAGAAACAGAAATGGTTTCAACAAGAGCAGTCATGCATTTGAATAGGAAAACACGGGAAATGCTTGAAATGACTGATTTTGAAAGGCCTATTGCACAGCAGATTTTCGGATCAGATTCCGAATCATTTAGAACCGCTTCATCATACATTGCCGAAAACATGAACCCAGACATAATTGACATCAATATGGGTTGTCCAGTAACTAAAGTGGCAGTAAAATCAGGAGCCGGAAGTGCACTTCTTAAAAGTCCCGAAAAAGTAGAAGAAATTATCCAAACTGTCAAAGATAGCGTATCAATTCCCGTTACAGTAAAAATCAGAAGCGGATGGAATAAAAACAATGCAGTGGAAATAGCCAAAATCGCTGAAAAATCCGGCGCATCGGCCATTGCCGTTCATCCACGTACAAGACAGCAAAGATACGATATTCCTTCAGACTGGTCAATCATAAAAGACGTTAAGGATAACGTTTCAATACCTGTAATAGGAAATGGGGATATAAGAAGCTGCTATGATGCAAAAGCAATGCTTGAGATAACCGGCTGTGATGCCATAATGATTGGTCGGGGCGTTTTGGGAAATCCATGGATTATAAAGCAGTGCATAGATTATCTTGATTATGGAATAAAACCTGAAAGGATTGCCTCAAGAGAAAAGCTGGACATGTTCAAAAGGCATGCTGACATGATTATTGGAAATTACGAGGATAAAGTGGTGATGCATAAGCTGAGAACAAATGCTGCATATTATATGAAAAACCTCCACGGAAGCCAGGAAATCAAGAAAAGGATATTCCAGACCACTACCAAAGAAGAGCTCTTTGATTTACTTGAAAATTATGTAAAAACATTGAAATATTAAGATTTATTACTTCTAATCAAGCGAATAAGAGATACAATGCCTATTAAGGCTGTAAGTGATTCCATTGCAACGGAAGCAAAATCAAGAATTGCTAGAAAATAAACAATGTAAATCACACTATTTACAATGAAACCTGTTTTGATTGATTTGATTTCCTTTAAAAAGTAATTGCATAAGGTAATCTCGATTATGGCAAAAACAGGAAGTAAACCAACCCATCCCAAATTATTTACATAGACACCTAAAACAACAGTCACAATAAGGAAAAATATGGTCCAGTTTCTTGTTAGCCGGTCGTAATATACCATAGCATTTCTTGAAGCTGCAATAAGCATTGTAACGACTCCTGTCCATGAAAAAAAGAAAACTGAAGAAATTGCAAGAATAAATGCATTTAAAAACTGGTGCTTATATGCTTTTTTAGGGTCATTTACGCAGTAACTTATTATTAAAAAGATTCCTGCAAAAAAAGAGATTCCGTTTCCAACCAGTATGTTCCATGCCAAATCCATTAATAATACATTATCAAAAATACTATATATAATTTAATTAATGTAGATGCGATTAAGGAAAAAAATTAATCTGAAATAATGGTGCCATTATATTATAAATCCAATTATTTATACAATATATTATATTTAACACCATTAATTTAATTGAGTGAAAAATTAATTAAACGGCAGGTTATTCATCCATGATTTTTTCTGTTATTTCCACTGCGGATGCAACCATCTTCGGACAGAATTCTTTGAAGAGATTTTTCTCAAGTGCAGACTTTACACCTTCCGGAGTGCTGATATCACATCCAAGCAAATCACGACATATAAAAGAAGCGTTTTCTTTTTTAAACTCTTCAAAAAACCTATCAGAAACTTCATTACATTTCTCTTTGTTATCTCCGTATTTTAAACCCAGAGCCATTAAAGCACCCGTGCATGCGCCGCAGACTTCAGCCTGACGCATACCGCTTCCAAAACAAGCTCCGATTTTAAAAGCATCCTCTTTGGAAAGACCAAATTCCTCACTGAATACAGTAAATACTGCCTGTGAACACAAATAATTTCCTTCAAACAATTGAACGGCTTCATCAATTCTAGACATGAATAATACTTTGAATTTCAAAAGATATAAACATATTCCTAATTCAACTGCCTTTCATAGTCCAGATGAATTCCAATATGGCCTACTGCCAGTATCAGTGCTGATATAATTAAAAATAAATTCATTTTGTAAATCCCCAATAATAGAAACGCCAAGACCGGAAGAGTCGCACCGGCAACAGGAATGCCTAAAAAACTTGAATACATATCAGCCATTCTTTTAGGGCCTCTGAAGTATTTAATCCAATATAATTCATATAGTATCATCAATACAAAAGCCAGGATTAATATAAATAACCATGGAGTAGGTTTAATGTTATCGGCAAAAATTAGAGAAAATAAGACAACAGATACCTGACCGATCTTTTCAATTAAAGATAATGTTCTATTTTCATTATTTGAGTATTTTTCATAATCCATAGGCTTATTTTTCGCCCAAATAATGTTTGGAACAAAAAGCATTATCAAAAATATCAAAGCGACAAAAGAAAATCCAAAATTCATGAAATTCTACCTAAGCATTTTTTAATTGAATCTATTACCCAATATGTAATTTAGACAATATATACTTCAAAAAAATAGTTATTTAAAATCTGTTTGAAAAGAGTGTTGGCAGAAATTATTAGTTTTTATTTGTTGTTCATTTTTTTCTAATTTTATACTTATTTATTAAATTTTGTTCATTTTTATTATTCAATTTTTTTAACATCATTTTTTTTTCGTTATTTTTTGAATTTATTGATATTATTTTTATTGAATTTAGTTGTATTTTAATAATATTTATTAATTTTTAAATATACTGGTTATTTACTTTTTATTCTTACTATAAGTTATTAAAATCTATTTATATTAGTTATTACAAATATATAATTAATTATAAGTTATTTTATAATTATTTAAATCGAAATAATGGAATTTAATTGATATGTTATTAAATTGTAATATTCTAAGGGATTTTAGTAGGAAATTGATGAAATGGAAGAAGAATTTCAAATTATGTATTTTGCTTCTGAAATTGTTGATGGGACTTTTAAATTCTTTAAAATTGAACGAAAAACATCAAATGTTGGAAAACCACCATTTAATTTAAAAGATATGATAAAACTTATTTTTTATGGATATATTAATAAAATAACAAGCACTGTGGAATTGGCTTATAATGCAAAGTATAATTATTTGTATAATTTAATTTCACATTCCATAGAACCCAGCGATAGGACAATACGAGATTATTGTAAATACTTTCAACAAATTTACCAATTAATAATGAGTTTTATTTTAATTGTGGCCAATAAGATGGGTTTTACAGATTATGAACATATTGCAATTGATGGAACAATTAAAAAAGCTTACAACTCCCCTTTCAATATAATTAAAGAAAAAGACATTAGTTTATTAATACGGCATTATATGGTACAAGAATTAACTAAAGATGAAATTAAAAACCTTAGAAAAACAGCAAGAAAATTTTTGAATGATAAATCCAAATCGGATGAAGAAAAAGTTGATATTCTTTTTCATTGGTGGCGTTTGCTTGATTGGTCGGGTCAAATATCGTTGGCTTTGAATGATCATGATGCTAGATTAATGAAAACAAAGGATAATGGCCAAAAATATCCTAAATTTTCATTAAACATTCAATTGGGAACAGATACAAAATCCAAATTGATTTGTGGTGTGAATGCCGTTCAAAATCCCACAGATCATTATCAAATTCCTGCATTAATGAATCAAATCCTTACTAATTTAAATTCCAAACCAAGCAAAATTAGCGCAGATACAATTTATTTAACATTAGGAAATTTGTATTATTTAGATAATCTCGGCATGTCTGCTTTAATTCCCACATCACAGCAAAATAGAGAAAATTCCGGTAATCTACCAGAAAACTCATTTGCTATAGATTATTTTGATTTTGATGAATATAAAAATGTTGTCATCTGTCCAGAAAAACACGAATTAACACTTGATGGAAAATATGATGCTCCACCCGAAAAAGGTGGAGGCAATAAACTCAAATTAGTCTATTCAAACTATTCTGCATGCAGAGATTGTAAATTTAATGGAATTTGTTTCACCAAGAACCATAGAACAATAACACGATACGTTCATGAAGTTACATACAAAACAGAGCGATTAATGGCCAGTGAAGAAGGAAAAAAAGAATATAAACTACGTTCTAAAACAGTAGAAGCACATAATAGGACTTTCAAAAGAGTATATCATTATGATGACATTCCAATAACAGGATTACAAAGAGTTCAGAACTTAATGTTCACCATCGTAGCATCGTATAATTTAATAAGACTATTTAATATTATTAAAGAGAATAAAATAGATTTATTTTCTGCTATTAGCTCAATAAGGTTCATAGCATTAACTTAAAGAAAAGCTTCATGAAAAAGGAGATTGAAAAATGTTCAAACTTAAATAATTTCTGCCAACACTCTAAAAAAATAACAAAAAAACCTACACTTAGAAAAAATTATAAGAAAAAAATGAAAATAATAAACTAATTTAAAAATATAATTATACAACAAATCAATATTACAGTGCAACCCGCCAAAAAGTATTGATATACCAACAGCCTAAGACCCCTCTTTTTTTGACATTTTAAAAATTATGAAAAAATGATTATTCAATTTCATTGATTATCGGATTTAACTTATCGAAATCTATGAAATCAACTTTTTTACCATAAGTTTCTATTACGGCTTTTATTTCAGCAGTTCTTTCCTCTTCTTTTAATTTTTTTGATTTCCTATAAGCAAAAGCCATCATGGTTTTGTGTTTCAAATTAAGAATAGAATAATCTATTCCACCCCTTAAAAAATAGATAGTAGCTTGATTATAAATATCCTCGGATAGTTGTCTTTTAATTCCTTCCCTTATCCTATCAGTATTGCCTTTATCATTTGGATCTGCCAATCCTACTGTTGCAATGATGATTTTCTTATTATGATAGTCTTCGATTTTATTTAATGTTTTTTTCATGCCCAGGACACTGCCAGCATATAAAGCTCCAAAATATATTATTGTTCCATATTGATTAATGTCTTGAATATCACTATATTTTTCTGCTTTGATACCTGTTTTTTTAGATAATTCCTGAGCATATTGCTCTGTCGTTCCATACTTTGAACCATATATTATTATAGTCATTGCATTACCTCAATGATTAAGAGTGTTAATTTAGTTCCTTATCTTACTGTCATTATATATTTTAGTTTTAGGATTATAAAAAATTAATCAAAATTAGCAAAAAAACTTTTAAATAAAGTGCAAATAAGAAAATAATTAATATTCATGGCCTGGAGAGTAACTCGCCTAGAATTGTATGGGTTATCTATCAAAAAAGGTAAATCTTACTTCGATTATTGACACATTGAGAAACAATAATCAAATTAAATTTTGAAGATATTCTCTTAATTCTGGAACATCTCTTTTCATTGTAACCCATAATGTATCAAACATAACATAATCATAATTATGAGCATGCACATTCCTCATTTTTTTAATATCCTCCCAAGGAATTTCAGAATGCTCATTAATGAATTCATCAGACAATCTACTCACGAATTCGCCAATTTGAATAATAACTAATGCACATGCATCTTGATAATGTTCATTTTCAAGGAATAATTCTCAATCATCCCCAAAATAATCAATATGGCTATCAATTTTATCACAGTAATAGATACATCTTAAAATGGTTTTTTCATCTTCATCGTTCATAAATTAAAACCTCTTCATTTTGAATCCTACTTAAAAATTCCCTATCCGAACATCCTGTTGTAATTAAATCAATATGACATCCAAATTCTTCTTCCAATCTGCGAATAATAGCACAATATTGAATCATTCCAATTAATCCATCAGTATCCATTATAAAATCTAAATCACTATTTTCATTAGCTTCTCCACGAGCATATGAACCGAATATGCCCAATTTAGCAATACCATACTCACTAACAATTGGAATAGCTATATGTTTAATCTCTTCAATAGTATAAATCATAATGAATCACCTTCATATATAACTACTGTAAATATATATATTATATTTTTTGAAATTGCATATGTGTGAAAAACACGCTAAAAAAAGAAAATAATTAATATTCATGGCCTGTTAAGAGTAACCCACCTTCTGTTTTAACAGCATTCATCTTAGCGAACTACCTTGCCTACAACAGTGATCATCAGCAACTTTGCTCTTGCATCTTATGGGATAGCCGTTTCACCGATTCTTTTAATGTCCTCAATTAAATATCATCGTCAACCATTAAAAGCCGTGTCGTTTCTGCTCCATTGCCATGCTTCTCAGCATACATCTTTCAATGCCATAATCTGTGTGATGGGCGGAGTTTCCTTAGTTAAAATAACCAGCAGCTGTCTTTAACTTGCCATGAAAATTATAATTAAAAGTAGCAGGGCCTAGATTTGAACTAGGGATCTCAGGGTTATGAGCCCTGCGGGATCACCAGACTACCCCACCCTGCTATAAAAATAAATTAACATAAATATTTTGTTTAAGATAATATATAAAACTTTCGATGAAAATTAATAAATAAAAGTTAATTTCATCAAATTTAACAATATTTGAATTAATGAAATAGAATATTGAGAATTAAGTCACCAGCAATCACACAATCATTGGTGCTAAAAAATAGTGAAAAAAATAAGAGAATTATTTTTCTAAAGCTTCAATTCTCTTATCGATATCATTAAGTTTTTCTTCAGTAGCTTCTTGGAACTCTTTAGAAGATTTTTTAAATTCCTGATAATCTTTATCAAGAGCATCAACGGATTTGGTGGTTTCAAGGAATTTAGCTTCAAGGTCTTCCAAATCATCAGTTGTTGCAAGTGACCAATCCTTAATCAATTCATCACTTTTCTCATCTAAAAATGCGTCAAGTTTACTGGAAAAAGCATCGGTATTAATACCAGACATGTCAATGTCGCTTAATTTGACTTTAATCCTTTTGGTCATTGATTCGGATTCTTTTTCTTTTTCCAAATCGTTGTAATCAGTGTTTTTACTTATAACTTCACTCATATGGGCATCAGCATTTGTAGGAACATAACTTTTAAGTTTGTTCATGGTTGCCGGAGTGTTCAACAAGTAATAATAAACCAAAACCAAAATAGCTATTACCAAGATAATTATTGCAACGATTTCTATAATTTCCATAATAACACCTATTTCTGCTTATTGAGTTTTTTCTCCTTAGCTTCGATTTCTTTAAGCATCTTTTCTAATTTTTTCTGTTCGGTTTGTGCTTCCAATCTTGCTAATCTTTCATTTATCTCACTGTGCAAGTATCCGATTTCATTTCTTACATCAGTAGTTGATTGTCTGATTGCTTTTAAAGAATCCTGCTGATCCTGTGGTAAAGGAATAGGATTATCCATTAATCTTTTGGATTCAATGTCTTTTTCTACCATGGACATTTTTTTAAGTTGGATTTCTTTATCAAGCATTGCAACAGATGTTTTAGCTTGAGCAACTTTTCTCCATTGGAAAACAATAATAATAATAACTAATGCAAGAATAATTACCAAAATCAATATAAACATTTGATCCGGAATTGTTGGAATTGTCATATCCATAATTTACCTCCACTTAATCTAATATAATAATATATAAATCTTATTAAATATAACATTTATTATTGAAAGTGATAATTATGATTGATTCTTATATACGAGCCGGAAAAATAGTATCCAAAATACGCTCAGATGCATCAGAAATGATAAAGGAAGGGTGTTTAGTCCTGGATTTGGTAGAATATGTTGAAGGAGAAATTTTAAAGCAAGACGCAGGAATCGCATTTCCCTGCAATGTGTCAATTAATGAAGTTGCAGCTCATTATACCTCCCCAATAAACGATAAAACAACAATACATGCAGGAGATATGGTAAAACTAGATTTAGGAGCGGAAATTGACGGATGTATTGCGGACTCTGCAGTGACGATACTTGCCGGAGGAAACATTGATGAAAATTACTCCCAGGATGAAATAAACCTTCATGAGGAAATAATTGAAGCATCAGCAGCAGGCCTTGAAGCTGCAATAGCCACTGTAAGGGCAGGAGTTGAAGTTGGAAAAATCGGAGCTGCAGTTCATGAAGCAATTCAGGATTTTAACTTAAACCCAATATTTAACCTGACCGGACACAGCCTGGAACAGTACAATTTGCATGCGGGAATTTCAATTCCAAATTACGACAATCATGATCCATACGTTTTAGATGAAGGCCAGGCAATAGCCATTGAACCTTTTGCAACAAACGGCGTAGGTTATGTTAATGATGCACCGGGCCATTACATATTTTCATATATGGCAAATAAGCCATTCAGAATGAAATCCACACAAAAGGTACTTAACCATATTCAAAACAACAATCAGTACCTTCCTTTCTCAGGAAGATGGATTACAGAAAAATTCGGAGAAAGACGTGGAAACATTGCACTAAAACAGTTATCAGGCGCAATGGCAATTTATCCTTATGCCCCTCTAAAAGAGAAAAAAGGTTACTTCGTTTCCCAAAAGGAACACACAGTAATTGTAGAAAAAGAGGGCTGTACAGTTACAACACTTTAAAAAAAATCACTCCCCAAAGATATTGCATTAGATTGAATCAAGTATTCAATCTAAGCTTATATCTAACATTACTCTCATAGAAATTAAAAATTTCACAAATATTTTTATGTTAAAAATAGAATATAAAGTTTTTTGAAAGTGGGCGCTTACATACGCCGATTATTTATTACAAAAATAAAAAAAGAAAAAAGAAAGAAGATTAGTAAATAGTAGGGATACGTACTCCCATTTTAGCTCTTCTTTCACGTTCTGCAGTGTTTTTGTCTTTTTTACCTTTAGCTAATTTTTCAAGTAAAGGAAGACCAGGTTTTACATCATCCATTGGTTTGGTTTCGATTAAACCGGCGTCAACAGCTGCTTTAAATATACTGTCACCATCATCAGTTCTGGTTAAAACAGTTGACCAACCGTCAGGAGAACCTACAGAACCGGTAGATACGTCAGCCCATTCAGCAACGTAATCTTGACATACGTTACATCCGGATTGTTCGTATCCGTGAGTTTCTTTAATAGCTAATCCTTTGTCTTCACCGTCTTTGGTTAACCAGAATTTACCTTTACCGATGTCCATTTTAGTAGCTTCAGTTAAGTTGTCAAATCCTAATTTAGCAGTTGCAAAAGTATCAAGAGAAGCCATAGGGAAGTTTTCCATACAGTAGATACCGATGATTAAGTTTACTTTTTCAGTAACGAATCTTGTGAATGGATAAGCTTTAGCTTTTCTTAAACCTTGTACTTGACATGGAGTTGCAACTACACCGACTTTTTCGAGACCGTTTTGACGTACAGCATCTTTTAATGCAGATAAAGTTGGGGACATTGAGTATTTGGTTCCAGCAGCCGCAATAACTTCATCGGAAGAAGTTACAACTGTAGGAATTGGTCTCCAATCTTCATCAGGAGTTCCAGCAACAACAGCACCTTCAATGATTCCTTCATCGATTGCGTAACATAATAATGCTGAAACAATTCCTCCATCTTGTGATACGTCTAATATTTTTTGTTCAGTAGATCTTGCAGAGAATGCTTCTTTATAAGTACCTAATGGCATATCTATTCCTCCTAAAGTCCTGTTTCCTTTTTAATTCTTCCTTCAGGTAACCAAGATCTTGGACACATTACGTAACAAGTTCCACACTTAATACATCTGTCTCTATCACAGCTAGGTCTACCTTCGGAATAGCCCATTGCCCTTGTTGGACAAGCTAGACCACAAGTTCCACATCCAGAACATAATCCTTGGCGGATTACGTTAGTTAATACATCACAACCACATCCAGCATTACATGCAGCTAAATCCATTGCAGGTTTTAAGTAATCTAAATCGCCTTCGCATACAGCAACGACGGTTTTTGCAATCATTTCAGGAGCTACAGGACAACCAGGAAGTGCAGCGTCAACTTTTACTAAAGAGCTGATAGGTAAGAAAGCTTCATGTTTAGGTTGTGCTTGTTGACCACCACGTGCATAGGTTGTGAAACAACCGGTAACTGCACAGGAACCAAATGCAACAATTAAACCTGATTTTTCTCTTGCTTCTAAGAGTTCGTGGACACTGTGTTCATCTTGTAAACAAACAGATCCTTCAATTAAACATACATCCATTTCTGGCATTTCTTCAGCGAAAGTTCCGTGAATCCATTTATCAACTAAAGTTTGTCCGTATACAATATCAACCATATCAGTTAAAACAGTGGATAAAATGTCATAGTTTTCGGTTAATGACATTGCATCACCAGTACAACCACTTAAGTGAATATAACCGATACGTGGTTTTGCTGAAGCAGCTTTAGTTTCTGCAGGAGCTTCTGCTTTAACTTCTTCTTTAACAGGAGCAGCTTCAACTTTTTTCTCTGCTTTTGGTGCTTCATCTGATCCACCGAAAGCTTTTTTCAATTTATCAAACATTATTTTACCCCAATTTCATTTAAAATAATATCTATAGCTTTAGGAACTGCCTTTTCAACAGGTTCTGTTAAACCCATATCAACATCCGGAGTTGGAATTTCACCAGGTTTACATCCGATGACAACAACCTCACATTTTTCAGAAATCTTTTGAAGAGGTTCTTCAACAGTCATTCCATGAGGATTATCATATTTTGCTATTTGCATTACATTTGGATCAAATACCTCGATAGTTCCAGGTTCTGCATTGAACTCCACAACATCTACAACGATTAACTTTTTCCAGTCATACTGTTCGTATAAAGGAAAGAAGTTAGATGGAGCTGCAGTTCCACCGTCAACAAATTGAACACTATCAGGCAGTGAAATATCCTCAAATTTTTCTTGAATCTGATTTAATATATCTTTATTGAACTCCTCTTCCACATAAGAAGTTACAATAGGATCATAATAATCATTTTTGTCATCGAAATATTTTTGTAAAAGATTTATGAGAATCGGACCGAATCCATCATCTTTGAATAAGATATTCCCGCATCCAACAACAATAATATCCGAATTATAAGGCATTAAATTTATCCTCCAAACTTAGATTTTCACCATTTCATCTTTAAGAATGGATTTATCTTCATCGTCAACTACCATTACGTGAGTAGCACATGATAAACATGGGTCGTAAGCTCTGATAACATGTGGACCAAATTCGTGGTGGAATCCTTCTGTAGCAGGACCCATTGTTGGAATGTTCCAAGTAGTTGGTACAATAGCTGAGTAGAATGCTGTTTTACCTTCAACAACTTTTGCCATATGTACATCAGTTCCTCTAGGACCTTCAATAACACCAAATCCAAGTTCACCGGTTCCTCTTTTATCGTAACTTACATTTGCAGGTGCTGCAGGATCAATTGCGTCTAATGCTTCTAAACAAGCATCGTAGTTTTTAATCATTTCATCTGCACGTGCAACGTGTTGTGCGACTACACCTTTGTCTTTGAAACCTGCGAATTTTTCCATTCTTGCTCTAGGACCAGTTTCAACATTTACACCTTCCCATAATGGGATTACTGAACATGCTCTGGTACCGATTTCAGCATCGTCATACCAAGCTTCTGGTAATACTTCGGAGAATTTGCTCATGTCAAATTCGTTGGTACCGTAAGTAGCATCAGTTGCCATTAATGGTTGGTTGACTACACCTAAATCATTAGGTAAACCTGCTTCGAGAACACAGTTTTTGATAAATTCAACGTGTGCTTCGAGTTTTGGTCTGAATGCAGTCATTCTTTCGACTAATCTTTCTTTGGTGAATGGAGTAATGTTTCTTGCCATACCACCAACTCTTATATCAGATGGGTGAATACCTTCACCAGCAATCATATCAACAACATACTGTACAGTTTTTCTGACTTCACTTACACTGTTAACTGCATCTACGAATTTGTCTTCAGGGACAACATCCGGTGCAACTAAGAAGTGGTGAATTGCTGCACTGTTAATACCGTGTGCTGCTGCGACAGCTTTTCTTAACAATTTACCTGCTTTAGGAATTTCAATACCTAATGCCATGTCCATTGCTTCAGCAGAAGCCAAAGTGTGTGGAATTGGACATACTCCACAAATTCTTTGACATAAAACAGGTGCGGTTTCAGGAGCTTTGCTAAGAACCATCTTTTCTAAACCCCTTACAGGAGTTATACTAAAATACATACCTTTTGTAACAATCCCTTCATCGTCAACTTCCATAACCAATTCGGCATGGCCTTCTTGACGAGTTGTAGGAGATATAACTACTCTATCTGTCAAATATGTCACCTTCTTTCGTATTAAAATTTTGTTAATTGAATTAACGATATATATATTTCTTCGAATGTATTAATAAGTGATACTGTCTGACTTAAATAGTAAAGTATAAATAATAAAAAATCAAAGCCATTTCCGACGAGTAAAATCATTATAAATCGTGTAGAATATTAATAATTTTAAAAATAGTAGTAAAAATTTTAGGTTATACTAAAATAATATAGATGTAAACTGATATGAAAAAATAAAGGGAAAAAAATACGATATTAATTTTAATTAATATCGATGAAAAAATAGTTAAAAAATAATAAAAGTAATAAAAAGTATTAATAATTAAATAAAAATACTAATCACAAGTAATAAGAAAAAATAAATAAAATATAATTTATTTCAAATAAAAAAAGTAATGAAATTATTTTTTAATTTCATTTAAAATCATACGGATTGTTTCAGGAACCGCATTTTCAACTTCCTCAGTCAAACCCATATCAACGTCAGGAGTTGGAATCTCACCAGGTTTACAACCCACGATAACGACTTCACATTTCTCAGACAGCTCATGAAGAGGTTCCTCTACAGACCAGGTGTGGACATTTTCATATTTGTCCCTAGGCATTTCAAAAGGAGAAAATGTTTTAACGGTTCCAGGCTCAGCGTCAAACTCAACGACATCAACAACAATGACTTTTTCCCAGTATTCATCAGGAAGTGAAAAGATAAAATGAGTTGCACCGTTTCCTGCATCAATGAATTTTACCTCACCAGTCAAATCAATGTCACGGACAATGTCTTCAACTTCTTTAAGCACATCTTTAGAAAAGTCATTTTCAATATATGAAATCACCATAGGATCAAAATCATCTTCAGTCTCATTTTCAAAATATTTTTCAAGTAAATTTACAACAATAGGTCCGAAGCCATCATCTTTAAAAAGAATGTTTCCGCAACCAACAACAATAGTTTTAGCATGATAAGGCATAAAAAATCCTCCTCGAAATTATTTCAATATAGTAAATTATTTATAGCATTAATATTAAAATTTTTGTATCAACTTAACATTTAAGTATTTAAATAAACAAATATTCAATCAATTGTAGAAATTAAAAAAACTATGGAGGTGCACCATGGACAAAGCAAATTTAATTATTTCTATCATTGTTGTATTATGTATTGCAACAGCAGTTGCAGCTTATGGAATCATAAACAATCAAGATGCAATATTCTCAGACTTAGCCAGTATGGACTCAGGTTCTGGAAGTAACGGAAATGGTATCGGAAATAATACATCCAGTACTTCAAATCCTGCTTCTAGTGGAACTGGATCAGGTTCTAGTGGATCAAGTTCTGGCTCAGGTTCTGGTTCCGGTTCCGGTTCTGGTTCAGGAAGCGGCGGATCCGGAGGGGGATCCGGTGGTGGATCTGGAAGTGGTACTTATCACAGTTCATCCCAAATTAGAGCCATAGCACAAGACCACATTGCAGTTTCCGGTTGTTATGCTGGAACACCGTACTATTCCAACGGTTATTGGTATGTTACTATTTACAACAGCACTGATAACAGCGTTGTAGATGGTTTTGAAATTAATGATAGAACTGGTGCTGTAGGTAGAGCATAATTTCATTTACCTACTACTTTTTTTATTTTTTTTGTTTATTTAGTTAATTCTTTATTATTTTACTGTCTTATGATAACGTAAGATATCATCACTCATTTTACCTTAAATTAGATGATAAAAATATTCGAAGTGAATTATCAGCAAATAATTAATTAAAAATAAATAAATAATAGATTTTAAAAAAATATTACTATGAGTGAAAATAAAAAAAAATACAAAGGAACATACTTTATTTCTTCAATTTCATTAACCTCTGCTATTGTTGAATATGGAATATCCTCAATTTTTATTTTATCTTTACTCTATGTATTGCACTTTTCAACACCCTTGGCATCACAGACTTATGCATATTACTATGGATTAGCATACCTTTTACCTATTTTAATAGGGTATCTTTCTGATAAATACCTAAGTAAGTCCCGTGCTTTAACAATAGGATTCGTTGTAATGATATTGAGTCAGCTCTTCTTATCTTTTTCAACATCACTATATCAGCCAAGCAATATTGAATACAACAGTTATTTCTTCAGTATCCAAAATATATCATACGCTTTGGGATTGTTTTTCCTTGCAGTTGGAGCGGGTTTTACCAATCTTTCAATTACTCACATAATCAATTCGATTAATGACAAGGAAACATCAGTACATGCATTTTCCCTTTATTACCCTATTTTGAATTTGGGAGTTATGCTTGGAGCGATTCTGATGAGTGTAATTATCGGCGAAGAAAATTACTACATGTATAAATGGACTTTTCTGCTATTTGCGATTATCCTGATAATTGGGTTGATTGTATTTCATCTGCTTAAAAATAAATATCTGGTTGATAATAAAGGCAAATTAATGAAAGAAGAACATTCAAAGAATTCCATATTGGAGGAAAGTAACAAACTAGTTAGGAAAGTATCCTCAAAAAGCATTCTTGAAATTAAAAATCTGAATTTGAAAGAAAGGCTCGTTCTCTTTAATAGCTCACTGGGTAAAATCGAAAAAGATAGACTGACCGTATTTTTAATATTCTTATTAATCATTATTTTCTACAGGATTGCATATTCTCAAACCAGCGTATCAATGGTATTTTTCATTGACATCTTTGTTGAAAGGAATCTGTATAACTATGAAGTGCCTGTTCAATTGTTTTTTATGTTAAACCCATTATTTATTTTGATTTTAAGTCCGATACTTATAAAATTTAATAACATGATAAATGAAAGAAAAATTGAATTCGGATTTATTGAAAGGACAATAGTTGCATTGCTGATTATAGTTTTATGTTTTGCAATGTTAAGTGCATTAGGATATTATTTAGACATCGACGGCACTGATAAAATCAGCATAATCTGGATTCCGATTGTTGAGTTCATGGTGGCTATATCTGAATTGCTCTTTTCAATAGCAGGCTACTCTTTAGTCGGTGATTTGGCACCTGAAAAATATTATTCCCTATTCTTCGGATTGTTTTTAGCAACACGTTCCATTTCAATGTATCTATCCGGCAAATTATCAATTTTATTCCCGACAGATGGAAATCCCACATTCCACATGAATATTCCTATTAACGGACTGATGAACTATTTCCTCATTATCGTGACCATGACTTTAATTGCAGTCATAATACTCTATTCTTTAAGAAAAATGCTTAGAAGAAAAATGCATCTTGACAAGCTCATCCAATAATTTCATCTAATTTTTTCATATCCAACATCTGCAGGAGTATTTTAGCGTATAATTTAGCAAAATTAATTCCAGTATCTTTAAAGAACTTATCCGTTTGTTTTACATGGATTACATAACCGTCATCCAAA
This sequence comes from Methanobrevibacter sp., assembly GCA_017434555.1. Lineage (GTDB taxonomy): Archaea > Methanobacteriota > Methanobacteria > Methanobacteriales > Methanobacteriaceae > Methanocatella. The sequence goes on along the minus strand of JAFRFB010000013.1, from coordinate 149,993 downwards.
TCATTGATTATACAGAAAAATTCTGAAAAGGCATCGATGATATCCTCTTTAACAACAATGTCGTCCCCAATATTGGATACATCATTCAAATCGAAATTATATTCAAAAAGAACGTCATTATTTAAAGCAAATTCCTGAGCAAGCAATCTATATGGATAAATACTATTCAGCATTGAATTTATGGTTAAATCTGAGAAATAACTTAAATAATCATTAATATTGTCCTTTTTACAATCTATTAATACTGGAATTGTACGGGCAAACATTCCCAAAGCGTTTTGAGCGTATGATTCATGACGTCCATGCTCAACAAAATTATAGTACACCTTATCGCTTTTGATGAAACGGGAATATGCATATGCAAAAACAGAATTAAGAAAAGTACCGACAGTGATATTATTTTTTTCAATGAATTCATCTACTTTTCTGCGAACACCATGAATCGGAAGTGAGATCATGACACTGGAGCCCTGCGAATCTTTCGCCAATGCCCCAGCTTCATTAATTGCACTCAATTTGTCAATATAGAATTCATGTGCAGACTCATAATCCGCCCGGAATTTGGATTCAAATGAATCACGACCAGCATAAACAAAGCCCAAATCAATATCTGGAGATAAATTGTCTTCAAATGCATCTTTCAAATCATTTTTAATTATGTTGAATCCTACAGCGTCATTAATGACATGATGGATATCATAGAATATGTATCTGCTGTCTTTATCTATGATAAAGAAACGTGCGAGGATTTTTTCCAAATCGAATCTTTTAATAAGCATTGAATAATCGTCATTATCTCTAACTTCAATCAGAGGATATGAATCGCAAATGAAAAGAGGCATATCCCCATCATCCAAAATACGTCCTTTCAAAACAGGATGCTTTCGGATTAAAGCATGAATTGCAGATTTTATTTCATCAATTGATTTATCCGGAGGGCATTTAACGCATTCCCAAGTGGAATAAGCTGTTCCCATATCATTTTCCTTTTCATTCAGATAAACTTCCAATTGAGATTCGGACAAATTACAAATAATTTTGTCATCTTTAAAGCTGAAATTAGCTAAAAATTCCAACTCAGACTTAATGTTTTCAATGAATATATTGATTTTATCCCCTATGAATGTATTTTCCCCATAGTCTCCGCCGACATAATATGAATCATCAATACGGTCAATATTAAAATCAATTCCATAAACTTCAGCATTATCCTCATCGTTTCTGCTGAAATTAAGGTCAATTGATTCGAACAATTGGTTTTTGAATGTGAATTCCGTACTTAAGAAATTGAAAGTGACCGGACAGTGCTTATACTCCAATTCCTTGCTTGTGTATATGAGTGAAGAATAGTTCAAACCCAAATGATTTACGTCTCTAAAAGCGGTTTTAAGTTCATAGACATCTTTCATAAGTGAAATGTCATCATAATCGTTACTGATATCAACAGGAACAGGATATTGACTAGTAAACCAGCCTACACTTTGATTCAAATCTGCAATGCTTTCATCACGGCCATGGGATTCACGATTAAATATTATGTCCCTGCCATAAGTCTTTTTATAGGCACGGGCTATTGCCAAAGCCCAGTATTCTTCTTCGCTTAGCATCACCAGATTATCAACATCATATTCTGCATTTATCGTGAAATTAAAGCCTTTTTCATTTCCTTTGATTTCAGAATCATCCAATAGGCCATTTACTTCAATCCAATGATTCTTTTCTTTAGGCGAAATGTCATTTACCAGTTCTTTTACATCATTTACCCAACTTTTATATGAGTATGATTTGACCATATTGATTTCTTTTCCTTCTTTCAAGCTAAGATAAATGTTAGTTAAGTCAGAAAGAAGTATATTCCAGCTTACCCCATCTACAATGAGGTGATGGAAAACAAGAAGAATATAATCCACATTATCATGAATAAGACTTACATCAATCAGCTTATTTTCAATGTTTAATGAAGAAACAGATCTCTTGTAAATTGCATTAACTTCACTTTCAAAATCATCACAAATATCATACTCATTAATTTCATAAACACAGCCATTTATAGGAGAAATAGATTGAACCGGAATGTTTTCATCAAGTTTATAGCTTGCACGCAGCATGTCATGAAGGTTAATAAGTTCATTTAAAGATTCCTGCAGGATATTGGCATCTAAATTTTGCGAGGATTTCAAAAGGAAATGCTGTGAGTATTCATTTTTATTAATATGATTAAAGAAATAGCTTTGTATAGGAAGAAGATCTACATCTCCTTCAACAGAATCATGGGATATTTTGCAAACATTTTCTATATTCTGTGCAATCATGTATGGAGTTTTATAATTTAATATATCCCTGGCGCTGCATGAGATATCATTTTTCTGAAGCAGCAAAATTAAACGAATAGCCGTTATGGAATTTCCACCCAAACGGACAAAGTCATCATATAATCCAATGCCCTTTTGATTAAATACGGCTTCAAAAGCATCCACAATCACCTGTTCAATTTCGTTTACGGCACCTACATAATCAGCATGCATGTCATCTGCATCAACAGCAGGTAAAGCGTTCCTGTCTACCTTTGAATTTACAGTTAACGGTATTTCATCTAAAAATATTACGAATGAAGGCACCATATAATCAAGCTTGTTTTTCAGGACATGACTGCGAATATTTTCCTGTGTAACATCCCCATTTTCATCATCTGCAACCACATAAGCAACCAACTCATTATTATCAGTTACCTGAACAGTAACATCCTCAACATAATCAAGTTCTCTTATACATGATTCCACTTCAGATAGCTCTACACGATTTCCTCGGACTTTTACTTGACCGTCACGGCGTGCCAATATTGCCAAAGTACCGTCAGACAATACTCTTACAATATCCCCGGTTCGATATAGAACCCCATAATCTCCATCATCAAATGGATTGTCAATGAATACGTCATCAGTTTCCTTTTTACGGTTCAAATATCCTTTAGCTACCTGATAACCCGCAAAATAGAGTTCACCTACAGCACCAATAGGTACTCGCCTATATTCATTGTCCAAAACATAGGCCTTGTTATTATAATTCAATTTTCCAATAGAAGAATCGTCAATTTTAGATTTAACATCAATTGAAGTATTAAATGCAAAAGCTTCCGTCGGACCATATGCGTCAACTAAAAGATAATCCTCAGGACTTTCAAATTTACCCAATTTCTCACCGGCAACGGTTAAAACCTCAAGAGAAGTATTTTCAACACTTGCCATGAAAAGCTTACCGACCTGAGTAGTTATAAATGAATGGGTAACATTGTGCTTATTGAAATAATTGTTCAGTTCAAGCATATCCAGTCTAATGTCTTCAGGAACTATTGCCAGAGAGGCACCGGAACACAATACTGCTCCAACGACAAAATTGCTTACATCAAAACCGATTGAAGAAAACAATCCAAAAACGTCATCTTCAGCCAAGACATATGAATCAATATAATAGCTGGATACATTAAGAAGAGCTTTTCTAGTGCTTTCAACACCCTTAGGAACACCAGTAGTTCCGCTGGTATATAGAATACATGCCAAATCATTGTAAACTGCAGGCAAAGCGGACAATGTTTTAATATCTTTTTTGAAAATATCTGATATGTTCAGGACTTTAAAAGCATGATTAAAGCTTTTTACATATTCATAGGTTTCATCACTGACAATTACCACCCTGGATTCGGTATCACCCAAAATGAAATCAATATAATTGTATGGATGAGTATTATCCAAAGGAACATAAACAGCACCTGCAGAAAGTATTCCTAAAATGCTGAAAAGATATAATTCAGACCTTTCAACCAAAAATGCAACATTATCTCCTTTTTCAACTCCCAACTCTTTCAAATCATCAGCTATAGATTTGGCAATGAATGCGCCTTCGCCATAGCTATAACTTACATCATTATAAGAAACCAAAGTGTTATCCTGGTTTTTGGAAAGATTGTCATTAAAAGCATCCAAAACATCATCATACTTCAAAACATGCTCTGTTTGATTATAGCTATCCAATAACTTCAAGTCATCATCTGAAATATAGTCAATATCCGCCAATGTATCTTTATCCAATATTTGGGTTAAAATTCTGGAGTATGCTTTAACAAAACGGATTATATTTTCCCTGGAATATTTATCGCTATGATATACGCTGATTACAAAGTCATCTCCGGAATCATTGAGAACACAGAGGAATTGAGAAATCAAATCGACATACCAGTCATCTACAACAAGATTGTCAACATGAGATACATCATTCATGTCAAAATTATATTCGAAAAGTACATTGTTATTTAAATTGAATTCCGATGCAAGCAATCTGAAAGGATAAATGCTGTTTACCATACAATCCAATGCCAAATCAGAGAAATACCTCAAATAATTTTCAATAAGATCATCCTGACAATCCACTAAAATCGGAATTGTACGGGTAAACATTCCTGCGGCATTTTGTGCATAATCCTCATGACGTCCATGTTCAGTGAAATTGAAGTAAACCTTTTCACTGCCTGCAAATCGGGAATATGTATAAGCGAAAACTGCAGTTAAAACATTTCCTACAGTAATTCCATTAGAATGTGCAAATTCATCCACACGACTTCTGAGGTTAGGAATACGGAATGAAACAACACCACTAGTTCCATTGACATCTCTTGGAAATGCATTGACTTCTTCAAGATCGGCCAGTTCATTGGCATAATATTCATGTGCAGATTCATAACTGTTTTCAAATTGGGATTCATATGAATCCTTAAAAGCATTTATAAAGCCCAAATCAATAGGAGCCTCCAATTTACCTTTCAATGCAGCAATTAAATCCCTTTCAATTAATCTGCGGGAGAAAATATCATTGATTACATGATGCACATCATAAAATATTGCCTTCCTGTCCTTTCTGTCAATGATATAGAAATATGAAAGTGATTTTTCAAAGTCAAATTCCCTTACAAGAGCGGATAAATCATCACTGTCAACCACATCAATGTCCGGATTGGCATCACAGATTAAAAGGGGATGAATGTCATTGTCAACTATTCTTCCTTTTAAAATCGGATGTTTGTCGATTACGGCCAAAATAGCTTCCCGGATTTCACTGACCGGCATGTTCAAATCACATTCAAGAATTTTGTAAGTTGAATAGGCTGTGCCCTTATTGTTGACCTTTTCATCCAAGTAGATACCCAACTGGGATTCGGATAAACCTGTGATAATAGCCTTATCCGAGTGAGATATGAACTCCAATTCGGATTTAATATTATCAATGAATTCGGATAAGTGGTCATCAAGGTATGTGCCATCAGAAGATTTACCGTAAACCATATAACCATCATCTGAATTGAAAATATTCAAATCAATACCGTAATGGATATTTTCAGACAATGCTTCACCGATTTTATCATCACCGGTCGACAGGTCACGTGATTCGAAAAGTTCATTTTTAAATTTGAATTCTGTGCTTAAAAAGTTGAAAGTGACTGGACAGTGCTTAAATTTTAATTCTTCGGTAATATATATTAGAGAGAAGTAATTCAATCCCAAATTATTGACTTGCTTGAATGCATTTTTAAGGTTCAATATATCGATCATTAATGATACATCATCATAATTGCCGCTAACTTTAACAGATACAGGATATTGAGTAGTGAACCATCCGACAGTTCTATTAACATTAGCCAATGTTTCATCACGCCCGTGAGATTCACGGTTGAGGATAATGTCTTCGCCATACGTCTTTTTATATGCTCGAACAATTGCCAATGCCAAGAATTCCTCTTCAGACAACATTAAAGAATTATCCGAATCATAGCTGACATCATTTATATTAAAGTTAAAGCGTTTAAATTTACCCCCTATTTCTGAATCGTCCAATAATCCATTCAATTCAATCCAATGCTGCTTTTCATCATCTGAAATATCTTCTACAAAATTCCTGACATCCCTCACCCATGACTTATAAGGATAAGGTCTGATAATGCCAATTTCCCTACCCATAATCAATTGATTGTAGATATAGGTTAAATCATCCAACAATACTGACCAGCTGATTCCGTCAATGATTAAATGGTGAACAACAAATACAAGATATGATTTACCTTCATGGCGGGTGAGACTAACATCCATCAGCCTATCGAAAACATCAAGAGAGTCATTTCCATCGAGAATAATCTTTTCAATGCATTCATCAAAATCGCCGGAAATTTTAATTTCATTTATTTCACAAATTCTTGAGTCCAACGGCAATATTTCCTGTACGGGCCCTCCATTTTCCATTTTAAATGATGCTCTCATCATATCATGAACATTCGTCAATTCGTCAAAAGCCTTCTGCAGAATATTGATATCCAGATCGCTTTTAGATTCAAGGATGAACTCCTGAGTGTAATTGTTTCTCTTAATCTCATCAAAGTAATATTTCTGAATAGGAAGGAAATCCACTTTGCCTTCAACAGCAGGATAGGAAATCTCATCCACGTCCTTAACATTTTTAGCTATTAAATAAGGAGTTTTATAGTTTAACATATCTTTTGGATTGCAAATGATACCCTCATTTTGAAGCAATGAAACAATACGGATAGCTTTAATCGAATCTCCGCCCAGATGATAGAAATTATCGTTAATTCCAATACGCCTGACATCCAAGACATCCTCCCAGATTTTAACTATTGACCTTTCAATGTCATTGCTAGGAGGCCTATATTTATTTTTGCTCACTTTAGGCATCGGCAATTTTTTAGTATCGATTTTTCCGTTACTGTTAATTGGAATATAGTCAACCTGCATTATTGATGCCGGAATCATGTATGAAATCAGGGAAAGTTCCAAATCATTCAGCAATTTGTCTATATCAATAATCTTATCGGAGACTATGTAAGAGTACAATTGCGTCTTGTTTGGATTAGGTATGGTTACTGCATGATTGATGTCTTTATTTTTTTCAATCTGCTTGTTGACCTCATCAACTTCCACTCTCTGACCGTTAAGTTTAATCTGTGAGTCTATTCTTCCAAGGAAATGTACGTCCCCATCCTTTCCGAGAAATGCCAAATCTCCCGTACAGTACAGTTTGCCTTCACCAAAGGGATTGTCGATGAACACTTTGTCTGTCCGGTCAGGTTTTTTAAGATATCCATCAGATACCTGTTTTCCACCAATGCAAAGTTCTCCAGGAATGCCTATTGGAGACAACTGCCTTTCATTATTTAAGATATAAATCTGAGTATTGACGTTGGCTTTTCCAATAGTTACTTCATCTGAAGGAGGTATTTCCTTAAGACTGACAAATACTGTTGCTTCACAAGGCCCGTAAGCGTTATACATAATTGGATGATAATTCTGGCGAAGTTCCTTTACGAAGTTCTCAGTCAAAATCTCACCGATGAGTATTAACTGGCCCATACTTTTCATTACCCTGTCAAAGTTAACAAGACCTAAAAACATCTTTAATTTGGCTGGAACAATGTTCAGCATTGATTTTTGCCTTATAATGTTTTCAGGGATTTTTGTAAAGTCATAGTTTTCATTAATAACATAGAGATGCATTCCATACAATAAAGGGAAGAGCACTTCAAACAATGATGTGTCAAAGCCAATATTGGTTGTATGATAAAAGACTTCACAGCCCTTGCCTCCGAACCTGTCTTCGGCAGTGACCAGGAAGTTTTCCATGTTCCAATGGGTAATCTGAACCCCTTTAGGAACCCCTGTGGTACCGGAAGTGTGTAGTATGCATAAATAATCATCATGAGTTGATTCAATATCGCCATTATCGTAATCATATATGGATTCCTGCTCCATATTAACAATATCGACATCCTCCACATCCAGTTCAATGTTGGTGAGAATTACCTTTGCATTGACCTGTTCGATAATATGATTTATCCTTTCTTTAGGAGAAAATGGGCTGACCGGAACATAAACGGCATTTAATTTAATAATACTCAAGAGCCCCACAACTGATTCTATGCTACGGTTGGCAATCAGTACGATATTGTCCTGTTTTTTAACACCACACTTATCTTTCAGGTAATTCGCAAGACTGTTAGTCCTTAAGTTCAGGTCTGTGTAGGTAAAGGAGGCCTCGTCATTGGACAAAATGACTTTTTCAGGATATTTTTCCACTTGCTTTTTAAATGAAACGACTATAGGTTCATGTATGACATCCCTGTTGAAACCTGCCATTTTCATTATCATTTCTTCATGTGCAGGAGACAATATTTTTATATCCTTTACTTTTTTATCTATATTTCCATCAATGTTGTCGATTAAATAGATAAAATGTTCTAATACTTCGTTTATCTTATCGAAAGCATAAATGTCCTTATTGTAATCAAATTCAATTGTCAGGTCAGATTCACTGTTCTTTAATTTACATGTCAAATCGAATTTGGATTCGTCCCATTCCACTTCGTTTTCAAATCCATCAGCAGTATTCTGCAGGAATACAATATTGAACAATGGATTGTGGGAACTGCTTGTTGATACATTATGGTCTGCAATAATCTGGTCTATCGTATAATTCTGATTGGCAAATAAGCTTGATAATTCATCTTCAGTTTTAATTAGAGTTTCCTTTAAGGTATCTTCGCTGGATACTGACTGAATGAACGGCAAAGTATTTACAAACATTCCCATAGTACTTTGAACATCAGGATGGGTTCTTCCGCTTGTTACAGTCCCAATCTGCACATTATCCTCATTGGTGTATTTATGGAGCAATATTACAAACTGGGAAAGGAGCAACTTGTAAATGGTCGTGTTGTTGTCCATGGCAAGCTTTTCTATGGCTTTTTTATCAAGACTGTAAGATATTTTCTCACCATTGAAAGTCTGAACCAACGGCCTGTTGAAATCAGCATAAATCATGCTTCCCGTATCTGAAACCACTTTGTTTTTCCAGTAATCAGCTTCAATAGCCTGTTGTTTTTTAACCCAGAATGTATAGTCCTTATATTGGATTCTTTCCGGATAGATTGGCCTGCCATAATAAGCGTCCCTGATTTTATTGTACAATATGTCATTACTGATTTGGTCTCCCAGAATATGGTGCATATCCCTGAATACATAACATTCCCCTTTGTATTCCAGAACCTTTATTCTAAGGAGAGGTTCATCTTCAAGATTAAACGGGCAAACATAACTGTAGAGCACTTCATCAATATCTGCATCATCATCCAGTTTAACAAAATCTACCTTAATGTCTCTTCTTTCATGGATTTTTTGGATGTATTCTCCATTTTCCACATGCAATGAGGTTCTGAGTATCTCCTCAATGGCAATCACTTTGTTGATTGCATTTTCCAGCCGGTCAACATCCACAGGCTTTTTGAATTTGCGAAGATTCGGCAGATTGTAGTTGGTTAAAGTCGGATCTTTACGATAAAGAACATATAATCTCTTCTGTTGGGAGGACATTGGATACTTATTGGAGCTTACAGGTTTAATTTTTTCTATTTCACTGACTGGAGAGTTATTTTCCAGTAATGATGAAATTTCCCTTATTGTAGGATGATCCATCAAATCAGTGTGCTTCAGCAATACATCGAACTTATGGTAGATGTCCGAATTCAGTTTCATCAACGTTAAAGATGTAAACCCCAATTTAAACAGATTATCCGTAACACCAAAATCCCTGAAGTCCAGAATATCACAGCAGAAATCATACAGAGTTTTTTCGAAATCATTTGCAGGATTTACATTTTCTGTTTCGAATTTTGGTTTAGGGAAACGTTTTCTATCAATTTTACCGCTGGTGGTTTCGGGAAATTCATCCAGCTGGATAAAAAACGTCGGAACCATATATGACGAAAGTATGTTGGCCAGGTAATTTCTCAAGTCTTCGATATCTATTTCTGACTTGGCAGTGAAATATGCGCACAAATGCTTTTCGCTGTTCAATTCCTGAATCATGACAACAACATTCTTGATATCATCATATTTCAGGATAACCTGTTCGATTTCCTCAGGTTCTACCCTTTGGCCCCTTAACTTAATTTGATTGTCAATTCTTCCCTTAATGACTATTTCATTTGACGGAAGCTGAATAGCATTGTCTCCAGACTTATAATAAGGTACGCCATTGATTGTGACAAATACCTCTTTTGTTTTCTCATCCATCTTATAGTAACCTTTACTGACACCAAGTCCTCCGATATAGAGTTCCCCAATAACTCCATAAGGCAGTAATTTAGCGTCAATGTCACGAACATCAGTGATAAAATTCAGCAGCGGCTTTCCGTTGGTAATGTAGTCAGGATTGATAATCTTTTTTGAATTTGAAGTCAGGCTTGTTTCCAAAGGCCCGTAACCGTTATAGACAACTATATCCGCATTCTTTTTAATTGAATCATAGACATTCCTTGTAAATGGCTCTCCTCCACAGCCAACACCGACGAACCTGTTCAGTGCCTGGCAGAATTCAGGAACCTGTAGGTATGACAGAAGCCTTGAAGGAGTCAGGTTAACGAATTCAGGTTCAGTATCTTCAATTAAACGGGCCAGCAATACAATATCCTGGATTTCATCATCATTTGCAAATATTAATTCCATGTCATTGGTCAAAGCAACCAGAATATCCTCTTCTGAAATGTCAAAGGCAATTGAAGAGATTGACAGTAGTTTTTTATAATTTGTCTTGATGTGGACGGTTGTCAAGTTAGATATTCCGCAGTGAGTTGAAATAACACCCTTAGGCTTACCTGTAGATCCTGATGTGTATAAAAGGAATATAGGGGCATCCGGCTTTAAGTCAACCTCCGGAAAACTGGCATCCCCTTCACTTATTAAATCATCGGGATTTATTGCATCCTCAATATCCTCATATGTGACGATATATTTCGAATCACTGTTTTCCTTAATGTAACTCATTTTTTCGTCAGTAAAATTAGCATCCAAAGGAATTGCAACACAACCCGCCTTAATAATTCCTAAAAATGTTGTGATGAGAGTTTTATTACGTTCAAGCAGAAATGCAATTGAACTTCCTTCCTTGAATCCTCTCTTAATTAATGCATTGGCAATTCTATTTGCCTCATCGTTAATCTCTTTAAATGTATATTTTTTACCGCAATTTATTAAAGCAATCTTATCAGGAGTCTTATTGGCCTGTTTTTCAAGCAATTCATTGATTAGGGGATTTCTTTTCAGTTTGAACTTAGGGACAGGCTCTTCTTTCCTGAGAGCAATATCTCTGATTTTAAGCTTTTCAATTCCATGATGGCTGAATTGAGTGATGACCTTATTGATGCTTCTTAAAAATGATCTCATATAGGAAGTGGTGTATTTGTTTGAATCGAACCTTATTTTTAATGAATTTTCACCAACGAATAAATTGACGCTTTCATCATCAGCATCAGCATCATCGAAATAGATGTTGAAAAAAGTTTCCCCATCAGCGATATTTGGCCGATTTAAATATTTTCGGACAGTATCCATATAATCAGACACTGTTTTATCCCTATCCTCATCATTGAACATTAAAAGAGCATCATTGACTCCAATGAAAATTTCAGTGGAGTTGACATACTTCGTTAATGTTATACATGCTGCTGCCACAATTATCAAATCAAAATCGTTATCAGCACACAATTCATCAATTAACTGTTTATTTAACGTTACACTTTCATAAACAATATCCACATTATCTTTATTTTTATTAAATGGTAAAAAAGTTGGTTCAAATTCATTCATATTAGTAGTTTTATTCTATGTATTAATAAAATATTACATTTTAAAAAAAATTGAAAGATTAACATACAAAACAGAAATTAAAAACAAAGACAACTAAAAAGATAAAGATACCAAATTTTCGCACAAAAATAATTAACTATATATAATAAGAAAAACAAAATAGTTAAATGATATTTATGAGGGCCCGTAGCCTAGCTGGATAGGGCGTCGGACTTCTAATCCGAAGACCCCGGGTTCAAATCCCGGCGGGTCCGCTTTCATAAAAACTACTTTTTTTAATGAAATTTTCAGAATAATAAATACTTTATGGGCTTGTAGCCTAGTCTGGAAGGGCGTAAGACTCCTAATCTTAAGATCGAGGGTTCAAATCCCTCCAAGTCCGTTTAAAAATTATCCAAAGTTACGACTTTGGGCTTTTTTTCTTCTATTTTTGGCAAATCAAATTTGATTTCACCATATTTGCCGCCCCCACCAGGTATGATATCAATGGTGTTATCTCTAAAAGCTTCGATTGCCTTTGACACCTTCAAGTCAAATTTTTCAATTTCATCAATATCTGAATTGATCAATACATTAATCTCATTTCCAAAAGCATCTATTAACTTTTGCCAGATGTTTTGAACAGTCTTTGTTGTAACACCCTTATCATAAACAGTTGAAATCAGTTCAGCCAAAGGCATCAGATGAACGTATGGAGGTCTGAAGTCCGGATGATGAGCTTTATCGAAATCAGAAATTTCAGAGATTCTAAAGTCAACACCCTTTTTAATTCTTCCTCCGCAGCCGCATTTCATTTTGTTAGTCTTGGCAATTTCGGGATCGACCAACTTGAAGCATTTGGTACATGCGGTCATGTGATATTTTCCAAGGTTTGGAACAAGACCATAGTTTGCTTTAATTTTTGAATGTTTAATCGAGTGTTTGATGGATGAAAATGAAATATCTTGAAGCTCAATTTGATTAAATTCACGACCCAATCTGTGGGGCCATGGGGAATGTGCATCTGAATTAGACAAAAATGTAAAGTCCTTCAGTTCACTAACCGTATCGGCCATATTGGTATCGGCAGATAAACCCAGCTCAACAAAATCAACCTTCTTTTCATAGCAGTCATAAATACTGTCAAATGATTTGTACATACCCGTCCATGGAGTAAATGCATGAGCCGGACCGATCAAGCAATCATATTGGCGAACCAACTCTAAAATTTCAGCACCATTTAAATTAGTCTTTGGCCTTCCGTCCACATTCTTATTTTTTGAGGGCAGTTTATCTGATATTTCCCGTGCAATATCGATATCGGGAATGATTATCAAATGGTGAATCTTGTTTTTGCCTTCAATTTCAGTTGTTATGACAAAATCAGCATCATCTGTTGAATAGATTCCATCACCGGAATTAACGGTATTTTCTTCAATAATATCAAGCCATTTTGGATGAAGCCCATCACCAGTCCCTAAAAGGCTTAAACCCTTAAGTTTGGCCTTAGGAGCAATATTATTAATAAGCATATCTTTTGATGATGCCATTGAAAAACAGCTGTGAATATGAAAATCTGCATTGACCAACATAATAATTAATATTAAATTGATTGATTAAAAATTTTTTCAAAGTCAGTTAATGGAAGTTTTTCACTATCCTTTTTTAAATCGGCGTTTAAATCATCAACGATTGAAGGGTCAAAATCCTTTAAAAATAAATTAACCTTTGAAATCAAACCAATTAACTCTTCACGATTGGTTGGATAGCGAAGTTTCAAAATGGGGATATCCATTTGACTTACAATACTTACCGCAAGTGAATGAGCATTATTGCAGCCGTTACCGCAAAATAAAATCAGTTCGTTTAAAACATCATACATTCTAGTATAATTGGCCGGTCTTCTGCCTAAAATAATTGCAGCATCAGCCTTATCAAGCAATGGCATCAAAAGAGAAATTCTTCCCCGAACGCCTGACGGAGTTTCACTGGAGAGATTAACCTTAAAATCAGGGTTTAAATTGACTTCATTATTATATTTGGAAAAATTAGTTGGAGACAAATAAGTATGTCCGTTCTTTTCAATTAATGGCACGATTATCATTGCACCATCGGGAATAACAATAACGTTCATAAAAAAAATAAAAATTGGATAATTATCCAATATATCTTAAATCATCAGCGTTTCCTGCATTAGCACGATTGATTAAATCCTGTTCCATTTGTTGAGCTTTAGCTAACATTTGTCTAGTTTCTTCAGCTCTTTCATCGAGTTTTTCTGTATTGATTTCGAAATTAAGTAATTCAGCTAATTTCAATAAAACGCCTTCTGCAGATTCTGCATCAATAAAGTAACCTGGGGTTTCACCCATTAGACAAGCCCCATATATTCCTTTACGCATTCCTAGACCTAAAAACAAACCGGAAGCACCGACGATTCCACCATCGTTGGATCTCATCTCAACGCCGACTTCTTTTAAAAGTTCTATGTGAGCTTCATCACTGGCTGCACCTAAAACTCTTGGATTTTCAATAGGCTGGCCGGTAGGCACTCCACCTAAGGTGAAAATTCTAGAGATGTTATAAGGTTCTAAAAATTCCAGGATTTCACTGCAAACAATATACTGGCCGTCCGGAGATAAGGATTGGGTATTTCCTCCGATTATAATGACATCCTGATTTTCTTCACCCAAATCACGGATATAATATAACTCATTAATCATGTTTTCAATCATACCGTCCTCACCGACCAAAACCTGTGGCGGGAAGGTTGGAGAATAGATTTCAGCAAATTTTGTTGCGTCAAGTTCATCAATCATATGATCTGCAACTAATTTGCCCACATGACCAACACCAGGTAATGCTTCAATAAAAATAGGATTATCTAATTCTACTTCTTCTAAAATAGTAATTTCAGCGGCTTTCATTTTTACCCCTTAATTCTTTTTTTAATATACGACGATACTTGCCGTATTTATCCTCAATAGAAAATTTTGGAGGATAAATAACTTTAAGTTCCCCTTCACATTTAGGGCATTTATCCTCTAAAGTATAAATTCCACAATCTGGACATTTATGCATTTTCATACTCATAAGAATCTAATCATCTAACTCTCTTAAAAATGAACCGTTTCCTTCAGATTCTTCAACAACAGCAATACATCTGTCAGCTGCAGCTTTAAGTGCTTTTTCAGCAAGCAAATAATCTGTTGATTTGACAGTGATTCTGTATCTTGGAGCACCTACACATTGGACCTTGATTTCTTCTTCTTCATCACCATTATCTTCAGCAGCCTTGAGGGCGTCGATAATGATTTCAACTCCATTAGGAACGAAAGTTTCTATATCAACATAACCGTTAATATGAACTTCAGGAGGGGTGATATTTTTCTGAGCTATTTCTGTAATAGCATCTGCCCAATCTTGAGGTATTCCTTCTTCAGTTAAAGATTCAGCCCCTTCATCAGCAGCGGTTTCAAAAGCACCGTAGATATCACCGAAGATATCCATAAGCTCGTAACCGACTTCATCGTAAGCTTCATCCAAATCTTTATCTAAGGATTTAGCAGACAATTCCAAGAATTTTTCTGCTTTCTGTTCAATTTTCCAATGTTGGATTTTTTTAGTTCTTTGATCTTCACGGATTCTTTTTAAAGAAGCATCAACATGTCCTTTTTTAGGGTTTACTCTGAGAACACGACATACAATCTTTTGATTTTCTCTAACGTGATCCCTAATATTTTTTACCCAACCAGCAGAAACTTCAGAAATATGAATGAAAGCTTCTTTGCCTGGATATTCTTCTAATTTAGCGAATGCACCATAATTAAGAACTTTGTAAACAGTACCTACAATAAGTTCCCCTTCATCTGGCCATTCTTGACTTTTTCTTACCATGAAAATCACCCCAAAAACAAGTAAAATTTAAAAAATAGTTAAAAATAAGTTAAAAACTAAAAAATTTAGTTTAAAACTTTTTCGATGTGTGCTGTAATTTTAGCTTTAGCACCACGAGATTTAACAAGAGTTTTACCACAAATAATACATTTAACGTCAGAAGCTGCACGATCAAAGATTATTTGTTCATTGTCACAATCTAAACATTTAACTTTTAAAAAGTTTCCTCTACCTTTACTAACCATGTTAACCACCTATTTTGCTACAAATTCAGGTTTTCCTGTTCTGAAAGATTGTTTAATGTGAGATTTACCACATTCTTTACATTTAGCTCTTAAGTCTAATTTTTTAACCGGTTTGTTTCCAGCAGGTAAAGGCCTTGGATAACCTCTGTAACCAGCAGTAACACGTCTGAATTGTCTTTGTCCCCAAGTTAACTCACTAGCTTTTCTTTTTTTAGCTGTGTGGAGTTCATGAATTGTATGTTTTTTACAATGTGGACAATATGTTCTTTTTTCTTTTGGTATTTTCATTTTTCCACCATTATTTCCTTTATTTTTTTATTTTAATACGCACTGAAAAGTGCTTAATTAAATAGTCATTATAAATCTAATTGCAAATTTATCTAAGCTCGATTATTATCAAAAGACGTTAGAGATAAAAACTGCATAGTAACCGTTTATGTCTACAAACAGCAAAAATCCAAATTATAATAAATAATTTTTTAATATTACAAATAGATATGGGATATAGTTATATTATTAAGAGTATTTAAAGTTATGCAAATTTTGACTCCACAAATATTAATATGAACTGATATTAAATTTTATGCTGAAGCGAAAAGTACTAAATATTTTGTATAGTATACTGGCAAAATCCATTATGTATAATTTGAGCGTAATTTAACTTATGGATAATTAATATTAATTTTTTTCTTAATTAACTTAATATGACTTATTTTATTATTTTATTAAATGTATTATAGTGATATTTCTAAAAAAGAAGTATTATTTTAAGGAATTGATTTGGATTTTTTTAGCAGGTGTTTATATTTTGTATAGTTTTTTCACCATATTGACTCTATATTTGGTGTAAATTCTTTGAAAAATTATTGGGAAATCATTCATTAAATTTTTCATATTCTATGTTTCCAATTGCTTTTGGATTATGATTTACTTTTTGAATTTTCAAAAATGTTTTTTAATAGGATGTTATCTTAAACATCCTATTGGAATGACTTTTACACCATCTTTTCTTGTTTTGGCAAATTTTCCTCCGGTTATTACTGCTAAAAATTTCGGCTCTTTGATATATAAGTCAGTTTCTGAAATTGTCTTTTTAATGAGGCTGTCCAGTTTTAATAAGTTTTTTGCTCCTTTTTCGATTTTTGTACTTCCCAATTTAAATTCTATTAATGCATAATCTTCATTTTTTAAAGTTAATACACAATTACATTCCAAGCCGTAACGGTCTCTATAGTAAAATACTTGTCCTCCCATAGAAGAAGTGTATGCTGATAAATCTCTCATGCATAAGTTTTCAAATATATGTCCGAAGGTATCCAAGTCGAACAGTAATCCATCAGGGTCTAAATTTAAAAGAACTGCTGCTATTGAAGGGTCGATAAATTCTCGTTTATCTGATGATTTCATTGCTGATTTTGATCGTATATTTGGATTCCAGGCTGGAATGTCAACTGTGACAAATAATTTGGATAGTGCTTTTAGATAATCGTCCAATGTGGAATAAGCCATGTCTGGATAATTTCCCTTAACGTCTTTTAGGATTGTTTGTTTTGTTGCTTCTGTGGAATTGTTTCTTGCATATGATCTTAATATTTTTTTTGCTCGGTTTGGGTCTCTTTTAACTCTATCAACTGTAGATATGTCTGATTTGCAAATGTTGTCAACATAATTTTCGGCAACAAATAACTGTGCTTCTCTATCCGTTTGTATGATGCTTTCTGGCCATCCTCCTCGGCATGTTGCAAATGCTAAATCTTCAATTGTTAAATTTGATTCAATTCCATCAATATTCATGTCAGGATTCTTGAATAATTCCAAAATTGATATTCTGCCGTTAGACTCTTTGCTTTCATATAAACTCATAGGTAGCATTGTCATTCTGTTTACTCGTCCGGTTCCTGTGTGCATAATTTCATCATTGTTAACGCTTGTTGAGCCTGTTAGGATAAATTGTCCGTATCCTGGAGTATTGTCTATTTTTGTTCTTACGGCATCCCATAATACGGGTGCAACCTGCCATTCGTCAATTAATCTAGGTTTTTCACCTTCTAATAATTTTGAAGGCATTATTTCAGCCAATTCTAAATAATTTTGCCTATTATCAGGATTCTGCAGTTGTAAAATGCTTTTTGCATGTTGTTTTGCTGTTGTTGTTTTTCCGCACCATTTTGGACCTTCAATAACAACTGCGCCAACCATTTTAAGCCTTTTTTCAATTATTTCATCCAGTATTCTTTTATAATATAATTCTGACATGTTGTCAACCTCATTAAACTATATTTTTGTGCTTTTTCATACTATATTTTTGTGGTTTTCTACACTATATTTTTGTGCTTTTTCATACTATATTTTTGTGGTTTTCTACACTATATTTTTGTGCTTTTTCATACTATATTTTTGTGGTTTTCTACACTATATTTTTGTGCTTTTTTGTCATTTCAAATTTAATCATATTGACTTTGTGGTTTCTAATTTCACTTAGGATAGTTGTTTAGAGAGCAATGTTATGTTTTCAATATGATAATGTTGATGTTATATTAATTAATGTATTATTTAATTTATTTTATTATAAATATTCATAAAATTGAATATGATGTGTAAAAAAAAGTAATAAAAATATATATGCTTCTTAGTTTTATATTATAATTTGAGAGTTAAAAGTAGTAAATATTTTGTATAGTATACGGGCAACAAAAAATCTATATTATTTTTGTGTTATTTGACTTATTGATTATTAATATTATGTTTATTCTTCAATAACTTGATATAAATGGTATTGCCATGAATTTTTATTCAGTACTGTTGATTGCCATTGTTTACATTTTTTCGATGATGTAAAATGGAATATTGAATTAATATTTGAAGATACATATATTTTGCATATTAATGGATGGAATTATCCCAATTATTTTAAGTTTGACCAAGAATCAAATAATCTAACTAATTATGATTTATTAAATATTAAATACTATAAAAAACAAGATTTTTTAAAATTGAATAAGGAAAATTTGTTAAACAAATTTTGACACATCCCTATTCAACATAAAAACTATAGGTTAGCATTTTGCCACCAAACATCCTAAGATGTTATATGATATTATGAACATCAAAGTATATGAAAGTTTCATCCATTACTTATTACCAAATTAAAGCAATATTCTATTCTAAAAGCAATTTTATATTCTAAAAACAATATTTATTTTTAAAAACACGAAATTATAAATAGTTTTGAATGAAAATATCTTATTCTAAAACACTAATATAATTATTTATATCTGCTGGTGTTTTTATGAAGTGGAAAGAGTATTCTATTAAAAACACTCCAATCAAATTTGGAGAATTGATATTGTGGTGAATATTTAGATGTAAAAACTTTTTTGAAGTTCAGCCCATATATCATTGTCTCGACGAGGGGCGAATTAGGTGGTATATAGGTTCTTCTATCATTCATTAAATTAACCCTAACTTTCATATACTAATTTTAATACTTTTTTTATCGAAAAATTTCTATTTAGAATGAAAATCGAAATTTTAAAAATCAAGAAGTTTTTAAAAAGAGTTATATTTTAACAAAACGGGCTTTTCTATTTTTTACAAAAATATTTGCATTAATTTTTGGCAGGGTTACAATGTCCTGTGATCTGAACGGACCGTATACCTTTTCATCGATGCCCATAATGGAATCAACCTCATCCAAAACCAAAATAGTAACGATTTCAGATTCTCTAGTCCTTTTAGGAGCATCCAAATCAATGAACTGATCATCATTGTCCAAGATTTCAATATCATCGAAATCACCGGATTTAGCAGAAACCTCTTTTTTAACTTCAGGAGCTTTCGGCTTGGAAATCTGCTTTTCAATAGGTTCCCTTTTCTCATCAGTGATTACTTTGGCATTAGATATTTCATCAATCCTGTCCAAAACTTCATCTCCGGATTTTACAGGAGCATCTTCACTTGGTTTTTCTTCATTAGAACCTAAAGATTCATCGGCCTTATCCAATATATCATCAACAGATTTAATTTCATCCATTGCAGCATCAGCAATGTCACTTAAGGAATTGGAAGTAACTTCTGGAGTTTCCTCTTCATCAACGTCTTCAACATCGTCAGAAGGAGTTTTAGTTATTTCCTGGCCTGAAAGGTTTAACCTGTGGTTTTTCAGCGTTTCGATTATTGAAAAATAGAAAGTTTCCTCTTCCGGAGTCAGGTTAAGAGGCATTGAATCGACCAAATCAAATTCCTGCTTTCCTGAAAAAAGATGATATGATCTGTTCATATTCAATACGGCAGCATTTGTAATTTTATGCTCACGCCTTTCGCAAATTTCAGTAGCTATTCTTCTAGCCTCGTTTAAAGTATTGTAAACATCAGAAAATGGATCATCAATAGCGGATTTTTTCAATTCATTAATATAATTGTGAATATCATCATAAAAAGTTTCTTCAACATGAGCTAATGTACCATTGTCACGTTCTTTTTTCTGAATTTTACGTAAATATTGATATAAATCCACTTATTATCATCTCTGATGGTTTTTAAAAAGAAAAATAAGAAAAAACAAATGAGTTAATCATCTGTTTCTAATCTTGGAGCAAGCAAGAAACTAAGCTTACCATCACCGGTAACCATCGTTAAAGTTAAACTTAATGGCATGTCAGTACCTAAGCTAATTTCAGCTTCCTCTGAAAATTTATCTGCTTTGAGCATTTCTCTGATTTTATCTAAAGAGAACAATGCTTTTTCATGCTCAGTAATATTTTCGCCATGGAGATATTTGATACTTGCATCACCAAATTCACCATCAGCAGATGCAATGAAGTAATCTTCATCAACTTCCAAAGCAATTTTATCTGAGAATATTTCTATATCGTTGATTGAATCTTTTAAGATAGAGAAACGAACTTTGAATGAAGTTGGATGATTAATTTGAGGAGGAGTAGGATTATCATACTCAATATCAATTAATCTTATTTTGAATGTTCTTGTAGCATCTCCTTCGAAAGTAATGATGAAATTACCTTCATCTACAGACATTAAAACTCTATCTTGAGATTTAGCCCTTTTAAGAACCCTCATAAATTCATCAGTATCTATGTTGATTTTTTCAGGGACATCACAAATATATTCATCAAATAAACTAGATTTGAGCTCTAAATGAACAAATGTTATGTGACTACGGTCTAAGGCATCTAATCTCATGCCTTCACTGTCAGTTTGTATTTGAACTTCATCAACAATTGATGAAATTGCATCAAAACTGGTTTTTAAAATACTAGAATCACTTAATTCAGCTTTAAACATAAATAATCCTCTAATTTTTAATCGTTAAAAATTTCGAATAATATTAAATATTATGTCAATTATGTATTATAAATATTTTCTTATCTCAAGCAAGCATTTTTCATATCGGCCACATATTTCTTTAATTCATCTGTAGCATCTTCACCATATTTTTCAATGATTTTAACTATTGCACTTCCAACAATTACACCATCAGATATTTTAGAGATGTCTGATGCCTGTTCAGGCGTGTTAATACCAAATCCAACAGCAACCGGCAAATCAGTGACATCACGAATATCGGATATTATTGCATTTAAATCAGTTTTTATTTCTGAACGCATTCCTGTTACACCCAATGATGAAACAACATAAATAAATCCAGTTGCATCACCTGCAATCTTTTGAATTCTTTCTTTTGATGTAGGTGCAATAAGTGAAATTACATCAACATCATTTCGAGCTGCAATATCTGCAATTTCTCCTTTTTCTTCGTAAGGTAAGTCCGGTGAAATGATTCCGTCAATACCATATTCACTGCATTTTTTAAAGAATTCTTCATATCCATAGAAAAATACGGGATTGATATAAGTCAAAAATACTAGTGGAATGTCAGTTTTTTGGCGAACCTCTTTAACGATTTCAAAAACATCATCGGTTGTTGTACTGTGCTTTAATGCACGTACATTGGCATCCTGAATAACAACGCCTTCAGCCATAGGATCGGAAAATGGTATTCCAATCTCTATCAAATCACAGCCTGCTTCTTCCATAGCTAAAATATATTCTACAGTTTTTTCAGTAGTCGGATCACCTGCCGTTAAAAATCCGATAAATGCTGTTCCGTTTTTAAATGCGTTTGGTATTCTACTCACCTAAATCAACTCCCCTATAATCAGCTATAGATTTAACATCTTTATCTCCTCTTCCAGATAAACAGATAATTATAATATCGTTTTTATCCATTTCAGGTGCGATTTTCATTGCATGTGCCACCGCATGAGCACTTTCAATAGCCGGAATGATTCCCTCCATTTTTGAGAGGTATTCAAATGCTTCCACTGCTTCCTCATCGTTGATTGGAACATATTTGGCTCTGCCGGAATCTCTTAAATATGCATGTTCCGGTCCAACGCCAGGATAATCAAGACCAGCAGATATTGAATAAACAGGAGCAATCTGGCCATATTCTCCCTGATTGAATATTGATTTCATACCATGAAATATTCCAATTTGTCCATTGGTTAATGCTGCAGCATTATATGGAGTATCAACTCCTTTTCCTCCAGCTTCACATCCAATCAATTCAACTTCTTCATCATCGATAAAGTTAAAAAATGCTCCCATCGCATTACTTCCCCCGCCGACACAGGCAACTACAGCCGTCGGCAGTTTTCCTTCTTTTTCAAGGATTTGCTGGCGTGCTTCAGCACTTATTACTGATTGAAAATCCCTTACAATTTGTGGGAATGGATGAGGACCCATTGTTGAACCTATAACATAATTTGTAGTATGAACATTAGCTATCCAATCCCTGAATGCGTCATTAACTGCATCCTTCAGGGTTTTTGTTCCGGATTTGACGGAGTGAACTTTTGCTCCAAGCAATTCCATCCTATAAACATTTAAAGCCTGTCTTTTTGTGTCTACTTCTCCCATGAAGACTTCACATTCCATATCCAGAAGAGCTGCTGCAGTTGCAGTCGCTACACCATGCTGTCCTGCACCAGTTTCTGCAATCACTCTGCTTTTACCCATTTTTTTAGCAAGCAAAACCTGACCTAAAACATTATTGATTTTATGTGCACCGGTATGGTTTAAATCTTCACGTTTTAAATATATCTTTGCTCCACCCAAATCTTCAGTCATTCTTTTTGCATAATATAATAATGAGGGCCTTCCTGCATATTCTTTCAATAATGTATTCAATTCATCAACGAAATCCGGATCGTTCATGAAATGATTGTACTGCTCTTCCAAGTAAATCAATTCGTTCATTAGAGTTTCTGATATGTATTGGCCACCATATTCACCGTATCTTCCATTAGTCATTTATTGCCTCCATGACTTTTTTAATTTTTAATTCATCTTTATAACCGTTAGTTTCAACACTGCTGCTTAAATCAACAGCATAAGGGTCGAATTCGTGAATGGCCTGGGAAATATTTTGAGAATTTAATCCTCCAGCCAAAAAGAATTCTTTTTTTAAATCTTTTCTTATCAGTCGCCAGTCAAAGGTTTTTCCACTGCCTTTTCCACTGTCAAGCAACAGATAATCTGCAACTGAATTGTCATATTCTAACAAGTCCTTTTCGCTGTCCATTTCAATTGCATTAATGATTTTTAGATTATAGTTGGATTTCTGCTTCAATTTCTCAATATATTCTTCACTCTCATTTCCATGGAGTTGTGCAATGTCAATTATTCCCAAGTCATATGATTCAAGAATTTCATCAATATCAGCATTGACAAAAACACCTACGGATTTAATAGAAGAATCTAAATTATCTTTCATTTGTTTTGCCAAATCATAATTGACCTTTCTTTTAGATTCTGCAAATACAAATCCAATATAATCAGGTTTATATTTATTTACTATTTCTATATCTTCCAATCTTTTCAATCCGCAGATTTTGATTTTAGCCATTTTTCAACTCCGAAATCATAGCTTTTTTATCATCACTTTTCATTAAAGTTTCGCCTATTAAAACTGCATCAACATTATTTTCTTTTAATCTGGTAACATCTTCTTTTGTTTTAATGCCACTTTCTGAAATAAAAACAATATCTTCACCGACACATCTACGTAGGTTAATACTATTTTCTATATCCACACTAAAATCAGTCAGGTCACGATTGTTAACGCCGATGATTTCAGCGCCGACGCTCAATGCCTTCATTATTTCTGTCGAATCATGAACTTCAACGATTGCAGACAAACCTAAAGAATGAGCCAGATCCAGATATTTCTTTAAATCCACAATATCCAATATTGCAACAATTAAGAGAACTGCTGATGCGCCCAGATATTTGGCCTGATAAATCATGTATTCATCAACTACAAAATCCTTTCTTAAAATAGGTACGGAAACGTTTTTAGCTATTTCTTTTAGATAATCGTCATCACCCTTAAAAAAGTAAGGTTCGGTTAAAACAGATATTGCTGATGCACCAGCTTCCTCATAGTCTTTTGCAATCTGGAGGTAATCAAAATCCTCACTGATTAAGCCTTTTGAAGGAGAAGCTTTTTTTACCTCTGCAATAATAGAAATATCCTCATCCTGAAGGGCTTTTTTAAAGGCAAATTCATCATCAAATTCCAAATAGGATATTTCTCTTTTCAAATCATCAAGAGGAATGATTGATTTTTCCAAATCAATTCTTTCTTTCGTTCTTTCAACTATTTCATCTAACATAAAAATCAACTGTTTGTAAATTCAATAAATTTTTCAAGCTGTTTTAGAGCCTTACCTGAATCTATTATTTCCTCAGCCAGTTTAACACCATCATTAAATGATTCAACGGCACCTGCAACAAATAATCCTGCAGCAGAATTTAAAACAACAGCGTTTCTTTTTGGTCCTTTCTGACCTTTAAGAATATCAAGCGTAATTTGAGCATTTTCTTTTGGATCGCCTCCAACCAAATCTTCTTTCAAGCATTTTTCAAAACCGAAATCGCTTGGATCAATTTCATAGGATTTGGTTTTTCCATCCCTAATTTCACAGACGAATGTTTTATCACTTGCAGATATTTCGTCCATTCCATCCTCACCATAAACGGACAATGCTGATTTAACACCGAGATTATTTAATACTTTTGCCAAAGGTTCTACTAATTCTTTATCATAAACCCCCAGAACCTGCATTGTTGCACCGGCAGGATTGGTTAAAGGGCCTAAAATATTAAATATGGTTCTTATTGCAAGCTCTTTTCTGACGCTGGCAACATATTTCATTGCAATATGATAATTTTGAGCAAACAAAAAGCAGATATTATTTTCCTTTAAGCACCTAAGGCTTTTTTCAGGTTCAATCTGTATATTGACGCCAAGTTCCTCCAATACATCTGCAGCCCCACATTTGCTTGATGCAGACCTGTTTCCATGTTTTGCAACAGGTACGCCTGCAGCTGAAATGACAATTGAAGAAGTGGTTGAAATATTGAATGTATTTGATCCGTCACCGCCGGTTCCAACGATTTCCAGAGCTTCCACATCATTTAATAATCTTACACAGTGATTTCTCATGGCTTCAGCAGAAGCGGTGATTTCATCAATTGTTTCACCTTTCATAGACATTGCAGTCAAATAGGAACTCATCTGAACTTCACTTGCTTCACCGCTCATTATTTCATCCATTGTCTGATATGCCTCATCATATGTTAAGTCTTCCTTTCTTGAAACTTTCAAAATAGCTTCCCTAATCATTTAAATACCCTCACAAAAATTCTTGATAATTGTTAAACCATCTGGTGTTAAAATTGATTCCGGATGGAATTGTAATCCATAAACATCATATTTTTTATGTTTAACGGCCATTATCTCATTATCATCACATGCCTTTGAAATAACCTCCAGTTCATCAGGCAATGTTGACTCGACGAGACTTAAAGAATGATAACGGCCTACAGTAATTTTAGAATCCAGGCCTTTAAAGAGCTGATTGTCTGAAACCTCAATTATAGATGATTTGCCGTGCATTAATCTATTTGCATGAGATACAACGCCTCCAAAGGCAACGCAAATTGATTGATGGCCCAAACATACTCCTAAAATTGGAATTTTTCCTACAAATTCACGGACAACGTCAATGCAAATTCCCGCATTTTCAGGTTTTCCCGGACCCGGAGATAAAACAATGGCCTGGGGATTCAGGGATTTGATTTCATCCAAAGTAATCTTATCATTTCTAAAAACCTCAATATCCGGATTTATCTCACCAATCAACTGATATAAATTATATGCAAAACTGTCATAGTTATCTATTAAAAGAATCATTCCAATCCCCCATCTGCAATTTCTAATGCATTAATGACTGCTGCGGCCTTATTCATGCATTCATCAAATTCCTTATCCGGAACACTATCGGCAACTATTCCTGCACCTGAACGGATAAATACCTTGTTGTTACGTGCAAAAGCTATTCTGATTGAAATGCAGGTATCCAAATTTCCACTCAAATCAATATAGCCAATGGCTCCGCCATAAATACCTCTTTTATTGTTTTCAAGTTCATTAATAATCTCACAGGCTCTGATTTTTGGAGCTCCGGATAGGGTTCCTGCAGGTAAAATTGAATCAAGAGCAACCAAAGAATCCAAGTCGCTTCTAAGAATTCCGCTTACGGTAGATCCAATATGCATCACATGGGAAAACCTTTCAATTGACAAATATTTATCAACTGAGACAGAACCTAGCTCAGCAATTCTTCCAATGTCATTTCGTCCCAAATCAACAAGCATGTTATGTTCAGCCAACTCCTTTTCATCAGCCAACAAATCCTTTTCCAATTCCAAATCCTCTTTTTCAGTTTTTCCACGAGGCCTTGTTCCTGCAAGAGGAAAAGTGTATAACTTTTTATCGTTTACCTTTACAAGAGTTTCAGGAGAGGCTCCTGCAATTTCAATGTCATTGCTTGAAAAATAAAACATATAAGGGGAAGGATTGGTTGTTCTTAAAACCCTATATGTATCAAAGAGGCTTCCTTCGATTTCAGCTTCAATCCTATTGGACAAAACAACCTGAAATATGTCACCATTACGAATATACTCTTTGGCCTTGACAACCATTTCGCCGTATTCTTCACGGGAAAATGCTGGTTTAAAATCAGATTTTAATTTTAACGGCGTGATTTTTGATTTTTTACCATTAATTATTAAATCAGCTATCTCTTTTAACTCTTTACATGCATTTTTGTAGTTATTTTCAATATCATCCGTTTTCATGTTTACGATAATAATGATTTTCTGGCGAAAATTGTCGAATGCGATTACCTTATCAAAAAGCATTATGTCAATGTCTTTAAAGTGATCCTGGTTTTCAGCATCCAAATTTAGGGAGCTTTCAGCATATTTAATGTAATCATAAGCAAAATAACCTACAAACCCTCCTGTAAATGGTGGTAAATTATCCAATTTTGGAGATTTATTCTTCTTTATCAGATTTCTGATTATTTCACTGGGATTATCCGTATTGACTGTAACGACATCCTCAGTTAATTTTGTAAAATTGCAATCACCTTTGATTTGGACAACTCCGTCCTGACAGGTAACTTCCAATAAAGGATTGAAACCTAAAAAACTGTATCTTCCCCAATTTTCAGAATCCTCAATACTTTCAAGCATGTAACAGTGTTTACTTATTCCTTTTAAAATTCTCAATACCTCTATAGGTGTAGCTATATCCGAAAATAACTCATAAGCTACAGGTATTCTTTTATATTCATCATTTTCAGCAATTTCTTTTATGTCTTTTAAACTTGGGGAAAACATTTTATCACAATAATCTCTTTTGTATATAATTATTAGATTAATGTACTATTTAAAACCTTGTAGTACATTTTTGTACATTATAAAATAACTCAAAAAATAAAGAAAGGATTAATTAATCTTATCCTGTTCACGATTAAAGTCAATGACTATCTTTTTAATCTCACGGGATTCGAGATAAGGTAGATTTTCCTTTAATTCAGATTCCAAACTCTTATTCATTTCCAGCCTTTTTTGAGCATAGTCCTCTTCGGACAAAGATGATTTATACTCCCTATTCAAATTTGAATACTTTGTAATTAACGGCTGTATAATAGTTACAATATCCTTATCAAGCTGATCGTTAATATCTTTTCTTCTTTTAACATCTTCTATAAAACCTACCAAAGTTATAAAAAATCCTAAAACCGTAATTGTTAATGCAGGGACAAAATATGTCTTATCACCAATGAAAAATACAGATAAGAAAATCCCGACAAATATTAATAAAATCCCTATTCTTTTTAAATTCATGAATATCTACCTTTTATTGATATATTTCCATTCCTGACGTATTGATATAATTATTAAATAAAGTGAAACAATAGCTAAAATAGAAAACAAGACTATGAAAATGTCATTTGTAAAAATTAAATTTCCAGTATCAATATGGACTAAAATTTCCGCCAGCAGGTTATTTAAGAAATGTGCGAAAATGCAGGTTAAAATATTTTTGGTTTTAAGATAAATTATACACATGCAGACACCAAATACAAAAGCGGAAATAACGCTACCGTAACCGTGAAGCGCTCCAAACAATATTGAAGTAATTACAATTGCAAATGATGTTGGAACAAGAAATTTAAGCCTGTTTAAAAACACACCCCTAAACGTCAGCTCCTCACATATAGGTGAAATAATTACTGTTGAAATTATAGCTCCGGCACCTGCAAGAGAATTAACTCCTACAATTGAAAATATAGGAGTGTAAATAAATTGTTTAAAGCCCGGAATAGCGTCCAGTGCAAATATTGATAAGTATAACATCCCATAAGAAAAGAAAACATTAACAAGAACTATTATAAGAATAGATTTAAATGACATTTTTGAAAAAATATTATTCAAATCCTGTTTAAATTCATCACCAAAAAACCTTAACCTATATATAAAATATAATATAAGTCCAACATATACCCAATCTTTACTAACAGGATAGCCTAATATGTCAAAAAGTAAAACACCTCCTATTAAAGCAAGTAAAACTATTAACACTTCAAAAATAGTTATTTTTCTAAGACTATCATGTATGTAAGACATATTAAAAGATATGGTTATATTAATATAAAAAATAATAAGATGGAAGTAAAAAATAATTAACTTCCTATTGAATATATTAATCCTTGACAACGGTCTTTGAACAATGATATGTAAGGCGCTACTAAAAAGAACATCACAAAGTTAAAGATAATCGTTGCAAATAAACTGACCGCACCAGCACCCCTTCCGGAAATGCTTAATGATGCAACGCCCAATACTCCGAAGATGAAAATAATTATCAATGTTGCAACAAGAACAATTGCCAGAGCAATCAATGCTATTCCAATATAAGTCAAGATGAATCTGAGATAACCGATTGAACGCACGACATCAAGTAAATCCGAAAATGCGAATGCTGCAGATATAGAATCATCATTGGCAGCCATATTAGGTACAGCCAAATAAGCAATCAACATACAAATTATCATCAAAATGATGCCTATTAAGAACAATACTCCATTTATTGATCCGCCCGTTATTGAAATAGCTATAATAATAATCGGAATAATCAAATAAACCAAATAAACTAAAATATACCTTAAACCATCAATAAACATTTTTTTATATTCACCAAATTCAGGAGGCTCATCTTCTCCATTAATCATGCTTTGAGTAGACATCTTAATAACCCTATACCCATATCCATAAACAAAAATCGCAGGAATTATTAAAATGCTGAAAAAAGATAAAACTCCCAATACAAGAAGAATACTAATCTTTTTTGATGCAAATTCAAAAGAATCCTTATATAAATCTAAAATCATTCTTCATTTCCCCCATCCATAATAAAAACATCTTCAATACTTTCTTGACCCAATATTTTTGTAATTCGATAGGCTAATAACAAAGATGGATTATATCTAGCATTTTCCAAAGCATTAATGGTTTGACGAGTGACACCTGCCCTATCAGCCAACTCCTGTTGAGTTAGACCTTTCAATTGGCGAAATTCACGAATTTTAGTATCCAAATTATCACCCATTGTATCCATTAACAACTAAATGTTAACCTCTAGATATAATATATTTTCGATGTGTATATAAATATTATTACAGAATTTTAAATTGATGGTGACAATCGAAAAAAAATTTTCAAATAAATAAACAGTAGTGCAAATTGAATTTGAATATATAAATACATTAAACTATTATAATAGACCATTCAAAATATATTAATATATAATAAATTAATGAGATGATAAAAAATGGCTATACACCCAATCGAATTTAGGTATGGTACTCCCGAAATGAAAAATATTTGGGAAGAGGAAAATAAATTACAAAGAATGCTAGACATTGAATCAGCACTAGCACAAGCAGAAGGGGAATTAGGAATAATCCCTCAGGAAGTAGCTGATGAAATCGCAAGGAAAGCTAATACAGATTACGTTAAACTTGAAAGAGTTAAAGCTATTGAAGCTGAAACCAACCACGATATTGCAGCATTATCCAAAGGAATTACCGAAGTCTGTGAAAATGGTGCAGGAGAATATGTTCACTTCGGCGCTACATCCAATGATATCGTAGACAGTTCAAATTCCTTACTCATTCGTGACTCAATTGACGTTTTAGAAGAAAAATTAGAAAGATTAACTAAAATAATGCTTGACTTGGCCAGTGAAAATAAAATGAAAGTTTGTATTGGACGTACACACGGACAGCACGCACTTCCAACAACTTACGGAATGAAATTTGCTCTATGGGCAGATGAACTTCACAGACAATATGACAGACTGGAACATGCAAGAGCAAACGTCTGTATTGCAATGATGGACGGAGCAGTCGGAACAACCGCAGCATTAGGAACAGACGGATGGAAAATTCACAAAACCGTTGCACGCATCTTGGATTTACCTGCTGCAAAAATTACAAATCAGGTTGTTCAAAGAGACAATCACGTGGAATTCATTTCAACCTTGGCAAACATTGCTTCAACATTGGATAAAATAGCTTTGGAAATCAGAAGCCTTCAAAGAACAGAAATAATGGAAGTTGGAGAATACTTCGATCCTGAAAAACAGGTCGGAAGCAGTACAATGCCACATAAAATGAATCCGATTACAGCTGAAAGGATTTGTGGTGTTGCAAGAATTGTTAAATCCTATGTCAACGCAGCCCTTGACAACAACCCATTATGGCATGAAAGAGACTTGACAAACTCATCCTGTGAAAGAATAATGTTTCCGGAAAGCTGTATCCTAACAGACTACATTTTAAACTTAACAATCAAATTAATGAGTAATTTAGTATTCTATGAAGAAAATATCGAAAGAAACTTAAACTTTACTAACGGTTTAATCATGGCTGAAAGATTAATGGCTGAACTTACAAGAGCAGGAATGGGTAAACAAACCGCATACGGAATTGTAAGAAAAAATGCCATTAAGGCGAATAAGGAAAAATTATTGCTCGGAGAACTTATCCTTGAAGACAGTGAAGTCCAAAAATACCTGACTGAAGAGGATGTTGAAAAGATTATGGATCCTCATACTTACACAGGTTCAATAGAAATTATCATTGATGAGCTATTGGAAGACTCCAAAACCTGGTTTTAAGTGATAATATGGCAATAAAAGAACTAAAATCTATTGATATTGCATCATATACAATCATATCAACAGGAATAGCCACATTAATTTCAATTATAATATCCATAATTATCGTAGGAATATTTGCAGCAAGCGTTCAAAACAGTATCGGAGTTATGATGTATATAATTCCTACAATTGTTTTTGGAACCATGATATGCAGTATTTTCCTATATTTCTCACAAGGATATCTATATAATGTCCTATCCAAAAAATTAGGATTTATTAAACTGGATATTGAAGGAGATTATATTAAAAAGGTTTCAGCAAAAGAAACCGGATTGATTTTTGGTGTAATAACTTTAATATTGATTCTTGTAGTTTATTTGGCACTGTCCCTAATTATTCCATTGTTTATAAGCTCATTAATGACATTATTGATGTATGCTTCACAAACTGATGTTGCAACATATGTTTATCAATTAATGTTTATAATATCCAATCCGACAAGTATTGCAGTTGGAATAATCGGTTCTACAATCATTGTTTCAGTATTTACATTACTTGGAGTCTACATTTACAATGTTTTAGCCAACAGTGAAAGAGGAATACTTGTAAAATTATCAAAAGAAGGCAAGTTTACACAGCTTGATTCAATACCTCCCGTAAATTTTGCAATAGCTATGGGTGCTATTAGTCTCATTTTAAATATTATTATGGCAATAATTTTGATAATCAGCGGAGTTCAAATATTTAATGCGTTGATAGACGTTTTACTCGGATTCTTTATCACATTTATCGCATCATTAATAATCGCTGCATTTTACAATTTCCTTGCTCCAAAAATCGGAAAATTGAATGTTGAACTTGAATAAGAAATCCTTCGATTTCTTTTTTTATTTTTTTGAAAAACCACGCATATAAGACGAATTCTTTTGAATTTTATTTTTTAAAATCCATTAAACATAATTAATCGATATAAAATTAAATCTTAATTTCATTAGATTAATTTATATAACACAAATAATAAATTAAAAAGTAACTCTGTAGAGTTGATAAAATTTTATGAGGTGAAAAAAATATGAATATAATAGAAATCATAACTGATGCATTAGAATACCCGTTACATAATATTCCATCATTTATATTATTCCTGGTTTTAGGAATAGTTGCTGCAATTATCGGAGGAAGTACTGCAGTCAGCATTGTCGTTGGTTTACATTCAGCAGGATTAGCCAGTGGTGCTTTTACAGGAATGGGTGTTATCGGATTACTTGTTTTCATAATTATACTATTCTTAATTGAAGGATATGCTTTAGACATTATTAAATATGGTATTGAAAGAAGAAATGACGGTCCAGGAATTGAATTTGAAAGACAAATTTCAAATGCTTTTAAATTAATTATTGTCGATATTGTTTATTATCTTGTTCCAGTAATTATCATTTTTGTTTTAGGATTCTTCCTCAAAAACTGGTTAATTAGTTTAATTACAATAATCTTATTTATCATCTTTGCTTTAGCAAACTTTATGGCTAAATGTAGATTAGCAAAAACTGATGATTTAGGTGCTGCTTTAGTTATTGGAGAAGCAATTGGAGACATAACCAGAGTAGGTATCGTTAAACTCCTTGCAGTTGCTGCTCTTGTTATCGTTATATCATTTATCATCGTATTAATTGTCAGCGCTATTGCTTCACTTAACGATCTTATCGGAGACATCTTATTCGGTATTGCATTAGTTTACATAATATTCTTCTACCACAGAGCTATCGGTTTATTATACTCAGAAATATAAATAAACCACCTTTTTTCTTTTTTTATCAAAAAACAGTTTTTAAAAAATAATAAAAAAATAAAATAGATTAATTTTTTACTCTTTTTATAGGTGGCACGTAACGTTTAAGCAACAATGACAGAGAGATTACAGTAACGGAACTTAATGCCATTGCCAAACCTGCCAGTTCAGGTTTAAACATTATTCCAAAGCTAGGATATAATGCTCCGGCAGCAACAGGGATTAATATTGTATTGTATGCAAACGCCCAGAATATATTTTCCTTAATTCTTCGCATTACCTTTTTAGAGAACTGAACTGCAGCCACAACATTTTCCAGGTCTCCTTCCATCACTACAACATCACCGCTTTCCATTGCAATATCGGTTCCGTTACCCATTGCAACACCAATATCGGCCTGAGTTAATGCAGGCGCATCGTTAATACCGTCTCCGGTAAACAATACCTTTCTGGAAGCATTTGACTGGATATCCTTTACAATATCAAGTTTATTTTCAGGTAAAATTCCTGCCCTGACATTATCAATGCCAACATCCTTTGCAACAGATAGTGCTGTGCTTTCATTGTCGCCCGTTAACATGTATGTTTCAACGCCCATCTTATGTAATTCTTCAATGGTTCTTTTAGAATTTTGCTTGACCTTATCAGATAAACTTAAAATTCCACGAACAGACATGTCAACTGCCAAAAGAATTATGGTTTTACTTTGATTTTCCAATTCATTGAAAGCAGACAATACTTCATCAGAAATTTCAATACCCTCACTTTCCATTAATGCACGGTTTCCAGCCAATACTGTTTTACCATCAATATTTGCCTTAATACCTTTACCAGTAACGTTTTCAAAATCCACTGTATTTAACAATTCAAATCCATCAGCCTTTCTTACAATAGCTTTAGCAATAGGATGGTTTGAATTTTGCTCAACAGAAGCCGCAAGAGTTATCAGTTCATCTTCAGAAATGCCATAAGTGATTATATCATCGACTTCAGGTTTTCCTTCAGTAATAGTTCCGGTTTTATCAAAAGCCGCAACGTCAATTTGTCCGGCATTTTCCAAGGTATCCCCATTTTTAATTAAAATACCGAACTCAGCTGCCCTTCCAACACCTACAGTAACTGCCGTTGGAGTAGCCAAACCCAATGCACAAGGACATGCAACAACTAAAATGGATATTAAACATGTAAGAGAGAACAATAATGTTGCACCAAGTACGAAATACCAGATGCAGAATACAACAATAGCTATTGTTAAAATAACCGGAATAAAGTAAGTGACAATAGAATTTGCGAATTTCTGAACGGGAGGTCTTGAAGACTGTGCCTTTTCAACCAAACGAATAATGTTTGACAATACTGTTTCGGAACCTATTTTTAAAGCAGATATAATTAATACACCGTCCTGATTAATGGTTCCGGCAAAAACTTCCTCACCATCCTTTTTAACTTTAGGAATAGGTTCACCGTTAATCATGGATTCATCAACATATGATTCACCGCCGATAACTTTTCCGTCAACAGGTATTTTATCCCCAGGTTTAACCAAAAGCTTATCTTCCAAACTGATTTCAGCAATCTGAACCTCTTTTTGGGATATCACTTCATTGTTTTCATCAAGTTCGACCAATGTGGCGACAGTTGGCTGAAGCCCAATCAATTCACGAATAGAATCGGAAGTTTTCTTTTTAGCTTTAGCTTCCAGATATCTTCCAATCATTAAAAATGAAGGAAGCATAACTGCAGATTCATAAAACATAAAAGAATGGTCCAAAACAATACCGAATGTTCCCAGGATACTTGATCCATATGCCACAATTATACCCATGGAATACATTACATCCATATTCAAGTTCTTATGCATCAATCCATTGATTCCTGCTTTTAAAATCGGGAGTGAAACATATAAAAAAGGGAAAATACTTATAAGTAGTGATAACAATCCCATTGAAGAGATATCAATTCCCGTACTTTGATGCAGCTGATGCGTTAGTCCCATTAAAGGGTCCCATCCGCTATACATCAAAATCATTAATATTACTGAAAAAAACAAACCAACGATTATACGGTTTCTTTTACTTTTTAAATCCTGTCTGTAAAGCTCTTCTTCATCGATTTCCGTTTGTCCATCAATTCCTAAAAGTTCAAAACCCAAATTTTTAATTACCTCTTCCATATCATCAATAGTAACTTTACTTTTATCATAACGGACAAAGGCAGTTCCGGAAGTTAAATCCGCCTTAACATCAAAAATACCATCCTTACGTATTAAGAAGTTTTCTACATTCATTGTACATGAAGCACAATGCATTCCATCAATTCTTAAGGTTACCTCATCGGAATGCAGTTCAAAACCCAAATTTTTGACTATAGAATCCATTTCATCATAAGTCATTTTTTTAGGATTGACTGTGATGTGAAGTTTATTTGAAGCCAAATCTGCATCAACTGCTTCAACCCCCTCTTCACGTTCAAATGTTTTATTAACACTTAAAACACAAGAAGCACAATGCATTCCCTCAATCGGCACATCCATATCTTTAAGCTTAGCCATAATACCACATCATTAAAAATAGTATATAAATCATAATAAATAAGATTTAGGTTTACAAAAATTTTATAGTGATATCATCATGAGGAAGAGTTCTTCTAAATCTCTTTTTAGGATATCCAATTACAAAAGAAGAGTACATATGTTTAGATTTATCAATTTCAGGGAAAAATTCCATTAATTTGTCATGATTAATCTCATCTGCCTTTAAAATGAAGAGTGAATAAAATCCTCCCAAACCAAGAGAATATGCCAATAACTCCAGACGAGTATTTGCTATTACAGCACTAGTTTTATCAGTAGAAAAGGTTAAAATAAGCTGTGAACCTTCCCAAAGCAATGGATGAAATTTTTTAGAGGATTTATCTTTTAAATAATCTCCAAATTCCTTAATTCTGAAAAACTCGTCTTCTTGAACTTTAATTATATCATAGACCAGTTCCATGAATTCATCGAGTTTTTCATCGAGAACTGCAAATTCCACATCCTGCATGTTTTGGGCTGAAGGTGAATAATAAGCTCCCATAAAAAGCTTTTCAAAGGTGGCCTTATCAATTTTCTTGTTTTTAAACCAGCGAATAGACCGTCTCTGCTTTAAAAACTGTAATAAATCATCATAATCAACAGGAATTTCACGGGCATTGTATTCTTCAATCATATCAGATTGATTTTCGTACTTAATAAGACTAACTGCCCCTTCAGGACAAATCGCCATACAGTGACCGCATTCAAAACAATTATTTTCCAATTCATATGCAGTCTCATCAATTTCAATATTATCTCTGATACATACGGATTTACAGAGTTCGCATCCGCTACATAACTCCGTATTGATTTTTAACTTCTCTACCATCCTGAATAACCTTTACAATATTATTTGGGTCGGTCAATATTTCAATATCAATTAACGGATTTTTTTCAACAAAAATCATATCAGCACATTTTCCTTCAAAAATAGATCCGATATCATCACGCCCCATTAATTTAGCAGCTTCTGTAGTGGCCGATGCAATAGCCTGCTTTGGAGACATACCCAACTCAACCAAATTAAGAAGTTCCTTTAAATTGTGGCCATGAGGAATAACACCACTATCTGTTCCCATGACAATATTTACACCTGATTCATAAGCGGTTTTAATGTTTTCTTTGTGAACTTTAACGATTTCTTTTAATTTTGCAAATTTTTCATCAGCATAAGTGTCCCATGACGGAAATCCGTTTTCATATAAATACTGATGTACCAGCAATGTAGGAACTAAAGTAACATTATTTTCCACCATTTTCTTAGAAGTTTTTGAATCAATGAAAGTACCGTGCTCGATTGATGAAAATCCTGCATCAATACATTTATTTATTCCCTCCAAACTATGACAATGAGCGGAAACTTTTGAATTTGTAACTTTTGCTTCACCAACTATTGTTTTAAGTTCATCAATGCTGAATTGAGAGAATTCCGGAGAAGTGTTTGCAGTTAAAACACCCCCACTACACATTACCTTTATAAAATCAGCGCCTGCCCTTTTGACTTCACGGGTTTTCTTTAAAACTTCAAAATTACCGTCACATCTTCCTTTAGGAAATCCGGGATACATTATTTCCATGTCAAAACCTGAAGGCATTATTAAATCAAAATGCCCGCCAGTCATTACCAATGGAGTGACACAAATTTCCAATTTTGGAGCTGTAAATAATCCTCTTTGCTGTGCCAGTTTAACACCTAAATCTGCAGATCCGCAATCCCTAACTGTTGTAACTCCGGCATTAATTGTCTGTTTTCCATGAGGAACGCCATTATAAAAATGAATAGCTAATGGATTAGCCATATTCTCTTCTTTGTGAAAACCTTTAGCCAAAATATGAGTATGACAATCAATAAAGCCCGGCAAGACATATTTATTTTCACCATCAATAATCTTTACATTTTCTTTAGTGTCAATTTTTGATGATGAAATCTCTTTAATGTATTTGCCCTCAATCAAAATGTTCTGTTTGTCTTTAAACTCATCATTAGGATTGATAATATTCACATTTTCAATCAGAGTCTGCATTTAAATCACTTATAAAATTGTAATAATTCCATTATCTCCGTCCACTTCAACTAAAGCGCCGTTAACCAAATCTTCAGTTTCTGAAGGTGAATCGACCATTGGAATATCAGACATTATGGCACCTGTAGCTATAATAGGTTCTGCATTAAGACAAATAATAGCTTTAGGAGCAGTATTATTTTTCATCATCTGAAAAATTACATAAGAACCGACGGTTGATCCTTTACCACCCGGAATGAATAAAACTTTATCTTTAATTGATTGGCCTTTTAATTCATGGTTAGGATCTATAATTACACCATTTTCAGGATTTACTCCACCTAAAAAACTAATTGGTTCTGAACTAACAATCAATTCTCCTTTTCCTTTTCCTTTTGCAATATTTCTACATTCAATCATTAAGAAATAATATGTTAAAACAAGTATTTAAAATTGAATTTTTGAAAATTATTTTCTGATTGTATGAAAAAGTAAAATATGACCCAAAATCACATATACCGTAGAAAAATATCAAAAAAATTCCAAGAAAAGATAACAGATACTAAAAAGAAAAAAATCTAATTATACAACGTCTTTTTTCATTACTTCACGCAATACTGCAGTTGCATAAGATCCCTTATTAATTGAAAATTCAGCCAAAACACCATCATCACTAGCTTTAGCAGAAGCATCCCATACCTGAAAACGTAGAGATCGTCTAAGACCATGACTTCCTAAACGAGGCATTTTAGGAACTTCAAAATCACTTTTTTCAAGACCATAACTTTCCAAAACGCTTTTTTCCATTTCACCGACTTCTCCACCGGCAAAAGGAACTTTAGTACCATATAAAGGAACTGTTGGATTAACTTCAAAATTATCAATTAATTCCTGATATTCATCAGGAGTCTTATCTCGGATGATATGTTCACCATTATCTATAATAATGTCACCTTCAATGAATTTATTAATTCCCATCTCCACACGACGGCTTACAACATCATTGAAAAGATATGATTGGTAAGCATGAACGAACATCCTTTGCAGTGGCTTTGGAAGGGCATGAATAGCATTCATATATGCTTTATCATCCAGTTCACCTTTTTTAGAATCCTTAATTAATTGGCGAACCATCATTTTCTCATAACGCATTCCTTTACCCATCAGTTCCAAGGATTTTTCCAAATCCCCATCATCATAAGCCTGTCTTGCCTGCTGATTTTCTAAACTTTCATCTTCTGAAGGATTGCCGACATATCTTCTAACCGCTTCAGCCAAATCATTTTGAATTAAAGCTTCACCAACCAAATGAGTATTGGTTCTAGGTTTACCGAAACGCTGCCAGCCATAATAATTAGGAACGCCTGTAACTTCCAGTTCTTTTAGGACTTCATTTGCAATATCTGCGCTTTTTTCAATGTCATCCAAATCACGGATAAGAATTCTGAATTTATTTCCTTTAAGCTGACCCATTCTGAGCTTTTTACGGCCACGAGTAATCTCTAAAAAATCAGTTTTATAAATGTCCAAGTTTTCAACTTGCTTAAATTGTTCTTCTGAGTCCATGTTTGCAATACAAATCCATTGACGAGTTAGAGCTTTTTTATCTTTCATTCCGGCAAAGCCCATTCTTTTCCTATCGATATGCAAATCACGGGCAATGTCTAAAACAACGTCCAAAGTTGTTCTTCCAAGTTTTTCAATCCAAATCCAAACGTTAGGACCTTCACCTGTCGGAAGCATTTCAGGAATTTCTTCAACATAAAAATCTTCGTATTGGTTTCTAATAGACCCACCAATACCCTCTTGACTCGTAACATAAGTATTAGCATTTAACATAGTATCACAGGAAATAAAAATGCCCCGACCGGGATTTGAACCCGGGGAATGGGATCCGCAGTCCCATGTGTTATCCAAACTACACCATCGGGGCAAGACAAAATAAGATATCATTACAATATAAGTTTTTCATAGTATTTAATATTTTTTTAAAATATGGGAAATATTATATATGCCAAAGAATAAAATTGTTAATGTGCATTACTACTGGTGGAGGATACCACCACAAAAACCCAATTTTCTGCTAGTATAATGCATATTTGGGTATGCAAAGGCTAGTATATTCACCACCAAAACACGTATAATGCTAGTCTATTGTATACAATTACAATCATTACCAGACATACAGTGTATATGAATATCCATCGAAATTACGTGTAGCAACAGAAACACTATCTGCTTTTGTAAAATCACCAGAACTTGCTAAAACCTTTGAATTCAAATGGTTTGATTCTATAAAACGATAATTATCAATTTTAAATTCAGCGAATTTATCATCACAGATTTGAGATACTTCAAGAACTGATTTTTTTGAATCCCTATTCTCTTTTAAAATATGTGTAATGTAACTTAAAAAAGTTTTATCTTCAAAATCGACTTTTCCACTTAAAATTTCCATAATGTCTTGAGCATTTTTGGAGTCATGGGAAACATCAGAATATGTTGGATTTGGTAGTGAAACTAATGAATTTAACATCAACATAGCTATAAATAAGATACTCAATGCAATCATTGCATCTGCAATATATAAACTTCCTTTCTCATCAATCATAAAAAGAGATTTACTTCCATAGTATTTAAGAAATATGGAAGTGCGAAAAAATTAATTTTTATTTATATACTTTATAATTATCAAATTATCACCTGTTTTGGTAATATATGTTTACGGTAATACTTCTCAAATGCTCTCTGTAAAAATATATTATTAATTCAAAATATATTAAATTATGATACGAGATGATAAATATGGAAAACGAGCTATTAAATGAAATACATTTGGTTAAAAACCACTCAGATAGTACAAAAAAGATTTATGAGATTGCAGTTGACAAATATACCAAATATTTTTCAATGACTTTGGAAGAACTGATTGAAGAAGCAGAATTAGAAGAAGAGCAAGGAATAAGATGGAAAAAAAGGAAACTTAAAAGAAGATTATTGGCATATAGGCACTATTTACTTGAAAATTACAGTTTAAATAGTGTTAGAACATTTTTTTACCCAATAATTTATATTTATAATTACTTTGAAATAGAAGTTCCTGATATGCCAAAAATTAATAAAAAAGGTGTTATAACATCAGAACCTATAAGATTTAAAGATTTACCTGATAAAGAGATAATTAGAAATGCAATTAAGCTTGCAGACCCAGAAATGACTGCAATTATTTATTTTATGGCATCTAGTGGTTGTGCTAGAAGAGAAACATTGAATTTGACAATTAAAGATTATATTGATGCTTTGAGTGAATATACAAATAAAACTGACATATATAAAATAATAGATGAACTAGGCAATGATTGTAATGTAGTTCCAACTTTTAATATTCTAAGACAAAAAACCGACAAATATTATACTACATATTGTAGTCCTGAAGCA
The DNA here is from genome assembly GCA_017434555.1 of Methanobrevibacter sp. Lineage (GTDB taxonomy): Archaea > Methanobacteriota > Methanobacteria > Methanobacteriales > Methanobacteriaceae > Methanocatella. The sequence goes on along the minus strand of JAFRFB010000013.1, from coordinate 108,767 downwards.
GTTAATGCAATTAATTCATACCTATTATCAAGAAATGATATATTAACAAATGAAAAGACATTGTTTAGTATAGAAGAATCATATTTTCTTATGAAATTCAGAAACATCAATAATTCGCTTGGATTAGGTAAAGTAGGTTCATTTCATCGTTTTAGAAGCCATATGCTGAGAAAATTTCATGCTTCTGCACTTTATAATGATGGTATGAGCTTAGATAAGGTAAACGATTTGCAGGGCAAAGCTAAAAATAAAACCGACAGTGTTTACTTCATGACTAATCCTGAAGATTTAAAATTTGAATATATCAAACATTTACCTGCTGTTACAATTAATAAGGATGTAGAAAAATTATCTATCAAATCTCCTGAATTTATTCAAATAGAAAATGAAAACAAGGAATTAAAGTCAGAATTAGATGGAATAAAAGCAGATATTGCATCTCTTAAAAATATTTTTGGTGGTGGAAAATGAGGGTGAATATTTCTCATGTGGATTTTGTACAATTCACTATATTTTCACCTTTTTTGTTAAACACCAAAATGAAAAACATCGGTGTTTTATTTTTTGGGTATGAACAGTTTAATATAAAATTAAGAATTATATTGAATTATATTCATTTTTATCAAATGATAAGGTTTATATATTCAAAAAAACAAATATAGATTTGACATTCACTCAAAATAGGTCTAATAAGACAAAAACATTAAAGAACAATTATGAATGGTTTAAATGTTTAAAAAAGAAGTAGTTGAATGTTAAAAAGGATTATAAAGTAAAAACTATATTTACTTTGATAACGAGCTGATAAATATGATTTAAACAGTTATAATCCTCGTAAATGGGGAAAGTAATGATAATAAAAATAGTTAAACGAAGCGACCAAACTAAGTTTAAAAATCTTAATGTTCAAAACTAACCCAATTATAAGGTTTATTTTTTGCAATATATAAAGATTTCCAAATAAAAACAAAAGTTTTGTAAATACTACAAAATTTATGCTTTTGTTTTAAAAACTTTTTAACTTCAACTTTTTTTATTATCCTTGTTTCCCACTGCATAGTTTGGTTTATGATCATTACTATGTAGTATCCATAATGGACTAACATTAATTTAACGAGTTAATGTTAAGCCTTTGAACTATTAACGAGTGTTAATGGTTCAATACCGAAAAATATATATATTTAGCAGTATAAAATAAGAATTAGATTAATAATTTTTATTTTTTTGTTAATCTGAAAATGTTAAATCTCCAATGACTTGTTCTAAGGACAATGAGGAGTTGAACGGAGCGACCAAACTATGTACGAAATAAGAAAATGGATAATCAAGCCAGTCTTGAAAGAAGTCATTGAGTCTGACATTAACTTTCAAGCTCTTGAAGAAAGTGTTGCTGAAATCGCTGAAGCCAATGATTTCAGCACCGAAGATGAATTCTTTGAAGATTATGAAATCGAAGAATTGGAAACTGGATTATTAAATGGGGATGTATTAATCTCCCTTTAAAATCCTTTAAACTGTTGAACTTTTGTTTAATAACAAGCGAGGCGACCAAACTATGATAGAACAAGATGTAAATGGAGTACCTCATGTTTTAGTGCCAAAAGAAGAATGGGACAAAATATGGGATGTACTCGACAGAATAAGTAAAATGGGTGAATAAAATGGGTGTCTATTCATCTACCGTTGTTTACCCAACTGAATTTGATGAAATCGATTACAGTGAATGTGATAAATGTGCTTTCGAGTGCGATGTTCACGGATACTGTAAATTTGATGGTTTATGTGAAGATTGTACATTTGATTGTATAAATCTTGACTACTGTGTTAAAGAGGTGGAATAAACCATGTTCGTTCATCAAGACATTAAAGACCAATGTGCATGGGATTTTTACAATTCTTCATGCGGACAATGTGTATACGGTTTGAATGACAACTGCCAGTATTATACCGACAAAGGCTGTCCTAATGAGGTGGTTGAATGACTGAATCTGTAAATCCATTTGTAGAAAACACCGATGGCATTTTAACCCACAGTGGTGAGATTAAAGTTGCCAAAGGTGGTGTAGAACAAAGAATTTTGAATATAAGTGATGAAGGCAATGTTTTAATGAGAGGTAGAAAAAATTCATACACCGCACTTATTCATGTCAAATTATTGCCTTTAATCAAATATGCTGAAAAAGGCGATGTAGGGTTCATTAAATTCAGAAGAGGTGAACCTTTCATTGTCGGTTTTAGAAAACAAAAACGAGCTGATAAATATGAGCGAAAGACTTGATATATGTGAATTTCCAAGATTAGATGGTGGAGATTTGAACTGGATTGAATTTTACAAGTATTGGGCAATCGTTGAAGATTTAGATGAAAAAGCTGAATCAGAGTTCAATGACCATCTTAGAAAAGTGTTTAGGAATGAATATGGTGTAGGGAGGAATTTAAATGTCAAAACCTGCTAGTTTGTACCCTAAACCTGAACCTATGGATGTAAACCCAAAATTTATTTATTTTGGGTGTTTATTATTTGCCATTTTCTTTTTTATGGTAGGTTGGACTTTTAAAAGTATTGGGGTATTCGCATGAATACTCCAAATATCTCTGTTTTAGAGGTGAAATTATGGGATTAGATATGTATCTTTATGGGGCAACCCATAAATATGACGGTGAAACATTTTATTCAGAAATTACACTTAAACGAGTGGCATACTGGAGAAAACACAATGCTATTCATGCATGGTTTGTAAAAAATGTTCAGAACGGTGCGGATAACTGTGCTACATATGATTTAGGTGAACAATCATTAAAAAATCTCTTAATGACTTGTAATGAAGTTTTGAACAATCCTACTGTAGAAAATGCTATGGCAGTGCTACCAACACAGGAAGGATTTTTCTTTGGAGGAACTGATTTAACTGATGAATACGAGTTAGAATACTATTTAGATGGTTTAAAATACACTGTGGAAGTGATTAAAGAATTATTAAATGACAATAGATATGATTACTATTGTTATCAATCAAGTTGGTGATAAAATGAATATAAATTTATTATTAGCACAATTCGATGAATTAGATGACTCTGAAGCAATAGTAGTGTCATTCAAAGAATTTCACTCAATTCTTGTAGATAACAATGATACTATTCGTGTAGATGATGATGCCGTTCAATTTAAAAGTACTGCAGGTAATATTGCTGTGAATGTTGATGAAGTTAATGGATTCCAAGTTTTAGAAAAATCCCAAGCAATTATGATGTTACTATCAAAAATATGTGGTGATTAGATGGCAAAAGCTGAATTAATTGAAAATCCGACAGTCCAACATGAAACTGGATTAGTCAATGTAGAAAATGTCCCTGATGTTAATACTGCCATTAAACAATGGGATGCTTATCAAAAACTATGTAAAGGATTATTAAATGAATCCGACTACCAAGAAATATATGTCCGTGAAAAAAATGAAGAAGGCAACTATGTCCGTGTTAAAAGACACTTTAAAAAGAAATCTGCATGGCAAAAACTTGCTAGAGCATTTAATGTTGATACTCGCATTGTAGACCGTGATATTGAAAGAACCAAAATGGGAAAAATCAAAGAAGCATACTACTGTGTCAGAGCTACACTTCCTAATGGCAGAAGTGTCGAATCAGATGCTTTATGTTCTAGAAGTGAAATTGGCAAAGATAAAGTTTCAGACCACACTATAATGTCTACTGCAAAGACTAGGGCAACTAATCGTGCAATTGCAGAACTTATAGGTGCTGGAGAAGTATCAGCTGAAGAAATGAATGCCGAGAAAAAAATCGGTGGTAAAAATACAAAATTTTTGAAAGAGAGTGATCAATAACCACTCTCCACATTTTTTAAGGAGATGAAATAATGAGTTTTGAAGATAAACAAAGTATTTTCACAAGTACTGAATTAGATTTTGAAGAAATTGTAGATATTCCTGATGGATATGAAAAATCTGAATTAAAAGACTATGACGATGGAGACATCATAACTGGTAGACCTGAAATGTCTAGTGTAACTTCTTTCACCTTTGATGATGACGGAGAGAAAAAAACTGTCAATAGGTTCAAATTATTCATTTTCCAAGATGATGATGAAACCTATGTCGAAATCAATGTAAATCTCAAAAATGATGGTGATATCCATAAAAATATCAGAAAAGGCAGTGTTTTATTTGATTTCCTAACATCTATTCTTGAATTAGAGAATGCAGGAAGTGTAGGAAAATCAAATATTATCAGAAATGTTAATCTAGCAGAATATCGTGAATTCGTGAATAGATTATCAGAGATGAGCATTGAGGTCAAAGAAAGAGCTGGAACTTATGCATTCTACAGTTTCTTGGTAAGAGATGTTAAAGTTTAAAGGTTTTCAAAATGAGTGAAGGAAGTTCAGCTAAACAAATAAAAAAAGCCATAGAACACGTTTATAAACCGTCCTATGAGCTTAAATTCTTCAAAAACATAATTAGTGCTTTTTATCTTCAAGGTACTGATTCAGTTGTTGTAGAAAAGGTTATCACTGAATTATACAACCAACTTCCTTCTCATGAGAAAACATTGGGCGAAATAATTAAATTGTTCGATGACATTTATATTGGTGATGTAAATCCAAACAGTGGAATAAAAGGCATAGGCAAATTTATTTCAGATAAACATGATAAAAAGACAAGTTTAGAAGTTGTTCGTGATTTAAATAAGGCTATCATTCCTTATGATACCAACAAGATTTATAAGCTACAAACTGGTTCTAACAAGTTTATTGTCATGGATTACAGAAATAATGAAGTTACTATTCAAATCATTGACTGGAAAAAAGGAGTTGAAGTAACTGATTATACTCGTGTATTATTGTGTTACCCAACTCAAGTAACAATCCACGATAACCCTATCAGTGAGGCAGGTAGAACTTTCAGTATAGAATGGACTACAACGAAAGATGGACATTTTAAGACCAGCGATATGACTATTCTTGAAATAGAAAGTTATCTCATTGAACACGGATATGTTCTCAGTCCTAAATACTTTAAAGGTGTAGTAACTGCTTTAATTCAAATAAGTATTGAAAATGAGCTAGCCATAGTGAAAAATGAGATAGAAACACCTGGTTTCTATTACAACAATGTAACTAAAAGTTTAAACATTGTAGATTTTGAATTAAAGCCAGTAAACATTGAAAAACTTAATGAAAGTCTTGATTTAATTGAGGATTTACAAAATTACTTTGTAGGTCAAGAGAATAAGTTGGCTACAACCTTAAAACATGCCTTAATCACTCCCTTTGGTTTCGCAAAAAAACAGATGGGTTTACCATTGGAAAACTTGATCCCTTACATGTATCACTTTGGAAAAGGTGGCTCTGGTAAAACTACCATTGCTCGTATTGGTTCTTATTTCTATGGTGAACCTGATAGTGAAACCGACATTGGAGGTTCAGAATTTGACACTGTTCCAAGAATAGGTGGTCAAATCTCAAAATCTACATTTGGATTGATTGTTAACGAACCTGATAATGTTTTTAATAGTCGAAGTTGTGTAGAAACATTGAAAACTTGTGTAGAAAGGACAAATGCAAGGAGAAGATATGAGGGTAAAAGTTTAGCAACTATACTCGCATTATCTACTGTTTCTTTCACTTCTAATAATGCATTGCCAAATATCGAAGGTTTAACAAGGAGATTTATCCAGTTATTGTATTCTCATAGTGAGAAGAAATCAGGAACTGAGAAAAAAGCATTTATGGAACATTTTAGAATGGCTTCACCTGAATTATGTCTTTTTCATCGTTTGAAATATCTTGCTGATTTCGCAGTAAATGAGATAAAGGAGGATGTAGAATTGTTAAAATTGCCTTGGAAAGAATTAAGCAACAGTCTTATATTAAGAGCTTATGCTGACTGTGGGAGAAAATGCCCTGAGTGGTTATTATCATTCGCTGAGTCAGTATCACTTGAAGATATGGACGAAGATGAAATTGAGGAATTAAGAATGTTTTTCATTGAAGAGATTAACAAACAGACTAAAAATATTCGTGTATATTCATCTGAAGATGGATTTCATAAACCTGACGAGTTTTTTTACAGTGAAGGTGTTAAAGACTCAAAGGATTTTCATGACCGTGTTTTTAATGTTATTAATGAAAGATTAATTCCTTATATGGTCTTACATCATGCTAGAAATGGTAAAGATTATGTTTGCTTTACTAGTGGTCTTAAAAAGGCTTTGCATAATGTCAATCAGGTCTGTTATAGTGTTAAGTCCATAGCAGAGTTGTTAGGTTGGCAATATAAAACTGTTAAACTACCAAAACCTACAAAGGTTATGGTTATTCGATTTGATAAGTTTTTAACATTTTTATATCCAAATTTAAGTGAAAAGGATGATGTAAAGGAGGATAATCAATGAGGTAACTTTTTCAAATTTAGGTAACCTATATGGCGAAGTTACTATATCGATGAAATTTAAATGATTTTAAGCCATTTATTTTGTAAAATAAGGGCTTTAAATCCATTTTATTTTTTCGATATATTAAGTAACTTTTATCCTGATACGAGGGGGTGCTTATATAAAAAAATATTCTATAAATCATGGGTTACTGGGTTACTGGGTTACTAGAAATTAATGGGTTTCTAGATTACTGGGTTACCATTTTTTGATAAGTTACTGGGTTACCAAGTTACTAAACAAAACGAGCTGATAAATATGATAAAATGTGAGTCTTATCCAAATCACCATATTTGTAGACATTTAAATACTTGTGAGCTTTGGATTCCAACTAATACGAGATATATTAACCTTTTAAAAGAGATTAAGTTTGAATTAAAACGATTAAATGAATTAAATCAAAGAAAACGTCAATATTTCAAAGTATTAACAGAAATATGCGATTTCAAATATTCTAGAACAGTCTGCATTAAAGGTAAATTAGTGAAAATTCCAAAAATCAATGCTTTAAATGAATACATCACTAAACCTGAGGATGTCATCGTAGATTTGAACTTTAATGTTATTTCTCAAGAGATAAAAGACACCGAATGTATAATTCGTGAATTAAGAAAAGAAGAACAAAATATCTTGAAAATATTGAAAAAACGAGCTGATAAATATGATTAGTGTATATGAAGATTTTGTAAAAGATTATAATAATCCTAATATCACTGGAGAAGATGTAAAACGATATAATAAACTAAATGCTAGGCAATATTCTTGTTTAAGGGCTGAGGCATTACATAACGGTGATATATCAACTCCTAGACACATGAATTCCACTGGTGCTAAATTCTACACTAAAACTAAAAATGGCGAATTTATTGTTAAAAAACAATATGGTCATAAAACTACTGTTGTTGGTAGATTTGGTGATGAAGTAACAGCCCAAATGATAGTGGCATTGTGTAAGACATTCAATTGGGATTTAAACCAAATCACTAATGTTATCGATGAGTATAAAGTGAAACCTAAAAATTACTCAAAAGTCAATGGATATTTCATCGTGGAAAAAAGGATTAACGGTGAAAGGGTGGTCTTTTATAGATTTAAACAAGAAGCTCATGCTATCCATATGGTAAATGAGTTAAGAAAATACGATTGGGACATATCAAAGGTTGATTTAATACTTTATGAAATGGGTTTGAATTAATCTATATAGGTTAGGTGAGTTTTAGTACAAAAAACGAGTTGATTAAATTAGTGAATGAGTTGATAATTTTAAACAAAGTTATTATAAGACCTTTTGTTTAGATTAATCAACTCATTGATAATTTCAATAGTAAAATTCGAGCTAAATTTATGGAAAAAATACAAAAAATTAGGAGGATTGTTATAATGAACGAAAAAACAGTTAATGAAACAAATTCAGATTATAAAGAATTTATGAACATGAAACTTGGAGATGTACTTGCAAACATTGCTTATAGCTTAGATAAAGATGGAGCTACTGAAGGAGATGTTGGAAGATTAGTATTTGGGAATAAATACTATGATTTCTCAGTAGCTGTTGTTAAAAAAGAAGATTAAATGAAAAAGGTGAATAAAATGATGGATTTAGAAGCATATGGGGTAATAGGATTCATATCATTTATAATTGCAATTATAGTCATTAGAATAGGTGTTGTTATGGTTGTAGCTGGTGCAATAGCATCTTACTTTAAATTAACAGGTATTCTTTGGTGGTGTAGTGCAATAGTGATATTTTTAATAATAAATGGTGTAATTTCAGCTTTAAGCAAATAAGGTGATAGAATAATGAAATACTTTGTTTTAACTGGAGTCATAATATTATACTTTATTCTAGTAATATTTGCACTAATAGAACGATATTTTGAGAATAATGATGAAAGTGGTGGAGAAGATGAATTTAGATAACGAAACACTACGGATCATTAGAACTCAAAAAGAACATTTGAAGAAGATGATTCGTGAAGAAAGCAATGATGAAAAACAAAGGCAATATGCTTTCGAGAGAATGCTATTAACACAAGAAGAGGATAAAATACTGAAAAGGATTGATTTAGAATGAAAGTTTTCATAGATACGAGAGAAACTGACAGAATCAGACCTGCTATGTTTTTCTATGCAACAAATAATGATGTATCAGTTGAAGAGTTACTTATTGGGGATTATATCTTTGAAGAAGATGGTAAGCAAACAGTATTCGAGTATAAAACAATGTCTGATTTTATTAATTCTGTAACTGAGGGAAGAGTGTTTAACCAAGCGATAGACCAACAAAGCCAATTTCTTTATCATTTCGTTATTATCGAGGGTACGGATGAAGAAATGCAAAAGATTTGCAGTGATAGATATTACAGTACACAGTTATCTTTCAGTAAAGCACAATTTTACGGTGCAATTGCTAGATTAAACACTTTTACAACAGTAATCCGTGTTCCTAACAGAAAAACTGCTTTTGAGGTTATGGAACAACAAGCTAAAAAGTGCTTCGATGATAAAGCTGTTGCGAAATCATTTCCCAAATCAGAAGGCAATGCCGCTTTTAGATTTTTGTGTTACTGTTGTCAGGGAGTTGGCTCTAAGACTGCCGAGAAAATAGTACATGAATTAAAATTAAACAATTTAAAAGATGTGATTGACCTCAAAAAAGATGATTTAATTAGTCTTTCAGGCATAGGTGATGCTAAGGCAACTAACATCTTGGAGCAAGTCCGTATGGACTTCTCCTAAATTTTTTTTACAAAATCTCATTTACAAAATCGATGTCTTTATATACTACTTTGGCTCTACTATAAGTAACTGGCTTTGAATCGGAAATTAATCTCTCTGAGAGGTTGAAATCCTGATTTAGAAACAGAATTATTGTAAATGGCAATAAAACGAAATGAGGTTTGATAAAAATGTTATTAATCGCAGATAAAATTGAAAACATTGAAGTAAGAATTGAAATCGATGAAAATAAAGACCACCACAAATGGGATGGTTGCCCTAAACTCATTACCAGTGAAGATGAGTACTTATTTGAAGCTGTCGATGTTCTAACTGTCATCAAAGCAGTTAAAATCTCCGAAACACTTGAAGAATTTGTAGCTTATGTAGAAAACACTTGGAGCAAAGAAAACATAGCAAGACCAATTATTAAAGCATTAAACGGTAAATCAATTGAAAAAGTTCAAAAAGATGCTGTTGATATCTTAGATTACAGCTTTACTGACGAAAACAAAGATTTATTTGGTTTCGACAACGAACAATCCGACTGTTTATATAATGCTTTTATGTATTATGCTTGTGAATACGATGGTAGATTTGATTTACTCAGAAAAGAGGACAAAGTTAAATATTTAGTACAATCAGCACTTGCTGATTGCTAAATTCTTTTTTAAGAGGTGTTAATTATGAATAAAGGCAATTTTGACAACGATTTTGATGAAATCAGTGATGTAGTGGTTTACGATATTGTATTAAGTGAAGACGAATATGAACTTTTGTTAGAAGATGAAGAATTGTGTGATGAATTTTTAGATGAAGTAATGGAGTTGTTTTAAATGGCAAAAATTGATGTAAAACAAATTATTTTCGATTTAGCAGAATATGAAAAACACTTATGTGGTTTAGGTGGTTTAACTGAAGAAGATGAACAATGGTTCAATAAAGAACTTGGATTTGACAACGGTTTTGAAAATGATGATGTATATTATCTCGGACTTCAAGAAATCAGTGAATTAATCTTTAATTTCATTGACCATTGTGAAAAAGTGAGGGGGGAATAAAACCTCCACTTAACCAATGATTTTAGGTGATTATAATGATTAAAATTCAAATAAAAGCAAAATTCAATGGTGAAACTGGCGAGTACAAAGAATTTACAGTTTATTTACGATTTACAGATGGTATTGAACCAATTTTTGTATCAGACAAGTTTTCTAATGTTATGGATAAAATACATGCTATTAAACAAGCAATTCCACAAACAACAAATCATAAAGTTGAATTTATATAAATAGGTGATTTTATGGAACAAAAAGGTGCTATCAATTGTAACGGCTATAAATTGAATAAAACTCACATCCATCCATGGATAGATGAAAATCTTGATGATATAATGGAATTAGAAGTTGCTAAGCTTGGAATGACAAAACAAGATTTTGTTGCAGTGTGTATTGCTGAAAAGTTGGGGATTTCACTAAACGATGATTATATGATGGATGAAACAATTTATACTGAAATTCGCATTCAGGAAATGGAAAAGGAAATACGAAATTTGGAGAAACAAAAAGATTGTCTTGAAAAAAGGATTAAAGGTGTTTAAAATGGTCAGAAGGTACTTAAAAACTATATTAAAAGAACAAGGCATTGATTTTGAAGAAGATAGGAACACTTTCATAATAGATTGTGCAGGAAATGACTCTGACTTCATAAAAATGATTTCTATCATTAATAATAAGATAGAAACTTGGACTTATGAATTATCATTGTGTTTGAACATTAAAATTGACACTGGATATGAAAGAATAATAATCGAGTATTGGGAGGCATAATAGCATGGTTTGGAGAGGAGATATACAAAAACACTACAATAATGTTGATAAAGCATATCTTGTAATGGGACTCATTGATGACGATGATATTCAAACAAAAGATGGTATACGAAGTGCTATTGTCAATGAAACAAGATTAGCTTGTGAATGCATAATCGATTGGCTAGACGATGAGGAAAATGAATATTCTGAGAAATCATCATTCTTCCTCAAAAATCTTGAATCAGGATATGATGTATGTATAATCATTGATGCTAGAAACTTTATTTACAAACTACTCAGAAAACCACTTTCTGAGTTATTAAACATTGGAGGAAGTGATTAGAATGATTAGAAAAAACGATGAACACTTACTGAACTGGATTTATGACATAGTAACAGATTTTGAAGATGAATATGATGACTCAGGTTTATCTTGGGACAGTACACATGAAGAAGCATTAGCTTTTCTTAATTCCATCTCCCAAAAAGATAAGGTCAATATTTATGGTATTTATTCAACTAGAACTCATTTTATTGTAGTTGATATGTTCTGTGATATTGAACTTGCTTTAAACGAGTGTGTTATCACTGAAGACACTTGTAGAAGAATTATAAGTATGGGGTATGATTCTGATTTATGGGATTGGAATATGTCTGATGTAGAAGCAGTAATTTATGATTAAGTCTTTTTTATTATTTTTTTTGCAAAATTCTTCAATGAAAACTGTTTTTTTAAAAATTAACTGATTTAATATAGATTAAGCTGTTAAGAAAATATAACTCCATATGTTCGATTAATTTAATGTTCGAGTTGTAAAATTTCCACGATGTAATAATTTTAACTATTAATTTAATGGTTGTCATCATTAAAATTTAGTGTAGCTTTTTTCTAGAAAAATTATAAATCTTATTGTTATCATACAATAAAACAATGAATGATGAGGAAACATTATACGAAATTGCTTTTATCAAAGCTTCAACTTATAGATCAGGAATAGTGAAAGCCCTTGCTGAATATGAAAAAACTCCAAAAAATATTGCTGATGAATTGAGTATAAGACAATCTAACATATCAGGAACATTAAAAGAATTAAGAGAACATAATATTGTTTATTGCATTAATCCTGAAGTTAAAAAAGGGTAGGTTGTATAGATTGACTGAATTGGGTGAAAAGATTAATTATTCAATTAAATAATAATTTTTTTGTAAAATTTAATAGTTTACCAGTCACTTATTTTTTTATCTGTTGTATTAACATTATTTTATATAATATGTGTATCTAAATTATTTATTAGATGGAGTTGTTAATCAATGCAAACTAAACATGTTGTAAATATTGGAAATTCACAAGATTTGAATAATATCGATAATAATTCAGTTAATCTCATAGTTACTTCTCCACCATATCCTATGATTGAAATGTGGGATGAAGTTTTCAGTAGTATGAATCCTGCAATAGCTGAAGCATTAGATAATGAAAATGGTGTTGAAGCATACAATTTAATGAATATGGAGTTAAATAAAGTGTGGGATGAAGTGGATAGGGTGTTAGTATCAGGAGGTATTACTTGTATAAATATTGGTGATGCTACACGAAAAATTGGAGATTCATTCCAATTATATTCCAATCATTCAAAAATAATCAATTATTTTGAAAAAATGGGTTATCAAGTATTACCTGATATATTATGGAGAAAACAAAGTAATAAGCCAAATAAATTTATGGGTTCTGGAATGTTGCCTCCAAATGCCTATGTTACATTAGAACATGAATATATTTTAATTTTCAGAAAAGATGGTAATAGGCAATTTAAAAAACAAGAAGAGAAAGAAAAAAGAAGAACCAGTGCTTATTTTTGGGAAGAAAGAAATAAATGGTTTTCAGATGTGTGGGAAGATGTTAAAGGAACATCACAAAAGTTAGATAATAAAGAGTTAAGAAATAGAAACGGTGCTTATCCATTTGAATTAGCTTATCGTTTAATTAATATGTACTCTGTTAAAGGAGATACTGTTTTAGACCCATTTTTGGGAACTGGAACTACAATTATAGCTTCAATAGCAAGTGGTAGAAATTCCATTGGCTATGAAATTGATCCAAACTTTAAAGATTTCATTATAAATGGAATTTTGGAGAGTAAAAACAATTCTAACAATTATATTTTTGATAGAATAAATAATCACATTTCTTTTGTTAATAATCGGATAGTTGAAAAAGGACCGTTAAAACATACCTCCAACACCTATAATTTTGATGTTATGACTGGTCAAGAAAAAGAATTGTCTTTTTCAAAAATTGATAAAATATTTGAAGAAAATGATACTATAATTGCTGAGTATGAACCTATATCTGCAAAGGATATTGGCTCAACTGCAAATGTTGAAGATACTGCTGGAGATAAAGATACTAAAAAAAAGAAAAAAACCAAACAAATGACATTATAATTATTTAGTTAAATCTTGTATTATGTCATCTAAGTTAATAAATTTCTTAGCATCATCATAATACAAATATTTAACATCTTTTTTATATTTGGCATTTCTTATTGTATTAAAATTTTTTACTTCACATCTCATGTATTTATATGATGATGGTTTTACTTGTATTCCAAGAATAACTTCATTATTTCGTTTTATTTCAATATCTACACGATACTCTTCATCCACATAACCTTCAGTATTGACAATTTCAAAATTGTCCGATAATTTTTCTTTTAATTCATTTACAGCTTTATTTTCCATTTCGCTGCCTTTCAATGAATTGATTATGAATAAATCATATTCCCATTGAATACATTCCTCTAATGTAAATTTATTTTCTCCCCAAAACATCATTTGAGCATTAAATAAATTTTTACCAAAATCATAAACTGTTCCTTTGGATTTAATCCTACATTCACATTCATTTAAATAATGATATTCAATTAAGGATTCCAATTCAGAATAACTTTGAGGTTTATGTGTATTTATGAGTTTTATTACAGGAACTGATTTATATGGGGCAGATATTCCCATTTTGCCATTTAATAAATTGAGTAAACCACCAGTATCTGCTTTTTTTTCATAAAAATCATTTATAATAAACTTTTAAATATTTTGAATTTTTTGAACCTTCATCATAAAAAATTATATCAACTGGTATTTCTTCAGGTAATGCTTGTTTGGATAAATATGATGTTGGTTTAATTTGGTAAGGCTTATCTCCAACAAAACCGTCAATACCTTTGCTTTCTTCATCAGGATTTGCTAATCTGTAGGTAGTGTTTTCAATTTTAGCAATGTGTTCGAGAATAGCTTCTTGATAAATTAATCCTTTCGCAGTTTTAGTGATAACTAAGTCCATAACCCATTCTTTTACCATATCTCTATCAATTAATGCACCTGCATTAATTAAATTTTTTACACCTTCATATGCTTTATCAGTTGCATTTTCAATGGCATCAGGATGTTTTTCAAGATACCATTCTTTCCAACCTTCATATGAATTATAAGGACATTCTTGAATAAGGTCACTCATTTGACCAACAACTTTTGGTCTAGTGGCTTGGTTATTTTGACTTGCTAAATTAATTATTTGTGTTGTAAATTTTGGGAATTCATAAGGGGTTTCTTTTCCTTCAATTAATTCGTCTTTTATTAATTTTTCTTCATTGTACTCATTTAAATCTATATTTTTACTCATTTTATTCACAACTTTGAAGCTCGTTAATATTCAATATGGATTAATTGTATATATAGATTTCTTTAATGTAAATTAATTCTTATTTTCAATTATAAATATTATTTTAACATAATATTATATTGAAAACAAATTAGTGTTTCATATTTTTGTTTTCACTGGAAATAAGTCAGACTAAACTATCTTATTTGTTCAAACCATACCCTTTAACTTATTTTGGCTTATTTCCGCAACTCCTTTTCTTAAATAGTGCCGAAGTAAATGTATTCGGTGATAATTATGATTTTTATTTTCTGTGAGGTACTCGAAAGATGACACTTCACATAGCATTAGATGGTATCGATGGTATTGGAAAGACCACGATGATTAAAAAACTCGATGTATTTTTAACAAAGAAGTCATATACTGTTAAGACTTTACTCCCAGTAGAAAACAAAACAATTTTATCTATATTAGATAACTATAATTTAACACTTTCGGAAATCGCATTATTAATGGCGATAGACAGAAGTTTAACATGGAATTGGGAAGATTTTGACCAATATGACATCGTTTTGTGGGATAGAAGTATTTTAAGCAATTATGTTTACAATACTGATGAAAATGTTAAGACATCATTTATTCGCAATATAAACAAGTATTTTCCTGAAATGGACATTTATATTGTCCTCAGAAAAGATGGGAATTCAAAAGAGATTCAGAAATTTGATGTACTCATTGACGGCTACAAGAATGTTCATAAAGTTGATTATATTCCTGACGATCCAAGTAAAGTCTTTGATGAAATTGTTAAAACAATTTTTAATGAGTTACCAACTTGTAAATGGTGTGGTAGATTATTCAAAAAAACTGCTTCTAATAAGAAATACTGTTCAAAAGACTGTAAAAACTATGCCAAAGAGGAGCAGAACAGAGAAAACTTCAGGAATTTTTATAATAGGTATAAAGATACAATGAGTGAAACTAAAAAAGGTGCATTAGGTAGTAAAGGTGCTAATTTACATGGAAGAGCAAATAAAGACCCTGAAGTTGAATTAAAATTGATTAATAATGAAAAAAGGAGATTAGGTATCTAATAAGTTTAGATTATGAAAATTTTTGTATTTTTATTATAGTTTTTAATAGAGAGGTCAAAATTAATGGGAAATAAACCTTATTCTAACTTAAAATGTCCAGAATGTGGAGTAAAAGGTGAATTTGAAATAGATAACAGTGAAGAAGTGTATTGCATTCATTGTGGATTAGTTATTCAATCACCATTTCCTTATTCAGCTGGAATACGGTATAACACATTAATTGACATCTTAATTCAAAAAAGAATTGAACGATTTAACAAAAAGCGATGGAGAAGAGAGTATGCAAGAATTAAAAAGTTTCAAAAAATATAGTTGGTTAATTAGTGGAATATTTGCTTTAATAGTGTTTATTAGTGGTTTAACTGCTAGTGATTTTATTTTTTTACCACCGAAATACCAATCAATTGCAGTGGGAATCATAGGTGCTTGTGCAATCCTAGTTAAAATTTTACCTGAGAACTATCGTGTTACTGTTGCAGAAAACACTGCTAGAAGAGAAGGCATACCAACAGGTGAATTTATACCAAAAGGAGATGAAAACGGTGCCTAATGATAGAACACCATATTTGCAAGATTTAGTCAAGTATTCAAGAAAAGCGACAATAATAATCCATAAATCATTTGTAAATGGTCAAAGAACTGATGAAAAGTTTGAACTGACAAATAATGCCTTAGATTGTTTAAAAAGTGATGATAGGTTAGTTTTAACAACAAAAGATGTTGAAGATGAATATCTTGAAATTACTATCAGTTTAAAAGAAGATAAGGAGGAAGATAATGTCTAAACCATTGACTGAAATTATTCCATGGAGAAGAACAATTTGGACTTGTGGGTTCGTGAAAACTACACTTTCTGGTTCATTAATAAGTACTGGTGTGGTTTTAATCTTCAACGGTGTAACAAATCACCCATTATTCGATGGAATCAATGAAATAGCAATTATCTGTGGTTTTATTGCAATTATCCTAGCAATTTTTGTTATAACGAGTATTGATAAATACAAGGAAAAAACAAAAAAAGAGGAGTTAGAAGCAATAGATAAACAAATCGATGATAGAGCAAGAGAAATTGCAGAAGAAAAAGTTTTAGAATATTTAAACAAAATAAAAGGCGATTAACAATGGTAGAAATTGAAAAAATCAAAATAACTGACATAGTACCTGCTGATTATAATCCAAGATTAATATCTGAAAGTGAAGCAACTAAATTAAAAAATTCACTTTCTACATTTGGATTAGTTGATCCTATTGTAATAAACTTGAAAAATAATCACATCATTGGAGGTCATCAAAGGTTCGATGTATTAATCGACCAACATCTTGAAGATGACAAAATCTTTGAGGAATTAAACCTAATCAGATTGGGCGACATTGGTTGGGTGTTTACTGAAGCTGATTTGAAAATTCAAGATGAAGACCACGAAAAGGCATTGAATCTAGCACTTAATAAGATTTCAGGTGATTGGGATTATGATAAATTAACTAGTGTATTTGAGGATTTAAAATTAAGTGGTTTAGATGTAGAATTAACAGGTTTCGATGATACTGAAATTGAAGTGTTACTCGATGATTTTGAATACAATGAAATCTTTGAAGATATTGATGCAGGGATTGAAGAGCCTGATGAAGAGTTAGAAGTCATTCAAGACAACCAAAAGGACCATAATATTGTCTATATTTCATTTATAGATTGGAAACTTGCTAATAAATTCCTAGAAATAATAGAGCATAATACTTTTTTTAAAGAAGATGGCTTTAAAAAGATAGTAGTTGATGGAGACGAGTTAGTGGAGAGATTAACAAATGAAGAATCAGAATAGACAACCTCAAAAGAATTATCAAGGCATAACCTTGAAAACTAAATATGAATCTTGTTTTATGCCAATATTACTTGATGATTATACATTTTGTAGTTACAATTGTTTATACTGCGATGCTAATGCAAGAAAATCAATCAATTTACGTGCTAAAAAACAAGGAAACATAGTTAAACACGACTCCATGCCATTAAGGACTATTGACCCTGATTTAATTAAGAAAGTTTTCACTGCAATTTTAAATGGTGGAGAAATACCTAAAACATATAGATTTCTTGAAAACTATGTGAAAAATAAAAAGATGATTCAATTCGGAACGGTTTCAGACCCATTCTGTAATAATGAAAAGAAATATGGTGTAACCTATGAGTTATTGGAATTCTTTGATGAAATTGATTATCCATTAACTTTTTGTTCTAAGGGTTCAATGTATACTAAGCCAAAATATATGAATATTATCAAGAATCACAGCCATAATTGGCATTTCCGTATTGCTATATCAACTTCCAACGATTTAATTGCTCGTAAGGTTGAAAGAGGTGTGCCTTCACCTACTGAAAGATTTAATAATATCAAAAAGCTTTCTAAACACGGTATAAAAGTAACTCACATTATAAGACCATTAATTCCAGGTTATTCTGATGTAAAAGGTTTAGTTACAAAAGCCAAAATGAGTGGAGCTTATGCTTGTAAAATCAGAGATTTATTGGTTAAGCCAGTATTACCTGAATTTTATAAAAATAGAATGTTAAAATTATCAGAAATCACTGGTGTAGACTTATATGATTTGTATACCAAAAAATCTCAAGCCGAAAGAGATAAAATATTGCAACCATATTACGATGAATTCATTGAAACTTGTCGGAAATTGAAATTATACTATGCTTGCAATAAATCTAGACAAATCTACACTCCTAGTTACTGTTGTTGTGCTATACCTCCTGATATGCACAAATATTTGTATTTCGGAAATTTTACTCATGCAGTTGAACAAGCCCAAAGAAGAAAATCAGATATTATAACTTTCAAAGATGTTGGTAAATATTCAAAAGAATGTTTTAAAGGTGTTGAGTCAGAAGTTTCTGCTTGTATCGCTGATTCTAGATCAAAGGCTCAAACATTAAATATGGACTGTCATGATTTTACTCGATGGTGTTGGAATAAACCAAAGAAAGTGGAATTAAGGACTAGACAACATGTAGAAGTCATTGGTAAAGATGAAAATGGGGATAATCTGTATCGAGTGAAAGAACTTGAGGGTTGGTATGATAAAGAAGAATAAGCAAAATAAACCTCATAATGCTGTGATAGAACTGACTTATGGGTGTAATAGGCGATGTAAATTGTGTTTTAGACAAGTAAGGCATCTCAAAAGAGGTGAATATTACTTTATGAACCTAAGGACTGCTAAAAAGATTGCAGATAGTTTAAAAGTCTTTGACCCACTGAGGTTACAATTCGATTACAGAGGAGAACCATTATTAAATCCACAATGGCGAAAAATTATAAGAATATTTAGAAAAACATTGCCAAACTCACAGATTCACCTAATAACAAATGGAGATTTCTTAGATGTGGATATTGCTAAACAATTCTTCAAGATAGGTGGAAATATCCTATCAGTAGATTGTTACGATGGTACTTTCAATGAAAGAGTTGAATATTATAAATCTAATGAAGTTTTTAGAGTTCATATTGATGGTAAAACAGATTTTGAACCTTATAAAAGGCACAATCCAAAGAATACACGAGAAATGATTTTAATTCCTGATAACTTTGCAGAGAACAAAAAAGGATTGAGGGGTTGGAATAATCTTGCTGGAAATTTGGATTTCAAATCTGCTTCTAAATTAGGTTATGAACCTTTGGAAAAGCCATTATATAAACCATGTATACTCCCATTTAAAGATTTAGTAATAAGATACAATGGAGATATTAGATTATGTTGTTTGGATGGTGAAAATAATACCAGTATCTTTGGTAACATTCATAATACTGACATAGAAGAATTTTGGTATAATAATTCTAGATTAAATCTCATAAGAACATTGCTCTATAACAAATTAAGAATTCATCCACCATGTAACCGATGTGATTATGGTGTTGGTGGAGTTTTTAGTTTTATTCCAAAGTATAAAAGAATTCCTGAAGAAAAAGTTGAGAAATTAAAGGAAAAATACTATTAAACAATTTAAAATTACTGTGGGGCATTAAAATGAATAAACAACAACATAAACCTTATAATGCAATCTTAGAATTGGCTTTTGGTTGTACTAGAAGATGTATATTATGTTATAAACAGGTTCGTGATTTAAAAAGAGGTGAATTTAAATTTATGAGTTTAGAAACAGCTAAAAAGATAGCTGAGGAATTATCACCTTTTGACCCAATAAGAATTGAATTCGCATTAAAGGGTGAACCTATGTGCAATCCCCATTGGGATAAAATAATCCAAATATTAAGGGCAAATTTACCACAATCCCAAATAACTATGGATACTAACGGTGATTTACTTACCATAAATAATGTTAAAAGGTTCTTTAAAAGTGGTGGCAACATATTAAGTGTTGATTGTTATGATAATACATTAAAAGAAAGGAAAGAATTATATAAACAATTTAATCTACATATCGATGGAGTTTATGATGGTTTTGATGTATTCAAAAGAAATAATCCAAAAACAACACACGAAATTGTATTAGTTCCTGATAATTTCAAAAATAAACAGAGTCTAACACGGAAATTATGTAATATGGCTGGAAGCATTGATTTTGAAAAGGGAAAATTATATGGGATGTATCCACTTGAAAAACCATTATTTAAACACTGTACCAAACCTTTTCGTGAAATATCGTTTCTTTACAATGGGGATATAAAGATATGTTGTTCTGATGGAAATAAGGACTCAAAGGTCTATGGAAATGTTTTTAGAACAGATATTGTGGATTTTTGGTATAATAATAAGGATTTGAATTTAATTCGTACATTGTTGTACAACAAATTAAGGATAATATATCCATGTAATAAGTGTGATTATTATGGTGGAGGTCGTGTTGGATTTTTACCAAAATATAAGACAATCCCACAACAAAAGATTGATGAATTGAAGAGAAAATACTACTGACTTGCTTTTTCACTATATATAATTGTATTTTTCAAAAAGGCAAGTCTTATAAAGGAGATTATGATTATGGCAAAGTTTAATGAAAAAACTATTGAAATGATTTTGAAAGCTCGTGAATCAGGATTGAACCAAAAGGAATGTGCGGAGGTAGCAGGAATAAATGAAGCTACATTATATAAATGGCTCAATAAAGGTAAAGAAGCAAAACGAGGAAAATATCGTGATTTCTACAATGATTTTCAAATGGCTAAAAATAGGAACAAATTATTTCATTTAAAGAAAATCCATGAAGCAGAGGCATGGACTGCATCAGCTTGGTATCTTGAAAGAGTATATCCTGAAGAGTTTGGTAGAAAAGACCGTATGGACTTAAACCACGATGGAAAAGTGGAAGTGGAAACTAAGAAAACATTAGAAGAAAAGAGAATTGAAAATGAAAATTACTTTAAAGAGCTTGAAGAAGAATTGGAAGAAATATAGGGTGGATTTCAAATCAACGGTGATAGATAACAAATATATTCCACATAAACCATTTCTAAATCAAGTTCATTTCTTAACTCACCCATCGGAAGAATTACTTTATGGAGGACAAGCAGGAGGTGGAAAGTCAGATGCTCTACTCATGTCTGCTCTTCAATATGTTAGTGAACCTGATTATTCAGCTTTAATCCTAAGAAAAACATATCAGGACTTATCTAGACCTAATGCAATTATGGATAGGGCAAATAAATGGTTATCACCACACGATGAGCTTCATTGGAATAGTAACACAAAGACTTGGACATTCCCAAGTGGAGCTACATTAAGCTTTGGTTATCTTTCCCATAATAATGATCTTGACCAGTACCAAGGTGCAGAGCTTCAATTCGTGGGATTCGATGAGCTAACACAATTTCCTGAAAACCAATATACCTATTTACATTCTAGATTGAGGAAATTGGAAGATAGTGATGTTCCAATTAGAATGAGGGCAGGGACAAACCCAGGAGGTAGAGGTCATGAATGGGTGAAAGATAGATTTATTAAAGATGAAGCCCCAAATCCTTTTATTGCTTCTAGTTATTTAGACAATGTATTCTTGGATAGAGACCAATACGGTCATCAGCTCGATAAACTTGATGAATTAACAAGATTGCAATTAAAATATGGTGATTGGAATGCAGTACTCAAGAAAGGTCTTTTAATAAGTCGTGATAGATTAAATACTGCTTTAATATCATACGAAAACACTTACAAAAGTTGGCAACCAAGTTTTTGTACTATCGGAATTGACCCAGCATCTACTGGTAGTGATAAATTCGCTATGTCTTGTTTAGTGTATTTTAATAATGGAAAAATAGTATTAGTAGACTTAGATGCTACTCCATCAGCTTTTCCAGAAGAGTTACTTAAAAACTTCATTATTCGTAATGCTCATTGGAATCCATATGTAGTTAATTTCGAACAAGAACCAGGAAGTGATTCTACATATGCTTTAAAACACTGGCAAGGTGTATTAAAAGACTTAATAAGAAAATATGGTATAGTAGTGAAGAAAACCCAATCTAGCCATTCTAAGTATAATAGAGCAAGACCTACTGCTAATATGATTAGAAATAATAGGTTGTATTTCGATAATAGGATTAATTCTGAGAGATTAAGAGATTTATTCAATCAATATGTCTATGTTCATCCTGATAAAGAGATTATGAATGAATATCCATCTCCTGATGAGTTAGATAGTTTAGGTTATGCTTTTATGGAAATACAAAAAGTAATTAGACTCTGATAATCCATTCATAGAATTTATGAAAACTAATTTTAGAATTTCTATTCATTATTAAAATGTATTTTTTTAAGACACGATGTTTAAATCTGTTTTATAATTGTAATTATAATTTTTCCCCACATTCATTACAGAATTTGCTGTCATTAGGTATTTTAGCACCACAATATCTACAAAACATTGTGTCTGTCATGGATTTATTGCTATTTGATAATTTTTCGATGTTTCGTTGGTATTGTTCAATTTTGGTTTTTGCTTCTAACATATATAGTTTGTTAGCTTCAACTCGGCTGCGACTACTGAAACTTGTGTTAGTATATTTGTGTACATCATTGTTTAATTGTTTAATTTTATATTCCATTATCTTTATTAAATCTCCATTGGAAAGTAGTTTTTCATTTAAATCTATTGACTCTTGACTTAAAAATGTTAATATTTGGGTATCTGTTTTATTTATTCCACGAAAAACATTATCTACATCATTCCCAATATTATTATTATCTAAAATTTCAATATTTTTAGAATATATTTTAAATCCCTCAACTATTTCTTGAGTAAATTTTTTATTTTCATAAGCTTCTGCTATTTTTCTTGTGTACTCAAAATCATGACCTTCTTGAGCACCTCTTCTATCTTTATACATTATATTATAATGTATTCGGAAAATATCAATATATTTAATGAAATATTTCAGATTTTCCATATCTATATCATTATCATCTAATAATCCAATATTATTTTTATATTCATCAATCATTTCTTGTGTTATTTTATTTCGATCAGGTGTCTTTTCATTAGTTAAGCTTAAATAATACATTAAATTCAATTCTGTGAATGGAACATATGAATCTCCTTTTTTACATTCTGTATTTAGATTATTTTTTTCAAATAATTCTTGAGAATCATTTTCTTTAAAAATTTTATCGAATAATCCCATTATAACACCCTCATAATCAGTATTTGGACAATAATATTGAAAATAGATGATAAAGTCCGTTATGGACTCTATCTTCATTTAAGCTCGTAAATAGCTTGCTTCTTCATTATTAAACAAGTTAATACTAAGTATTAACTAATTAAATATTTGTTATTAACAACATATAAATTATTTGATTTTATCTATCTAAATTTGTTAATCTATTTTATTTTTTCTAATAAGTTTCACTTAATTAAAAACTTCTATTTGGATTAGTGTATATAGTGAAGGTGCATTTAATTTTATGAACCATAGTTTTCAAATAATGTTGCCAAAATTTAGAGTGTGAATTTTAACGAATTTTACAAGTTGTCTTATCATTGTACTTTTTACAAAAAAATGTACCTTCTTCCTCCTATTGATTTTTTAGGGCTGATAAATATGAAAATTAATTATACTCCATTGAATAGTAGTCTAGATATAAATAAAAGACAAATTCAAACGAGTATAGCACCAAAAACAACCAAAGAAGACCAAGATTACAAATACAGAATTGACCCAATTGTTTCTGTTAGTATATCACAAAATCTAATCTTACAGAACAACAGGCTTGATAAATCAATTCGTATATTGGCTCAAGATGTAATCCTAAATGAGATTACATATTTATCTGATTCCGAATCAGATATAGAACAAACCGTTGCTAGTTTTTGGAAAAATAATATTAATGAATTATACAAACAAATTCAAGAATTCTATTCTTATGGATTCGGTGCTTCTGAAATAATATTCGATGAAGAAACTGGACTTCCAAAGGAATTATACCAAATCCCTGCCGAGACATTGTTTATCAAACAAGAGTCAAATCGAGATGGTACTTACAGTTATTATGCAGTTCAAAAAATCAATGGAAAACCTGATGTTAAGATGAAACTCAGTAGGTTTACATATGATCAAGAGGACGATGACTTACCAACATGCTTTTGGCTCGGAGGTGGTAAGACTTCTGAATTCTATGAAATCCCTTATTGGTTACCTGCCTTTAATTCCATATCTGCTAAGGTAGCACTAGATGAATTAAATGCTAAAAAGATTAACGAGGGTAATTTAATGAGTGGAATCCTTGTTATTCGTAGACCTCCTGCTATAGAGGGGGAAAAAGAAGAAACTAAAAAGAATTTAGAAGACCAAATGACAGATGCAGGTACTGGTATTCTCGTTATGGATTTAGAGAGTTTTAATACAGAAATTCCACTAGAAGTCGAATATGTTCCGATTAGTGAACAAAACTACTCATACTTATCAGAATTGGCTGATAGGTGTGATGAGGACATTCTAGCTTGTTTTAGCATTCCGAAAGTCAGACTTATGATTGATGATGTAACAGAGTCAATGAACTCTCAAAAATCTAATACAATCTACGAGATTTATACAAAAAGCTTGGAGAATGAACAGCTACCATTTGAAATTGAAATAAATAAATTCAATAAAAAATACTTCAAATACAACGGTGTTGTAGACATTGAAACTCCAATATTCAGTGATAAGAAAGATGTAGAAGTAGGTGCAATCCTAAATCTATTCAATAACGGAATTTTAACACTTGGAGAGACAATTAAAGCTGTTAGTCCATATTATCCTAAATTACAGTTAGATGTAAATGAAACTAATCCACTGTTTAATGAAAGGTATTACAATGGCAGGTTGTTAGGATTAAATAACTATTCTGATTCTGATTTTAGTGAAGTTAATGAGGTTATGGCATGGCTTCAATCTTAAACAATAGGAAATATTGGGAAAGGAAATCTCTCATTGAAAAAAGACAGAATAGGTTGAGTGCTTACTATATCCAAGTTTACAACAATAATATCATCGATAAATACATAGAAGATTATTTCAATGATGAAACTATTGCTAGACCAACCCAAGCAATGCTATACGGTGATTTGTATGTTTTAAACAAACCACAAGTTTATGAAATGTATAATCGAATTATTAATTCAAAATATACATCCGATTCAGCTTTACAAGAAATGTTCGTGAAGAATAAAGCAGAAGCTAGGTTGAATACAATTGTGGAAGCAGAATTGGAAAGAATCAATAAAAACTTGGATTATACTGAAAGAGTGCTTGCTACTCATGAATTAAATCTTAAAGAATATCAAAAGATTGCAAAAAGAGAAAATAAAACTGCTAATCGTAAAAATATAATGGAGAGAAGTGTTAATGACTTGGATTTCATTCGTAGCCAATTCGGTGTAAATATTCCGAGTAATGTTTTCTCATACAGAGATTTAGATACTACTGCTGAAGCATTGAATAGGCAAACTCAAATGAATGCTACTTGGGAAGAATACGATGCTATCAATCAAGAAGCAAGAAGTCAAGGATTACCTGATGTCTATACAGAGAAAGAATGGATTTGGACTAACGAGGGACAGACTACAAGGCATTCAAGTAATGATGGACAGACGGTTGATTTCTATGATTATTTCCAATGTATTCATGATGTTACTGGTGATGTTGAACCTTTAATGTATCCATCAGACCCAAATGGCAGTTTTGAGAATACATGGATTTGCTATTGTCAATTCAGAGCATTTTAATATATATTAGATTATTTACTTTTTATACAAAATTAACTTACATTAACTATTTGAACGAGTTGATTATTTTAGACAAAACCTATTTTTTAGGTTTCATTAGATTAATCAATTCATTGTTTATTTTAATCGTAGCATAGCTCACTATTTTTCTAGTTTAAACCTAGAAGCTATGACAAATTGAAAGAGAGGCATTTAATTGAACGAAGCAACTTATATCACTGGTGTTGTTATTGCTAACGGTGTTCCTGATTCAGATGGGGACTGTCTAGATAAAACCGACATTAAAAAAATCTTTACAAAGTATCTAGACAGAGCTACTGATGTAATGCACACTAGAATCAAAAACGAGGGTGTTGAAGTCTTAGCTAACTGGATTACAGAAACAGACACCGAACTTAATGGTAAAATTGTTCCTTCAGGTTCTTGGATGGCTACTTTCGCAGTAACAAATGAAGAACTATTATCTTCTATTAAAGATGGTAGTATTACAGGTTTGAGTCTTGGAAGTGTATCAGAAGATGCAATGACTAAGAAATACTGGTTCATTAACAAATCTATTCATTATCAAGACTTAGATGACTTGGAAGAAGTAATTCCATTGTTTATTAGTTTCGTAGACAAAGGAGCTAATCAATATGGCTTGGAAGTAATGGATTACAATTTTTATATCAATAAAAACGATAAAACTGGTGAAAAAATGACTAATGAACAAAAAAATGAAGAACCAATGATTCCTTTATCAGCAATCGATAAACTTCGTGATATTTTCAGTATTAACAAAAGCGAGACTGAAAATGAGGAAGATAAAGAAATTGATAAAGAAGAAACTGTTGAAGAACCAGCTTCTAATGAAGATATCACTAATAAGGAATTATTAGAAAAATTACCTGAAGCGATAGTTGAAGCTTTCAAAGAAGCATTTAAGCAACCAGCATCAACTCCTGAACAAGATGTTGAAATTGATAAAGCTGATGAAGATGAAGAAAAGAAAGATGATGTTGAAATAAACCAATCTGAAGATGAATCTTCTGAAGAAACAGATGAAGAATCTGAAAAAGATGAAGATAAAAAAGATGATGTTGAGATTAACAAAAGGCAAACTTCTATGACTGATGTTGTACATGATACTAATTCTTCAACTGATTTCTATGAAAGAACTGGTAGAGACCACTTAGGTAGAAAAATAAAAAGATAATTTTCATTTAAATTAACCAAATCATATTAAATTTTTAAAGAGCTGATAAATATGTCCGTAACTATTGTAGATTCAAAAACTATTGAAGATAATTTGCCATTTATATTGAAATGGTCTAAAAATCCAATAAATAATGGTGGAGCTATCAATCCAGGTTGGAAACAACAAACTGAAATTGATAGGTTCTTAGAATTAGTGGAAAACACTCCTAGTATTTTAAACGATGCTAGATTCTTGCAAATGGATTCTATTGAACACGATATTAGTTATCTTCGTGTTAAAGCAAGATTACAGTCTATGAAAAAATTAAGTGGAGATAATAAAGGAGCTCCATTACAAAAAGACTATACTACTGCTTTAGATGAAGTAGTACCTGAATTTAGTAGGTCTAAACTTGTAGCTGAACCTTTCTCAATCTTTACATACACTTCAAAATTATTCTTAAAAACCAATATTGAGAAAGAAAGCTTTTTACCACATATGGAAGCTATACTTGCCGAAAGAGCAGGTTACAGTGCGGAAAATATTGGTATGTATGGTATCAGAGATGATAATGCTACTAGCACCGATGGTGTACACCAAATCGATGGAGTATTCAAACAATTAGAAAACATCGCTGATAGATACGATACTGATGTTTTAATTGATAGAAGAGCACCTATGGGATATTATCATGACATTGATGCAAGTAACAATTTAGTTAAACAAATCAAAAGAATGATTACCCAATTCACTAAACAAAAAGGTAAAAGGTCTAATGCTAAGATTTATGTTTCTACTGAATTAGAAGGTCTTTTAATTGAAGAGGCTGACCAAAGACCAACCGAAAGAGGAGACAACCTTTATTTCGATGATAATGGACAACTTACTTTGTGGGGTGTTCCAATATCTCAAGCTGATTTCCTTGATGAACCTGATAATGGCTACGAGGAACAAATTTTAATGGCTGATCCAGATTCTATTGTTTTCGGTTTTGTTAATGAAATCGAATCTGAAAACGATTATGAATTATCTGCTAAAGCATACTTATCTACTGTCGATGTATATTTCGATGTATTAATTTTATACAATAAAGATGTACTCGCAGCTAAAATCATTAATATCCCTTCTGCAATTGTGGATGATGAAGAAGGTGATGATACTCCCTAATGGTGAGGTAAATCCTGAAAATCCAAATGAAGAACCTCAAACCCCAACTTCTCGTGATGTTAATTTCATAATTAATGATGGTGAAAATCCTATTCAAGGTGCAGTAGTAAGTATTGGTGAAATAACAGGAACTACTGGTTCTGCAGGTGGATGTACATTAAGAAATGTAATCGATGGTGAACATACAGTATCTGTTACTGCAGAGGGTTACACAACAAAAACTGAAACTATAACTGTTGATGAAACACATACGAGTTTCACTATCAGTTTAGAAGCAGATATTCCTACAAAAACAGTTACTATCCAAGTACAAGATGATGATACTGGTAATGGAGTGAACGGTGCTAGTATAACCATTGATGGTGAATTTAAAGGCATTAGTTCCAATATCGATGGAACTGATGGTTTAATAAATGTAAATTTACCTATAAAAGATGAGTACACAATTATTGTTACTGCTACTGGATATCGTGAGTATAATACTACAAGAGAAATTGATACTGACCTTATTTATGCTTATATGGTTGGTGAATAGTCTATTTTCGATTTTTGGCTTTTAAAAACAGGATAATTTTTCATTGATTATTTTTTCCTTAGAATTAACCTATTGAATAATGTAATCTTTGATTAATTATTTTAATACTTTTTTAAAAAGGTAGTGCTTAAAATGGATGACGAAACCATTATTGAAGAGGTCTTATTTAAACTAGATGGTTGGATTGTATCGAATATAGATAATGCCAACGATTTAGATGAAAGTAATTCATTAGAATGCGAAGACATGGATTACAATAAAAAAGTAACGGAAGATGAGATTTTACATTTCTATGAAGTAGCAACCAATTATGCTTTATCTTACACTCAATTAAGCAATTTTTCTTCTGTGCCTGAAAGTGATACTGCTTTAATATTATGGACTGCTGGTTTATTATGGCGAAAATATGATATTAGACAAAATGATCAAGTAGATGAAACATATCCAATAGGTTATGGCGACTCTCTCATTATCCAAGCCAAAGAAATGTTAAAACCTTATAAAATTTATAAAGACTATAATTTGAATATTTTTTGAATTAGGTGGTTTTTATGGGTACTTGGGATGAATTAGACACAGAAGTAAATGTTAATCTAGATACTTCTGAATTAGATGAACTAATTCAATTCTTAGGTGATGATTCTGTTCTAGCACCTGCTGTAGAAATTGCCGAGAGATATAAAAAAGGCATTGAAGATGGTGCAAAAGAAGGAGCAGAAACCATTGCTAATCGAGTTAAATCACTTCAAGAATTGGCAATAGCAACTAATGCTACAATGGCTTCAAATAATCTTTTGAATTCTATTGAAGTAGAACAAGAATCTGACACTAAATACCTAGTTGGAACAACTATCACTCATTTCTATCCTTTATGTGTTGAGAAAGGAAGAGGACCTGTTAGACCAGTAAATGCAAAAGTCTTACATTGGTTCACATTATCAGGAAATGAGGTATTCAGTATGTACAGTTCTCCTGCTCCTCCAAGACCTTTTGTAAAACCTGCTTATGAAAAAAGTCAATCGGAAGCAGAAGAAATCGTTGCTAAATGTATTTTAAATCAAACTACTAATTAAATTGGAGGATTTTAATGTTATCTACTGATGAAATCATTTATTCTATTTTAATTAATGAAAAAAAGAATGGAAATCAAATTTTAAAACACTTTCAAATTAGTTATCCATCAAAAAAAGTTGCTTCCGAATCAAATTCTATCTTTATAGGTGCAGTTTCTAGTGAAATTCACACCGAAATGACTGATGCTTCAGAGTATAAGGATTTAACTGAAATATTAATAACTACTAAAATAAAGGATTATAAACGTGCTATCTTCACTATAAAAACCGTATCAAAGGAAATAATCAAAATAATCAAAGAAAATACAGATTCATTTCCATTTAAACCGATTATAAGAAATATTGCTCCTGAATATAATCCTAGTTTTGTCTTAAATCGTGGGCATATCATGATAGAATGTTTAACGGAACTTGAAGAGTACAACAACGATGAAGAATCCATTGAAAAAGTTTGTAAAATTTTATTAAATGATATTGAGGTTGAATAAATGACAAAAAAAGAAGAAAATGATGAATATAATTATTTGGAGGATTTAAACAATTTAGAAATCCCTAATATGTTAAAAGTTGGATTTGCACATCATATTCATTCCAACAACATAAAAATCAAATCCAAATCAGAATTAGCAAAATATCTTGATAAATTTAAAAAAGAAAGTGCAGGAGTGTGAAATAATGGCATCAGAACCTGATATAGATGTTTTTGAAAAAGGAATCACAACCTATGACAATATTCCTGGTATGGCTTCAACTATTGCTGTAATCGGTGCTTTCGATAGTGATATAACTTCAGTAACAAATGTATCAACTGCGAGAGATGCCCATGACTTATTTGGGACAACTTCTACAGTAGGAACATTCAAAGGAACAGACGATATAGATTTTTTGTTTAAAGGAGCAAGTAATTTGCTTATAGTGAATACTACAACTTGGAGCACTGCTAATCCTCCAGTTGCATCAACTACACTAACAAATGAAAAACTTACTGAAGCTTTATCAAAATTAAAAGGAGAATATTTTGATATATTGTTTATAGCTGAAGAATTATCTGATTCAGCACAAACTCTCGTTAGTGCTTGGTTAGATGAAGAATTTGAAAATAAGAATTCTCACGGACAAGTATCACAATTATCCAAATCTACAGCAGGAGCATACACAACTAGTGTTGCTACATATAATAAAAACATTTACTACATTAATACTCAAATATTGACAATTAATGGTGTAGAATTAGATTTAAACAGAAGTACTGCTTATATTTGTGGTTTAATTGCAAGTATGAATGTATCTTCAAGTTTAACTAATAAGATTATAGAAGATGTAACTGCTGTATCTCCTGAATATACAACCGAATCAGGTGATTTAGGTCATACTTTACTTAATTTGAATATTCCATTCATTAAATGTAAAAACAGAAGAAGAAATGAGTATATTTGTCTAAACAGTCAATTACCAAACGGTTATGATTTATACATTAATCGTGTTCGTGATTATGTCTTAAAAATGATTTACATTGAAACATTTTTAGGCGAACAATCCACCGAAGTTACTGTTGGAGGAATTGATAATATCATTGAATCTGTTCGTCAAACATATGTTGAGGAATTAAACTTATTAAAAGACATTATTTACAGTGTTGAGAAAAAATCAAGCGAATGTGTTGAAGTATACATTGATTCATTGAAATTCAACGGAATTGTAACCAAAATAAATATATATTACAGTATTGAGGTGGAATAATGCCAGATAAGCAAGTTTATATTGGTAATTTAAAAGTAATGTTCGGAACTAATGTAAAAGTGTCTCCTGAAACTAATATTAACACCACCCCAACTTTTGATGGTGTTTTAACTGATGGAACTGATAATATTCCATGGTCTATTAGTATGGACAGATTAAGATATGGTTCTCAAACTAACTACATTGAATTACATGAGAAATTGGATAATATGCTAACTGTTCCTGAAACAATTAAAATTGAAGAAATTGTTCATACCTCAACAGAATCATATAAAATTATTGATTATGTCTATAATTGTCTTGTAGATGATAATGCTTATGAAATTAAAGCTGATGAGAGAACAGTTGAAAATTTAGCATTTAAAGGTTCATCTAAGAAAAGAAAATATGTTAAAATTTAATTATTTGTATTTAATTCGTGGAGTGTCTTCATTAATGAAGATGCTCCATTTTTTTTTAAAAAAATTTTGAGGTTAAAATATGGCAGAAAAAGATTTAAAAATTAACAAAGAACCAAAAATTTTGAAATTAGAGGAGTTATTGGTTGATGGAGTGGAAGTAGAAGTGCCAATAACATTTGATTATCCTACTGCGAATGGAATTGTCCCAGTTTCAGCAATAATTAGACCATTAACTACTGTTGAATGGGAAGAGGCAACAACTAAATCTATTAGAAATGACAATAAAGGTTTCACTTTGGAAATAATTGGTAAAGGTTTGTTAAATGATGATGGTGAACCTTTAAATCCTGAATTATTAAAAGGAATGCCGATTGGTGTAGTTAATGAAATATACAAACAAGTTGCTGATATTAGTGGTATTAGAGAGGATAAAGAAGAGCAATATAGATTAACAAGAGAATTAATGGGGTTTTAGACATAGAAAATGGTAAACTCCGACATATAACACTTAATCACCTTATAGGATACAAAATAAATGGGGGAAATCTCTCAAATTTAACTTTTTTACAAAAAATTGCTATTAATTGCATAAGTAAGAGTATAATTCAGTGGAAAATTAAGAATAAATCATTTTTAGCTTTATAAGGAGGGATTAGATGGCAGATAATACAATAAATATTAATGTAAATACAAAAGCCGATACCTCTGATATAAGTAGTTTAAAAACAGTAATAGAAGAAACTACATTGAGTGCTGAAGAATTAGGTGATGCTATATCATCTAGCACTGAAAATGCAAGTTCTAGTATTAATGAAACTACTCAAAGTAGTGAAGATTTAAATGACTCTTTGAAAGAAACTGATCCCTCAGCATTAGAAGATGTGGCAAGCAGTGCAGATAATGCTACTTCATCAGTAGATGAATCCGCAAATAGTACTGAAAAGTTAAATGATAATCTTAATAATATCGATGGTTCAAAATTTGAAGATTTAAAAAACAAATCTGATGATTATAAACAATCCGTTGATGATGCCTCTGATAGTACAATCTCTATGGTTGATGCTTTGGCTTCTATGTCTGTTGCTAATGATTTATATGCTGGACTAATGGGAAGTGTCGATGCGGCTGGTAATTATTCAGATACTATGGTTCGTTTAGGTTATGCCTTAGATGGAACTAGTATGAGTGCTGAACAAGCCCAATCCAAATTTGGTGGTTTAATTAGTGAATTAACATCATCAACTGGTAGGGGAGCAGGAGCTGTCAGAGAACACTTAATTAAAATGGGAAATATTGGAATAACAAGTTCCGATATTTTAATAAATAGTTTTGATGGTATTAGTAAAGCTGCTTTCCAAATGGGAACTGACATAGACGCAATGGATAGGAAGTTTCAACAAGTAGTCCTTACTGGAATGGCAAATAAAAGATCATTAGCTGCTTTCGGATTGAGTGTTGAAGATTTAGCAAAATCTATGGGTGTTAGTGTTGATGAAGTTTCTGACAAATTCAAAGAATTAGACCAAAATTCTCGTGCTAGTGTTTTATCAGCAGCTTTAAACATGAAATATGGTGCTGATGTAACTGATAACTATAAAAACAGTTACGAACATTTAACTGAATCAGTAAATCGTGCTAAGGATTATTTAATTCGTAGTATTGGTGAGGCAGTTCTTCCTTATGTTATACCTGCTATGCAATCAACCGCAGACATTATTAATGGTGTTGCAAATGCTTTTAGGGGATTACCATCTCCTATTCAGGGAGTTGTAGGTGCTTTTGGTGGATTAGTTGTAGGTGCAACAGTTTTCAGTTTAGCACTTAGTAGTACCATCAAAATTGCTAAATTCGCAATTAGTCCATTTAATAGTTTATATAAGTACATGACTGTTGTTCCAGATGGTAAAGGATTGACTAAATTCCAAGAACACCTATTGAGATTAAAAAATGCTGTAAATACAGTTAAATCAACTATGGTTTCTTTAATAACTCGTATGAAAAGTTTAGCATCTGCTGCAATTAATACTGCTAAAAGTCTCATTACTAGTTTATGGACTTCACTTAAAAGTGTTGCATCAGCTGCTAAGAGTGCAGGTTTAAGTTTATTGGAAGCAGGTAAAAATGCTTTAATAGCAGGAGCTAATGCTATAAAATCTGCTGCTATGTGGATGATTGAAAAAGCTCAAAAGTTAGCATCTGCTGTTGCATCAGGAGTTGCTACAGCTGCTCAGTGGGCTTTAAATATTGCAATGTCTGCAAATCCAATTATGCTTGTTGTAATAGCAATTATTGCATTAATCGCTGTTTTAGGTTATCTTTATTTCAATAATGAAACAGTTAGAAATGCTATTAATGGTTTAGGTCAATCTGTTCTTGGTTTAGCAACTTATATTTGGGATTCATTAATTGGAGCTTTACAATGGTTGTCCGATTCATTTATGAATGTAGGAAATACCATAACTTCAAGCATAACTGGAGCTTTCTCGTGGTTACAAGGAGCTTTCACTAATACAATTACTTTTTTCCAAACCTATGGTCAGTTATTTGTAGAAATATTTTTCGTGATGGCTACTGGTGGAATAGGTGCTATTGTACTTCTTATTGCTAATATGAATGGTATGCCCTCAACTATTGGTGCTATTTTACAAAGTGCTTTAAATCGAGTTATTAGTTTTGGTAGTGGTTTGGTTTCAAGATTTAAATCTGCCGCTAACAATTCGGTCAATGGATTCATGAATTATATGAGACAGTTGCCTGGGAAGTTTTTAGCTGAATTAAACAAGATGATTCAGTATGCTATTGATTTCGCATCTAGATTACCCCAAATTATTGCCCAAGCTGCTGGAAATATGGTTTTATCATGGACGGTTGGTTCAGGTGAACATTCTCCAGGTTTTATGTATAATGCATTCATTGGTGAACTTGATGAGATGGATGAAAAATCTAAGAACATTCCACTAGCCCAAAATATGAAAAGAATGAGTCAGGAAATGGTTAGTAATTTCGGTGAACCTACTTTTAAATTCTCAAATATCTTGAATAATGGTACTAGTAATAATTTTGATATTATTAAAGACATTTTAGATAGATTAGTTAATTCTAAAAACGAGGTTGCACCCAATTATGTGTTTAATCTTTATGGTGATATTGATAACGAGGAGAGAATGGAGAAATTTATTGAAGCTGTTCGTAGGGAATTGTATTGGAACAATGAAACAGCAGGTAGGAGAGTATAGGAGAGATTATTGTGAGTTTTTTTGAAGTTAATAAAATACCATTGAAAATAGTCATGAATGATGGTATTACTACAACTATGGGAACATCCATCAAAGAAACAACATTATTATATGATAACCTCAACAATAATGCTCCTACTTATTATTTTAACAGTGGAGATAGTGGTGTTAGTTTTGAAATCAGTGTTGTAATAAAACAAGAGTATTACTTTAATAACCATCAAATCATCGAATACTTGAACCAGTATGATAAGTGGGGTACTAGGGTGCCAGTTGTTACAAATGCAATTGATATACCAAATGGCATTTATACAATGAGAATAAAGTCTAAAAAACAGTCTTATCATAATTTAAGTATTTGGAAATTGTATTTTAAGCAATACTATGAAGACGATATGAGTTTTGAAGTTTATGATTCTAAAACCAGTAGTTTATCAAGTATTGACCAAATGTTGTTAAGATGTCGTGTTCCTGTTGATAGTACAAGCCCCACTGATGTAATCAAAGCAGTACAACTTAAATTACAAGAAAGAGGCTGTTGGAGTGATACTGTTTGGCATTTCAATGGTACTCAATGGGTTGTCGTATTAGATGATGAGGGTGAAAGTAATAGAATTCCCAATGGAAAATGGGATGAACAAATGCAAGGCGATATTGCTAGTTTTCAAAATTTAAATGGTCTTATCAATAAAAACGGAATATGCGATGAAGAAACCTTAAAAGCAATGTTAGGAAACACTTATGAGGGAAATGGTTTTTATCACCAGGGGGTGTATTAAATGTATTTTAACTTCATGGAATCACATATCTACCTTGGAGGACACCCTGATGCATCTAACGGAATCATACTTGATAAAAATATTATTAATATGATGAAAAATGCTGGTGGAGAAATTTTTTTCACGGAATATGAAATTGATGAAACGGATAGGCGAACAAAGACTGCAAAGTTCACTACTCCATATTATTTTGATTTAACATCGAATTTTACTTATGTAGTTATTTCAAATCCTTTTCACGAAGACTTTGGAGGAGTTATTTTATCTGTTGATTATGATAAATCCACTGGTCTTTATTCATACCAATGTCAAGATTGGAGAAGACAATTTTCTTCTAAATTAAGAACAATAGGTGATGAAAGCCACAGTATTTATCAAGTATTAGAAAGTTTAATTGTATCTCCATTTGCTAAGGGTATTCAAGTACCATTATCAGATTCATTGAGAAATCAATATAGTAATGTTTTAAGTGGTTTACATCCTTTAAATGATTATTATGTTAAACCGTCTCCTGCTATAAAAGCTGATAATTATTTAGCTAGACCTTGCCCAAATATTCTTGCTGTTGATACAACTATTAATCGTATTTTCAATTTAGCATTGTATCATCAAAATAATCTTGACATATATTTTGATAAATATGGTATAATTCACCTAGACCCAATTGACATGGACTCATGGTTAAATACAGGTATTCATTTGGCACACACTGATGTAGTTCACTATAAATACGGTTTTGATTCTACAAATATTTTAACAACCGTTAGTGTTCAAAGAGGTGATAACGGTGAACCTAAATTATTTGAAGATGCAGTATCATTAGCTGTTTTCTTTGGTAGTAATTCCACTACTCTCAATGCACCACAATCTACAACAACTAATAACAATTCTACTTCATCAACTACTACAAGTTCAACTAAGAGTTATGGTAAATGTGGAGTATCTGATGATAAATCAGAAATAATGGCAATAGGATTGCCTTCAGCAAGTGGTGAAACTAGTAAATATGGTTACACGTGGTATAAGTCAGTTTTTAAAAATAAATGTCCGTTCTGTGGTAAATCTACATTAATATGGGGTTGGAACTGGGGATCAGGTAAAGTCCCTTGCAAAGGAACATATGAGGGTGGAAGCACTGAAGGACACATTTTTTGTACTAATTGTGATGCTGATTTTTCTTGTATCGATGGGAAAGACCACTCTTCTCCACCAAGAGCTACATTGACCCGTGTTTCAGGACCTGATAAATCAAGTAGGGATGAAGCTATAAAATTACAAAATGGACAAATGTCTAGTTCAACTACTACAACTAATAATGTTGATTCAACCGATAATTCATCTACCGTTGATTTTAATAGTCAAGAATACATTTTATCACAATATTTGTTGGCAATGAAAGAATTCACTAAATCCATTAGAGATTTGTTATCTTTTCAAATAAGAATTCCTTTAACAGATTCCGTGTTTAAAAACCTACATACCAACAGTTTTTTATTTACAGAATTGCCTCCTGAATTTGTTTTAAAAAATTTTGGTAAAATTGCTAAAACAATTGGAACAGCATATGCTGACAATAGGGGTGTTCCTTATCTTCTTAATCGTTGGTATATTGAACAAGTTAAAATTAAATGTAATTCTGATGGTTTGTTTGCAGATATTACTTTAAATGCTTTTCCTTCAGGTTATAGTACATATGCAAGTGCAATGGACGGTTATATTAGTGCATATAATAGTGCTTTTAATTCATCTTCTGATTCAACTAATGTTGGAGATACAACCATTAATAAAAGTAATGTTCATGTGCCTGAGAGAACTGACGGTTGTACTGATTGTAGTAGTAGTGGTGCTATCGCATGTAATCGTTCATTTTCAAGTATTAAATCTCAACAGAATAAAGTTGAAACTGCTCGTGCATATGGTAGGATTGGAAGAACTGGTACTAATTATGCTAATTATGTTGCTGGTTGTACTCCAAAAGAAGCTTACAAAAAACTTGCTAAGAAATTCAATTACGGAACTTATGTAAAATATTATGACAATGCCGATAGATGTGCAAGCGATACATTCAGTAAAGGTAGATATAACTGTGGAGATGGTGCTAGGTTGCTTAAAGCATGTATGGATGTTTTAGACCAACCATGTGTCATTTATACTGTTCCAGGACATTATATGAATGGTGTTCTACTCAATGGCAGGTGGGAAACTGTTGATTTATGTTATCAATCAGGTTCTCATCCAGAATATCAAACAGCAGGGTGGAATAAATGAGTTTTGATGAAAATTTGATAAAAGAAGAATTAGAAAAGCATATCGATGCTAATTTAACAGGTCATGTGGATTTAAACAAAGTTATAGCATCTGTTGAATTTGTTAATGGTTTTTATATTTTTAAAATTGATGATGTTGGTTTCGCATTCTTAAATAACACTTTAATTGATGTTATGCCTGGATATACAAAAATAAAATGAGGTTAATCATGTTAGAACAATTAGGTGTTGATATTAATAGGAATTGGTCTTTTAATGGTGATGGCGATTTAATTCTCATAAAAAATGAGTTTAATTTGGGTCAAGCAATTTTAAATCGATTATTGGCTGAAAGTGATACTTATGATATATTCTATGCCAAATATGGTGGAAATCTTGGAGATGAATTAGGAGAATTGAATCACCCAAATATTCACGAATACATCAAAATTGAAATTGAGAGAATTTTATCACAAGACCCTAGAATATCAGAAATTACTTGTACGGTTGATAAAATCGATAGTGATTCTATTCTATGCGATTTAAATGTAAAGGTTAATAATTCTAGTGATGTTTTAGAATTTAATTTGGTAATAGGTAATGATAAATCTATATCGATTAGTGAAAATATGCTTGGAGGTTTATAATCATGATAATTGGTGATGAAAGTTTTTATAACATGATAGGTGAAGAAATCAATCGAAAAACATTGGTTCAACAAATGATTCAATATTACAATGATAAATATCCTGATTCATCTATAACAGATTTTAATGAAGGAAGTGAAATTAGAAACCTCCTTGAAGCGATAGCAGTTGATATTTACCATTTAGAAAAACAAACAATGGAAAGTAATAGAGTTGCATTTTTATCAACTACTTACGGTCAGTATCTTGATCTCTATGGTGAGGAATTGAATACTCCACGAGATTATGGTTCTGAGTCTTGGGGTGTTGTTACTTTCACTATTCCATCTCCTATTAATTATAATGTTATTATCCCTTATGGTACAGTTTTAGTGTCATCTACAACTGGTTTGCAGTTTATAACTGTTAATGAATGTGAGATACCAGTAGGTTCAACGGAGGTTGATTGTGCTGTATATAGTAGTGTTGTTGGAGCAAATAATAATGCAGAACCAAATACTATTACAATGTTTCGTGATAATAAACCTTTTTCTACATTATCTGTTACAAATAATGAGTCTTTCACTGGTGGAAGAGATAGTGAAAGCGATGATGAATATAGAAATCGATTATTATCAGTAAAAAACAATAATTCATTTGGAAGTAAAGGTTATTATGTAAATTTAGGTACAAATATCGATGGAATACACGATATATTAATTACCACTGCATCAAATACAAATTATACTGCTAAAATAATTGTAAATGGTGATGATAAACCTTTATCAGATGAACTTTTTGCATTAGTTGTTGCAACATTCACTGATGAAGATAATATTGTTTATAATCATGTTTTTGAAGTAGAAAAAGTTGATTATTCAGTGGTTAATTTAGAGGTTGAAATAACAGTACCTTATGAAGTAACTAACACTATGATTATTAATTCATTAAATACATTATTTAACGGTGGTAATTATGGTAATAATTATTATGCTGGCTTAGATATTAACGAATCACTATCTAAATATTTAATTATCAATTGTATTGAATCTATACATGACGATATTCAAGTACTTAATTTAACTTCAAATAATTCTAATTTTAGCAAATTAACTCCTGATGATGAAGAAGTTTTGAGATTAGGCACTGTTTTTATAACTCCTAATGTTATTAGGTGATTATTATGTATATTGAAGGTATTATAGACAGATTAAATAATCCATATCTTAAATCTAAAAACAATGATGGTAGACTTGTTTTAGATGGAACTATCGGTGAATACTTGGAAAATTACAATAATAATTTTAAAAATTATTTTTTATCTCGTGCTAGTGGTAAATGGTTGGATTTGCACGGTTTAGATTATGGAATTTTAAGATTGGATAATGAATCAGATAAACACTATCGTGAAAGAATAATGTTAATTAATTCGATATTGATGAGAATATTGGATTTTAACAATTTAAATATCAATTTATGGGTTTATGATAGTAATGTGGCTGAAGGCAACGATTATTTGACATCTAGAAACACTTATCTTCAAATAGATAGAAATCATGGTCTACCAAACTTTTTAGGCTATGCCGATGATTTTACAAAAGAATATGTGAGTAATAAATTTATTGGTGGGGAAATATTATGGCTAGATTAACTTATTTCACTGATGATGAATTGGTATGTCAGTTAAGAATGCAATTCCCAAGAGAAAAACAATATATGATTGATTTTCATAAATGGTTGAATACTATGAGATTAACTGATGCAGGTTATGTCATTCAAGTAGAAAATCGTAAATTCCTTGTAGATACAAAATTAGGGGTGGTAATTCGTGAGCTTTAACAATCCTAATTTTTTAACAGTGGAAGATTATAATAGCATTGTTTCTGATTTAGCACATGGTTGGATTGATTATTATGATGTAATCATCTCAGATATGGAAGATAATGAAGTATTATACTGCGATTTTTTAAAAATTACTCGTTATTCTGAAAACGATACAATAACTTATGAAGTAGAAGTTTTAAATACATTGTGGACTGGTGGATATTGTGTGGAAGAAGTAATAAATGGTGAACCAGTGAGGAGACTTAACGAGTATGATATAGTGGAACAAGGTGGAATTTTATTCATCTCAGGTTTTGAATTATTTAGTTTTAAAATAACTTTGGAATTGTCTAATGATTTTATTTATGCTAATCCACAAGACATCTTATATAAAGTGAAGTTACCAACAATTACTGCTCCTTATTATGAAACTGGTCTTGCTAAGGGTCAAATTACAAATATTGATGGGTCAGGTGTTGGAAATATTTCTATATATTATAATAACTTACAAAATCATGTAAATACAGATAATAATGGATATTATCAAGTTCCATTTTCAAAAGGAAAACCTGGAAAATCAAATGTAAAAATGAGTATATTGAAATCAAATTCTCCTCCAAAATATTATAATTATTATTTCATTGTAAATCGTTTAAAAGTCAATGTTCCTGTTCGTCCAACTAGCAATAACCTATACAAAGATAGTAAACAATATTTGGAATTTGAGTTTAAATGTAATTCTAATATCACTAGTAATGAATTATTTAATGAAAATACAATTTATTTACTGTTTAATAATAAAAAAATTGTTTTAGATTATTATGATGGTTATAAATTTGGTTTTTTAGTTGATTTAAGAGATTATTATGATGATACTATTGACTTTAAATTAGTAATAAGTGGAAATGATTATATTGAACCTATGGTTGAAGAATATACTTTTGATTTAGATTATTATGTTGTATCAAATTATAGCAATTTAAAATCAGAAATTGAAAAAACTAATGGATTTAGGACAATTAAAGTGAGTAGGTCATTATCAGGCACTCAATCGATTAATATTAATCGTGAAATCCATATTATCGGAACTGGAAATGTTTCAAATAATTTGATAAAATGTAGTAATAAACCAGTTTTTATTGTAAATGACAAATTAACTCTTGAAAATTGTAGGGTTAATGGAATTATACAAAATAATGGCAGTATAGTAAATATTAATAATTGTAAATTTGATAATATTTCATCTTTCAATGGAATATCAAGTGCATTATATTGTAATATTGAAAATGATGATGATACTTTTGTTACTGTTATAAAAAACAGTGAATTTTTAAATTGTAGTGAAACCTGCATATATCACGGTGGTGATTTGACAATAACTAATTCTTCATTTAGTAAAAATATACTTGATGAAAATAATGTAGCTTTCATAAACCAAATATCAGGATCACTTAATTTGAATAATAATGTTTTTAATTTGAATATAGAAACAACTAATGTAAATTTTGGTTGTATTATGTTTCATATTGGATTAAATAGTAAAATAAATAATATTCTTGGGAAAAAATTGAAAAATAATGAGAATTTTCCTTTATTATACAATAAAGGTGATGTACTTATTGTATCTTCAAATATAACCATCATGGAAAGTGCTATTTTGAATAAATGTGTTAATTGGATTGTAGAAAATACTAATACAATATATTCCAATAATATGGAGGTAAACGATGTATAATTCATCTATTTTTGATGATAACTTAACTAAACTATCATTTAACCATAAAATAAACAAGGAATTTTCATTAGAAGATATTAAAAACACTAATAATAATGAATCTAACTTGTGGAATGTTTTTAATAATGGTGATGGAGTTTTAAAATTAATTCCATTGTTTAATTGTGATAAAATCATTAGTAGCAACTCGGACGATATTGTTTTAGATAAAAATAAATGTATTATTTGCATTGACAATGATTCGACAATTATTTCTTGTATAACTGAAAATAAAGGAGATTTAGTTTATTATGGCTTGAATTTACATGCATTTGCAATTTATCCATATTTAATTGATGGAAAACTTGATGTTTATTGTGTAGCATTTGACGATTTCAATCATCTGATTATTAATGAAGAAATATCTGTTTATATCAACAATGAGTATGTCGATTCAGTTTTAACAAATACTAATGGTGTATGTAAGTTTACTGTTGATAATCAGTGCGATATTCAATTTAAAAAAGATGATGTTGAAAGTGAAACATTAAATATTTAAATCAAAATTAGGTGATATTATGGCTGTAATAGAACAAAATGATAGAGTATTGCCTTATAAAAGTCTTCATTCGCAAGTAATTGATGTAGATTTGAATAATATTGTTTATTTATTGAGAAAATTTAAAAAATTAAAAACTAATTATTCACTTGAAATGGGTGTGATTAGTGGAGATTTTGGTAATTTCTCAGTTTCTAACAAATTGGTTTATATTAATAATAAATATCGAATAAAAAGTGGTAGTCAAGTTAATATTCATAATTCAGGAAATATTTTTCAAAATTCCAAATATACTTTTATTTTCACAATAGTTTCAGAAAATGCAAGTGGAACATTTGATTCTCGTGAATATCGTGTTGAATCTGAAACTGGGGTGTCAGGTGTTATTAATTTTAATATATCTTCAACTATTCTTGAAGAAAATGAATTTATAATGCCCTCTTTTGTAGTCGAGGTTGTTTTCAATGTGAATGGATTTAGTAGGTGAGTTATAGTGAATAATCGTACTATTAATGATGAAATTATTGATATTTTTAATTCGGAAATGGAAAAAACAGCTTTTCCATCCTACTGTACCATTACTAAAATTTATGATAATAATCATGCCGATATACATTCTGATGTTTATGGATCATTAGTTTATGTAAAAGTGTATGGAGATTATGGTTTAGGTGATAAAGGCATATTATTATTTTTAGATAATGATTTTTCTGCTCCGGTTGTAATTACTGGTGCAAATAACAGTGATATAACAGATTTAATTTCAATTATTTCTGATTTGGTAAATAACTTCTCAAATAAGGTTAATCAATCCATTTATGGTGAGGGTTATCATATACCGTCTAAAAATAAATTTAATTATGCAATTATACAAAAATCTGATAGTTACATAACTTATGAAGAATTATGGATTTTATCAAATGCTTACTATAATTATGATGAAAAAAGATTTGTTAAAATAGATGATACTCACACTTCTTTTGGTATTCAAATACAAGCTAATGGTAGTTATCCTGGAGAAGCAGATTTAGGTTATATGGACAATGTAGGGATAAATTTTTGGAGAAATGGTAAGAAATCAGATGTTTATAAAGATACTACAAGTTTCGATTACTCTGATTTTGATAATAACAATTATATAGGTGCTAGAAGATTATCTGATGATGTTTGGGTGGAATTTGGTATTTCTAGTGGTTGGAACAACTCTTTTATGATAGATTCATATGGGGGTATGACTATTGGAGGTGCTGGATTTGAGGTAGATGGTAATGGAATTTTCCCATACACTCGTTTGACTAGCTCTGCTTTTACTGA
The DNA here is from genome assembly GCA_017434555.1 of Methanobrevibacter sp. Taxonomy (GTDB): domain Archaea; phylum Methanobacteriota; class Methanobacteria; order Methanobacteriales; family Methanobacteriaceae; genus Methanocatella. The sequence continues at coordinate 64,413 of JAFRFB010000013.1, read as the reverse complement.
TGAAAATAATGACGAATATTATTTACTTGGATTACTTGATAATGCTTATCATCCAACTATTTATGGTTGGGATAGTGATTCTAATGCTTTTTATTCTTGGTTTTGTGGTTTTAAATCTCCTAGTAAAGCTTATCTTACTAAAAAGAGTGAAGATACAAAATTTGTTGTAATGTACAATGATACTCCTTATAATGCAAATAATATTCATGAATTAGATGTATCTAAGTGGAAAACTGTTTTAGAGGTTGATGCCAATTCTATGAATGCTTTAATTGACGGTGATTTAAAAGAAGTTGGAAATTACAATTCTTTGAAAAATAAACCTGATTTATCATCTATTTTGAGCGATTATGTTACTTTGAGTGATGCTAATTCTAATTATGCTAATATTATTCATTCTCATGACGAGTTCAATGACAGTGGTTGGGTTGATTTAAGTTTAACTGGAAATTTTTATAATTTTGACACTGCCAACAAAGTAAAATATCGTAAAGTTGGAAAATCTGTTCAAATAATTGGTTTTCCAGTATTAAATGCTTACCCTCAAGCACTGACAGAATTAACAATCGGAACATTGCCTACTGGTTTTAGACCTGCTAATGATATTTCATGTGTCTGTGAGTTAAAAGATGATGCTAAATTATGGACTTGTACCGTAAAATCTAATGGTGGAGTTACTTTCAATCGTTTAAGAGATAATACTGGTTTTGTAGCAGGAACTGCTTTTTCAGATGTTTTAAAATTAAATATTAATTTTTTTATTAATTAGAAAAAATGGAGCTGATAATATGAGTGAAAAATTTATAGAAATCAATGAGTATTGGTATTTAATGAATAGGATTGCTTACTGGTTGGTTAAAAATAATAGAAAATTTAATACTAGATGTATATATGGATATTTTGACCGAGTAGCAGACTATGGAACAATATTGAATGCTATTAAAGATAGAGGAACTAATTATGAAAGAGACGCACTTATTGCTGAATTCGTTGAGTGTGCAATCTTTGATAACAAAGATTTGTCTTTTTTACCAAACTATGTAACTGGTAGTGATGGAACAAAATATTATCTAAATACTTATGCAAATATGGCAAATCGTGTTTCTGCATATGAGGTTCTCAACGGAGCATCACCTAGAATTGTTTATATCAAAAAAGAAAACAGTACCAGTGAAAACACTGATGCAGTGTTAGATGAGTTTGAAAAGTATTTCGGTGTTTGTAAAACCATCGACGATGCTTTATTAGCAATAAGATATATGAAATATGCTTTTTATTACAACTCCCAATATAATACATCTGATACTATCAGAAGAATTGCTAAAAAACTTGGTGCCAACTGTACTGATGTAGCCCAATTATTTTACAGATTGGCATTAGGAATGAACAAGAAATATGGTACTCATTATGAGGTACAATTCGTTCATGTGATGTGCAAGTCAGGAACAGGTCATGTCAGATTAAGATTTAGGAATAATGGTGATTGGTTCTACCGTGATCCGGCAGCAGTTTTAGATGGAGAGGCTGTTACTAGCAACTGGTGCAGTGATGGAAGAGTAATTGCATATAATCCTTCATGGATTTTTGATGACTTGTACCAATGAATATTATTTGGGGAATTGCCTATTTTAAATCTTTATTTTGCATATTTAAATGTTTTAATTAGGATATACTTCATTTTTCTTGAAGTATATATATTTTTTTTAAAACTTTTTCATTTACAAAATAAATAACTTTATATATAAGTTTGTCGCTATTATAATTAACGAGGTATGAAACCTCGTAAAAACTAACGAGCTGATAAAAATGAATGAAAAATATGTAAAAGTGTCAAAATTTGTAGAAAAATCTGCTAAATCTTGTAATTGTCTTGTAGATTTCGATGTTCTTCCTGAATACAATGGAATATTTGTTAGAGTTTTTAGATGGGATGAATTCGCAGAATTCAATGAAGACCGTGAAGAAGGAGATTATATCAAAGAATCAACTGAATTATTTGAAAATATCAAAAATAACTTTGGAGATATTGTAGAAGATGTTGAATTAGCTGTTCCTAATCGTTGTAGCTTATTATGCTATGGTGGATTTGAACACAGAGAAATTAACATCACTATTGGTGAATAATTGGGTGATTTTAATGTTTATGACAATCGGAAATGAAGAAAAATCCCAATGTGTCCCAGTAACCAATATTTTAGATGTTAATGCTGGATTAAATGTTGTAGATTTTGTTTGTATCGGTGCTACTGGTTCTGTAATCTTAAAAACAGCATCAGGTATTAAAATCACTTGTAAATCTCAAGATTACAAAGAATATCTTGAAATTATTCAAACTAGTCGTGATGCAGTTGTAGGAGTGATTTAAATGAGTTATGACCCAAGAGATGAAGTAAGTAGTGAAATTAGTAGTAAAATCACTGATTTACTTGGTGGAATGATTGAAGTTGAAGAAAATTGCTATGGATTTCCATTTAATCGTTATAATAAAGGCAGTAGTGAAATATATAGCTTTTTTAGTGGCGAAGATTTTGATAAAGTCATGGACTTCATTAATAACGATGAAGAACATGATTTTTACTTAAATCGTGCTAGATTAATTGAATTCGATGAAAATTATTGTGAGATGAGATTTAATCTCAATTAAATTAAACGAGGCGACAAAACTATGTTTAAAACTGACAAAGAAATGTTAAAAAGAATGTATCCAATCGGAACAACTGTTGAATTGGTTTATATGGATGACCCACAAGCTCCACCTGTTGGAACTCGTGGAAAAATCTATCACATTGACGATATAGGTCAAATTCATGTTGAATGGGAAAATGGTAGTGGATTAGCATTAAATTGCGATATAGATGATTTTAAACTTATAGATGAATAACGAGCTGATAAATATGAATAAATTAATGAATAAAATTGTAGAAATTGTTTCAGAAGCATCTGAACATTATAGTATTGAATATTTTGAAGAATATCCAACTATTGCTATTAATATTTATGATAAACCTGAAATCATGAATGAATTAGCAGAGAAATTTGAATCTATCAAAGATTTCAATGGTGGAGACAGTTTTTGTCCTGAGGTTCATGAAAATCTAAAAATCATGACCTTAGACCCATCTACTATGTATTTAGATGATTTAGATGGTGATAAATACTATATTATTAGTTAAATGGGGGATTGGTAAATATGAATGAAATCATTGAAAAAATCAAAGAAGACTGCTTAAAAATCAACGAAGAGAGTGATAATCATTATTCTCTTGTTGTTGATAAATATAGTGTAAATAAAGTTGAGAATTTGTTAAAAGATGCTGGAGCAGTGCTTAACTTTACTTATGGCATGTTTATACACATTGATGTATTATTTGAATAACGAGGTGATAGATATGAACCGAGTTGAATATTTAACAGAATTAATGAAAAAAGATGTCAAATTAATTGTCATCGCTGAAAAAGATGTCAATCAAATGAAAAAAGACATAGGAGATGAACTTAAACGAGCTGAAGAAAAATGTGATACATATGAAGAAATGTACGAGGGTGATAATGAACTCATAATGACAGCTTATATTGAATATGAGAATGTTAGAAGTCCATTAACTGATTTAGAGTCAATATTATGTGATTTTAAAAGAAGTTTAATTGACCATTATGAGCAATTACTCATCGAAAAAAGAGCTTATAACAATGAGATTGGTAAAGCTTTGTCTATTTCCAAGTATAATGTTACTAAAATGGACGAGACCGTTGAAATCATTAAAGGAGTGTTAATCTAACACTGGTGATATTATGTATGGATTTAACTTTATTATCAGAGATTCAATGAAGGTATCATTTTTCATTGACAAAAATGACAAGTTTTATCATTACAGTAATTATAGTTTTAATTATGAATTATCTGATGATGAGTGGGACTTACTTAATCATTTTGGTGTGGAGAACATTATAAAAACAGTTTCACAAATGGCTGTTTATGAAACAATAAGATTGACAGATATTGTTAAATTGGTGAGATTTCAATAAAAATGAGGTGATTAGCATGGTAGATTATACAACGATTAGAATTAAAAAATCTTCACTTGATAAAATTGATAAATTGAAAGGAGATGACTTAACCGCAGCCGATGTTGTAGAAAAGTTATTAAACACATTGGAAGGTTGTACTATTGATGATATTGTGGAAATCAAAAGAGATAGTGTAGCGATTATGTTGGAATACACTAGTTTTGATGAAAACAAGGATTTCCGTACAGACCGTGAGTATGGCATTACATTTCAGGAATTAAAACACAGTAAAGTTGGAGATATGTTTTCTGCAAATCCTGATCCTGCCGATAAGTATTATATGAATGACACGGCAAAGGTTTTGTTCGTAGATGATAGGTCAGTGTTAGTCCGTGTAACTGAAATCGTTAAAACAGAAGAGGGTGAAAATTCAGTAGTCCATATGGAACATGTTGATTTATTCTAGTTTTATTTGTTTTTCCTGGTGGGATTGTTAGAGATTATGAATCTTTACAATTCCATTATTTTTTTACATTATTTTTAAAATGAATGGGATTGTTTTTTTATTTTCTTTTAATATAGGTATATGTAGTGTTTTAGGTTATTTTCTTTCAAGTTACATCTCCAATGATAGTTTCATTAATTATTTGTAACCTTTTTTAATTTAGTAGTGTTTTAATGTATCATCTCATTCAAATTTGTAATCTTAAATTTTAATTATTTAAAAAAGTATATTTATTACTATAATTAAAAAGAGATGATTTAAAATGAGATTTAAATATATTCTGATAATATCAATGATATTATTGATAGGAATGAGTACTTGTGTTGCTAGTAGCCAAGTTACACTATCTATCGGTGGTAAATCATTTACTATTGATGATTTGAGTGATAAAGAAATAGAAAATATTCAAGGTAATGGCACTTCTACTATTACTATCAATAGCGAAGATGGTAAACCATTGTATATGATTACTAAGGCAACTGAGGAAACAACTATTCTAAACGAATTATTGCCTGAGGATAACATCACTACCATTGAAGATAATGGTATTACATACCAAAATATTGTTTTTTCTGATGGTACTCCATCTATGACAGTATTTACTACTGAAGATGGTTCTATTTATGAAATCGTTTATTATAACGGCAATGATTTCTTGTTAGATTATAAAAGCATTGGTTCTCAATTAAACCAATAACTTTTTTATTTTTTTATTGCGAGATATAGATTTAATGATTTATATTATTATTTTTAGGTTCATTGATTAAATTAATGAACACGATGATTATTTTACTAGATGCAATTTTTATCCCATTCATTAAATTAATCACTTCTTTGTTAATTCACTATCGAATTTTGTCTTCATCGGAACTGCAAAGATGAATTTAATTCTTAATTTCAATTATATATGTTATTAGTGATAATATTGTTAATTAGGCACAAAAAGGAAAAGGTTCTAGTGGGGATTCATTTCCTCACTATCTCGTGAATTTATTATTGAATTTTTTTGGCTCGTTCTGTTCTGTGATGATTTAGTGAATTTTATCTGTGTTTGCATTGTTTCTTTTTGTGCTGTTTATTTTTATCATTATATTTTTGAATACTTATTATAATTTCATTTATTTTTCTGAATATTGTTATAATCTAATGCTTTTGAACGATAGCACAAAAACTATTAGTATTAGGTTTTTTAAATAAAGTACTGTAGAGAGTTAATAAACTTGTGATAATTAAGATGTTATATACTTTATAACCTTATCCTTTTTAGCAATTGCATCTTCGCATGCTTTTTGGACTTTTTCCTGCATTAATTCAAAGTCCTCCGGCGTGGTATCACCGACTAACTTTTTAATTTTTGTGTATGCAGCTTCTCTGAAAAGAGGAACAAGTTTTTCTGTAGATGAATCTTCCTTAATCAAGATTGGTTCACCGCTATCTGTGACCTGACCTATTTCTGAGATATCAACACCTGCTGAAGATACGGTTTTTTTAACATCTTCTGCAATATCTTCCGGTACTACAAGCATCAATGAATCAGTTGAAACTCCCAAAGGATCAATATTTAATGTTTCAAGCATGTTCAATACATTTGGAGCGACCATATTCCTAATATCCTTTTCATAAAATTCCAAACCTACACCAGTGGTATTGGATATTTCATGTGCATCTCCCCTGAGACCTCCATTGGTTACATCAGTCATTGCATGAATGTCTTTAACTAAATCGGCTTCAAAAAGAGATTGTGATGCCTGAACAAAATTAACGTTCATCGTATCCCATACAACATCGAAAAATCCATTATAAATAGCTGTTGTTGTAATGGTTCCTCCACCTGATCCTTCAGTTAATAAAATAACGTCACCTTTTGTTGCGCCTTTACGTGCAGTTGGAGGATAATCAGAAACACCTACGCTTCCAACTGCGGAAACAAATCTGTCACCTAAAACCATGTCTCCGCCAACCCTTAAAGTACTTCCAGCAACTATAGGAACATTAACGAGTTCTGAAACCGCAGCTACACCTGCAGTAAAGTCAAATATCTTACCTACATCACCGTCATCAGCCAGGTGCACATCACTTAAAATAGCTACTGGATCTGCCCCCATTACACAGACATCCCTTAAAGTTGCCCTTGTAACATGAAAACCGCCTAAAAAAGGATATTCACTTAATCTTGAATGAATACCGTCAACGGCAGTGGTAATATAAACATCATCATTTTTAGCTTTTGAACGTACAACTCCACCGTCATCCTGTTCTGTTGGATTTACAAGAGATGCGGTGTTAGTTGATGCCACAATATCGGCAATTCTTCTGTGAACGAAAAAGTCTCCCGCTCCACGGGAACCGACACCCATTTCACCCATTCCGACTCCGGATTTGGTAATTTCAGTTATCTCTTTTAAAAACTCGTCATCACTTTCTTTTAATTTTAAAGTGGTTGAAACTTCATCTATTACCGCTTCAGCCATTTTTATTGAATTTTCATCTGAAATTTCCTTATATTCCTTAATTCTTTCAGCTAAAAGTACAGATAAATCTTCGTAAGTATAATCATCAATTCTTGCTCTAACAAATCCTTCTATATCCATATTAACTACTCCTTAATGTTAACAAAATTTTTTAAAATCTTAAGTCCGGCTTTTCCACTCTTTTCCGGATGAAATTGTGTTGAAAATAAGTTATTCTGACTTAAAGATGCAACAACGTCAATTCCATAATCACAAACTCCGGCAACTATTGCATCATCTTCAGGAATTACATGATATGAGTGTACAAAATAAAAATACTCCCCGTTTACGCCATCTAAAATTGGGGAATCCTTAACCACATTCAATTTATTCCAACCCATATGAGGTACTTTAACTCCTTCGGGCAGGTATTCACAATGTCCTTTGAATAAATTAAGTCCATCCACATCAGGGCTTTCTTCACTTTTACCCATCAATACCTGCTGGCCCAGACAGACACCTAAAAATGGCTTATCATCATTAACATGCTCATAAATGACATCTCTGAAAGGCTCCAGATTTTCCATTGCAGAACCGAAAGCCCCGACACCCGGCAATACAAGATGCTTGGCATCGCAAATCAGTTCAATGTCATCAGTTATTAGAAAATCCTCACCGATTTTTTTAAATCCGTTTGAAATGCTTTTTAAATTTCCGCTTTTATAATCAATTATCGTTATCATATTATTCCATCCAGTCAATAGCTGATCTAATCATTAAACCAAAGTCGGAATCAACGATTTTATCTGTTCCCAATGTTTTGGAATGGGCATCAAGTTCAGCGACAACATTGTCATAACCCAGTTCACGTAAAGGCTCGACTAAACGAGGTCCATCAGTAACTGCAACTGATTTGACATCCATTTTTTCGATAGGAAATGCATGAGGAACGCCAAATACAACAACCAAATCCAAATCCATATCTTTTAAATAATCGTATGCACTATCAGCAGTTATAGGATATTCATCCAATCCTCCAGTAATGAAATCAATATCCATCGGCAGTTCACTTTTGATATTGCTTGCATGACCTCTGATTCTTTCCAAACCAATGTTTTCATCCAGATTAGCAACAATTATCGGTTTATTTTGAGGATTGATTTGAACATAATCAAAATTAATAATATCGGCAAATAAATAAGCAGTCTCTTTTTTAGCATTCAAGACAAAGGCAACTTTTTTATCATCTTTTAAAGCCTGAACGATATCTTTTGCTACAATTTCTTTTGAATCACCGAAATTAGGCTTGATGTATTTTCCCTGAGCCATGCCTCGAGTTTTTTCTATTTCAGTTGCTTTTTCAAGCATTTCAATTTGTCTGTCAGCTTCCTCTCGAGGAATAACACCGCATTCAACAGCTGATTCTAAAACCATGATTGCACCAACCGTATTGTCCCCTTCACCTGAACCTCCATGAGATTCAACAGGAATGACTGTACAATCCAAATCTGCATTAGCTATTGCCTCTTTTAAATCTTCACCAATAATCATACTTGCACATGTTCCAACAACTCCCATCAGTTCTGGTTCGAACATATCATAAGCCTTAATTAAAGTTTCTTCCAATTTATCTCCAGCACCTAAAATAAAATCGTTTTCTGCCATTGCAGTTGTTAAAACACGGACTCCATCACTTTCTAAAAGCCTGCCTGTTCTAAAACAGCAGCCATTAGGACCATGCATGATAATAACATCAACATTCATATCCCTCAATGTATAAAGGGATGCTGCAATTGGACTTGGTCTCGGATGCATAATTTTCACCTAATAAAAAATTAATATGGTTAATTATTTAAAAATTATAATATATAATACATATTATAGATGGGGATGGAGTTTTATGGAACTTGACAAAAAAATATTGGAAGAAAAAATAAGAGAGTACAGAACATTTAAAAGTTGTTCCGAGTCAACTTTAATGGGTTTATGTGAAACAGCCGAATATCCAATAAGTCAAAGTGAAATGTGCAAATTAGCCTGCGGATTTGCCGGAGGAATGGGTGGAACATTTGACGAAGGAACATGCGGAGCACTGACCGGAGCATTAATTGCAAACGGACTTTTGGTTGACGATGAAGTGAAAATTAAAGCCAATGCAAAAGAACTGTTTAACACGTTTAAGGAAGAATACGGCACTGTCCGTTGCGACAAAATAAGTGATTATGGAAAAGACAAATCCCCCTGCGTTGACTGCTGCGTATTTATTGCAAACAAAGAAGCTGATTTATTGAAATAATAAAGTGATTATATGAATATCGATTCAACAACGACTGAAGAAAAAATTATTAATGCAACATTTAGAATTCTTCAAAAAGAAGGGATTAAAAAAGCTACAACAAAAAAAATAGCTGCTGAAGCTGGAGTAAATGAAATAACAATTTTTAGAAAGTTTCAAAATAAGAAAAATTTAATAGAGACTGTTAAAGAACATCATATGCAAATATTTCTTGATAAAATAGAAGAGATATTCGAATTTGACGAAGACGAAGAAATCGATGCATATCTAAAAAATAACTTCAATGAACTTTCACAACTTTCAGACGAAGACTTCAGCATAATGAAAATAGCTATGGAAGAAGTTCGAGAAATTCCTGAAAGAAAACTTATACTTTCAAGAATTACAGATTTGATTTTAGGAAAATTAGAAGAATTCTTTAAACTGCAAATTGAAAAAGGTAAAATCAGAGACGTGAATCCAAGAATATTGGCAATTATGTGTTTCAGTATAACCTTCCAATCAGTTGTCCTGTGGAAAGTATACAATAAAGATCCGAATGTTGAAGAAAATGAATATAGTGATGAATTCCTAAACATACTCTTTAATGGAATTAATCCTTAATTCATCATTTTTTATTTATATAATTATGGTATAAACTCCAAATAGAATAATCAGCAAAATAACATTTAAAAGAGTGAAAATAATCAGATATCTAATTTTAAAATCCGCGTATTCACGTATGAGAATTTTATAGGAAATCAGATTTGCCATAGATGCTATGAGAGTTCCAAAACCTCCTATATTAATTCCAACAATAATGGCTTCATAATTAGTGCTGAAACCACTGAGTAAAATTGCTGCTGGAACATTAGAAATTATTTGTGAAGCAAAAATACCCCAAAGAACTTCATTGCCTGCAATCCATTTGCTAAATAATGTATTGAAATAGGAAATATTTTCCAGATTGCCTATTAATATGAAAAGAGCAATGAATGTTAAAAGCAAAAAGTAATCAACACCTAAAAAAACACGCTTAAAGAAATTTTTTCTATCAACATCTATTTTTTTCATTTCAGGTAATATAATATTCTCTTTTGGGATGAAAAACAATGCTGCTGTTAAAAATACCAAAGATACAAGGACATATGGCAATAATATAAAGAAAAATGATTCGAATGATATGTCAGAAACGGTATAGATCACAATATTGTGAGGAGCTCCGATAGGAAGAATCATGCATCCGACATTGGCTGCAACAGTCTGTAATGATACAGTAATTATTGTTAAATCAATTCTATCAACTTTTTTCAAAGCCAGAATAGTGAATGGCACGAATATAATTAATGAAACATCATTTGTTATAAATATTGAACTGAAAAAGCAGATAAAAACAAGAACCAGAATAAGTCCTCTGGTATTTCCTATCAGGACCAATAATTTACGAACCAAAATCTCAAAAACAGCCAAGTTCTTAAGAATCTCCACAATCACCATTATAACGAAAAGAAGTAATATCGTATCCCAGTTGATATAATGAAAATAATTAAAACTTGGTTTTACAAAAAAACAAGATAAAATAGCCAATATTAATGAAATGGAAAATACTATTTCCCTTTTAAAAAAATCCAAACCTTTATCAAATAAATTAGCCATAATATCCATTTAAAAATTAATCTGCATCTTCATCCATTGTTTCAAGTAAAAAACTGACAGGACGAAAACCGTCATTGCATGATAACATTGCTGATTTTTTATTTTTCATCCAACCATCATAAAAATCACTGGCCCCATTAGCTAAAGCCAATACGAATGGAGAAAGGGTTTCCCATGCGCTATCGCAAAAATCATCCGGCTTTTTCCATCCATTGGCAATGAAAACATCACCTAACTCCACATCACATTCATGTTCCAGAGGATTTTCATATTTTTCAATCAGGTCATCATGTCTAACTTTTTTCATAACTGTTATCTTTACTTTTTTCAATTTATTCACCATTTAAAACCTTTAAATCACTATTTTCATAACGATTATGTCCTTTCAAACTTTTTTTATATTTCCAGCATTTTATTGCATCGTCCAATGATTTATCATTATTATTTTTGAAGAAATCCCTTATATATTGATTATACTGAAACTGTTTAGATATTTCTGTCTTTTCTTTAGAATTTTGAATCTCAAAGTATGCATTAATCGCATCACGGTAAGTTTTATCCGGATTTGCCTTTACCCATTTTTGAAATTTAACCTTGAACTTGAAAGTATTGCCTATTTCATTTTTAAAAAATGCTCTTTTATCTTCACTGAATCTGAAGTTTTCACCTAACTTTGAATCCAAAGCGATTTCAGAAGAAATTTCTTGAGATTTATTCCTAATATCTTCCTCTTTTAAAGATTCGCCTGTTGATAAGTAATGGATGATTCTTTTTTCCAAATCTCCCTTATTTCCACTTACCTTCAATCCTTCATGTCTGCAAAATTCCTTTAATTCTTCCTTTAAAAAATAATACTCATTAAATTCTTCAGGCGTTAATTGCTTTGTTAATGCAGGTCTTGTCATGAAAATCTAAAAAAAGAAATGAAAGTATTATTGGCGTGTAATAATACTTATAATGTCACCGTCTTTAAGCTCATAATCACTGGCAACACGCATTTTTGATCTTGCATCAACTGCATGCATGAATTTATCCCCAATGTCTGTGTGGACAATATAAGCCAGTTCACGTGGAGTGGATCCTCTTTTAACTAAGAATCCGTCAGGAAGGACATTACCTTTCTGGTCTGTGTATTTGTTTTCATCCTGAACAGGATAGACAACAATATTATCCAACAGTTCAAAAATACCGTAGTTTAAAGCGTCCTGAACACCAGTACTGCCATAAACATCCAAAATATTGGTTTGAATATAATCCAATGCCTTTTTTTGAGGTTCTGATAACTCTTCAGGTTTTAATATTTCAAAGTGGTCATCACCTGAAACATAACTGATAAGGCCTGATTCATTTGCTTTGACAAGTGCAATTTCAGAATTTGCAGAAGTAGGAATTACATTTGGATATTTTTCCTTAATTCTTTCAATATTTGCTTTTGAACTCGGCAAGTCCGCTTTATTTGCAACAATCATCATCGGTTTTGCAATGTGCAGGATATTTCTTGTAAGTTCAATCAAATCTTCTTCTTCCCATTTATTGAAGTCAGGTTCGACTGTTCTTTTAGCTTCTATAATATCCTCAATAGTTATTCCTGTACCTGACAACTGATCAAATAACACTTTTGAAATATCAAGATGCTCCGCACCAACTTTTCTTATAAGCCTTACCCAATTTTTAGATAATATTCCATACATCCACATTACAATTTCGTTTTCTAAAAAGTCTAAATCTTCTAATGGGTCGTGTGAGCCTGCATCAACAGGATTTCCTTCAAGGTCTGTTGAACCGGAAGCATCAATAACATTTATAAATACTTTAGCTTGCATTAAATCGTCTAAAAACTTATTACCTAATCCTTTTCCTTCATGTGCTCCAGGAACTAATCCTGCAACATCTATTAATTCAATTGGAAGTAATCTCTTTCCATCAATACAAATAGAATTGTGAGGATTGCATGTAACACCTAATTCTTTACATGGGCAATCTTTAATTACATGAGCAACAGCTTTATTTGCATCAATTGTTGTAAACGGATAGTTTGCCATTTCAACGGCAGATGCTGTTGCTGAATTGAAAAAAGATGATTTTCCAACATTTGGTTTTCCACAAACTGCAATTTGAAGCATAATAATCACATTTATTATATACTTTTTAAAATATAAATAGTTTCACGAACTTATTTAAAGAATAAGGTGAAAAAATTGGTAAATGAAAAACCATCAGCAATGCGAGTGCGTCAAGGATTTCAAACATTATTAACCCAAACAAGAGGAGATACTAAATTCAAACCGAATTTATTTGATTTGGTTGATGTAGAGGTTAAAATCAAAAATTTACCATTTGAATTTCATAATTATAAGATAGTAAATTTAACAGACATACATTTGGGACAATGGATTAGTCCGGAATACTTAAACGGCGTGGTTGATTACGTCAACAGCATAAATCCTGATATGATTACATTAACTGGAGATTATGTATCATATATTCTTGAAGGCTATGAAGATGCTCTTTTAGACTCATTCAAACGATTAAAAGCAAAAGATGGAAAATTTGCTGTTTTAGGAAATCATGACCATTGGGCAGACGCTGAAAAAATTAGAGAAATCTTAAAAGAGTCTGACATTGTTGATTTAAGTAATGACGTTTTTACCCTTGAAAAGAATGGAGAGCTACTCAACATATCAGGTGTTGACAGCTGTACCGTCGGTGCGGATAATATAGATGAAGTGCTTGAAAAACTTCCTGATGATGGTGCAAGCATTTTACTTGCCCATGAACCAGATTTTGCAAAAATATCTTCTGAAACTAATAGATTTGACTTACAAATGTCCGGCCATTCACATGGAGGACAGCTGGTTATACCTGGAGTAAAAACTACCCCATTCAGATGTTCCTATTCAATAAAATATCCTGTCGGAATGTATAAAGTAAAAGATATGGTCCAATACACCAGTAAAGGTCTTGGAACAAATTCATTTTGGCTAAGAATAAATTGCAAACCTGAAATAACATTATTTTATCTAAAAACGGACCAGAGGAAAAGTATAGAAATTAAAGGAGTTTAAATGAACCTACCCAATATTATTAAAACATTAATCCTGACAATAATAACTGCAATAGTCAATATCATAGTTGTTATTGGAATGCCTTTGATATTTGATAATTTTACATTGGGAAATTGGTATAATGCAATTTTTATTACAATCGGAGTAGCTATAGCCAATATGTTAATTTGGCCAATACTGAGTCGTTTTTTAATGAAGTTCATTATTTATACATTTGGAGTCGGTGCGCTGATAATAAATTCCGCTATTTTTTATGGAGTTACATGTTTAATTCCGGGTGTTTCTTCAGGATCTGTTGAATCTTTTATTATTCCATTAATAATGGCTATTGCATCAACAATTGTCTCAAAGATTGCCAATATAGACTATTATGATTCATACACCAAAAGAATATCAGATTATATCAAAAGAAGCAGCAATCCACTTTATAAAAAAGTATACCCCGGCTTATTAATTCTTGAAATCGATGGGCTTTCAATAGATGTTTTAAAAGAGGCCATTGACAAGAATATGATGCCAACTCTTAAACGCTGGATAAATAACAATACACATACCCTAAAAGAATGGGAAACAGATTTATCATCACAAACCGGTGCATGTCAGGCAGGAATACTTCATGGAAACAATGAGAATATTGTAGCTTACAGATGGGTTGAAAAGGAAAATAATAATAAAATAATGATTTCAGGAAAATTAGCTCATGCTCCAATAATAGAAGAAAGAATATCAGATGGAAACGGATTATTATGCGATAATGGAATTAGTATAACCAATATGTTTAGTGGAGACAGTGATGATCCTATTTTAACCTCATCAAGATTTAAAATATACAACAATTCGTACAATAAACTATTATATGTTGTTTTTTTAGAATCATACACTTTTCAAAGAGTTTTCATATTATTTTTATGGGAAATCCTTGTTGAAATAAAATCCCAGATAATGCATTATGTAAAAAATGTGAAACCCCGTCTTAGAAGAACCATTATTTATGCTACAATCAGGGCAGGTGCAAATGTGCTTCTACGTGAAATAGCTACAGAAATACTGATTGCAAATATGTTTAAAGGAGAAATGAACTCTGCCTATGCCAGTTATGTGGGATATGACGAAGTAGCTCATCACTCAGGAGTTCGTGACGATGATGTCTGGAACGTGTTAAAACAGATTGATTTGCAGTTTGATAGAATCGAAAAAGCTGAAAAAAGCAGTGAACGAAATTATGAAATTGTTATTCTATCAGACCATGGTCAGGGAAATGGAGAGACGTTTAAACAAAAATATGGAATTAGCCTTGCAGATTATGTTAGAAGACTCCTTCCAGATGATATGAAAATCTATGACAAAAACAGATATATTTCAGATCACTTTAGAGACGCATATATCCCGGAAAACAAGCAAATTGAAACGATAATTAATAAGGTTGATGATATTAAAGATACTGGCTATTTCTCCAATAAGATAGATGACTTTAAAGACAAAATCCCGGACTTTATTAATATAGAACATCTCGAAGACTTTAGAAAAAAATATGAAAATGATTTGGACTATATTCAAAAGCACGAAAGTCAAGAACAAAGCACCAAAAAAGCAAAAAATTCAACATTAATCGTTTTAGGCTCCGGAAATCTAGGATTAATCTATTTGACCCAGTGGAGTAAACGGCTGTATTATGAAGAAATAATTTCATTATTCCCAAACTTGATTCCGGGACTTGTAAAACATTCCGGAATAGGATTCGTTTTAGTTAATTCATTTACTAACGGTCCGATGGTGATTGGGTCAGATGGAATTTATTATTTGAATAATGATAAAATAGTTGGTAAAAATCCATTAGAAAACTTCGGTAAAAATGCTCCTATGCATTTAAAAAGACATAATGCTTTCAATCACATGCCGGACATACTTGTAAACAGTTTTTATAATCCTGAAACTGAAGAAATCTGTGCATTTGAAGAGTTAATAGGCAGCCATGGAGGATTAGGAGGCAACCAAACAAGACCATTTATTTTATATCCTTCACATTGGCAAGACCCAGGAGAACTGATTGGGTCAAAATCAATCTATGATTTTTTAAAAAAAGAAATGGAAGAATTAAAAAATTCTTGAAATCCAATAATCAAAAATTTCATCCATATCTTCATCAAAACTAATTGTTTTAGATTCATTTTCCTTAATTGCATCTGGAAAATCACGGTTTAATCTGATTAATGTAGCATTTTCATTATCATAAGTCCACTGTTCAAAAGGATATCTTATTATCACAGGAGTGTTATAACCTACACCCAATTCCAAAAATACCACTTTAGCATCACCAATCTTATCTAAAAACTTCTTATATCTCTTGTTTGCATCATGCCAATTAGTGTCCTCAACAAAGAGATTATCTTTTCTGAGATTTGTTTCCATTTCAGCTCCGCAGCGAGGACATTTCGGAACCAATTCAGGAGGAATTTTACAATCAACGGTATTTACAAGCATTTCCTTAATACGTTCTTCATTATCATATAATTCGTCATGACATGCTTCACTGCATTGAAAAAGCCCGTAGTCTCCCTGAGTGGCAAAAATCCTTTCATCCTCAAAGCCGTTAATCCAGAACTGATGCTCAACATTGGTTGTTATTACAAAATAATCCTTATATTCAACAAGTTTTAATAATTTTTGATATAACTCTGTTTTTCCAACCTGAAACCTATTAACATCAATGTGGCGAGCCCAATATGCCCATTTTTCTTCGGAAGTCTTAAATGGATAGAATCCTGAAGAGTACATATCAGTCATTGAATATTTATCAATGAAATCCTTAAAGTTATCAGTGAATCTTTTACCTGAATATTCAATGCCTGCAGCAGCAGATAATCCTGCACCTGCACCAATAACAATATAATCCGCATCATCAATAGCTTTTTTAGCCTTATCTAATCTGAGTACAAAACGATCCATTTCAATCACCAAACAGTAAATTTTTATAAATTTTATAATCCTCATCCTTAAATACGTTGAAAATGACATGATTTAGGGACGTTTCGTTATTTTTTAAGTATTCATCAACAGTTTTTACTGCAATACTTGCTGCCAAATCCTGAGGGAAATTAAAAACTCCTGTTGAAATGCAGCAAAACGCCAAAGATTTTAAATTATGTGCACTGGCTATTTCCAAACATGAATTATAACAGCTTTCAAGTTTTTTACAATCAGTGTCTGAAGCTTTGGAGTTCAAAGGAATTGCAGGGCCAACCGTATGTATCACATATTCTGATGCCAAATTATATGCATCCGTAATTTTGGCTTTTCCAATGTCTTCATCCCTATTTTGAGCCTTCATTATCCTGTCACATTCCAATCTCAGTTGGATTCCACTGGCTGAATGAATAACATTGTCAATACAGTTATGCAATGGAACAAAACATCCAAGCATCTTGGAATTAGCGGCATTAACGATAGCATCAACCTTTAAATCTGTAATATCCCCTTTCCAAAGCATTAATTTACCTTTGAATTCATTAATATCATCAACACCAACCAATTCTTTTGACAGAGTTTCATCAGTTAAAAATTCATCCTGAACTTTTAGAAACTCATCATCAATTGGATTTGGCATTCTTACATTCATCAATGCCCGAAGCAAATTTCTTTTTTCAATATAGTCTTGAGGAATTTCTATTTCCTCATTTCTTTCATCAATCAAATAATTTAAAAGATAGTTTAACTGTTTGTTAGAATCTATTTTAATCACTCCTCATGTTAATTATATTATAATCATACATTTAAATTGTTTTTGTAACAAATAGGGAACTCAGTAACCAAAAAGTAACATGAATATATTTAATATCATAAAAGATTAAAATAATAATTAAGTGGTGATTTTTCATGACCGAAAAAATAGTTTGTCCCGTTGACAGGACAATGAACTTAATCAATAAAAAATGGAGTATTCTGATTATCCGAGATATGTTTTTTGGTAAAAAACATTTCAAAGAGTTTAAAGAAGATAAAGATATCAGCAATAAGGTTTTGTCAGGTTGTCTTAATGAACTTGAGGAAAACGGCATAATCGAAAAAAGCGTTTTAAATACCAAACCCGTAAGCACACAATACCATTTAACAGAATATGGAAAATCCCTCAATAAAGTTATCTATGAACTGGCAATGTTTACATTAAATAATGATACCGAGAAGGACTACAGTGACAAAACAAGACAAGACCTAAAAGATACATTTAAAAAAACATTAGGAATCAATGATTAATATGGACGGAAAAATATTTATTATTGGAATCGGACCTGGAAGTGAAGAATATCTAACCCTTAAAGCAGTAGACTGCGTTAAAAACTGCGATTACACCGTAGGAAGTACGAGGGCCATAGACCTATTTCGTGATGTTAAAAACACCATTGCATTTAATGTAAAAGATTTAGTTGATAAATTGGAAGAAGGAGTCGAATTGGCAATAAGCGGAAATAGCGTTGCTATATTATCAACCGGAGATCCTGGATTTTCAGGCGTTTTAAATACTGTTTTAAGAATTTCAAAAGAAAAGTCATTTCCCAAAGAAAATATTGAAGTGATACCTGGAATCAGTTCCCTCCAGCTTGCTGCTGCCAGAAACCACATACAATGGGATAGCGCCAATGTAATGACATTCCATGGAAGAGAAAACATTGAAGATATTTTAGAAGTTATTAACAATGGAAAAATAACAATTGCACTTCCTTCAAGAAAAGTTAAGGACATGGCACAGTTTTTACTCGATAATGGAGTTAATGAAAATCGCCAGGTAACTGTCTGTGAAAGACTTTCCTATCCTGATGAAAAAATTGTCTCAACATCATTAAAAAATATTGCGACAAGCGAATTTACTTATATGTGCATAATGATAATAAGTAATGAAAATTGACGTTAAAAATTCATTTTAATAAAGATTTTCTTTTTAAATTTTAAATTAAAACATTTATATCTTCCAAATCATAGTTTGAGTGTTAATTAGTAAAAAAATAATTAACAGTAGGTAGATACTATGATTAGAAAAATAGATATAATAGTTTTTATTTTCCTAACGCTCTTTTTAATTAGTTCAGTTTCGGCTGCAGAGATAGAAAATGAAACTATAACAACACAAAGTACACCACAAGAAAATGTCCATATAGAAACTCACGATGTGGATATGTATTATAAAGACGGTACGCGCTTCGCTGCAAACAGCTACGATGAAAACGATAATCCGCTAAGTGATACCCAAACAACATTTTCTTTAAATGGAATTAATTATACTCGCCAAAACAATGAAAATGGGCGGGCATCACTTGCAATTAATTTAAATAGCGGAAAATATGACATAACAACAATAGTAAAGGAAAAATCAGTACACAATACCATTAATATACGAAGCACAATAGAATCTAACGACGTAGTTAAGATATTTAAGAATTCAACCCAATATAATGCTAAATTTTTAGATAAAAATGGAGATGCCTTAAAAAACACCCCAGTGACTTTCAATATTAATGGAGTATTTTACACAAGAACCACAAATGAAAACGGAACAGCAAATTTGAACTTGAATTTGCATCAGGGAAAATACATTTTAACGGCAATAAATCCAATAAATAACGAACAAAAAAGTAATAACATCACAATATTGTCCCAAATTATAAATAACAATGACGTGGTAAAATATTACAGAAACGCAACAAAATACAGCGTTACAATACTTGAAAAAAATGGAGAAACAGCAGAATCCGGACATGAAGTTGAATTTAATATTAATGGTGTTTTTTACTATCGCCAAACAAATACCCAAGGTGTAGCAAGCCTTAATTTAAACTTAGGTCCCGGAGATTATATTATAACCGCCCAGTATGAGGGATGTTATGTATCAAATAAGATTAAAATCTTGCCGACATTAACCGGATATGATATTTTGATGGAATATCAGGACGGGACTAAATTTAAAGTATATCTGGTAGACGGTATTGGAAATCCTGCAGCATTTGAGAAAGTAAACTTCAATATTAATGGAGTATTTTACACAAGAACCACAAATGAAAACGGAATCGCAAATTTAAATATAAATCTTCAACCTGGAGAGTATATTATAACTTCAGAGCATAATGAACTGGCAATATCAAACATAATCAGAATTCATCCGAAAATCATTGGTGAAAAAATAAAAAGTACGGATTTTACATATGAAATACAGGTGCCAAATTATGTGAATGTGACTTTCCCATATGTTTATCCGAACAGCGTTTACTCCATTAAAGATGGCGCAAACGGCATTATCAGAATGGAAAAAAATCAGCTGATTGAAATTCAAATCGGATACAAATATTTCATCTATGCAACATCAAATATGCCGGAATACGGTGCAACATATCTGGGATCAGAATACGTATTGCTTCCATTTGACGGCATTACAGTACAGCACAGCTATAAGCTTGAAGACCTCACAGGTAACGGAATAATACTTTACAGAAGTCAAGATTACACCCACTTCATCTATAAAAATAATTGCAGCAGCAATATAGAACAGTTTGGAGCATACATTGATAAAAGCATTGATAAAAGTGAAATCATCAATTACATCCAAAATGGTGAAACAATTGCAAAAATAAAATTCCAGACAATTAACTTTGATGAACTCGGTTTGAAATTGACCCTATCACGGTATTATGGAAAATCAATATATGACTTTGATTATAAAACATACAAAGAATTGATAGGAAACGGAGTAGACAAAATAAAATTTGTAAATACTGGTGAACTCGTGATATTTAACTATTTTGGAACAAGAATTGCCGGTTATTTAAGTGAAGAAGACATAATTGCTAAATTTAATTCACCAAATTGTATCGAATTTGAAAAATCAGAACTCATAACATATGGATTAAGTGACAAATATAAAGGAGATTTTGATGTTTTACACTCTTTTGCAATAATTAATGAAAAAGTAACTGATAAAACAATGAATGAATGGATTAACAGAGAAAATGAATATAAAACAGACGTGAAAATGCAAAGCCTTTACACCATGTTTTTAACATCCCTAAACACTGCTTATCTAAGTGACAAACTCTGCGATAATTTAACATATAACACAGATGTGAAATGGTCCAGAGCAATGAATACCGTGATTTTAGGAGCAATGAACTGGAAAGAGACATACCAGCACATATTGACTCCAGACATGGGAAGGGAAATTAAGGGAAATAACGAAAGCGACATAATCAAATTCCGTTTTGTCAATTCCATATTATTATCAAAAATAGAACAATTTTCCTTAAAACCGATAGCAGAGGATGCCGACGTTAATATAACCTCTGTATTTGATGATGTTTTTAATTCACTTAAAGATTATAGGACAAGCATTGTTTATTACAATAATACTGCAATATTGAGTGATGAAAGCGGAAATTCAAGTTTCATGATTGATTTGAAAACCGGTTTGGTAACACCACTATCCGTGAAAGATGGTTTTGCCTATAAGGGAGTTACAATAACCAGAGACTGTGGCCTATGCAGCATTTACAGCATGTCAAAAGAAGTTTTAAAAAATGTCAATAATGGAATAGGCACAGTTAACGACATTTTAAATTACATAGGAGACAATTTCCGACCATTAACTTCACTGACCATAAAAGGAGTTTTACTGGGAAAAGGATTTATAGGAGCTTTAATTGGCGGCAGTTTAACGATAGGTCTAAGTATTTTAGGAACTGCATTAAGTTTACAGAGCATTGGAGTTTATTATGTGGACAATAATGTTGACAGCAAGGATCTTCATACTGCATATGACCACATAACCTTTACACGACCGGGATACATGCAAAACACTAAAATCTACAATATTCCAAAAGATGACGGCAGCACAGATTATTTAGAAATTCCGATAAAAAAAGACAATACTTATGACAGAGACAATGTGAAATATATAAGTGAGGGAAATGTTAAAACATTAACTAAAGAAGAAACTTACAAGTATTTCGCAGAAGAAAGTTGGAGCCCATTTAATGTTCCGCAAAAATACTGGAGATAAACTATGAATTTAGATCAAATAAAAGAGAACTGGTCAAATCAACCAATAATCATTAGAATACTACTCATATTGCTTATAATAGCATTTATATATGATTTAGTTACAGGAATAGCGTTCAGCATATTCTTTTCTGTCTGTTTAATTCTTTTTATTATTGCAGAAATCTATTATTGGTTTATCAATAGGAAAGACTAAATTTAGAGTTAAAATTGAAAAATTTTAACTTATTTTATTTTTTTTAAATCCGTGTAATGGTTACTTATCGGTTACTTAGTAACATTTCAGTTACAAAAAAGGTTTATATAAGTCTAAATAAACTATTAACTACAAATACACGGAGATAATTAAAATGAGCGAAGTTATTGATTTTTTAAAAGAAAATTCCTTAATATATTTAGCAACTAGTGGACTTGATGGAAATGCAAAAGTAAGACCAATATTGTTTTACTTCGAAGAAGATGGAAAACCATACTTCTGTACTGCAAACACAAAACCAATGTTTAAAGAATTAGATGCAAATCCAAGCTGTGAAATGGTTGTTGCAACACCAGAATTTGTATGGTTAAGAATTGCAGGAAAAGTTGAATTCACTGATGATGTAGAATTAAAACAAAAAGTAATTGATTCCAACGAACTTGTTAAAACATTATACGAAACAGGTGAAAACCCAATATTTGAAGTATTTACCGTTTCCGGAAAAGCAACAATTGCTGATTTTTCAGGTGAACCACCAAAAACCTTTGAATTATAATATGATAGTAACCAAACTATCATTTCTCTATTTTTTAAAAATAAAAAAAGAATTAGTTAAAATAAATAATTATTTTAACCTTAAAGTTGAATAGCTTCCTGAGTTACCTCATCATTATCCTTGTCATCATAAAGAATATGGGCCAAGTTTAAAAGTTTTTCCTGACCTTTAACTTCATCTTTAAATAAAGGAACTTCAGCTATTTGTTGGTTTGGGAATTTTTGATTAATTAAAGCCAAACGTTTTTGCTGTAATTTATGTCTTGAGTGGCAAAAATCACAATCGCAAATATCAGGCATTACCTGATTAACAATAACACTGTCCACAACCATTTCATTTTTCTCTAATGCTTCAAGTGCTCTTTCTGATTCATAAATAGACATTTCCTCAGGAATTACAACCATCTTAAATGTAGTTCTATCAGGATCGGATAAAACCTCTTTAGCTTCATCAATTTGTTCTTTGGTTCTTTTTAAATCTTCAGCAGTTTGAGGATTATCAACTGCATCCATAAATGGCATGATATTTTTTAAGGAATTTGCAAGAGAACCTAATTTAGCTTTAGCCATCATTGCTTTACCTACCCATGAATCCATTACTTCAGGGAAGGATAATAATCTTAATGTGTGACCTGTAGGTGCAGTATCGAATACCACAACATCAAATTCGTTTGAAGTCATAACTGACAGGAATACTTCAAAAGCGGCTATTTCATCAGCACCCGGTGAAGAAGAAGCCAGATCCATTTGGTCAGTTAAAAAATCAAGACCTCCAAGCATGTCATCAGAAGAATTATCTTTTTGAGCTTCAAGGGCAGTTTGCTTTTCAGCCATTGCTTCATCAGGGTCAATTTCAACTGCATATAAATTTGTTTTTATTTCTCTTGGATAATGCCCAATAGGTACTTCCAGGGAATCTGAAAGTGAATGAGCAGGGTCAGTTGATACAACTAATGTTTTTTTACCTTGTTCAGCTAACCATAAAGCGGTTGCAGATGAAATAGAAGTTTTACCAACACCACCTTTTCCACCGACGAAAATAAATGTTGTTTTATCTTTATTGAATTTAAAATAATCTCTAAATGCCAAATAATCACCTCAAGTATAATAATTATTTTAGTAAGTTCATTGATTTTCATAAACTTAACATTGTCTTAGACATCTTTATACACATGAATCAAGGACAGTGTATTGAGTAAGGATATGATTTTAATTAAACTTACTTTTAGTTACTAAATGTTATTTAATTCTTTTTAGTATATAAAGTTAGTCATTATAGTGAGATCCAAATATTTGATTTTTTTAATTGAATATTAATCTTACAAAAAAGCACAATTTAAAGAAATAAAGCTAAAAAATAATTTTTTGTTATTATATAAACATCAAAATTGCTCCAAACATGCAAAAAGCATAAATATTTAAATTAAAAGAAACAATAGCTTAAATAAGGTAGTAAATCTTAAATCATTATATTAAATGGATGGCGATAACAATGGAATTTGATAAAGAAAAATTCAAAACTGTTCTTTCATACATTATCAACAGATGTGAAAATAAAAAGAATGTTGGAAAAACCGTGATTTGTAAATTATTATATTTTTCAGATTTCAATTATTATGAAAAATATGAAACTTCCATAACAAATGAAACCTATATTAAATATGAAAGAGGACCATATCCACAACACATTGATGAAATAGTTGATGAAATGATTAATGACAACTCCATTATAATCGAAAAAAAACCTTATTTTGGAACTACTATTCACAAACACTACTTACAAGAAGTCCCAGATTTATCTGCCCTAAACACCATGGAATTAAGTGTTATAAATGAAGTAATTGATGAATTGGGTGATTTATCTGCAAAAGAAGTTAGTGAATATTCACATGGAGATATGCCTTGGATAATTGCAGAGGATAATGAAGATTTAGACTACGAATACGTTTTTTACAGAGATCCTGAATACAGTGTTAGAGAATATGACGACTGAATACACCATTAAAACTTATCCTAAGTTTGATAAGGAATTTGAAAAACTCACCAAAAAATGTCCTTCACTTGAAGAGGATTTTGAAAGGTTAAAAAAAGTTCTACTTCTAGATTTAAAAAGAGGCAACCACAGATTAACCCAAGATAGATATAATCAAATTCCAGGGTTAGGTTCACAAGTAAAATTTCCAGTTTTTAAAATCAAAAAATTTCGTTGTAAATCAATTAAAGAAGGAAACAGATCCCCATTTAGATTTATATTCATATTAAGTAGAAAACACAACTTAATATATTTCACAGAATGTTATTATAAATCCAAACAGAAAATTGAAAACAAAAAAAGAATACAGAACATCTGTTCAAATCATGAAAAATATTTTAATGAATAAGTCGTCCACGTAAATTGCTAAGTAATCGAAATTCAAATTACATACTTTTAGTTACTAAATGTTATTTTAATTTTTATAGTATAAAAACTTAGTTATCTTTACATTCATAACATTATAATTAGAAAATATCTTTTTATAATTTTTCAAAACTCATCGTTAATTTCTTTTTTGAGAATGCACATTAACGTTCTTGTTAACTGAAATCCCAATTTTATCTAAAATAATAATTTTACAGACTCAAATTAAGAAATATTTGGATTAATTCTAATTCTTAAAACCACAAATGGTATGGAAAATAATAGCATTAGGATAGACCCAACGAAAATGTAAGAAATACTATAGATACCTATAATCGCACCGCCAATCATCGCTGCAGTAAATAATGAAATATTGAACATTAACAAGAAAATACCATTTCCAAATTCAGGGGATTCCCTAACAGAAGAGGAAACCCAATATTGAACAATTGTATAACTGGATCCATCGAATATTCCAAAGAATATCAGAATAATCAATGCGAAAATAGGAACTTTAACAAAAAGTCCTAATATGAACATTATGGCCATGAAAAGAAATGGATAGAGAAATACTGTTCTTTTAGAATTTCTATGAATAAGATATCCGCTAAATGTTGTTCCAAACAGGGATGCTATTCCCATCATGAACAATATAATAAATAAAAATTCCCCATGACATTTGTCACTTCTGATAGAAATTTAGGAATAAATGAATAGGTAATATTAATTCCTACGACAACAAAGAAGGTATATAAAATTGAAAATAAAAATAATTTGGATTTTGCATGGGAAATTTGCATACTTATAGGCTCTTTATTCCCTTCAAAAGTAGGAACAAACAATAAAACCAAAATTAAAGCTATAATATCAACTAAAATAAACCACATCATGACAAAATTGTATCCATAATTAAAGCCCAAATAGGAAGTAATTGAAAGACCTAAAATACTTCCAGAAGAAAGACCTAAGACAACACGATTGGTTTTATCAGGGTCAAGTTTGCCGATGATTGTTAAAGAGGAACTAGCACTATAGGATGCAAAACTGCAGGAATCATCCTAAATATTATTCCAATATGAAATTCTGTAACGAATAACTGAATCAGATTACATATTAGGGTAATGGATAATATTGCTATTATGATTTTCTTTTTTTCAAACTTTGAAAAAATAACTGGCATGAATAAGCTTGAAAAACCTAATACCCCTGAAAATATGCTGGCATACAATGTTGCATAATAAATAGATACATTATAATAAATTTGAATGACGGAAATAATTCCGACCAAACTTAGTAATGTTGACATTGCAAAACAAACGCATGATAATGACCAAACCGTTTTGTTAACCATAATATTATTTTAATTAGGTGTGATATAAATATTTTAACATTTTTTCTTTCAAAAAAAGAAATATAAAAACTATTTAGTTATTTAAGCAACAATAGAAAATTCAATTTGTTATTAACTATGAAAAAAAAGCTAACAGTTACCTCCAATGATGATAATATAGTATTTTACGAATTATCCTCGAAAAAGTAGTAATTTTTTTAATATATAACAATTATCAGATTTCACATCAACAATTTAAATAATATTTAAAACAAATAATTAGACAGTTATTAAAAAAAGGTTTGATAAAATGAATAAAAAAATAATAACAATATTAGCAGTATTTACAATATTTTTAGCAATTGGTACTGTTAATGCAGGTTTACTGGATTTTTTAGGCAATTCCAACACCAATACACAAAATGATAACAATACATTTGTTGTAGGATTTTGTTCTGAATTTCCGCCATTTGCATACCGAACAGATAATGGAAGCTATACAGGTTTTGATTTGGCATTAGCAGAAGAAGTTTGTGCTAGAAATAACTGGACATTTAAAGCTCAGCCAATTATCAATTGGGATTCTAAGAAAGTAGAAGTGGATTCTGGAGAAATAGATTGTATATGGAGTGAATTTACTATAAATGGAAGAGAAAATGATTATGAATGGTCAAATCCATACTTTAACAACACACAAGTATTTGTTGTAAAATCCGACTCAAACATCTCATCAATTGGTGATTTGAAAGGAAAAACCGTTGAAACATTAGGCGAATCTTCTGGTGCAGAGGCTCTTAAAACAGGAAATAAAACTATTGCAGATACATTCGGTAAAATAAATGAAATAAAAGATTACAATACCGCATTTATGGATTTAGACAGTGGAGCATGTGACGCCGTGCTTGTTGATATCGGTTCTGCCAATTACCAGATGACTGGAAAATTCAATTCCACTGGTTTTAAAATAATAAATGAACCATTATCCTATGAACAATACGGTGTTGGATTTAAAAAAGGAAACACTGAGCTAAGAGATCAGGTCCAAAAGACATTAGACGAAATGTTTAAAGATGGAACCGTTGATAAGATTGCTCAAAATTACAGTGATTATGGAATACCTGAAAATCTTATTCATCCATAATCCTTAATTTCAAGTATCCCACTTACCAATTATCCATTTACCATTTATTTTTTTGAAATCCATTACAGTATCAACAGTCCATGCGCCGCTGGCACCATAAACACGTGCCGTTAAAGTAACATCAGATATCAATGTAGCATTTTCATCCTCATCAAATAATATGCTCGGTTCATGAATTACAGACTTGAAATAGTTCAAAGTACCATCCATTACTTCATCGATGAATTGGGCTTTTGTCTGCTTTTTACCGGACATGTGAGTTAATATATAATCATCAGCCATTAATTCATCCAGTTTAGCATCATTTTTATCGATTAGTGCCTGCTGATACTCAACAAAACATTCCAAGACTTCTTTTTCCGCACCATCAAAATTTCTTTTAGATAAAATTTCCACATCTGACATGATATATATTATATAATAAGAGAACTATATTAATTACTAATGAAAAATTAAGTGAGTGTTTGATATGAACGAAATTCCAAAAATAAATGTAGAAAAAACAAAAAATGACATAGTAGAATTCGTTCAAAATAAAGTATCCGAAGCTAATGCAGCCGGACTTGTAGTAGGATTAAGTGGAGGAATTGACTCCACAGTAGCTGCATTTTTAGCTTGTGAAGCTGTTGGAAAAGAAAATGTTTTTGGAGTAGTTTTACCATCAACAACAACCCCGACAGAAGATAAACTTCATGGTACTGCAATAGCACAATTACTTGGAATAAACTACAAAGAAATGGCTATTGACAGTATTTTAAACGAATTCTTATCAGTTACACAGTTAGAAGAAGATATAAAAGCTATTGGAAACCTTAAAGCTAGAATAAGAATGTCAATTATTTATTTTTATGCTAATTCAAAAAACTACCTTGTCAGCGGAACAGGAAATAAAAGTGAAATCTCAATAGGTTACTTCACAAAACATGGAGACGGTGCATGCGACATTGAACCTATTGGAGACTTATATAAAACTGATGTTTTCGAATTAGCCAAATACTTAGGTGTTCCTCAAGAAATCATCGATAAACCTCCAAGAGCAGGATTATGGAATAATCAGACCGATGAAGATGAAATAGGAATGACTTACGAATTGCTTGATAAAATTTTATATCGATTCATTGAAAAGGAAATTGATGCAAAATCCATTGCAGACGAATTGGATATTGAAGTTGATGAAGTTAATGATATCATAGATAGAGTTGAAAGGAACAACCACAAAACAAAAGTTCCTGAATGCCCTAAAAAGACTTTAATGGTGATTTAGTGACAGAAAAAAAATGGCAAAAGAAATGGGCTGATGAAAAATTATTTGAATCAAACCCTAACGATAAAGAAAAATTATTCAT
The DNA here is from genome assembly GCA_017434555.1 of Methanobrevibacter sp. Taxonomy (GTDB): domain Archaea; phylum Methanobacteriota; class Methanobacteria; order Methanobacteriales; family Methanobacteriaceae; genus Methanocatella. The sequence continues at coordinate 35,451 of JAFRFB010000013.1, read as the reverse complement.
TACTGTAGCTTTTCCATATCCTAGTGGAGCAATGCATATAGGTCACGGCCGTACATACACCGTACCTGATGTATATGCAAGATTTAAAAGAATGGAAGGTTACAATGTTTTATTCCCTATGGCATGGCACGTAACCGGTGCACCTGTTATTGGAATAGCTGACAGAATTAAAAGAAAAGATCCTTGGACTTTAGACTTATATGAAAATGTTCACAGAGTTCCTAAAGATGAATTGCCAAAATTAGAAGACCCGGAATACATTGTAAGATACTTCAGTAGTGAATACAATGAAGTAATGCATGAAATGGGTTATTCAATTGACTGGAGACGTGAATTCAGAACAATTGACCCGACATATAAAAAATTCATTGAATGGCAAATTACAACATTATATGAAAAAGGTTTGATTCAGAAAGGAGAACACCCTGTCAAATACTGTCCAAACTGTGACAATCCCGTTGGAGACCACGACCTGCTTGAAGGAGAAGGTGTTGGGGTTAATGAATTAACTTTACTTAAATTTAAAATCGACGATAAAATTTTAGTTACTGCAACTTTAAGGCCTGAAACCATTGTTGGAGCAACAAATATCTGGTTAAATCCGGATGTTGAATATGTTTTAGTTTCAGCAGAAGGCGAAAATTGGGTAATAACAAAAGAAGCCCATTATAATTTACAGCACCAAATCAAAGATTTGGAAATCATTTCTGAAATTAATCCTAATGACTTAATCGGTAAAATGGCAATCAATCCGTTTACAGGCGATGAATTACCAATTTTCCCTGCAAGTTTCGTTAGCGCATCCTACGGTAGTGGGGTTGTATTTTCAGAGCCTGCAGATGCACCTGCCGATTATATTGCACTTCAGGACTTGAAGAAAAATGATGAACTGATAGCTAAATACAATTTGGAAGGAATTGTTGAAAATGTAGTTCCGATTCCTGTATGTAGCGTGAAAGGATATGGAGAAATACCTGCAGCAGACATCATTGAAAGATTGGGAATCACTGATCAAAACGATGAAAAACTGCACGAAGCTACAAACGAATTATACAAAATCCAGCACAGTAAAGGTACCATCCTTGACAGCATTCCTGGATTCGGCGGTAAAAAAGTCAGATTTGCCCGTGAAGAATTGAAAGATGAGTTAATCTCCAAAAACATGGCTACAATAATGTATGACTTTGCTGAAAGACCGGTAGTCTGCAGATGCGGAAACAACTGTGTAGTTAAAATAATGGATGACCAATGGTTCATGAAATATTCCAATCCGGAATGGACTGAAAAAACCCATAAAGTATTGGAAAGAGAAACAATAATTCCACCTGAAGTTAAAAATAATTTCAATTATTATATCGACTGGCTGGATGATTGGGCCTGTTCTAGAAAAGTTGGACTTGGAACAAGACTTCCTTGGGACAATCAATGGTTAATTGAACCTTTAACAGACTCCACAATCTATATGTCATATTATTCTATTGCCAGATTCCTGAAAGACATGAATCCTGATGATTTGAATCGCGCATTCTTTGATAAAGTTTATTTAAACAAAGACTCCGACGATATCACAGTTGCACCTGAAGTTGTCAAAGAAATTCAGGACGAATTCAACTACTGGTATCCTCTTGACTGGAGATTATCCGCAAAAGACCTTGTTGGAAATCACTTAAGCTTTTTAATGTTCCACCACAGCGCAATTTTCCCTGAGGACAAATGGCCAAAAGGAACCGTTGTATTTGGAATGGGTCTTTTAGAAGGAAATAAAATGTCATCATCAAAAGGAAACGTTATTCTTTTAAAAGATGCGATTGAAGACTACACCGCAGATGTAGTAAGATTATTCTTAATGGCATCCGCTGAACCATGGCAAGACTTTGACTGGAGAGAAAAAGAAGTTCTTGGAACCAAAAGAAGACTCGAATGGTTTAGGGAATTTGCAGGAAAAGTTGAAGAAATCAAAGGTTCCGCATTGGATTTAAGCAATATTGAAGAAGTTGAACTTACAAGAACAATCGATTTATGGATGTTAAGTCAGCTAAATCAACACATTAAGACATCAACTGAAGCTTTAGAAGTTTTCCAAACAAGAAAAGCGCTTCAAGAGTCATTATTCTTACTTAAAAAGGATATCGATCATTACTTATACAGAGTAAATCACTTACTTGACAAAAAAGACCCTGCAGTAATTTACGTATTGTCCACTGTTGTGGAAACATGGATTAGGTTACTTGCACCGTTTACACCACACACCTGTGAAGAATTGTGGTCAAAATATGGCGGAGAAGGCTTTGTAAGTGTTGCCAAATGGCCTGAAGCTGATGAAAGCTTAATAAGTCTTGAAATTGAAAAATCAGAAGAGCTAGTCCAAAACCTAATTAAAGACATTAATCAAATCAAAAAGATGGTTGGAGAAGACGCTGAAAAAGTGCACATTTACCTCGCTCCTGATTGGAAATGGGACTTATACAAAATAGCATCCGAAGTTGGAAAACCAGACATTGGTCAGATTATGGGCAGAGCTATTGGAGCTAATATCTACGATGATAAAAAAGAAATAGCTGCCGTAGCTAAAAAAGTCGGCCGTGAAATGACCAAAACCAAATATGTGGGTAAAATCAATGAAGCACAAATCATTGATGATGCACTTGAATACATTTCTAATGAAGTTTCAAGTGAAGTGATTGTTCATACTGACGATTCATATGACCCACAAAACAAGGCTAGAAATGCAATGCCTTATAAACCAGCTATTCTCATCGAATAGCTCTTATTTTTTTATTTTAATGATTAAAAATCCATTTATGATTTTAATAATGATTGATACAAGTACGGGATTACTCATTTTGAAATTCAACAATACCTTGATAAAAAAACTTAAAAATTTATCCTCTTTTTCCAATAAATAACTTAAACTGCTTAAAATCTACTAATATCCGCATTTTTTATCATATTCCACATTCCATATAATATACTTCTTCCAATCAATATAGACTAAAAAAGATTAAATAATACCAATATAAAAAATAGTATACATTGAAACTATGGAGTTGAAATATTGAAAAAAATAATGATACCATTAATTCTATTGGTATTATTTATTTCAATGAGTGCAGTTAGTGCTGATGGAAATCTGACAGCATTAGAGACACAAATTGAAGAAAGTACCGATAGTATTGAATTAACTCAAGATTATGCATATAGTCCAACAGATGATGGAAACTATACTATTGGAACATTTGTCAATAAAACAAACTTTGTAATTAATGGTAATGGACATACGATTGATGGAAAAAATCAGTCAAGACTTTTTAGAATATTAAATACGAATGTAACAATTAACAACTTAATTATACAAAATGGATTATCTTCCGATTATGGTGGTGGAATCTTTTCATCAGGTAATGGTTTAGTTTTAAACAATGTAACTTTCATAAATAATGTTGCAAATACACGTGGAGGAGCTTTAACATCAGTAAAGGATACTGCTATTAACAATTGTAAATTTATTGATAATTATGCTCCAGATGGTTCTGCAATTTATAATGAAGAATCTCAAATGGTTATCAATGGATCTTCTTTCCAAACTTCAAATACCTTTGAAAAGGCAATGGTTTATGGTTCTCTTTCCTCGTTAATTATAGACGATTGTTCATTCATAAATACAACATCAAAATATGCCCCTGCAATTTATAATGATAGAAAAACATATATTTTAAATTCAAACTTCACTAATCTGAATGCAATATTAAGTGCAGGTGCTATACACATAAAAGAATTGGATGAATTGCTTATCAGCGGCTGCAGTTTTATAAACACGACTTCAGCCAAAAATGGTGGTGCAGCATTTATCGATACAAAAGGATTTTTATATAATGAAACTGGAAGCACAATTATCAATAATACTGAGTTTATAAACTGTTCATCTGAATTTGGTGGAGCTTTAGTTATTTTAGGTGGAAAAAACTTCATAACCCAAACCACATTCAAAGACAACAGTGCTAAATATGATGGTGGAGCAGTTTACTTATCCTTTGGTTCATATTATATTGCAAATACTCTTATTGAAAACAATAAATTGACATGTGAAGACAAAAACTATACCCATGGAGGAGGAATATATGCCGATTATTGTAATTTAGTTGGTGTAAATAATCATTTCATAAATAATGAAATACATGGACTGTATAGTTATGACAGCGATTTAAACATTACCGCATCATTATTTAAAAATAATGGTGAAGCTATTCATGGTGTTTTCCTTGAAAATTATTTCTTAAACAATACTTATGAAGACAATGAGAACTATTTAAACGATACATACTATGAAACTGTTGTCAGTGAAACAGTTGAACCATTAGAACTTTATAACGACACCATCATTTTTTCCAGACTTCCTAAAGCATTTGATTTACGTGACTGGAACTGGGTAAGTTCAGTTAAAAATCAAGGAGAAATGAATTCCTGCTGGGCATTTGGTAGTGCGGGAGCCATGGAATCTGCATTAATGAAATATGCTGGAGTCGAATATGAATTTTCCGTGAATAATATTCAAAACAGTTTATTAAGATATTCAAAATTCGGAAATATACGAATGAGTGAAGGATCTGATGCTGTAAGCCACATAATCTATGCTATAAATTGGTTAGGAATGGTTAACTCATTTGATGATGAATACGATAGCGTTGGAAAAATATCACAATTTATCAGCAGCCCAGATAATGTACATATACAAGATGCAGTAATTATTAATGCTCGTAATAATTCAACAGACAATACTGCAATAAAACAAGCAATATTAAAATACTGTGGTTTAACTGCAACACTTCATTCTACAACAGAGGAACAATATTATAATAAAAATACATCCGCACTATATTATTACGGAAACCAATCAACAAATCATATTGTTTTAATAGTAGGATGGGACGACACATATTCCGCTAAAAATTTCGCAACTGCGCCTGAAGGAGATGGAGCATGGATTATAAAGAACAGTTATGGAACAGAATTCGGAGATGAAGGATATAATTACGTTTCATATTATGATACTAAGTTAGGAACAGAAACCGATTTAGTCGGATACGTTTTTGAAAACAATGTAGCGTATACCACAAATTATCAGACCGATCTGGGAGGTAAGATGAATTACTACAAATCAAAAAACCCCGATGTCAATTCAACCTATAGAAATACATATAATGCAATAGAAGATGCTTTGATAGCTGCAGTTGGAACATACTTCTACGAAGAAGGTGAAGCATACACTGTAGAAATATTTGTAAATGATATTTCAAAATTAGTTCAAAGCGGAGTCGCTCCATTTAAAGGTTATCACACCATAAAATTAAACAAAAACATTACAATTATGGAAGGTGACAATTTTACAGTAGAGATGACCAAAAAATATGTTCCTATACTCGAAAAAACAAGACAACACTTTAAAAACGGTACGTCATTAGCCAATTTTGGAGAAGGATACTATGATTTAGCTACAGATAATTCAACTGTGTCTTTAAAAGTTTATACTGTTGCTGGAGTAATTCTAACAGATGATTTAGTGAAAATCTATAAAAACGATTCCCAATTTGAAGCTAAGATTGGTGCTTCAAATCAGGTTGTAAGTTTTGAAATTAATGGTGGAACATATAATAGAACCAGTAATGCACAAGGCATAGCTAAAATGAATATTAACTTAAATCCTGGTAATTACACAATTAAAACAACCTTCAACGGTACAACTGTTGAAAATACAATTACTGTATTGCCAACATTAATTGCAAACAATTTAGTCAAATACTTCAGAAACGAATCACAGTTCCTCATAGAATTAATTGACGGTCAAGGAAATCCTTTATCCGGACAAAAAATTACCATGAACATCAATGGTGTATTTTATGACAGAACTACCAATTCAAGTGGGATCACTAAGTTAAATATTAATTTAAACCCAGGAGAATATATTTTAACAGCATATGATCCTATAACCGGTCTTCAAATGGCATTTACCATTACAGTATTGCCTACATTAACTGCTGAAGATTTAGAAATGAAGTATTTAGACGGAACTCAATTTGAAGCGAAACTAGTTGATGGACAAGGAAAAGCATTGTCTGGTGTAAAAATAACATTTAACATCAACGGAGTCTTTTATGACAGAACCACAGATGCAAATGGAATAGCTAGACTGAACATCAGGTTAATGCCTGGCCAATACATCATCACTTCCCAATACGGTAATGCAACAATTGCAAATACAATTACAATAACTGAATAAGAGGAATTTAATTATTCCTCTAAATTTTTATTTTAATAATAATAATTATGGGGGTAAAAATTTGAATAAGATAAAAATATTTTTAATACTAATTGTATTATTCATTTCAATTAGTGCAGTTTCAGCTGAAGGAAACTTTACCTCACTTCAAAATGAAATCGATGCTAGCGACAATAGTATAGATATACAACAAGATTATAAATATGACAGTACAAGTGATAATGGCCTTGAAAGTGGAATTTTAATAAACAAAAGTGATTTTACTATAAATGGTAATGGTTACACTATTGATGGTGCTAATCAAGCCAGAATATTTAATATTATCGGACCTGGTGTTACCATTTTAAATCTTAACTTGATAAATGGAAACTCTGATAATGGTGGAGCTATTTCAAATAAAAATGGAATCACCCTCAATAATGTATCGTTCATTAATAATAATGCTACAGAAGGAGGATCAATATATTCTACAGCACAATCAACAATAGAAAATTGTTATTTTGACAATAATACTGCTAAATATGGAGGAGGCATTTTTTCCTTTTTTTCAGAAGCATATGTTACTAACTCAACTTTTACCAATTCAAAATCCAACTATGGTCCAGCAATATTTACTGATTTTTGCACTTGTGTCTTCGTTCAGGATTGTATTTTCAAAAACCTGAATGCTGAAGAAAGCGGAGGTGCAATAGGAATTGCCCATCTTAGCAGAATGGCAGACATTACTAATTGTACATTCATAAATACATCATCCCGAAAAAATGGTGGTTCAATATGCATTTTTGGAATGGTAGGTGAGGGAAGTATTCCTATGATAGAAATTAGTGACTCCAAATTCTTTAATTCGACTGGAGATTATGGTGGTGCATTATCAATATTATCCGGAGGCATATATACTCCTAGTTCTCCACTTCTAAATAAGTCTTTATGTTTTGCTCCATTTGATTTAAATAACTGTGAATTCTATAATAATACTGCATCATATGATGGAGGAGCAGCTTACATCTCAGGAGTAGATGCAAATATTAATAATGTCAGATTTTATGGAAATAAACTACAATACAACGATTCTCACGGCGGAGGACTTTATAGTGAATTTGCAAATACCACTATTGAAAACAGTGAATTTATAAACAATACAAAACAAGGAATTTATGCATATGATAACGGTTATACAAAACATGGAATTTATGAAACCGATAATCAATTAACCGTGAAAGACACAACATTTGCAAATAACGGTGAAGCAATACATGCAGTTTTCACCGACTGTAATTTAACTAATATTACTGTTGAAAATGATATTTTAATATTAAATGAGACCAGTTATCTGAGCAATGTTCATGAAATAGGCAAAAGCATTTCATTTACTAACAATACAATTAATGTAGAAACCCTTCCATCAAGATATGATTCACGTGACTGGGGATGGGTCAGTTCAGTTAAAGACCAGGGCATAATGGGTTCATGTTGGGCATTCGGTACATGCGGCGCCTTAGAATCCTCATTACTAAAAGCTACTGGCATCGAATATGACCTTTCAGAAAACAATATGCAAGATATTATGCTACAATTCACAAAATATGGTAGAATTGGAGCAATTGAAGGAGGAATAATGGAACAAGGATTAGAATATATTTTATCATGGTTCGGAGTGATGAGTAGTGAATATGATACCTATGACGAATTAGGCAGACTATCTCCATTAATCATTGCTGATAATGAAAAAATCCACATTGTAGATGCAATTATTGTAGAACCTCGTAAAAATTCAACAGACAATGATGCACTTAAAAAAGCAATATTAAGATGCGGATCTGTAGTCGCAGCATTTAATAATGATGTTCCTGAAACTGGATATAATGAAAATACTTCAGCATATTATCAAAATTCAACGAAAGAAACAAGTCATGAAATAAGTCTTGTTGGTTGGGATGACAATTTTCCTGCTCCAAACTTTAAAACAACCCCTCCAGGTGATGGGGCATTCATCATAAAAAATAGTCACGGAACTGATGAGGGAGAGAAAGGATTCAATTACATATCCTATTATGACACATCACTTTTAAGCATCAATATTGGAATAGGATTTATAATTGAAAATACTGAAAACTACACAACAAACTATCAGACAGATTTAAGTGGAGTTCAGGAAACAATAACCAATAATGGAAGCATATTATCCTATAAAAACACTTATGAATCAGAATATGGTCCGGAATCAATAAGTGCAGTTGGGACCTACTTTAAAGCGGATGAAAACTATACACTTGAAATCTATGTGAATGATGAGTTAATGCATGCTCAAAGCGGAATTTCACCATTTACCGGTTACCATACAGTTAAACTAACAAAAGAAATCCCAATAACCAAAGGAGATAATTTCACAGCACTAATGAAAAAAGCATCAGTCATGATGTTTGACATGTCAAGAAATCACTACCAGGAAAACATGACATTTATAGATTTAGGTGACGGATGGAAAGATTTAGCATTGGAAAATAAAACAATATCTTTAAAAGTTTATACTAAAGATTTGGCTATTTTTACTGAAGACTTAGTGAAAATCTATAAAAACGCTTCCCAATTTGAAGCTAAAGTCGGTGCTCCAAAACAGGTTGTAAGTTTTGAAATTAATGGTGGAACATATACCAGAACCAGTAATGCAGAAGGCATAGCTAAAATGAACATCAACCTAAATCCAGGCAATTACACAATCAAAACAACCTTCAACGGCACAACTGTTGAAAATACTATTACCGTATTGCCAACATTGATTGCAAACAATTTAGTCAAATACTTCAGAAACGCATCACAGTTCCTCATAGAATTAATTGACGGTCAAGGAAATCCATTATCCGGACAAACAATTACCATGAACATCAATGGCGTATTTTATGATAGAACAACCAATGCAAGCGGAATCGCTAAGTTAAATATTAATTTAAATCCTGGTGAATATATTTTAACAGCAATTGATCCAATAACCGGTCTTCAAATGGCATATACCATTACAGTATTGCCTACATTAACTGCTGAAGATTTAAACATGACGTATTTAGACGGGTCTCAATTTGAAGCGAAACTAATTGACGGACAAGGAAAAGCATTATCTGGTGTAAAAATAACATTCAACATCAACGGAGTCTTTTATGACAGAACCACAGATGCAAATGGAACCGCCAAACTTAACATCAGGTTAATGGCTGGAGAATACATCATTACTTCCCAATACGGTGATGCAACAATTGCAAATACAATCAGAATAACTGCATAAGAGGGATTTATTTATTCCTCTAATTTTTATTTTTTTGATGTAGATAATAATATTTTAAAAACTGCTTTTTTAGGATAACATTGATTTAATTAAAAATACGATTAATTTAATTAGATAAAAATTTCAAACTATTAAAATAATAATAGCTAAAATCAATTAAATGAATAAAAAAGAGGGTTGATTTACAGTTTTCTTGCGAAAAGTAAATAACCGCTGTGTCCAACCATTCTTGTTTTCGGTCTTGTGCCGCGCTGTCTTACCTCAAGACCACGTTCCAAAGTTTCTAAAATTTCAATATCATAGAAATTAAGCTTCTTTGCAACCCTATATGAAATTTCAGCCTGATTAATGTACGGTGCATAGACAGCAAGGTATCCCCCAATGTTCAGTGCATCGTAAACCTCTTCAAATATCTCATAAGGCTTTGGAAGATCGAGAAATACCAAATCAATATTATCCTCATCAATTCCATTCTTAACATTTTGATTTTTAACATCTACGTTTTTAATGCCGAATGTTTCAATATTTCTTTTTGCAATATCTGCAAAGTCTTCCCTTATTTCATAGGTATAGACATGGCCCGTTTCACCTACAACATTTGCAAAGTTTAAAGCAATTGCTCCAGCACCGGTTCCTGCATCCACAACCCTGGAACCTGCACCCAAACCGGTATATGCCAATACCGTTCCAATATCCTTTTTGATTAGTATTGAACATTGCCTTTCCATAACATCTATGAAATCATTAATATTCGGCTTGACAATTTTAAATGAGTGGTCAAGATGGCTTTTAACCTCATCCCCATATTGGGCATTGGATAAAACTTCCGCCGAAACTATTCCCAAATCACTTTCAAATTCCTGGCCTTCCTTTAAGACATATTTCTTGCCACGTTCATCTAAAATCAATTTCATATAATACACCTAATATTCCAATTGTGCTAATCTTTTTACCCTTTTTAAAGAATCAGGGTGAGTAGATAAGAGTTCCATGATTCCATTTTTTCTGGAAATTTTAACTTCTGAATTAGCCAATTTTCTTAATTCCTCATCAGATATTTTACCGTCGCCGTCAAAGTCTATCTGTCTGAAATCATTGATATCATGCTCTGCGTTATTAATGTCTGTTGCGAAAAATGCCCTATTGGTATTCAGTTCCTTAATGGTTTCTTCACTGCATCTAGATGCTCCATAAGACAATTTGTATAATGCTGATACCAATGCGGCAGGACGATTACCAAATTCAACTGAAGCTTCATCCGCATAGTATTCACGGGTTCTGGATATGAATAAAACCAAGAGCTGTCCGATTAAATAGAAAACATAACCTAAAATTCCAATTAAGATTCCTCCACCGTTTTCACGGTCGCCTGAAAACATGAATGCTATTGCAACATAATAACAAATCATCGGAATTACACTAACCGCAGCAGTTACTGCCATGTCATTATGTTTAATATGACCCATTTCGTGACCTAAAACCGCCCTTAACTCATCATAATCAAGCAATCCTAGAATCGGACGGGTAATGGCAATATGTCCGCTTTTACTTGTTCTACCATATGCAAAAGCATTTGGAATTGCAATTTCAGATAATCCCACTTCAGGTTTAGGAACCCCAGCTTCCTGAGCAAGTTCTTCAACCATTTTATGAATATGCGGCGCCTCAGCTTCAGAAAGCGGCCTTACATTCATTGAACGTTTGACGATTGACGGTCCAAACCAGTATTGAAGGAATACCATTCCTAAACTAATAACCGCATAAATTCTCCAACTGCTTATTCCTAAATACCTTGATATAAGGAATACTAAAAAATAAACAATCGAAAACATAAAAAAATATGTTAAAAACATTCTCATTCTAAGTTTCCAAGTGCCTCTCATATTAATTACCTCAACTTTAATTATGTATACTATTTTACATAAAAGTTTAAAAAGTTAATGGAAATATCAAAGAAAATCCAACTGGGACTGTCCGCTATTTAATTTTTTGTTAAATTAAAGTTACATTTAAATGTTTTTTTATTTTTTTAATATTTATTACAATTGCTTCGAGTTTTAAGTCTATATCTACTTTATCAAATCCTATTCTTCGAGATTTATGGAATTCTTGGTGGCTTTTTAAATCAGCGAAGTTTCCTTCGCTGTATGCTGGTCTTAGTTTATATAATTTTTTTCCTTGTGCTGATTGGAATATTCTTTTTTCTTCGATGAATGCGGGGCTTACTGGTTCGTAGAGTTCACGATATTTATTTTTTTTAGCACACTGATCTTTATAAGGACATTCTGGGCATTTATCTGTTGTATATACGTTATTTAAAACCCCATAAATCATTTTGGTTTTTGTTGGAATTAATTTTTGTCCATATGGACAGGTGAAATTATTGTTAATGTAATCAAATGGCATGTTGTGTTTTGCAAATGGATTATCATTCTTTGTTCCGTTATTATTCATGCTTTCGGTTCTATCTGGCACTATTGGGGTAATTCCATTATAGAATGCATATTCTAGGGATTCTATTTTATAATATCCGTTATCTGCAAGTATATATTGTGGCGTTTTACCATAAGTGTGTTGAATGTAGTCGATAGCCCGTATTAGTTGGCCTGCATCTGTTTGTTCTTCAACAACGTTTTGCATGATTATTAATCCTGTTTTTGCATCAGTAACTGTTTGTATTAAGTATCCAAACAATGTTTTTCCTTTTTTGATTAATACTCTTTTAGTGTAAGGATCAGTTAAATTAACCTTTTTTCCTTTGGGACAATTCTCTTTTAAGATTTCTATAAAGTTTAAAACTTTTTTGTATGCTTTTTTGGATTTTAAAGCAATTATTAATAATTCACGACCGTGTTTATTTAGTTTTTTATATATTTCTTCAACTAAATCTACTAATTTGTCTTCTAATTCATTGGAATAAAAGAATTTTCTTAGTTTTTTCCAAATACTTGTTTTTCCTTTGGATTTGCTATATGTTAGAATTAAATTTTCCAGGTAGTAAAGTTGATCGTATTTTAAGCAACGATATTCGTCAACACTGGCTTCAACTGTGGTACTATCAAGTGTAACAATCTTAAAATCAACCAGATTGAATTGTACACCACATTCAACAGTAAACAATAGAAATTCGTTGATTAAATAAGAGTATTCATTTTTAAATTCATTTATTTTAGATTTTTTTGGAAGTTTGTTATTGGTTATGTACTTGCAAGCTTCGCTGTTATCGCTTAGAAATGATTCAATCTTTCTGCAAGTGCGTTGTAATCTAAAAGTAGCAAAAACATATAATCCTAACAACTCTTTAAGCTCATTTTGAAATTTCGGGCCGATTTTACCCTTCACATTTCTTTCGTGAAATAAGTATGGTTTTTTCTTTTCAAAATCGTTAATCAGGTAAACAATGAGTTTAGCCATATGTTCATCATTTAAATTATCTCCAGGTTTGTCTAAAATCAATTTACTTTGCATACAACGTTGAACTGGTGCAACACGAATCATAATCAATCACTTTTCCATTCATAGTATTTTTAAAAAAATACTGGCAAAAAACAAAAAATAATATATATTATGACTCACCAAAAATAGTAATTGGAGAGGTTTTGTTTTTTGGGTATGTATAATAATATCTCTCCAATTCATATATAACTGTTTCTATGACCTTTTTTTTACTAAAACAATCTTCAAAAATGCTTAATATTCATGCAATAGAAATTTATAAATTCATAGTTAAATCTAATAGATTTAATTTAATTAAATAATTGGTTGTTAAAATGAGGCGGAAATGATGAATATGAGGTTTTAAGAGGGTCTTTGTTTAATTAAATAGATTTAAATTTTATAGGGATTTATTCCTTGAAAGGAAGTCAATGTGTAATTTCAACTGATAGAAATACCAGTTTTACACATCGACATTAAAGTTAAATAGTGGACAGTCCCAACTTAATTTTTTGAAAAATTTCATGAAAAATAATACTACTCAAACACTACCACAAATTAATTATTAACCTATCGACATATATTTTAACATTACAAAATCATGGTGATTTAATGAGTGGACCTTGGGTAGAAAAATATAGACCACAAAGCCTAGATGACATTGTAGGCCAAGAACATATCATAAATAGACTTAAAAAGTATGTTGGCGAAGAAAGCATGCCAAACTTAATGTTTACAGGACCTGCAGGTGTTGGAAAAACCACAACCGCACTTGCATTAGTCAAATCAATTCTCGGAGAATACTGGAGACAAAACTTTTTGGAATTGAACGCTTCAGATGCAAGGGGAATCGACACAGTAAGAAATGACATCAAGAATTTCTGTAGATTGAAACCTGTAGGCGCTCCATTCAGAATAATATTTCTGGATGAAGTTGACAACATGACAAAAGACGCTCAACATGCTTTAAGACGTGAGATGGAAATGTATACAAAGACAGCTTCATTCATCTTATCCTGTAATTATTCATCAAAAATCATTGACCCTATCCAATCAAGATGTGCAATATTCAGATTTGCGCCAATAAAAGGAGAAGAGGTAATCAATAGATTAAAATACATCTGCAGTGAAGAAAACTTTGATTATGATGAAAAAGGATTGGAAACAATCGTATACTATTCAGAAGGAGATATGCGTAAAGCAGTTAACATCCTTCAGGCAACAGCATCAGAAGGAGAACACATAACAGAAGACAGTGTATATGATGTTGTTTCAAAATCAAAACCTCAAGATGTATCCGACATGATTACAAAAGCATTAACTGGAGACTTCATGGGTTCTAGGAAACTCCTGCACGAAACAATGGTCCTTCAGGGAACCAGCGGAGAGGACATGGTTTCTCAAATCTATCAGGAAGTCTCAAGAAGAGTTATTGATGGAAAAATGGATCCTGACTTTTATATTGATGTAATTGAAGCAATAGCAAATTGCGACTTTAGAATAAGAGAAGGATCAAATCCAAGAATACAGCTTGAAGCACTTTTAACCAAATTCTTATAGTCAGGTATTCGAATGTTATGGACTGATAAATACCGACCAAAAAACCTAAAAGAGATATTAGGTAACAATAAAGAGAAAAAGATAATTGAATCATGGGTTGAAAATTGGAAAAACGGCAATCCTCAGCAGCCTTTGCTTTTAGTTGGTCCTCCAGGAATCGGAAAGACAACATTTGCACAGGCAATAGCCAACGAATTTTCAGAATATATTGAGCTGAATGCAAGTGATAAACGTTCACAGGACGTTATTAAAAGCACAATCGGCGAATCCTCTTCATCAAGGTCTCTTTTCGGAGACGAATATAAGTTAATAATAATGGATGAGGTAGACGGTATTCACGGAACCAACGACCGTGGCGGAGTTAGAGCTATCGGAGAGATAATCAAAACCTCCAAACATCCTTTGATTTTAATAGCTAATGATTTTTACTCCAAAAGACTTCAGTCAATCAAGCCCAAATGTCAGGTCATTAAAATGGCAAAAATCAGAGGCCCGACAATCAATAAAATGCTTAAAAATATTGCTAAAGAAGAAGGCATTGAATATGACAAAGAAGCTCTCAAGGAATTATCCAAAAAAGCAAACGGAGATATCCGTTCAGCAATCAATACTTTTCAGGCCATTGCAGACACTTCCCATGAATTAACAATGGAAGATGTTGAAACTGTAACGACAAAAGATGACAGATCAACCATTATTGATGGAGTAATGGCAACATTGAAAAGTAAAAATCCTAAGCACGTTAAAGATGCCTTAAGAGTGGATGAAGAGCCTACCCTTGTAATGGAGTATATTGCCGAAAATGTGGCTCGTGAGTATACCAATAAAAATGAACTTAAAAAAGCTTATGAAAACTTGTCCAATGCAGACTTATACTTTGGAAGAGCTCGAAACACCAGAAACTACGGTTACTGGAAATATGCAACAGATTTCATGGGCATTGGCGTGAGCGCATCAAAAAAAGAAACCTATAAAAAATTCACCCCGATTAAATCACCAACCGTATTTACATTAATGGGGCGTAACAGAGGAAAGAGAAACTTGCGTGACGGCATTGCCGAAAAAATGTCTCAAAAAATGCACATTTCAAATACTGTAGCTATTTCAATGTTTCCATACCTTGAAATCATGTTTCAAAATGATGAACTGGCCTGGGAAATTTCAGACTTCCTTGATTTGGAAAAGGATGAAATCAAACGTTTCAGAAAAAAGGTCATTCCAAAAGCTGTCATCAAAAAGATGGAAAAGCAAAAAGAGGAAATGCGTATTGAAGAGCGTGACAGGCGTGCAGAAGAACTTCAAAACCAGATGTTTGCAGGCATTCCTCAAGAGGAAATCATTGAAGAGGAACCTATAAGGGATGAAGTTGAACTGATCAGCGAAGAACCACAGGTTGAAGAAGTCGAAGAAGAGCCGGAAGAATTAATGGCTGAAGAAATTATTGAAGAAGAAGTCGAAGAAGAAAAACCTAAAGAGAAAAAAAATAAACAGACCTCTTTATTTGACTTCTAATTTCATTTCAATATAATCAGATGCTTTTAGCACGTTTTCTCTGTATTGTGGTGCTACACCTTCTAAAAATTCCATAAATGATGATGCCAACTCATCATTATTCTCATTTTTTATTTTTTCATGACCGTCCATTTCCAAAAAGGAATTGATCCAGTCAAGAGGCACGTTAATTAAAGGATAGATTTCATTGTCTTTTTTATTGAATTCAAGACCTTCACCGGCAAATATCGTGGAAAATATCTGATTTATTTTATCGTCAAGAATTACAGGATTTACTATCAAGTCATATTCACCATCAGTGACTAAGTTAACCCCATATTTTCTAGTGTAAGGCTCTAAAATCACGTCAATCATGAAATCGTCTTCTGGAATTAAAATTCTTGAATTCGGTTTGATGTCGGATAATGCCTTGGCTGACTTTGAACAGATTTTCTGGAAAAGTGAGTTTCTTACAACTTCAATATTAGGATATTGCTTTTTAAATGTTTCCTGACGCTTTTTTGAAAACTTTGAAAACCTTAAATTATTAATATAAAGTTTGGAAGGAGTATATGAAACAAAACGGGTATCCACACCTATAATTTTTAGATATTTCAATACGTCCTTTTTGGAATCTGTGAATTCATCTTCTTCTTTTGTTAACCCAGAAACATCAAAAATAAAATCCATATTATCAAAATCCTAAAGTTGTTCTTAATGCATCTTCCATAACGTCAATCGGTGCTTTTTTGCCTGTCCAAATTTCAAAGCTTTCCGCTCCCTGATACAATAACATTTTGATTCCGTAAACAGGTTTTGCACCTGCTTTAATGGCTTCTTTTAATAGTCCTGTTTCGTTAGGATTGTAAACTGCATCAAAAACAACCAAATCCTCATGCATCAATTCACCTGAAGCTATTGGAGTATCATCAACGTTCGGATGCATTCCCACAGGAGTTGTATTGATTAAGATATCTGCATCATCCAAATCCATATTCCTGATATCATCAGAACTTACATCATCAATCAAAGCGGAAGACAATACATCATCAGCCAATTTCTGGGCTTTGTCAACATTCCTATTCAGTATCGTTAATTTATCAGTACCATATTTGGCAAGATAAAATGATATTGCTCTTGAAGCTCCTCCGGCACCTGCAATTACAACATTTTTATTTTTAATATTTGTAACTTCATCTATAGCTTTTAAAGCACCTATTCCATCAGTATTATATCCTTTCAAGTCCTTAAAGTCTATTGTATTAACGGCACCTATCAATGAGGCAACTTCATCGATTTCATTTAGATATTCCATCACTTCGATTTTGTGAGGAATTGTGACATTAAAACCTTTGATGTTTAATGAGCGAGCCCCTGCAATAGCATTTTTTAAATCATTTGGATTAACATCAAAAGCCGTGTAGACATAATCCATTTCCAGGGCTTTGAATGCTGCATTGTGCATTGGAGGTGAGAAACTGTGTTCCACAGGGTGGCCTATCAAACCTACAATATTTGTACTTCCTTTAATTTCCATATATTAAAATTAGCTACTAAAATTATTTAAACTTTAATTATCAAAAATTAATATACTATAAAAGGTGACAAAGATGGAATTTACAAGACCAAGAGGTACAAGAGACTTTTTATTTGAAGAGATGGAAGAAAGAAAAAAAGCAGAAAGTACCTTAAGATATATATTTGAAAATTATGGTTACAGGGAAATTAAAACCCCTTTATTTGAAGAATTGAAACTTTTTACAACCAAATCAGGAGAAGAAATAGTCGACCAGTTATATAATTTTAAAGACAAATCCGACCGTGAATTAACTTTAAGACCTGAAATCACTGCTCCTGTTGCCAGATTATATTTAAATGAACTTGAAAAAACTGCTGTAAAACCTATCAAGCTTTATTATTACGGCAGCTGTTTCAGATACGAAAGACCTCAAAAAGGAAGATTCAGACAGTTCTGGCAATTCGGATGTGAGTTGATTGGTGCAAAATCTCCTCAGGGAGAAGCCGAAGTAATTGCAATGTGCAGCGATTCAATTGAAGCACTCGGAATAACTGGTGCTGACGTTAACATCAACCACCTGGGCATTATCCGTGGATTATTCAAGTACTTTGAAGTTGACACTTTAACCCAAAGGGAACTGATGGTTGTCATTGACAAGGGAGATAAAGACTTATTAATAGAGTCATTGAGCGGAGAAAATCCTATTATTTCAAATGATGAATTGAACCAGATATTGCTCAAACTGATTGATTTGGTTGGAGATAAAAGCATACTTGAAGATGTTGCTGAATTAATTAAAGATTATGAAGAACCACAAGAAGCATTCAACCAGTTAAAAGAGTTAGTTGAGCTTTTAGACAGCTTTGATATGGACAACTACACCTTAAACCTTGGAGTTGCAAGAGGACTTGATTATTATACCGGAATCGTGTTTGAAATCTATGTTGAAGGCCTTGGAGCTCAAAAACAGGTTTGTGGCGGTGGAACTTACAGCCTGATTAAAGTATTTGGAGGCCAGGAAGTAGAATCAACCGGTTTTGCACTTGGTTTTGACAGATTGATGAATGCTATTGAAGAACTAACAGAAAAAGAAGAGGCAAAATCACACTTGGATGTTTATG
The DNA here is from genome assembly GCA_017434555.1 of Methanobrevibacter sp. Classification (GTDB taxonomy): domain Archaea; phylum Methanobacteriota; class Methanobacteria; order Methanobacteriales; family Methanobacteriaceae; genus Methanocatella. The sequence continues at coordinate 16,774 of JAFRFB010000013.1, read as the reverse complement.
TTGCACCGATTTCAGCAGATGTCAGACTTAAAGCTTATGAAATCACCCAAACGTTAAGAAGAGCAGGGTTCAGATGCGATGTTGACTTGAACAATAAGAAATTCAAGAAATTAATGAACTATGCAGATAAAATCAAAGTTCCAAAAATGATTATCATCGGCAAAAACGATTTGGAAGAAAATAAAGTGACCGTTAAGGATATGCAGAGCGGCGAACAGGAACAGATTTCAATTGATGATATTGCTGATTATTTAAAAGGTGAATAAAATGGAAATCAATTTTAGACACGAAATTAATGGCGTGAAAGTAATCACCGCAGTAGCACAGGACGTAGATACCGGTGAAATATTGATGATAGCCAACATGAACAAAGAAGCCTTGAGAAAAACAATTGAAACCGGAACAGCCCATTACTGGAGTACTTCAAGAAACAAGTTATGGTTAAAAGGAGAAAGTTCCGGCCATACACAGGAAGTTCAGGAAATTCTTGTTGACTGTGACATGGATGCAATCGTGCTTAAAATTAAACAGACTGGTGCAGCCTGCCATGAAGGTTATTATTCATGCTTCTTTAGAGATTTAGACTTTAAAAATTCACCAGATATTGATGATTTAAAAGAAAAGGATTTAAAAACAAACCAGAAAAGAATAATTAACCCAGATGACGTGTATTAAAATGAAAACTATCGTTCCTGACACAAGTGCAGTAATAATAGGCGCTATTAGTGAGATTTTAGAAAAGGAAGATTTGGATTATCCTGAAATAATTGTTCCCGAAGCAGTTGTATGTGAACTTGAACATCAGGCAAATGCAAACAGAAGCGAAGGAATTGCAGGTTTAAATGAATTGCAGCACTTACAGAAATTACAGTATGAAGGCGAGCTTTCAGTATCATTTAAAGGAAAAAGACCTACAAATTACGATATCAAATATGCAAAAAGCGGAGAAATTGATGCTTTAATTAGAGATTTGGCAAGATCTGAATTTGCTACATTACTGACAAACGACAAGGTTCAGGCAGAAACCGCAAAGGCTCAGGGAATTCCTGTTTATTATTTCAAGCAAAAGTATGTTGAAAAGGAACTGTCAATAACAAAATTCTTTGACGAGAAAACAATGTCTGTTCATTTAAAGGAAAATGTAGTTCCTATGGCTAAAAAGGGAACTCCAGGGCATATTGACTTTATTAAGCTTTCAGATGAAGTTTTTGATTATAAAATGCTTGAAGAAATTATTGATGAGATTATTGAAAAGGCAAGAAGTGATTCAAAAACATATCTTGAATCAGTAAAGGAAGGTTCATTTGTTGTTCAGTCAAGAGAATATAGAATTTCAATAGCCAAACCGCCATTTTCCGAAGCGATTGAAATTACAGCAGTCCGACCTGTAGCAGATATTGATTTAGATGAATATCATTTAAGTGATAAGTTAATGGACAGAATCAACAATAATGCCGAAGGAATCCTGATTGCGGGTTCTCCAGGTGCAGGGAAATCGACCTTTGTTCAGGCAATCGCCAAATATTACTCTAAAGAACTGAATAAAATTGTTAAAACTATGGAATCCCCAAGAGATTTGCAGCTTCCGGATGAAATAACCCAATATGCTCCTCTGGAAGGAAGTATGGAAAATACTGCTGACGTTTTGCTATTGGTTAGACCCGATTATACAATTTATGATGAGCTTAGGAAAAACCATGACTTCAATATCTTTGCGGATATGCGTTTAGCCGGTGTTGGGATGATTGGTGTTGTACACGCTACAAGGCCGATTGATGCAATTCAAAGAATTGCTTCAAGAGTTGAGCTGGGGGTCATTCCTTCAATCGTCGATACAAGCATTTATATTGAAGATGGTGAAATCAAAAGCGTATATGAGACAAAAATGACCGTTAAGGTTCCAAGCGGAATGAAAGAGGCAGACCTTGCAAGGCCTGTCATTGAAGTTCGTGACTTTGAAACAGGAGAGCTTAAAAACGAAATTTATACCTATGGTGAACAGACCATTGTAATGGATTTGGATTTGGTTAACAATCCTTCACAATCTTCAAGTAAATCATCCGTAGACAATATTGCTGAAAAAGAAATTTTAAGGCGTATTAAAAAATATTTGCCTAAAAAAGCAAAAGTGGATGTTGAAATCGTCTCCCCTGAAAGGGCAAACATTTACATTCCTGAGGACTTGGTTCCTAAAATCATTGGTAAAAACGGCAAAAGAATAGCTGAAATAGAAGAAAAGATTGGAATTTCACTGGGTGTTGAAGTTATCAGCGAAAAAAAGAATGGGAAAGCATTTGAAATAGATATCATTCACACCAAAAATCAGCTGATCTTAGATTTGGGCCGTGAAAACGGAAGATCCAATTTTGATATTTTGATAGAGGGCGAGTATCTGCTTACTGCCACCACATCCAAAAAGGGAGAAGTTAGGATTAAAAATGGTATAGAATTATCTGATTTCATAATCGAGGCAATAGAAATGGGATTGGAAATTACTGCAGTTAAAAAGTGATAAAAATGAAAATCGGTGCATCAACATTAGCTACATTTAATGACAGTTTAGATGAGAGTTTAGAGTTTATAGAATCATTAGGCATAAAATATGCTGAATTATTACATCAATTCCCTACAGAGGAGTTTGATTTGGACGTTTTAAGCAGTTTTAATTTAGATTATACTATCCATGCTCCATTTATGGATGTTAATATTGCTGCCTTAGGCTCAAAAAGTAGGGCAAATTCTATTGAACAGATTAAGGACTCCGTTGATTTGGCAAATCAAATTGATGCCAAAGCAGTTGTTGTTCATCCGGGTTTAATTCCATTTCTTGCAAGAGAAATGCCCGAAGAAATTTATAAAGTATCCAATAATTCAATAAGAGAAATCGGCGAATACAGTAATGACTTAGGCATAAATACCACCATCGAGAATATGCCTGCCTTTGAAAATATGATTTATCAGGACATGAAGAGATTGAACGAAACACTTGTTGAACTTGATATGGGAATGACATTTGACATCGGTCATGCCCACCATTCAGGAATATCTCCGGACGCAATGTATTTTGATTCAATTAAACACATACATGCCCATGATAATATGGGTGATGATGACTCACACCTAGCATTAGGTGAAGGCAATATTCAATTAAAAGATATCATCACTACTTTTGAGAATAAAAATTATGATGGCATATATATGATTGAAGTAAATGATAAAGATTCAATTAAAAAAAGTCTAGAATATCTAAAAAATAATTTCTAATTTTAAAAAAATAAAAAATTAAGAGGTTTTAAACCTCTTAAGGTATAACTGTAATTTTGTTTGCGATACTGCAGCCATTATACATTGAAGTAATAATGTATACATCAGGAGAAGCATCTAATCTGATGTTAAGTATTGCACGACCATCAGCATCAGTAGTTCTGTTATAGAACAATCCATGGATATTGAATTTAACGATTTGACCTTGATATGGTTTACCTTGACCGTCAACCAAGTATGCGATGAACTGATCAGAAGTACCATATTTTTTGACCAAGTCGCTTGCTGTCAATACAGGTTTTACTGTAATGTTGTTAGCCACCACACATCCGTTATACATAGTAGTAATGATGTAGTCTCCAGGTTGTAAGTTAATGTTTAACTTAGCCTGACCGGTTGCATTGGTTGTACGTGTGTAGAATACACCGTTGATGTTGAATGTGACATTTTCACCTGCGCCAACAGCTTTACCGTCTTCACCATATATGGTTACAACATATTGAGATTCGTTTCTATAGTATTTTACTAAATCACTACTTTCAATAGTTGATAAAACAGTAATGTTATTAGCGTGCGTTTCACCGTTAGGAGCCATAGCAGTAATAATGTAAGTACCAGGTTCCAAGTTAATGTTTAACTTAGCAGTACCGTTTTCATTAGTCGTACGATAATAGAAAACACCATGAATATTGAATGTTACACTGGTATTAACTAAAGGATTACCCTGACCGTCAACGAAAGTAGCTTGGTATTGGGTTCCATTTCTGAACATTTTAACAACATCGTTACCATATATTGTGGTTAAAACAGTAATGTTATTTGCAACAGTAGCATTGGAATAACCGTCTTCACCAACATAGGATGCAGATACAGTATAATTACCTGCATCTAAATTAATAGCCAAAGAAGTAGTACCGTTTTCATTAGTGGTTCTCTTATAATCTTCACCATTGATAGATATAGTAACGGTTCTGTTAGATAATGGAGTTCCTTCTTGGTCAGTTAATGTAATTACATATCTAGTACCGTTTTTATAATACATTACAATATCATTAGCTGAAATAACAGCTCTTTGCATTGCAGGAGTGTTGTTTTTAACCATAGTTCTTTGGTCAGGTGTGTATTTGACACTAGCATCACCAGTGTATACATCAGCAACCAAATAGTTTTCAGTTACTTGACCGGTTCCTTCTAAATCAACAGCAAATTCACCGGTAGTAGTAACATCGTTGTTAGTTACTATTGCATTTCCGTCTGCAATGTGAATACCTGTAGTTTCAACACCCATTGAATCGTAACCTAAAGGAGTGCCGACATTGGATCCATTAGCTATGATTGTATTGTTATTGATTACAATATTATCAATAGCAGATGCTATACCGGTAGTGTAGTTACCTTGAACTGTAATATCGTTATTTTCAACTAAAGTTTCACTACCACTTAAAGACATTCCAAATGGAGAATTAGCAACAGATAAAATAATATTATCAGTAATATTTACGTTTACATCTCCAGCCCAGTCAGCAGTGTAAATACCATAAGCAGCCACATCAGCAACAGCATAAATTAAGTTATTATCAATTACTCCGTTTGAGTTACTTTCAACATCAATACCACAAGCATAAGTACCATTTTCAGCTGCAATAATCATGTTTTTAGTAATATTGAAGTTTTCACCAGTCATGACAAGAGCATATCCGTAAGGAGCTTCAATAGCACCCAACATATTTTTAGTGAGAGTTGCATTATCACCTTTAATGTTTACTGCATAAATGGTATCATAAGTACTGATTTGATCGTTAGCTTTAACACCAATATTGTTGCCTTCTAAAAATGCATTGTCACAGTTATCCAAGAAAACACCTTGAGAGTAAACTTCACCGCTGGTCCAATTAATGGAACGTGCAGGTATGTAAGCAGCTATAATGTTTCCTATCATGCTTAAGTTATTAGAATCTTCAGCATAAACTGCGATATTTGAGAATGTACCATTAGTTTCAACACCGAAGTTGATTGTGTTATTCTCAAGTAAAACGTTTTCAGAATTGTAAATATCAATAACTACATTAGAACTGTCAGTGAAACCATTAACATCAAAGTTATTGTTTATGATATAAACATTATCACTATCTTCAACAGACATTCCAGAATCTTCACCAGTGAAATTGAATCCATCAACGACAACATCACTAGAAATGATAGTCATAGAAATATTGTTCAAAGTAGCATTATCACTTAATAGGATGATTGGTTTATTTATGAAGATTTCAGACACTAAATTAGAGAATTCACCAACGAATGTTAAATTATCAGCATCAATTTGCTCTCTTATGAAACCTTCTTCATCAAAGTAAACGTAGAATGTGTCATTAGTTAATATGTAATCCAATTCCATTGCAGGAGTGTTATTAGCGACCAAAATGTCACCATCTTGATCATAATCAACTGCAAAGTCACCAGTTAACATGTCAGCATAGATTTCATTATCAGTTACTTCACCATCACCATCGAAATCAACTGCATATTTGTTATTTGCTATAATATTATTGTTAGTTACAATTGCATTTCCGCTTACAATGTGAACACCTGTGGTTTCAATACCCATAGAGTCATAACCTGCAGGAGTACCAACATTGGATCCGTTAGCAATAATTGAATTATTATTAATAATAATATCATCAATAGCAGAAGCAATACCTGTTGTGAAGTTACCATTTAAAATGGTAACTGAGTTGTTTTCAACTAAAGCTTCACTACCGCTTAAAGACATACCGAATACTGAAATACCTTCTGCAATAATTGCATTATTAGTAATATCTGCTTCTACATCGCCAGCCCAGTCAGCAGTGTAAATACCATAAGCGGAATCACCACTTACACTGATAATGTTTTCATTAATTACACCATTTGAATTACTTTCAACATCAATACCACAAGCATAGGTACCATTTTCAACAGAAATAATATTACCATCGATATTGAAGTCTTCACCGGCTAAAACAAGAGCATAACCATAAGGTGCATCAGTAGATTTTATATCGTTAAGAGTTACGGTTGCATTATCCCCTACAATGTTTACTGCATAAATAGTATCATAAGTACTGATTTGACCGTTAGATTTAACGTCAATAACATTATCATCTAAAACAGCATTATCACAATCATCTAAACATACAGCTACAGAGTATACTTCACCGCTTGTCCAGTTAATGGAACGAGCAGGGAATTCCGCACTAATGAAATTATTTGAAATAGTTAAAGCATTAGAATCTTTAGCATAGATAGGATGATTATGATTAGTTTCATTAGTTTCTACATAGAAAGTAATTGAATTTCCATCAATTAAAACATCATCAGCTTCTAAAACAGAAATCACCCAATTAGAATCATCTTCAACACCGAAAAGAGTGAAATCACAGTTGACAATTGAAACATTTGATTGGAGGACATTGATTATTCCAGCTAATTCATCAGAAACAAAGCTTAATCCGTCAACAGTAACATTTTCAGAAATTATTGTAAAGGACATGTCATATAAAGTTGCATTATCACTTAATAATTTAACCGGCCTGTCAATTACGTTCCATAAAGTTAAATCAGAGAACTCACCAATGAATGTTAATGATTCAGCAGTGATGTTATCTCTTAAGCATCCTTGATCATTGAAGAAGAGATAGAAAGTATCATTGGTTAAATTGTAGTTGACTGCATCTTTAATCGGAATGTTATTTTCAACGACAGCATCATCTGAAGTATCGTAAACACTGTCATCACCTAATAATTCATTTGAAATTAAGTAGTTATCAGTTACTTCAACATCATAGCCAGAATTGTATACGGTCCAGTTACCGGTTGAAGTAATCGCATTATTCTGGATTATACTTTCACCCATTGAGAAAATACCGACTGTCACTTCAGGAACCATATCCATAGTTTGAACCATATCAGTATTGATACCGTATACACAAATATCATTATTTGTGATTTCAGCAGGATCATTACTCATTATTTCAGCGATACCTAATGTATAATTACCATCAAGTGTTATATAATTGCCGTCTATAAGTGATTTTTCAGCATATAACAATTCCATACCATATACTGCAGAGGATTCACCATAAATCTCATTGTCTATATAGTCTACAACTTGACCGTCCATATCCCAGTCACACGCATAAATTCCATAAGCAACAATTGGAGAAATTACTTCAATAGTGTTTGAATCCACAATACCTGCAGATTCGCCTTCAATGTCAACACCACATGCATAATTCTCATCAGAAACTATTTTGAATTCATTGTCTGAAACTGCGAATTCATCGTCCTGAATTGATAATCCATATGCATATTTGTGACCCAGCATTTCCAAATTATTTTCAGAAACTTCTACACCATCACTTTCTTTTATATATATGCCATAAATAGTATCAAATACACCTGTAACATTTGAATATTCAATAAAAATGTCATTACCTAAAAGTACTAAATCATCACAGCTTGCAAAATAAAGACCTGATGATTTAATAATATTATTCGTCCAGTCAACATCACAGGATGATAAAGTAGCGCTAATAGTATTGAAAGAGATTTCTACACCTTCTGATTCTATAACACGAATCGCAGAATTGGATGCAGTTCCATTAGTTTTTCCCACATAGGTAATGGAATTAGCTTGAATATTCAAATTATTCGCATATAATAAACAAATCGCATATAAATGGTCATCTATAGTATCAATACTTTGAACATCAATTACGTTATCTGAAATTTCAATATTTGTAGCTTCCATAACTGTAATTGCATGTTCTTCAGCATCATGATTTACAAAATTTAAACCGCTAATTGTTGAATTATCACTTCCTTCAAAGAAATAGAATGAGACATTAGTTAAAATATCACTGGATGAATTAGAAGTGATAGTTAAACTTTTTTCAATTATAAAATCCTTATTACTAACATTTCCAAGTTTGATTGTATCTCCATCAGAAATATTAGAGTTTTCAAGTATAAGTCCGCCATTATCGAAATAGTCATTATAATTATTATCATCAATGACATATTCACTAACAGACAATACCGTATTATCTTGTGCAATAGCAACATCATCTTCAGAGACAGCATCTTCTTGTGCGCACACCGCTCCGATAGACAATATTAGCAATATTAAAAAAAGGGATAAATATCGATATTTCATAAATATTCTCCTTATAAATATTTTACATAATAAGTAAAACTTATTATACATGTATAGTATTAGGATAAATATATTAATAAATCTTGCTAAAAGTTAAAAAAAATTCAATAATAATTGAAAAATAAGACAAATATAATTAAAGAAGAAAATTAAAGAAGTTTTTTCTCCTTAATCTCTTTTTTGAAATAAAGATATTTAGAATCAATTACTTTTCTGATATTTTGAGCAGTTATTTTTCCAATCCCTTCAACTTCCATAAGTTCGCTTTCAGAAGCATTGAATACATTAGAAACACTGCCGAAGTGCTCCAATAAATTTTTAGCATTAACAGGACCAATACTTGGAAGAGATTCAACAATGAACAGCTGCTGTTCCCATAAACTAACAGGCTTTTTATCTGTCCTGATTTGAATATTGGCCTTTTCACCAGACTGTTCACGAATAGCAATCCTTTTAATCATTGCAGCAGTATCCTGGGCATCTCTTGTAGGAATTATGCTTATTCCAAAATCCAGGGCAATTGATGCAATGGTACCTCTAATTGCATTTGGATTTACCATTCCTGAGTATAAATCATCCCCCTCAAGAATCATCAAAGGACGTTTAAACTCTTCAGACAATTCACGAGCCTGTTTAAAGAGACGCTTGTCTATCATTGAACTGACAAAATCCTTGGCGGTTTTTCTCTCAATAGCTACTTCATCTGAAACCTGATAATCTGCAACGGCCATTGATTGGATTTTAACATCCATTTCCATTTGTGACAAATATCTGATTACCTTTGAGTTTCCTTCACGGGAATCTGCATAAACTAATGGTAAATTTTCTTTCTTAGGCCTATCAATTACTTTAACCTTTTTTTCATTGTCCATTCTTGCAACAGCAGATTCGTTAAGCTCTTCTAGAATTTTAGGATCTATTAGCTGGTTTTTCATATTGTCCTCTTTTCTAACGGAAGACCAGTAATAACCCTCATCACGAGTTCCATTTGTAATTAATACCTTAACCCTACCTGTTCTTTTACGTCCGGTCCTTCCACGACGCTGAATCATACGGACTTCGGACGGTACAGGTTCATATAAAATAACCAAATCGACTGCAGGAATATCGATACCTTCCTCTGCAACGCTTGTTGAAATCAAAACATCATATTCACCCATTCTGAATGCTTTTATGATTTCTTTTTGTTCTTTTTGGGTGAGGCCTTTTTCGCCGTCTTTAGTTCCCTGACCAAAGAACTTTGCTGATTTGATTCCTTCTCTTTCAAGCTTATCATGAATCATTTCAAGAGTATCTCTAAATTGAGTAAATACTATGATTTTTGAAGCTTTTTTATCCTGTTTATCACCATATCTTGTTGTTTGAAGAGTGGTCTGACCGTCTCCGGCACCCAATTCCTTTTTTAAAATTTCAGCCAAAGTTCTAAGTTTAGGATGTTCCCATCCATGCTTTTCAGCCTCATGAGCCAATCTGACGGCACGTGAAAAATTAGGATCATTCATTAATGATTTGGATGCTTTTGTTTTCTTTTTGCGCAACCTCATAATGTATTTATTGAAAGGATGAACACCCTGAGTCTCAACAAGTTCCTGCGCATGCTGAATATTGATAACAGCGCTTAAAATAGAGATTGCATGGAAGAGTTCTTTTTTAGGGTTGGTTGACCTTGCAATTTCACCCTGAATACGGCCTCTTGTTTTCAAGATATCAACTTTAGTAACGGAAATCGTTTTTAGAATGCCCATATTCTTTAAGGTTTTCAATCTGATTTTAAGAGCTTTTTCCAGATATTTATTGATTTTATCCAATTCTTCGCTCATTTTAATTCTAACCCAATCTATAGTGACCGGATTGAAATATGGCTTGACATCACGGTCATTTTCCGTTTTAACAACAATGTTTTGAATGTATAAATTCTCACAGACTTCCTTAATCTTTGATTTGTCAGAACCTGGAGATGCAGTTAATCCCAAAATCAGGTTATAATTGGATTCCTTAACATAACGTGAGGCCAAATAAACATAAGAATATGCGCCGACACCATGGTGACATTCATCGAAAACAACTAATGAAACACTGCTTAAATCATATCTGCCGTTTAACAAATCGGATTCTACAGTTTGTGGTGTCGCAGAAATGATTCTTGATTCCTCCCATCTTTTAACACGCTCATCGGTTTTGACCGCACCTGTAATTGATGAACATGGAAGCGTTAAAAACTCCTTAAAGCTTTCCTCATGCTGAATGGCTAAAGGTTTTGAAGGAGATAAAATAAGAACCTTGGAATTTTTTACCTTTTGCAAACGGTCGGCTGCAACCAGAATAGCTACAATAGTTTTACCCAATGCGGTTGGAGCTACAACCATAGTGTTTCCTTTCTTTAAAACATCCCCGGCCAAAACCTGCTGATAAAGTCTTGACTCTATTGAATCTTTCTTGATTAATGGATGTTTAATGTAAGTTGTCATAATAATAAATTTAGTCAATGACTATTTATAAAGATAGTGAGAGCATTTGACGAGTAAAATATATCATTTAAAAAATAAAATATTAATATCACCAAACACGGGAGGTTTACATAATGGAATGGAATGCAGTTATCAATGCAATATTTTCATTCATTATTCCTGGTTTAGGACAAGCTATTAACGGAGATAAGAAAAAAGGACTCATAATGTTTATAATCTCATTAGCTCTAGGCGTAATAGTAATGTTTTACCTAAAAGGCATAGTCGGACATGGAATAAGAATAATATACAGTTTATATGCTGCTTATGACGCATACAAAACTTATTAAGGGATTAAATCCCTTTTTTCTATTTTTAAATATCTTCAACACAGGATTTGAATTTGGTTGCCGCCTCACCAATAGCTACAATCATACCACAATCAGTTTCAAGAGCTTTTTTAATACCGTCTAAAACCTCATCATAACTTGCGCCAAGGGTTCCCTTTTTAACAAATTCATCGACATGGTCAAACAATATCTTATCAGAAAGTGAAGGGTCCTGCTTGAGCTTTTCATTGGCAATCTTTTGTGAAGCTACAGATGCCGGAACAACATACTTTGAAAATTCCAATGCATGATCAAATATTGTCAAATCCCCCTCATAACCTGATTCGGAAGATACTGTAATGACACATGCAAAATCATTGAATAATTTATTAAACTGAGATAAGACCGTTTGTACACCTGCAGGATTGTGAGCATAATCCACATAAATTTCTTTTCCGCCAATACTGGCCACGTTTTCCATTCTTCCTTCAACACCTGTGAATGTGGCAATTGAGTCCAGGATTTTATCATAAGGTAACTTTAAGAATTCATGAGCGGCAATTATGACGCCGGTAATATTGTATACATTGTGAAGTCCGTCTATTGCCATTTGAACTTTCAGCTTTTCTTGAGGAGTGTGTAAATCAAATGTACGATTCTTTAAATCAACGTTTGTTGCAATATAATCCACCTGAGGAGTTGTAATGCCGCATCCGCAGAAGTAATAACCGCAACCGGAAATTATTTCTTTTACTTTGATTTCCCGTCCGCAGACACATTCCTTAGCATTAACTCTTTCAGGAGTCCAATCAACACCAAATGTTATTAAATCACCTTCAAATTCATATTCCTTTAAAAGCCCCATGATTGTAGGGTCCTGTCCATTGACGATTAATTTTTTGCCGTTTAATTCTTCTATAAATTCGCCTTTAACATGAGCATAATCCATGAAACTTCCCAGACAGTCCAAATGGTCAGGAGTAATGTTTGTAATCAGGCCTGCCTGCATTTCAGATAAATCCACTATCCTTTTTACAGTGCCCGGAACTCCAAACGTTCCAACTTCAAGAATGGCCACATCTCCGTGTAATCTTGACTGAAGGATTGGAATATATTCAGCATTTCCCTGCATTTTTTCCAGATTGTGCTCTGCAGGTTCGATTCCATAATCATAGGCAATCTTTTTAAGAAGTGTGGTTGTAGTAGTCTTGCCATTGGTCCCGGTTATTCCGAATACAGGTTTTTCCGTGTGGAAATTATCAATTACATCCTCTAATTCAAACAATGACTTGTCAATCTTTTGAAAAATTGCTGATTTTTTAGATAAGCTTGCCGGAGGGACAATATAATCGGACTTTTCGAAAAATTCATCCGGAGTTTCACCGTAAAAGAGTTCTATATCATAGCCTTCCAGGGATTTTGAAAATCTGCACTTTTCTTTTGGGGACAAATCAGTTCCTATTACGTTATATCCCCTTTCGTTGAGTATTCTTGCAATCAGATTGCCGTTTGCCCCGCAAACACCGATAACGCCAAATGTCTTTTTAATCATATTTCTTACTTCCCTCATCAAGTCCTTTCATGATTTTTTCAACTGTCGTGAGCCTGTCATAAGCTATTAACGGTCCCATATGCAGGATTATGTCTCCGGGAACGGAATATTTAAATGTTTCACAGGCGGCAATTTCTATATTTTCAACAGCGACTTTTTCAATTTTAGGATTGGTGATTGCATCAAGCAATTCCTGAGCCGCTTCCATTTCAACTTCCTGAGTTACCTCATTAAAGCCGCTTGCAATGACTGTTTTTATATCATAGTTGCTTACCAGTTGACCGACTTCGGCCTTGTCACGAACGGACAATGTATCAAAATGATCGAGGAAAAGCACAACGCTTTCATCTTTAAAGTAATCCAAGGTGATTTTCATTCCATCATACAAAAATGCAGAGTCTAAAATCACTTTTCTTCCATTATAATCGCCAACATCTTCCATATGAGCAGGCAATCCTTTAAATACAGTTAATGCATCAATAATATCCTCTTTTTTTACTCCATATGTTAGTGCCACAGCACTTGCTGCAACGGAATTTTCAAAAAAGTAGCTCATCATGTAGAAGGGCGTAGTAAACTTATCATCTTTATATTCAATGGTTAAGGATTCATCACCGACGGTGCCTTTAAAGTCAACATCTTCATCTAAAGCATAATATAATGCATCGTTTCTTTGAGGATTTATGATATCAAAACATGAGTGATTTGCGATAAATGTTTCAGACATCCTCTCAAGTATCAATTTCCTCTGCTGGTATTTTTCAAGAGAGCCTCCAAACTCAGACAAATGATCTTCTGCAATGTTGGTTAAAAGCCCGATTTTAATATTTAAACTATTTAAAAGACCAATAGTACCGTGAGGAAGTTCAAAAATAGCAATGTCACAATCATCAGCCTTACCTTTGACTATACCATCAATGATTGCTTCAGAAACAAGATTGTTTACGAGTGATGAACATGACCAGACCTTATATCCCGCCTGTTTGAATAAGCTGGTTGTTATGAATGTAGTTGTTGTTTTACCCATTGTTCCGGTAATACCGATAATATCTACAGGAATCAAATCATTAACGATTTTTGAGAAATCCTCATTAGTCAATACACTAACATCAGATTCTTTGATTAATTTTGCAATTGGAGCGGAATCCGGCAAAGTTGGCGGAGCATAAACCGCTTCAATACCGTCCAGATTCGGATTTTTATTGCCTAAATCCAATTTAATTCCTTCATTTTCCATCTGAAGTAAAATTCTTTGAACGTCTGCCTTAAATTCAGTGATTTCTTTTAAATCAGTAATAACAACATGATGACCCAAATGATTAAGCAATCTTGCAACAGGCCTACTAGCATTTCCTGCACCAACAACTAAATAATTCATAAAAAACAATCCTTATAATTTATCTCATTATAATATATGGTTTTATTTGATTAATAAGTTTAATTAATTAAAAGTAAGGGATTAGATTAAAAAAATAGAAAAAATATTAATTGAAAAGATTATTTTTTAAATCTTCTTGCTTGGCTTGCACCAAGTGCAATTAATATTAATAATAACATTAAAATTGGATTACCTGTCGGATAATCTGACAAGTTAATTCCATCACCTGCAACAGGAGATACGTTATCTGTATTATTATCCGTGTGATTTTCAGGAGCAGGACGATATACTAGGATATCAGTAATTGTATCGTTGGCTTCGTATTTTTTATCACCAGAGTATGAAGCGTCAACATTCCAGTCTCCATTAATTAGTCCCGGAACATCAAATACAGCTTTACCGTCTTTAACTTCTTCAGTGTATTTTTTGCCATCAACAGTAATTGTTATAGTACCGGTTGCATCTTCAGGAACTCTTACAACTACAGTTGCAGTTTGACCTTCTTCAATTTTATCTCCAGCAGCATTTATAGGAGCTTTAACTTTGGATACTGTGAATCTGACAGTAGTATTACTTGGCAAGTATTTCTCATCACCCTGATAATAAACTCTGCCTATGTATATTCCACTAGGAAGTTCAGGAATGACAATATTTGCAGTACCGTTAACAATATCTGCATAGTATCCTACACCACCCATATTAACCAATATGACACCAGTTGCATCATCCGGAAGAACTTTAGCAACAATAGTTTCATTTTCACCTACATTAATATCCTGAGCAGTTGCAGTAGTGTTTGTAGGACGTTTGATAACTTCAAATTGACCTGTTGTGTAATTGTCTCTGTATTTATCATCGCCGCTGTATTTTACAGCAACAGTCTTGTTACCAAATGCCAATCCGTCAACCTCAAATACTGCTTTTCCATCTCTAACCGGAGCAGAATATTCTTTACCGTTGATTTCAATAGTTATTGTACCAGTTGCATCATCCGGAACTGTTACCACAATAACTTCAGTGTCTCCAACATAAATATCCTGTGCTGTAACGCTTATTGGAGCATAAAGCTTTGGAATTTCTACAGTTGCGTCTTTGCTGGCAGGATCATGTTTGTCATCACCGGAATAATCAACAGTAATGTTGTGTTTTCCAGGAGTTACATTTGTTAAATTGATAACAGCAGTTCCGTTAATTACAGGAGCAACGAAAGTCTTGTTTTCAACTGTTATTGTTACGTTTCCGGTTGCATTATCAGGAACCATAACTACAACAGTACCGTTACCTTGATCAATGACTTCAATGTCAATATGACGACTGATAACTTTGAAGACAGTTGTATTTTCTGCAGTTGTGTATTTGTAATCACCGTTATATCTAACGCTTACCACATATTCGCCTACAGGCAATCCTTCAATTACCAATTCTCCATTTCCTCCACTGATAGCAACAATGTATTTTGAACCTTCATTGTAGTATACGCCTAATGTGCCTTCATTTAAGTTGAAGACATATTCTTCACCGTCAATGACAACAGTTACGTTTCCTGTAGCATCAGCAGGGACAATTAATCTGATGGATTCAAGTTCTCCAACATAAATATCATGTGCAATTGGAATTACAAATGGATCAACCTTATTTACATCGAATAAAGAAACATTTGAGCTTGGCAAGTATTTATCATCACCTATATAAGTTAAATTGACATTGTATTTGCCGCTTGGGATGTAAGGAATAGTAACGAATCCTTCACCGTCAGTTACATTGGCATAGTATTGTGATACACCATCAATGTCCACTAATACCTGACCGGTAGCATCACCAGGAACTATGACTTTAATGACTACATTTTCACCCACATTAATGCTTTCAATTTCAGCTCTTACTGTGGAACTGTGTTTGTATACAGTGAATTTATCGGTAGTGAAGTTAGCAGTGTAATTACTGTCACCGGCATAAGTTACAGCAACTGTTTTTACGCCTGCAGTTAAGTTTTCAACTTTAAACCTTGCAACACCATTTTCAATATCAGCAAAGTACTCTTTACCGTCAATTTCGATTTTAATCTTACCTGTAGCATCGCCATTGACAGTCACATTGATTTCTTCGATATCTCCAACATAAATGTCTGAAACATCAACAGCAATTGGAGTGCTTGGAACAGGTACTGGAACAGGATCATGGATAGTTACAGTGCCGTTTAAAGTAGCATTAGTATGAGTATCATCACCAGAATAAATTACAGTAATATTGTGAGTGCCAGGAGTTACATTAGTCAAAGTAATGACAACTGTACCGTTAACTACAGGGCCGGTAAAGTTTTGACCCTCAACCTCAATAGTCACATTACCAGTAGCATTACCCGGAACAACCACAACAACAGTACCATTACCCTGATCAACAACAATAATCTCAGGAGTAACCTTAACCTTCTCAACAGTGAAATTACCAACAGTATAATTAGCGACAAACTTATCGTCACCAGGATACTCAACAATCACAGACTTAGGACCAGCAGTCAAATTCTCAACATAAACAACCGCAGTACCATTAACAATAACACCAGGATACGCACTACCATCAATAACCACAGTAACATTACCAGTAGCATTA
>JAFRFB010000083.1 GCA_017434555.1 Methanobrevibacter sp. | reverse complement strand
TATCTAAAACGACTAGAAAAATATCTAGACAAAACATTACAACACACATTAAACCAAAAAATACCTAGCACGAATAATTTAATCGAAGGATTCTACAAAACCACACTGCCAGGACGTATAAAAAGAATATTCAAAACATATCGTGGATTATTAATCAGAATAACACTAAATAACATAAGATGGATAAAACGATGTGCAACAATCAACAAAAACTAATCATCAGTACCAAAACGGACACTCCCCTCAGGCATTTCTCTTTTCCCATCAAGATAATCAAAATACATTTGTTTTATATTAGGAGTTCGTTTTTCAATCTTTTGTTCATATTCTTTGAAATCTTTAAATTCATCAGGATAATTAGATTCCAGATATTCCTCTAATTCTTGCCTTTCTTTAGGATCATCATGTTCAAATCCATACATTCGAAATAATATCTCTAAACTATTTCTAGCATAACCTCCATCATAATTAACTAAAGAACTCATAAATTTTCCTCAATTGTCTGTTTATTGAAATCCTTTTATATATTCCTATTATATTATATTAACAGCATGTGCATAATAGAAATTAACCTATTAATTTAGCCTATACGCAAATATCAACGCAAACAACCTATCGGAATTACTTTTACATTATCTTCTGTTGTATATGCGTATTTGCCTCCAGTAATAACTGCTAAAAATTTTGGTTCTTTGAAATTTTTCTCTTTTAACAAATTCCTTAATTTTAATAAATTTTTAGCACCTTTTTCTATTTCATCACTACCTAATTTAAATTCAATTAACGCATAATCGCCATTCTCCAAATGTATTACACAATCTGCTTCCAGGCCATTCCTGTCCCTATAATAAGAAATCTCTCCCCACTTTTTACTGGTATAAACTCTTAAATCCCTTATACATAAAGTTTCAAAAATAAAACCAAATGTATTTAAATCATCCACCAAACTTTGTGGAGATAAACCCATTGTCGCAACTGCAATTGACGGATCAGTGAATTCTTTTTTAGGAGTTGATCTAATAGAACTTTTGGAACGGATATTTGGAGACCATGCAGGAACATCTTCTATGACAAATAATCTTTTTAATGCATTTATATAATTATAATAAGTGTTTTTACTAATATTTTGAAATTCAGAATTAATATCTGCCAATATTGTTGAGTTTGACGCTAAAGTAGAAATATTTCTGGAATATGATTTTAATATGTTTCTTACTTTTTGAGGGTCACGTTTGACTTCATCAAATGAGGACACATTGATTTCGCAAATGTTTTTTACATAAGATTTTGCAACAAACAATTGTGCTTTTTCAGATTTTTTATTTAAACTTTCAGGCCATCCCCCTCTACAAGCGGCAAATATCAAATCTGTTACACTTAAAGTAGATTCGATACCATCAATTGGCATATCCGGATTTTCAAATAGTTCTAAAATTGAAATCTTCCCATTTGATTCGCCACTTTCAAAAAGACTCATTGTTCTCATAACAACCCTATGGATTCTGCCGGTTCCGGTATGCATTACCTCTGCTTCATCAATAGTGGTTGAACCTGTTAGGATATATAGGCCGTCTTCATGAAGTTCATCAACACTATTTCTCACAGCATCCCATAAAATAGGCGCCATTTGCCATTCATCAATGAGTCTTGGTTTTTTGCCCTCAAGAAGTATTGAGGGTTGTACTTTAGCCCATCTTAAATAATTTTCTGACTGGTCAGTATCTTGTAATTTAATACTGCTTTTTGCATGTTGTTCAGCGGTTGTTGTCTTACCACACCATTTTGGCCCTTCAATAAGAATTGCACCAATCATTTCCAAGTATTCATCAATTTCATCATCAATAAGACGAGGTTTATATTCAAATGTCATAGTACACTCCAATTAATATATTTTAATTTTATCATATATAAATAATTGGGCAACTTTGCACAAAATCATATGACTATTTTGCATTAAACTATTGGGCAACTTTGCACAAAATCATATGACTATTTTGCATTAAACTATTGGGCAACTTTGCACAAAATCATATGACTACTTTGCATTAAATTAATTTTTGTTGTGAGTCAATATAGCTCGGTTCATTAACTTCCATTACCACATCACTTTCCTTAACATCACCAATCAGCAATGGCGAATCTGGATTATGCAACTTCTGATTCCTTTTGACCAGCTTCATGTTAATGTTGGTATAACACACTTCAAAAATATCTACTACTTTTAGTGAAATTTATTCTATACTATTAAATCAAAACTCAATAGTTTCTGCCAACACTCAAACCATTTTTAAAAAAAAAGGCAAATGAGAGATGAACTCTCATTGTTTTTTAATATTTTTATTTTTTATCCGCAGCGTTATAATTAAAATAGCTGCTAACACGATGGCTAATCCATACATTACAGATGCCATTGCATTCTGAATAATTATATCTGCAGTATTCACAACAATACTATCTTGTCCCTCTATAGTGTCTAATTTTTGGAAGTAGTCATAAACCTCCTGATGGAATTGTTCATCTCCTGAATAATCAGGCGCATAGGTATCGACTGCAGTACTAATACCGCCCATAACTCCAAGAATTAGAATTATTCCAATGATTGCTGTACCCAATGAGGAACCTAATGTCTCACCAGTT
>JAFRFB010000082.1 GCA_017434555.1 Methanobrevibacter sp. | reverse complement strand
CTTATTAAAGAGAATGAAATGGATTTATATTCAGTTATTAATGCAATAAGATTCATATCCTCAAATTAAAAATATTGATCTAAAAAATTTAAAGGAGAAAAATGAAAAATGTTCAAAATTAAATAATTTCTGCCAACACTCTTAATTCACTCGAGTTAAAGCAATAAATATTTTGTATAGTATACGGGCAAAATCCATTTTACAAAGTTTTTTAAATTAATAAAACAATATTTTTATTTAATTTTACTTTTAATCTATTATAATATGGGTGAGAAGTACATGGAAGAATATTTGATGGAAACACCAAGCATTGATTACATGAATCCTCTTTTTCAGGATAAGGTTCGGGAATTGATAAGTCAATCTGAAGGTAATCTGGATTATATAAAACGATGTTACTTATTTGTTAGGGTTGAAATTTCTCATTCATGGGACATTAAAACAGATGTGGTTTCAGGAACTGCCAGTGATGTGCTTGTAAATAAAACTGGAATTTGCTGGACAAAATCATGTCTTCTTGCAGCACTTCTAAGAGCAAATCAGATTCCATCAGGCATCAGTTATCAGTTGCTTACAATAGCCGATGATGATAGTGAGGGTTATATGATTCATGCTTTAAACACTGTGTATTTAAAAGATTTTAATAAATGGATTCGACTTGATGCTCGAGGAAATAAAGAAAATATCAATGCGTGTTTTAGCTTAGATGAAGAGTGTCTTGCATATTCAATTCGAGTGGAATTTGGTGAAATTGATTATCATGACAATCATGTCGATTTGGATGAAAGATTTATTAGAATTCTGAGCAAATGTGGGAATATATTGGAAATTACAACCGATTTTGAGTTTTAGTTTTCTTGTAATATTATTGGAAACTAAAAAGTTTAACTTATAACTAAAACTTTTTATATTTTTATAAAAGTTAAACTTATATATTTAATAATTCAATGTATTATTATGGTTAAGAGAGATTTGTATTTAAATCAGATTATTCCTTTGATTGATAATGAATTAATTAAAGTGATTACTGGAATTAGAAGATGCGGTAAATCATATATGTTAGGATTAATCAAGGAAGAATTAATTAATAGGAGAATTGATGAAAATAACATTATTTTAATTAATTTTGAATCTGCAAAATATCGAAATGTGGGCAATTCCCGTGAACTTGACTTATTAATTGAAAGCCTTGTCGAAAATATAGATGGTAAAGTCTATTTGTTTTTTGATGAAATACAAAATGTTGATGGGTGGGAAAAGTCAATAAATGCGTGCAGGGTCGATTGGGACTGTGATATTTACATAACAGGTTCAAATTCTAAATTATTGTCGGGAGAACTTGCAACTCACTTGACCGGCAGATATTTTCAAATAAATATGTATCCGTTTTCATTTAAGGAATTCCTTGATTATAAACAGCAATCCTTATCAGATGAACTGTTCAATGAATATGTGGTGTATGGAGGATTTCCACAGATATTCAGTTTAAACGAAGAATACAAACTCAAATACTTGAATGACCTTTTTAATTCAATATTATACAATGATTTGATTTCAAGATATCAGATAAGGGATGTGAATATACTTGAAAGGTTAATCATATTTTTAATGGATAATGTTGGCAAAACATTTTCAGCCAAGAGTATTTCTGATTATTTAAAACAAGAGGAAAATGTTAATATTGCTCCAAAAACAATTTACAATTATATAGATTACTTTACCAATTCTCTTTTAATAAATAAAGTTCAGAGGGAAAATGTTGAAGGAAAAGAGATTTTAAAGATTCATGAAAAGTATTATGTAACAGATCATGGATTTAATCAAGTTTTCAATGGCAGAAACTTGGTCAATGTTTCCAGAACAATTGAAAACATTGTATACGTTGAGCTTTTAAGGCAAGGCTATGATGTGACAGTTGGCAAAATCGGAGATTTTGAAATTGATTTCATTGCTAAAAAACATAAAAATAAAGTTTATATTCAGGTGACCTATTCTTTGGCTTCTGATAAGACAATTGCTAGAGAATTCAGACCATTATTGAAGGTTAAGGATAATTATCCAAAATATGTGATTTCCACAGACAAGTTTGATTTTTCACAGGATGGGGTTATTCATCAAAATCTGTTGATTTTTTAGTGAATGGATTAAAACATTAATTGAGAGTAAATGTACATTATATTTTGTATAGTATGCGGGAAACAAGATTTTTAAATGATTTATAGTCTTTATAATTTCTATTAAACTTTAATATTTGTTTCATCAGATAATAACTTAGTATCGATTATTAAACAGGTCAATCAATTATTATTCATTCTTATTTTCATAAAAACAGTTTTTTAATTAATTATTTTTCATGGCTGTTTTGGCTGTTTTTAGGTGGGTGCTTATATTTTGTATAGTGTTGGCATAACATTAACTTTATATGGATTTTGCTTAATGGAGTATATTCTCTCACCTAATTGTTTATCAATGTATTTTTGAATATGTTCCCTAATTCGATTTTAGTTTCATCATCATAGAATTCATTGCCCAAATCAGTAGTTAATGTAAACATTGCGAGTTCATAAATTACTTTATTAAGTTTTTTCCCTTTGTCAGTTAATGTGTATTCAATAATTTGCTTATCTTCATCGTTGTTTCTAGAGATAAGTCCGTTTTCTTCCATTTCTTTTAGACAATTGCTTAAAACTTTATTGGATAGATTAGGTTTTCCATCTTTAAATTCATTGAAACGTTTTTTTCCAAAAAACATATCTCTTAAGATTTGAATAACCCATTTTCTGCTAATCAATTCCATGGCAAGTTCCATTGGGCAT
>JAFRFB010000012.1 GCA_017434555.1 Methanobrevibacter sp. | reverse complement strand
CTTAGATAATACAAAAACCTTTGAAATGATGAAATTTATGATAACCATCACTATTCAAAATATTGAAAATAAGGAATTAAAATCTAAATTAGAAAAAATAATATATAATGAAAATTTAGAGTTAGAAAATATTTTAGACACGGTTAATAATAAAGAAACTATGAAAAACTATTATTGGCTTTAGAAATCTTATCTGAGAAAAGTAATACTTTTAAAAAATTATTCGAAAGACTCTTAATAAATCCTTTAAATTTCAAAACTAAATCCAATCAGGTACTTGAAAATCTTCAAAAAGCAATGTTATTAGGATATTTTATGGATAAAAACTTACAACATCAGTTAATAATGGAAAAACCAAAGGAATATTTGATTATATTATGGCTAGAAAAGATTATTGGATAGAAAACCGAAAAAAAGTCCTAATAAATTGACAGTCCTATAAAAACTTTTTTATATAATGATAAATAGAGCATTTAATATAAATAAGACTTTTAAAAATTCAATCAAGTTTATTAAACAAATATTTTATAAAAATGTACATATTATCAAAGAAATAATCATTTACTTGATTTTGGGGGATTTTTATGATGAAATTTAAATATTTTTCTAAAAAATCGATAATTTTAATTTTATGTCTGGTGATATTTTGCAGTATCCAAGCCTGTGCAGCATGTACAGCCGTATATGTAGGTTCAGATGCTAGTGATGACGGTTCAGTAATTGTTGCAAGATCAAATGACTATCCTGCCGTTTGGGCAAATCATATTGAGGTGACTCCTGCTGTAGAAAATCAGCCAGGTCGAGTCATGCCTGTAACTGAGTATGGATCGGTAAAAACGGAAATCCCGGCAAATACTTACCAATACACTTCAACACCATATATGGACAGTACGGTAGCGGCTACGGGTTATTCTCATGATGCGGCTGCTGCTGCTAATGAAAAAGGAGTAGCTATGACCATGTCTGTTACAGCATATGCAAACAGTGCCGCTTTGAGAGCAGATCCATTAATATCTGGTGGAATTTGTGAAGATGCTGCAGTAGACCTTGTGATTTGTCAGAGTGGAACTGCCAGGGAAGGTGTTAATGTTCTTTGTGGAATCATTGACAGGTATGGAAGCAGTGAATCCAATATTGCTTTTATTGTCGACCAGAATGAAGCATGGTATATAGAGATGTATACTGGACATCAGTATGCTGCGGTGAAATTGCCAAAGGACAAAGTGGCAGTTTTCGGTAATGAATTTTCTTTAGAGTACTTATCCGACTATGAAGACCATATTATATCTAAAGGATTATTTAGTCTTGCAGAACAAAGGGGTTTTGCTGTACACGGTAAGAATAATGAAATTAATCTCTTTCATACATATTCAGGAAATCAGAAGACTACAGATTATTCCCACAGGAGAACCTGGATTGGACACCACATTTTAGCTCCTTCAAAATTCAGTGCCGAATATAATCATAATACTATGTATCCTCTATGTTTCACACCAGATAAGAAGGTTTCACTGCAGGATGTCTCTCAGCTTATGCGCAATAGATTTGAAGGAACAAAATATTCTCCTGATGAGACGGGTAAAACTGATATTAGAGTGATTGGAACTGATACTGCACTAAGCGCTCATATTATACAAGTGTTTTCAAATCTTCCTGCGGAAATGTCATGTGTCAGCTGGGTCAGCAGCGGTCCGCAGGTCTATGGAGTCTTTGTACCAGTATCCAATGATTGTATATATGTTGGTGGGGCTTATGGAGCTAATCAACCTGCAAGTCAAAAAAATGTCTTTGATATAAATTATCCATATTATCTCTTTAAGGATATCTGCTCTCGCTGTTTAGGACCAAGCAACTACAAAACTTATGGCGAGCCTGTCAAGGATTTCTGGTATAAAGCCGAAAGCAATATGTTCATTTCAATGAGCAGAGTACTCGCAGCAGCAGCAAAAATGACTGATAAGAATAGCAGGGCAAATTATATCACTTCATACTGTAATGATATGATGGGTAAAGCATTTGAAACAGGAAAAGAAATACGCCAAATTATTCAAAATGGAGTGCCTCCAAGGGATTTGAATCTTGATGCATCAAAATTCAGTGTTGTTCCTGCTGTACCTGGAGACCACTCTACCGAAATTATCATTAAGACAACTGATCTTGTTAAAGTGTATAGAAACGGAACACAATTCTATGCAACTATCATGGACGGTGAAGGGAAATATGTTCCTAGAGGGGCTGTAGTTACTTTCTGTGTTAATGGTGTATTGTATAATCGTGTAGTCGGTGAAAACGGTTTGGCTAAACTAAATATTAACCTTAATCCACGTAATTATAATATAGGAACTTATTATGGTGGAGTAAGTGCTATAAATGCAATTGACATATTGCCTACATTGATATCCGGAAACCTGATAAAATATTATATGAATGACTCCCAGTTCTTTATCAAATTGGTTGACGGACAGGAAAATCCCGTTGCAGGTAAAGCTATTAGAATGAACATCAATGGAGTATTTTATGACCGTACAACTAATCAGGACGGTATAACTAAGCTGAATATCAGATTAAATCCTGGCACATATATACTGACTGCAACCGATCCGAATACAGGATTAATGATGTCATATATTATTACAGTATTGCCTATTTTAACGGCAAATGATATGAAAATGACCTATTTAGATGGAAGTCAGTTTAAAGCAAAAGTGGTTGATGGTCAGGGCAATCCAAAGGATAATGTAAGTGTAATATTCAACATCAATGGAGTATTCTATACCAGAACTACAGATGCATCGGGAGTTGCCCGTTTGAACATTAATTTGATTCCTGGTGTGTACATCATTACTTCAGAGTATGAAACCGCTAGAGTTTCAAACATAATAACTGTAATGGCAAAGGATTGATTTAAAATGTGAAAAAGATGACATTATGGGACTGTTAAAAATCTCACTGGTTAACCATATTTTGTATTAAAAAAGGAGTTAATTCCTTTAATTTTTTTTTAATTAAACTACAGGTTTCTTTCATTTAACAGTCCCAGAAGTTAATGATGCTATTGATTATATGAAAAATATTTTCAATGATTTAAAATTTGAATAAAATTATTTTTTTTAATCTAGAAAAAATTACCTTATTATTATAATATTTCCTCGAAAAAGTAAAATTTTCCATTTTTCTCGAATTTTACAATATCTTTATTAATTAATTAAAATATATATTATACTATTATTAATGATAATTACTATGGTGTTTAAATGAGTGAGGATATTACAAAAACCATTAATGAATTACATATTTATGAAAAGAAACTTTTAAAAGAATTGGAAGCAAATCCTGAGGCTACTCCAGAAGAAATTGCTGAAAATACGGGTATGGATATCAAATCAGTAATGAGTGCTGCAGGGTCCCTTGCTTCAAAAGATATAATTGAAGTGGATAAGGAAGTCAGCGAAACCTATTCATTAACTGAAGACGGACTTAAGTATGCTGAAGAAGGTCTTCCGGAACGTAAAATATTGGATGTCTTGGCTGATAAAAGACAAATTCACATGAAGGATTTGGCTGATGAAGCAGGAATTGACAAAAATGAAACCAATATTGCTCTTGGTTGGTTACGCCGTAAAGATTGGGCTCGAATCGATAAGGGTATAGTTAATATCACAGAATTTGGTAATGAATTCACATCCAAATTAGGTGTTGATGAAGAAGTTCTTGAATATCTTAAAGCCAATGCTGACGGAGTTAAACTTTTCACTGATGATTTGGTGGACGGATTTAAAAAGCTTACCGGAAGAAAAAATATTTTAAATGTTAAAAAAGAAACCTCACATTCTTTTAAACTCCTGGATAAAGGTGAAGCTATTTTAAATGAAGGTTTTACCATACAAAAACAAGCTACCCAATTAACTCATCAGCAATTAAAAGATGGTGAATGGAAAAGCTTACAGTATCGTCCTTATGACATTAATGCGGATGCGCCAGTATTTTTTGCAGGTAAAAAACATCCTTTAAGAGTAATCATAGATGAAATCCGTGAAATCTTTTTGAACATGGGATTTTCCGAAGACAAGGGGGATTATGTTGAATCTGCATTCTGGAACTTTGATTCACTTTTCCAGCCACAAGACCATGCTGCCCGTGAAATGCAGGACACATTCTATCTCAAAAATCCTCTGACCTGTGACTTGCCTGACGGCGATTTGGTTAAAATCACTGCTGAAACCCATGAAAACGGTGGAGGAACAGGTTCCATAGGATGGCAATATGACTGGAGTGAAGACATTGCACGCCAAAGTGTTTTAAGAACACACACTACTGGAATATCAACAAAACACTTATATGAATATGAACCTCCAATCAAAATGTTTTCAGTTGGCCGTGTTTTCAGAAGAGAAACTTTCGATTACAAGCACTTGCCTGAATTCCATCAGGTTGAAGGACTTGTTTGCGATGAAGGTATAAGCTATCAAAATCTTTTAGGTACTTTAAAAGAGTTTTATAAAAAGTTAGGATTTGAAGTGAGATTCAGACCTGCTTATTTCCCTTACACTTATCTGTCTACCGAAACCGAAATATACCTGGAGGAAAAGGAAAGCTGGATTGAGCTTGGTGGGGCAGGAATGTTCAGGCCTGAAGTATTAAAACCATTAGGCATAGATAAACCTGCTTTGGCATTCGGTTTGGGTATTGAAAGATTGGCAATGATTAGATATGACGTATCTGACATTCGTATGCTTTATAAAAGTGATATCAAATGGCTTCGTGAATTGAACTTGGCTAATGGGGTGAAATTATAATGTCTATTAAGTTAGTTTCTTGGAATGTAAATGGAATTAGGGCTGTAGCTAAAAAAGATGAATTCTGGGATTGGTTTGAAAATACTGATGCAGATATCATTAACTTTCAGGAAGTGAGGGCTACTCAAAAGGATATTCCAAAGAAATTAGCTGATGTCAGTGGTTATGAATCACATTTCAATGAGGCCGAAAAGAAAGGATATAGTGGTGTTGGAACTTATTCAAAAATCGAACCGGTCAATGTTACACGTGGACTGGGCATTGAAGAGCTCGACAGTGAAGGAAGAGTTTTAAAAATAGAATATGATGATTTTATTCTTTATAATATTTACTTTCCAAATAGTGGCATGAATGCAAAAAGGCTGGATTTCAAAGTTGATTTCTGTGATGCCTTGCTTGAAGAGCTTAAAGAACTTAAAAGCCAGGGAAAAAATCTTGTAATAACCGGTGATTATAATATTGCGCACCATCCTATTGACGTTTACAATCCTAAAAATTGTGAAGGAAAATCAGGTTACCTTCCCGAAGAGCGCGCATGGCTGGATCAGCTTGAAGATGCAGGTTTTATTGACACATTCCGTTTGTTTGATGAGGGTGAGAACAATTTCACCTGGTGGAGTTACCGTACCCGTGCCCGTGAAAGGAATGCCGGTTGGAGACTTGATTATTTTTATGTTAATGAAGAAATTAAAGACAATGTCAAATCAGCTGCAATTTTAAATGAAATTTACGGCTCAGATCATTGTCCTGTTACTTTGGAACTCGATTTTAATAAAGGAGGTAATGATAATGACTAGGAATACTGATGACGACCGTGTTGTATTTTTTGATGTGGATGATACCTTATTGGACACTTCTACTTTCGCACAGACGGCAAGAAGAGCAGCTATTGAATTGATGGTGGATAATGGTTTGCCTTTAGATAAGGATGAAGCTTATGGTGTTTTAAAAACCATCATTCGTGAAAAAGGTTCAAATTATGGTAAACACTTCAATGTATTGACTCAGGTAGTTTTAGGTCACGAAGACCCGATGCTTGTTGCTTTAGGTATGATTACTTATCATAATGTGAAAATGGCGCTTTTAAGACCTTTTGCTGATACTATTGATACATTAATTTATCTTAAAAGTCAGGGTTATCGTTTGGCGGTCATATCCAATGGTATTACAATTAAACAGTGGGAAAAACTTGTTCGTTTAAATGTTTATTCCTTCTTTGATGCTGTTATCACCTCTGAAGAAGTGGGCAAGAAAAAGCCTGACAAGTTAATCTATGATGTTGCTTTAAGAAAAATGAACGGGGATCCTGAAAAGTCAGTAATGATTGGAAATAAATTTAGGGAAGACGCTTTAGGTGCAGTTAATGCGGGTATGAGTGCTATTTTAGTTAATTCTGATGTTACTGAAGATGACAGGCAATACATTAAAAAAGAACAGCTTGACATTACCATTATTGAAAATATCGGTGATGTAAATACAATTTTATAATTAGAAAAATGCATCAAGGCTTTGCTGTTTTTCACCAACAGACAAGTCTTGCAAATCTTTTTTTGAGTAACCTAATGGTTCCATTATACGACCAACGGCTGGAATTATCTGATTGTTGATGTAATAGTCTTTGTCGTATGTTATGCCTTCGCTATATTCGTAAGGAACTGCTCTCTGGCTTATTGAACCTTTTCCTTTTTTTATTATGTATTGGATAATCGTTCCTCGTGTTACCTTGATTCCATGGTCTTCTATGATTTGGGCTGCAACAACGTGGGGTCCGACTTGTTTATATTCGCTTAAGGGTTTGTTTATTTGGGTGTGGATGATTAATTCTTTGTTTTCAACATCACCCTTTCTAATTCTTTTCAATACTTTTTTAACCTCTGATATTGCTTTATCGGAATCTCCCTCTTTTAATAATGCCATCAGTACGGCTTCCTGAGTTTCTTTTACAATCGGAGCCCAGTCTCTTCTGACCAGTTCCAGACCTTTTGCTATTATTTCTCCATCTTCAATGACGGCATATCTTTTTTTGGTTACAAAGAATCCTCTTCTATAAAATCCTTCATATTCAAGCTCCATGCTTTCAGGCAGTGTTGAATTAAAATCTTTTAGAAAGATTTCGGCCTGTGATTTGATTTCTGATTCTAACCTGATTTGCTCTTCACTTTCTTTCATTATAAATACTTTTTGATGAAAGTGTTTAAAATACTTTTCAGTGAGAACAATTTTTATCACATAAGGAAATTTTTATCTCTTGTTAAATAGTTATTTACATTAAATAAATTTATATTACTCTTCAAATGCTCTAAGAATTAATTTATATTGCTGTTTGAATATAATATTGGTAGAGGTTTGATATTATGAAAACTAAAGAATTAATTTCAAGTTATGATAAAACGAATGATATCTTCGTCGGTAAGATATCTGAAACGAGAGGATATTGGGCAAACTATGAATTTTCAAAAGATATATTTTTAAATATGGATAAAAATCATCTTCCAACATCCATTCAAATAAATGGTGCGTCAGATGTATTGAACGTTAAAAAAAGTGTCCTGGAAAATTCCAATGTCTCAATATTGATTGAATGCAGCGGAAAAGAAATAGAATTTGAACTCTTTATAGCTGATAAAATGATTTTTAACAAAAAGTCTTTAAATATCTTTGATATTCCGGACTTCAGCTATATGATAAAAGCAAACTAGGTGATAAAATGAGTTATTTAAACGAACTTGATGATGAATTATTGGAAGAGTTAGTCTATGAGTATGAGGAGGAACTTCAAAAAGTCGATGTGGATGAGATAATAGCCAATCTGAAAAATAATATTTCAGACTATATTTATGAAAATCCGGATGATCTGATTCCTGAAGAACCTGATTGTGGTATCGACTTTGGATTTGATGACCGAAAGATTCCTGATGAGATAATAGAAAAAATGGAACCTGAGGATAATCTTTTAAAATTTGTGGGTAAATAATATATTTCATTACCCACATAGTATTTTTCATGGAAAACGAAGAGTACTACATTGAGGATAATGATTTGGTGGAACTCCTAAAAGAAGTCTTGGGAGATAAAATCACTGATGAAGATATTGAAAAGATTTTAAAAGCCAGTGAAGATGGAGATTTGTCAGAAGATGATTTTGACAATCTGGTTGATGAAATACTTTCACGTTCAAAAGATAATGCTGAATCAATTACTCCAGAACCCATTGTTCCTCGTGAAAGCAAAGGATTTGTATATTTGTCAACTTCTCCTGATACCTGTCCGGTTTGTGGAAACTCACTTTTGGATGATTTCTACTGCCCAAACTGTAATTTAAAATTTTCATTTGTCACTCATGAAGACAAAAATCCTTGAAAAAAATAAAGTTTATATATAATGATAACGAAATATTTTATTATCATTATTCATTAAGGCTCTTTTTTGCTCTCATAATGTAAATTGTAATTTTTCTTGTCCTGCAGTTTACTGAAAAGAGACTTATTGACAGCGATTATTAATTATTTATTATATTTATTTAGGTGAAATAATGGCAATTTCTCAAGGAAAATCAACTAGAAGTCCATCCGGTGCAAGAAATGTTGCAAACCGTGGAAAAAGGAAAGCAGAATTAGGAAGAGATCCTGCTGAAACTAGAGTAGATGAAAAAAGATTAAGAAAAATCCGTACTCGTGGCGGAAATGAAAAACTCAGATTAGCTAGTGCTAACAAAATCAATTTAACTGATGTTAAATCAGGTAAAACTCAAGTTACCGATATTTTAGGAGTAATTGAAAACGACGCTAACCCTAACTACGTAAGAAGGAACATAGTTACCAAAGGTGCAGTTGTAGAAACTCCTGAAGGTAATGCAAAAGTAACATCCAGACCTGGTCAGGATGGTGTTGTTAACGGAATTTTAATCTAAAGATATTAACTTATCTTTACTCTTTTTTTACTATTTTTTATAATAATTTAGCCGTCATAATATCTAATGAATTAATTCACCCATATTATAATAATCATTTTCAAAACCAATATTAATATACTTGTTTAAACATATATTTTCCTAAGGCGATAAAAAATGTCAGATGATAAAATTAATATGAATCATGGTGCTGGTGGAGAAGTGATGGCTAATCTAATCGCATCTACAATCTTGGATAATATCACAAAAAAGAGTGTTAATGGTGGTATTAGTTTAGATGCTCTTGATGATGGTGCATCAATACCTTTAGGCGATTATGAAATTGTCATGACTACTGATGGTCATACTATTGATCCATTATTTTTCCCTGGTGGAGATATCGGCAGAATTTCTGCTGCAGGAACAATTAATGACGTTTCAGTAATGGGAGCTAAACCATTGGCTATTTCTAATGCAATTATTATGCAGGAAGGTTTTCCTATAGAAGACTTGGATAAAATCATGAAATCCTTAAACGAAACCTGTGAAGAAGTTGATGTAGCTGTTATAACTGGAGATACTAAAGTAATGCCTCAGGATAAGCTTGATGGTATAGTTATGGTTACAACAGGTATTGGAGTAGCTAAAAAAGGCGAAGTTGTCCGTGACAGCGGTCTTGAAGTTGGAGACAAAATAATCATTACGGGCAGTTTAGGTGACCATGGAATGAGTTTAATGTCATTCAGAGAAGGTTTTGGATTTGATACTGATTTAAAATCCGATGTAGCTCCAATGTGGAACATCATTAAAAAAGCATTGGATGTAGGTGGAGTTACTGCAATGAAAGACCCTACCCGTGGCGGTTTTGCTAATGCAATTAACGAAATGGCTTCCAAATCCGGAAACGGGATTGTGCTTGAACAGGATGCAATTCCAATCAGAGAAGAGGTTCATGCAGTGTCTGAAATGTTGGGTATCGACCCATTTGAAGTTGCAAACGAAGGTAAAGTTGTAATGGGTGTTAAAGCGGACAAGGCTGAAGAAGTTCTCGAAGCTATTAAAAGCGAAAAATATGGTGAAAACGCTGCCATTATCGGGGAAGTTGTTGAAGGCGAATACGTTATTGTCAACACTCCGATTGGTGGAGAACGCATATTGGAAGCCCCTATAGCTGATCCAGTTCCAAGAGTATGTTGAGGTGTTAAAAATGGCTAGTTTATTTACAAGAAGAGTACTTGCATATGTCATTGATTTCTTTGTAGTTTCTGCATTCATGTGGATTGTTTCTTATTTGCTTTCAATATTCATCAATCCGTATGGTTCATTTCAAATTTACACGTATTTCCCATATGTTGTTCCTGTATTGATACTTGTTTACTTTATCGTTTTAGAAAAATCCAAAGGAGCAACTATCGGTAAATCCTTAATGTATTTACGCGTTATTTCAAGAAATGGTCATAGAATCTCATGGATTCAGGCTGTCGTAAGAAATTTAACAAAAATTTTCTGGTTCCCAATAATTTTCGATTGGGCTATCGGTAAGCTTTTAAGTAATGATAGAATTTTTGGAGTTTTTACAAAAACAATTGTAGTTAACGAAATTGAATAATTGATTCACATGATTAAAAGAGTTCAAGTTCTATGGTATTTAAACAAGGAGGATTTGGAAAATTACTGCCTTGACTTTAAACCTTACAATTCACATAAACTTGATGGATATGAAATCTGTGAAGTTGATGAGGATTTAATATATGATTTATGTGACAGGGATCCTGACAGACTGGAGCCTCTAGATTACTTTATAAATCAAAAGGAAATAGAAAATTATCTTAAGGATCATATTACAAACAATGAATATGACCTGGAAATTGATTCACCGGAACTTAACTCTAAAATCTCTGATGCAATAAAAACTATTGATTTTTCAGAGGAAGGATATTATATTTCAGTAGGCGATGGGGAAATTGGAGACAGCCAAAACGTAATCACCCACTGGTATGATACACTTAAAAAAGAGTATAACAGCTCTTCAAAGGATAATGTGTGGGTATTGATGGTAACTGGATATGACCCATATGAACTCTCACTTACCGGAAGAACCCTTGCGCATATACTATCTGATATTTTAAACATTAACGAAGCATCTCTTGATTCACTGATACCAAACAAGGGAAGAATAAGCGTTGAAGAATGGAACGAAATCCTGGATAAGATGTATAAGAAAAACAAGCTATATCTGGGATTAAACCGTGCCATTTAATCGTTGAACATTTCATCCAATTCCATTAAAATTAAAGGATTAATTTCACCGAGTTTATCCAAACATTTATTTGATTCTTCGTAATAATCTAAATTTGCACATGCTATTGATTTAAATATTAATGCCTCAATATATTCATCATCAATTTCTAAGCATTTATCGTAATAATCTATTGCTTCAGAAAATTTGTCCTGACTTAATAGAAAATTTCCTTTTTCACATAGCATTTCGATATTGTTTTCATCTATTTTTTCAGCTTCATTCAACATCTTTTCAGCATTTTTTAAATCATCCATTTCCATGTAAACTTTTGCTTTATTAATATAAGATGATATTTCTTCAGGGTTAATTTCAATGGATTTGTCATAGCATTTCAGTGCTTTTTTGTATTTTTCCTGTTCATAATATATATCGCCTTTAAATTGCCAGCTCATTTCATTTTCTTTAATTTTATTCGCTTCATTTAGGTATTTAATGGCTTTGTTAATATTTTTCTTTTGTTTATATATGAGTCCCTTTGTGTTAAGCAAGGAATAATCATTAGGATCAATTTCAATTGCTTTATCAATTATTTTTAATGCTTGTTTATATTTTTGAAGTTCGCTTAATGCAAGAGCTTTAAAATGCAATACATGTGTTTGATTTGGTGAGAGTTCTAGGGATTGGTCATAATATTCTATAGCATCTTCATATTCGCCGATTTCATGATTGAATTGTCCCATTTCAAACAGTTGCCCAGAATCGTTTTCATCAATCTCATCATCTTCTTTTAAAAGATCATTTAAATCTACGTCATCATCTAGTTCTGATAAAAATTCATTAAATATTTCTGATGAATCGTCCTTAATACCGATTGCATTTAAAATAAAAGATTTATAAAACATTGCACGATTATATTCCGGATTATCTTCATCAATTGCATCCAACATTTCTATTGCATCATCAATTTCACCTTTTTTGAACAGTTCGTACACTTCATCGAAATAAGAATCCATTGGATTGATATATGATTCAGGAATCATAAATCCGCTTTCTTCATCAAGGTAGAATTTCGGCTGGCTTTCAAGAAGAGCTCCTGTTGAAAATTCCTCATCAAAATGGCCCATATTAAGCATTTTCCTAATGTCATGGGCTTTATTGGATACTGTTGATTTTTTCGTGTTAAAATAATTGCAAATATCGTCCGGTGTGGCATATGGTTCAAAAGATTTGTCAAAAAGGAAATTAATCTGTCCTAGAGCATAAATAACAGCGCTTGCCCAAATTTCAAGTTTACCTCTTTTAAACGGAACATCATGTTTTCTGCCTAATTTTTCAACTAATTTTATGCTTAATTCCTTATATTCTTCATTTAATTTCTCATCACAGAATGATGTGGTTAATTCAATTATTTTTTCTTGTTTGATTTTTGTTTTTTCGTCTTTCATTTTAACACCTTTGATTCTTCACAGCAGTCATTGTATCTGCATGATTTACATTTATTCGGATTTTTAGTGGCCATAAAAGGTTTTTGACCATCAAATAATGAGTGCATCCTGTTTATTGTAAAGAGAATTTCTTTTTCTCTGTCTTTGTCAAATTCCTCAATCCAGAAGATATTGTCAGTACCTCTTTGTCTTAGTGCTCCTTTAATTGGTCTTTCATCATTACTCATCTTTTTAAATGCAAGGCAATATGCCCTTACCTGATTTATTGTTGACGGAAAGGCTTTTGAACCTGGTTTATCGTCAATTATTATGATTTCGGTAGGTGTCATCCAAATTTCATCAATAAAACCTCTTATGCCATCATCCGGTGATATTACAAAGCATTCTCTTGTGAGGGTTGATTCTTCTTTTGATATTTCAACAACTTCTTCAAAGGTTGCAGGTTCGGCACTTTCGAGAAACTTTTCTTCCAGCTGGTTGTGAACGTCAGTTCCTTTTTTCATGGCTTTGGTTTCAGGTGTTTTTATGCCTTTCATGTACTGGAGATATATCTGGTATTCACAATATCCTTGTTGATTTAACCAGCTAATGGGGAAATTATTTTTACCTTCAATTATTTGTATACTTTCTATTGAAGGATGCTTTTTAAATGAGTACTTTTTGTATTTAATGAGTTTGTTTTCCATCTTAAATTTTCCTTATTTTCTGTTGGGTCTTTTCAAAATAAGGCCGGTCAGTTTTGTAATTTCTTCTAAAGGATAATTGTCCTTATACATGGTACGTGCAACTCTTTCAAGTCCTTGTTTTCTTCCTTCTTCTAGTCCCTGTTGGTAAGTTGCTCCTCCACTTTCGCTTTGGGCTTTTTCATATCCTGCTTCACGGCCGATTTCTATTCCTTCCTCTTTTCCTTTTTCATATCCTTGTTTATAGCCGATTTCTATTCCTTCCTGACGGCCCTGTGCAAGTCCGATATCTATTCCACGTTCGTTAATGGTTTCTCCATCTTCTCTGGTGTATAATATTTCATCGACGTCTTCAATAACCTGTTCAGCCATTTCTTCAGCAAGCTTGACTTTAACTTGATCTTCCACTTGCTTTTGAATGATTTTTTTAACTTCATCTGTCTGCATTCTTCTTTCGACTTCACTTTTAATATAATCGTCATATGTACCGGATTCGATTCTTGAGTCTATTTCGGATTGAATTTTAGCTTCGAGCTTTTCTTTAAGCATTTCTTCCGTGTTTATATCATTAACTAAATTTTCAAGTGATGACTTATCCATATAAATTTCCCCATAATATAGTAATATTATATTGTACTTGAAACTATAAATAATAATCTTTTCAAATATTAAACTAATGAATTTTAATGATTTAAAAATAAATGATGATATAAAAAGTGCTGTCAATAAAATGGGTTTTGAAAAATTGACTCCAATTCAAAATAAGGCAATTCCTGATGCTTTAGCCGGCAGAGACATTATCGGTCAGGCACAGACTGGTTCAGGTAAAACTCTTGCTTTTGGAATACCTGTTTTAAATAAATTGTTTGTTCCAGACAGGTCTCCGCAAGCTATTATCCTATGTCCCACAAGAGAGCTGTGCGTTCAGGTGGCTGATGAGATTAAAAAACTGGCCAAGGATATGAATAAGGTGAAAGTGTTGGCAGTTTATGGAGGACAGGCTATTGGAAGACAAATCAGGGTTTTAAATAAGGGTGTTCATATTGTTGTCGGAACCCCCGGCCGTGTAATAGACCATATTGAGAGAGGGACTCTTGATTTGATTGGAATTGAAACTGTAGTTTTGGATGAGGCAGATGAAATGCTTGATATGGGTTTTAGAGAAGACATTGAACTGATTTTAAGACACACTCCAAAACAAAGACAGACTTTGCTTTTTTCAGCAACGATGCTTGATGAAATTAAAAAGATTACTAAATTATATCAGAATAATCCTAAATTCATTAAAATATCAGATTCAAGAAAAACCATTCCTAAAATCAAGCAGTTTTCATTTAAAAGTGATGACAGAGACAAGATTGATGATTTGTGCAAATTAATTGAATTCTATGACTTTAATTTATGGCTGATTTTCTGCAATACCCGTCGTCGTGTTGACTTTGTATACCGCAATTTAAAAAGAAATGGCTATAAGGTTGACAGCATTCATGGGGATATGACTCAAAAGGTCAGGGATAAGGTAATGAATAAATTCAGAAACGGAAATATCTCAATTCTGGTTGCAAGTGACATTGCTGCCCGTGGAATTGATGTAAGTGAAATCGATGTTGTCGTCAATTATGACATTCCGCAAAATCCTGAAGATTATATTCACCGAATTGGCCGTACAGCACGTGCAGGAGAATCTGGATATGCATTCAATATTGTGGCGCCTTATGAGGCAAATGACTTGGTTAAAATCAGAAAAAAATATAATATAAATGTAAAGTCAAAAAAAGTTCCAAGCCTTGATGAAATCGAATATATTAAAAATAAAAAAATAATGGATGATGTTAAGGTTTTGGTAGAAAGTAACGATTTGAGCAGTTATGTAAAGGTCATAACATCATCTAAAATAGATACTGTTGAGATTGCAGCAGCACTATTAAAAATGCTGAGAGAAAAATGATTATTTTCTTCCATCAATAATATTGTATTTGATTTTTTCTGCTTCAAGTTCACGTACAAATGATTTTGTCATGTCTCCGACACATAATGCCAAGACATTTAAACCTTTACGTGCTGCATTTGCAGTTGCCTGTGGAGCAGCAAACTCAATATCTATATTCAAACCTAGTTTTTGTGCAATTACTCTAGAAATTGTACCTGCTACAGCAATTCTATCGATTTTTGAACCGCTTTTAGTACCATTTTCATAGACGTCTTTAATCAGGTTTAAGTCAGTGGTTTTAGATCCGCCTTCCTTAATGGTAGGTAAGTTAATAATTGTTGCTTCTCCAACAGTCATGTCAATTAATCCTGTTAGGTTTGTTAATGCAACATCTGAACCTTCTTCAGCGTCTTCCAAAACTATACCATTTGCGTTTTCATCACCTTTGTGGGCATATAAAACACCATCTTCCATATAAAGACCAACAACCTGATCTTTTTTAAGGTCTTCACCGGCAACAGCAGGCCAAATGGTTTTATAATGATTCATAGTCTCTAAAACTGAATCAGAATATTTCCTTAAACTGATTGCATCTCTTTTTACTTTATCAATACCTTTTTGGGTTATTTTATAAGGTGATCTGCCATCCTTTGATGTGATATATTCTAACTCAATAAGGGTTTTTATGTTTTCCGAAACTGCCTGGATGGTGATACCTAATTTTTGAGCCAAATCTTTCTGTTTAAGATGAGGGTCCTGTTTAGATATCTCACTCAGGATTTGGAAGTGAGTCAGTGCACCTCTTTTTTTAAAAGCTTTCAATTTTCATTCCTCCTATTAAAATTAAAAATGCTTTGATAAATTTGTAAAATTACATTGATATTTTTTTATTTAATGATATATTAAACTTTTGTAAAAATTCATCTTTTTTTTCAAGAGGGATGTATGCACCGCATGCCATTGCGTGGCCTCCGCCACTTCCACCAACTTCATTTGATACTTCACGAATTATATTTCCGAAATGGATTCCGTCGTAGGATAAAAAGCGTGAACATCTAAGAGATACCTTTAACCCGTCAGAATCTTCAATCTGTGTAAATCCGATAATAGGTTTTCTCCAGTTGCAGTGGCCTAAAATCATTCCTGTGATGGTACCGACAATTTCGGGTTTGATTCCTGTCCCGTCAAAGTACTGGAGGTTTTCAAGCTCAATAATATGTTCTCCGTCAGCAACTTTCTCCATTGACGTTGCAAGGTTATATCTATGTTTCCTGCTGATTTCTTCAAGTTCCACCAGTGCCCAGTCACGATTTCCTTTTAAAACTTCCATAGCTATTTTTTCTTCGTGATTTCTACCGCAGGCGTTCATTGCAGTTGAAAACTCAGCACCGTCCCTTAAAAAACTTGCAGGATCTTCTAAAAGAAATGTATAAGAATCCCCAATCAGTACTTTAGGAATGTGCTCATAGTATTTTGGCGGAACCTCATTGATAATCATCCGGTTCAATGCATTGTATAATTTGCCTTTTTCATCATTTGTCAAATCAGACAGTGTTTTTCTTCTGATTCTCTGCTGGGTCTGGTATAATATCATGAATTCGTCTTTTGATAAATAAGGAGGAAGGGTTCCTGCATTTCTCACTCCTTCGATTTCCTTATTCAGGATTGCACGATCCTGTCTTGTCAATGTATAATCTTTTCCGGCTTCACATAAAATGCCGATTTTTTCCAAAACATCTGATTCTTCGGGAGTTATTCTTTTTAATGTTGAATCAATACCCAATTCATCCAAAAGGGCTTTGGATTCATTCTGATTATTGGTTATTGGAAGCTTGACATCACTAAAGTATGATAATGCGATAAACAATTCCCTGGTATTTCTTCCATAGATATTCAAATCGCTTTTAATCAAGTCAAGGTAACCTTCATTAATTGCATCATCCTGGATTATTTCGTTTAATCCTTCAAAATGACCGCTATGTGTATTTTGCATATCTCCAATTGCTGATAATACGCCAATCCAGCTTAAATCAGTATATCCAAATTCCTTTGCAAGAAAATAACACAGACCTCCTCCGCAGATATAGTAAGACCCGTCAATGCCGTGATGAATCGGATTTATTTCAATGTATGTGAAATCTTTCAAATCTCCGTAGTCAATGTCTCTTAAAGGAGGGTGGTGGTCTAGAATTAAAATGTTATTGTCTTTGCTTGCCTTGGTATCAATATGCTGGCCTGAACCCAAATCAGAAAAAATAGTCAGTTCATGATTTAAATCAATGTTATCCAAGACATCCAGATTGACGAAATCAATTTCATGAGGTTTATTGAGTCTATCAAGGATTGTTGAAAGAATTGCCCCTGAGCAGATTCCATCACAATCAATATGGGAATAAACCTTAATGTCTGATGATTTTTCAATCAATTCCTTTGCCTGATGGTATTTTTCAGCCATTAATGGTGGTATTTCCATTTAAATCAGTTCCTGATTTCTTTAATCTT
This sequence comes from Methanobrevibacter sp., assembly GCA_017434555.1. Taxonomy (GTDB): domain Archaea; phylum Methanobacteriota; class Methanobacteria; order Methanobacteriales; family Methanobacteriaceae; genus Methanocatella. The sequence continues at coordinate 8,752 of JAFRFB010000012.1, read as the reverse complement.
TAAACTAATTTCTTTGATGAGTTCCATTTTTGTCTTATCGTATTCAACTAAAACACGGCCGGATTTTTCATACCATTTTCCCGGATAAGCTCTTTCCTTTTGAACATTGTATGTAAATCCTAATCTTTTTAGTGCTTTTTCAATTTCACTCATTGTAGGTGATGAAACAGCAATTTCTTTAGATACTTTTCTTCCTTCACTTAAAGTAAGGTCTTTATTTAAATATTGTGGCCAAATTGTAATCATTATTTAATCTCCTTTTCAAATATTTCTAGGGCATCTTTAACAACTAAATCCATATTGTAGTATTTATATTTAGCTAAACGTCCGGCAAAAATAACGTTTTCCTCTTTTTCCATTTCTGCTTCGTATAATTTGAATTTTTCCAAATATTCTTCGGTCGGGTAAGGATAACATTTCTCGCCGTTAAAACCTGGATATTCCCTCATTATTGCGGTCTTGTCATTGACTGTCTGACCGGTGAGTTTTTTAAACTCGGTAATGCGTGTAAAGTATGGGTCATTCGGATAGTTGATGACAGCAACTTCCTGGTATGAATCTTCATCAAGAATCTCATAAACGAAGTTCAAGCATCTGTAAAGCAATTCTCCATACTTGTAATCGTAAAAGTAATCAATAGGGCCTGTATAGATTACTTTTTTGGAATAATTGATTTTATTTATGTATTGTTTGTAATCCGCTTTAAGGCCGACGTGAATATTGTCTGATTCAATCATGCGTTCACACATTTTGGTAAATCCGTCTTTAGGCATTCCCTGATATGCATCCTCAAAATACCTGGCATCATGATTGAAACGGAATGGAATTCTTGATATTACTGAAGGACTTAGATTGGCGGCTGATGTTCCCCATTGCTTTTCAGTGTAGTTTTTAAAGAGTTTATTGTAAATGTCACGACCGGCATTTGCCAAAACGACATCTTCTGAGGATTTAATCTCTTTAATGTCTTCCTTGTTCTTATCAATCCATTCATGCATAGACTCTTCATCTAAGTCAAGGTCATAAAGCTGGTTTAAAGTGTCGATACAGATTGGCATCGGGACGAGTTTACCGTCCACATAACTTAAGACACGGTGTTCATAATCAATCCATTCTGTAAATCTTGATAAATAATCATAAACTTTCTTTTCCTTAGTATGAAAAATATGTGGTCCGTATTTCTGGATTAACAGACCATCATCATAAAAGTCATAGACGTTACCGCCGATATGGTCTCTTTTTTCAATTATCAGAACTTTTTCGTCAAGCTCATTGGCAATTCTTTCGGCTATCGTAATGCCGGAAAGTCCGGCTCCAACTATTACATAATCAAATTCCATCATATCACGCTTTTGAAGTAAAAATTGAGGTTTCAATTGCAGTTGTCATTGCAGACAATAGCATTTTGGTTTTCATATCACTTTGATGTATTTTTTTAAGTCTGTTCACTTTTTTAAGTAGTAATTTGTTTTCTTCTTTTGTAAATGGGGATCCTTTCCATGTATTCATCCAATGAAGCAGATGAGGATTTACTGAAACGATTTGGATTTCCTTTGAAAAGTCTTCGGTCTGTTTTCTGCAGTAAATATAGGACTCCATCAAATCATCAAGCAGTCTGACGTTAACTGTATTGGTAATTGACTTGTCATCAGGTAAATCTCTGATGTAGTAATCATAACACATATAATTGTTTAAATAAACAATACCTTTAGCTTTCAGTAAGGTTTCCAGGGTGAATGCCATGTCGTCTCCTGAAATGTATGGCTGGAAACGAATATCATTATCCATAATCAGTTCCCTTTTAAAGATTTTACTCCAGACGGAAGGTGCCATTTTCAAAAGGTCAGGTTCCTGCTCGATATTGTCAATGATGATTGTATCAATCGGTCCGTCTCTTTTATATGTCACTTCAAGATCCTTGCCGTAAAGGAATCTTTCGATGAAATTGTCCCATACAAAGTCAGACACATTTAAAAAATTAGGGTTTTCAAATGTTTCATCGGGATAGGCATGTTCCAAATCGTCTTCATATGGGGAATAGGACTTTTGGACATATCCTCCATATTCAAATATCCTTCTAAACCTTGCAAAGGCCATATCAGCATTATTTTCTTTAACTGCATTATATAATGTTTCACAGCAGTCTGGTGTGTATCTGTCGTCTGGATCTAAAAACATGATGTAATCGCCGGTACATGCATCAATTCCAGTATTACGTGGAGTAAAAGCAGCTCCTGAGTTTTTCTCATGGTGGATTGCAATGCAGCAGTCATATTTTTCAGCATATTCATCAATGATTTCACCTGAACCGTCTGTTGAGCAGTCATTAACCATAATAATTTCTAAATTCTCATTTCCTATACTTTGATTAATTAAAGAGTCGATTCCTCCTCTAAGATGGTCGCCAACATTAAAAATTGGCAGGATAATACTTATTTTATCTTCCATTAGAATCTCTCCATACTTTAAATAGCAATTCCATCATATCTGGAACTGTGTAAGTGTCTGGGTAAATATATTTAACTTTATAGTCATCAAGGACATTTCCTGTTATCGGACCTATTGCAACGGTCAGCAACTTGTCAGATAATAAATTGACCAGTTTTTCATTATCTTCAGATATCTTAAAGAAGTTATGCACAGTTAACGGGCTTGTAAATGTGATGGCGTCAATTTCCGAGTTTTCAATTTTAGCTATCAAATCTTTCACGCTTTTCTCATCCATTGGAAAGAGTGACTTATATGCTTCAGCTACAATAACGTTATTGTCAAGATTTTTCAATCCTTCAGGCAGTGTAGCTCTTGCAGAAGCGGTTCTTGGAATTCCAATGGTCTTATTTCTTATATCTAACTTGGTAAATTCCTCAACCAGACCTTCGGCTGTAAAATCATCAGGCATCAGGTCAACTTCAATGCCCTGTTTTTTTAGAAGAGATCCGGTTTTGTTTCCAATGACAGCAACTTTACAGTTTAAATCATTGAAAAAGTCAGGATAAAAAAGATTGAAAGAATCAATCGTCGTTGGAGAGGTAAAAACTATCCAATCAAGAGAGTCCTTATTTTTTACCAAATCCTTCAGAGAGTCTGTGTTTACAGGCTTTAAATCCAGTGTAGGTGCAAGCACTGCACTTCCACCAAGTTTTTCTACAATTTCACAAGCTTTTTTAGCCCTATCTGCAGGTCTTGTAATTGCAACAACAGGTTTTTTCATTATATTTACCTTCAATAACTTATAATGTTATATATTTTGATTTTGTTTGCTTATATTATTTGTGTAAATTTGAGTCTTTTTTGAATGTGGAAATGTTTAAATATGATGGTTTAGTGGGGACAATTTTTACGAGTGAGCTCAACAAGCTTTAAATAGCCTTTTGTTTAAAGATTTAATAGAAAATAGGCCTCCAATTTAAAAAAATGAAGGGGTGATTAACATGAATTATTTTTTAAGTAATGTTTGTTTGGTGAGTTTTTTTCTAGATTTGCCATATATCTCCCTTATCCCCAATGGAGGTGAAATTTTGGAGTTAATTATCTTCATTATAGGAACATATTACTTTAATATTTTCTCTATTATTAAAGCTATTAATGTTTCCTTAATTAATATGGGATAATAGCTTCTTTTTTCACTTCTTTTTTTACAATTGGTTAATTGATTAATGATGGTTTTTTAGAAAACATCCCTGTGTTTTCGTGGTGGCTTTTTTCGCTTGAATGATTTTAACCAATTGTTTTTTTAAAATAATTAATTTTATATATTATGTTTTGTAATATTATTTAGTAGAGAATAACTCTAATGAGTAATCTCAATATTGGGGATAAAATTAATGTCTACGGGGAATATTGCAGGTTTTTTCTGCAATATAGGCATTAATTATTTAGCTATTTTTTTTAATGATTTTTCCAAATTAAATTTCAAATAACTTTATATATAAAAAATCAAAATATTAATTTAGGTGAAATCATGTCAAATATTTTAGTCACATATTTTTCAGCAAGCGGTGTTACTAAAGGCATTGCTCAAAAGATAGCTAATGACAATGGCTATGATATATTTGAAATCGTGCCGGAAGAGATTTACACTCCTGCAGACTTGGACTGGACCGACAAGAACTCCAGATCAACTCTTGAGATGAACGACAAATCATTCAGACCTCCAATAGTTGAAAGTGTTGATGTAAGTGATTATGACACTATCGTAATAGGTTTTCCTGTATGGTGGTATACCGCACCGACAATAATCAACACATTCATAGAAAGTGTTGATTTAAGCGGAAAAACAATCAAAGCATTCTGCACCTCAGGAGGCTCCGGAATCGATAAGTGTGTAAGTGACCTTTCAGATACATATCCGGAACTTAACTTTGAGAAAGGATTAAGGTTAACCGGCATGGAAAGTTCAGATAAAATTAAAGAATGGATAGGTGAGTAGTATGGCAAGAGATGTAGTAGTAATAAGTTCTTCACCTAGAAAAGGTGGAAACTCAGACACATTGTGTGATGAATTTGTAAAAGGCGCAACAGACGGTGGAAAAAATGCTGTAAAATACTTCCTGGAAGATATTGAATTTGACTCATGCAAAGCTTGTATGTCATGTAAAACACCGGAAAAGGAGTGCTATCAGGATGATCAAATCTCATTGATTCTTGATGATATGATGGAAGCTGATGTAATAGTCTATGCAACTCCAATCTATTATTATGAAATGTGCGGAACCCTAAAAAGATTCTTTGACAGGTGCTATCCGATTTTTAATCACCTGGAGAACAAGGATTACTATATCATTACTGCAGTAGGCTCATCAAACGGTGATGCATTAACAGGTATCAGAAGTTTTATCGGATTTTCTAAAAATCCAACTGAAAAAGCTGTGTTTACAGTTGTTGGTGATGCTAAATCACAGGATGACTTACTAAAAGAAGTGTATGAAGCAGGTAAAAACTGCTAAATACTTTTTTTATTTTTTTTTTAAAAAATAAGGATAGAAAAGAGTTCTATCCTTTATATTCTACACCATTAACTAAAAGTTTATGACCATTCAAGTTGATTGTTCCTGAATTTTCAAGGGAAGATACATTACTGTCACCGGTTAATGACCAGGTTGAACCGTTTTCAACAACAATGGTGGTGTTTCCGGTTGAGTTTATTGCACCGTCAAATGTTGTACTTTTCAATGTGAAATCTAATGAACTGATTGAATCAACGATTATATTGCCGCTTAATTTTTCATTAATTGCAGTTAAGTTGACATCTCCACCGTTTGATCCGACATTACCCCACTGGCTTTGGCCTGAAATGTCAAAGAGTGTTCCGCTTCCGAAGTTGAACTCGGATGATTCAAGGACAATGTTGGCTTTGGTATTGGTTACATGAAACATCGGTATGCTATCATAGTACTTTGATGATGAATCAACGGTTAATTTGGAGTTTTTACACATGAAAGTGGATGTTCCAACATCAGCATCTCCACTCATACTTTGATAGATGAATATTCCTGCCAGGTCAACATAGTTGTCTCCATCCTTACGGTTTCCTTCTCCAAAACCGACTAATTCTGAATTTTCAACACTGATTGAGTTTTTACCTTCAATACATGCAATCTGGGATACGTATGAGGTACCATGTGAGTTAATTACACTTATATTTCCGGTTGAATACATCAATGGTGAACCTCTTCCTGACTCTTTGCTGACACCGGTGTTTAAAACTGAGTTTTTAACAGTGACATTACCTTCGCCTCTGTCTGTTGCAAGAGCAGCGCAGCTGTTTCCGTCAGTGTTGATAATTACGTTTTCGGCATTTATGATACCACCAAATGTTGCATCAAGTCCACGGGATTTGTCCTGATGGGTTGTAATTTTAACATTTTTTATGTTAGCTACGGTTTCGTTAGCTTTATTGTCGTCTTTTTTCAATTCTTCAGGTGGTTTTTCAGGTGCAGTTCCGTTTCCTCCATCAGGCGCTGTTCCTCCACCCATTCCGCCTTGACCCTGGCCGGAATCAGTATTGGTTACAAAAATACCGTTTGATCCTTTGGAATTGGTATTGACTTCACAGTTTTCTATATTTAATTGTCCTTGATCTTTAACTAAAACCGCAGAGTTAATTCCATAAAAGTCCGCATCATCGCCTGAACTTTGTGTATCTCCAGTTTTGTTGATTATTGAATTCGTAAGTTTTAAGATACTTGAATTATTAACAAAAATACTGTTTTCATCACTTGCAGTAGATTTAAAAAATCCTTTATCTTCATCCTGTGTTTTACTGTCTAATTTCAATACTCCTTTTTCTGTTAAGGCATTTGCATCAACAATCTGGGCATCTGCATTAATTTGAGTTGTTCCAGGTTGTAAAAATGCAAAATAGCCTATTACAGCTAATATTATAATAGCTATTATTCCTATTATTAAGTGAATTTTCTTCATATGAATCGTTATATCGTTCATGTTTAATAATTTTTTCATTGTTATTGTTTATCAAAAGGCTCTGGATTAAAAATAAATGTAATTAAATGTTTCAATAGTGTTAATTTATAAATAAGATGATGTGTTTGTGACAATATATGAAGATTATATGTGCTATGTGGATTAAATTTTTAATGACTTATCAGACAATAATCTCTTTTATATTCACTGTCCAGTATTCATAATATCTATTTTGTATTAAATCATTAATTATTTGTAAGCTATGTTGATAAATTGGACAGAAATTACAGTAAAAAGATATTTAACTTATTTGTGAATGGAATTTTCACTAACAGGGAATGTAAAGTATGTATCCGGATACGGTTCATTCTTTAAAGTAAAATGCCACCATTCCTCTGCTAAGGGTTCAAATCCATGATTCATCATTGCTTGGCGAAGTATCATACGATTTTCATACTGTTCGGCAGTGATGTTTTTGTAATCAGGATGGCTTTCCTCTCCAAAATAATCAAAGGTTCCGCCCATATCAACTTCCTTTCCTGTTTTCATATCAAACAATGTTAAATCAACGGTACTGCCTCTTGAGTGTCCGGAATGATTGAGGATATATCCTTGTTCAAAGAGCACTGACTTTTCTAAATTAGGATAAAAATAATCTTTCATTTTCGTATCATTCATGTCTTTAGCCCATTTTTCAAAGTGATAAACGGCTTTTTGAGGGCGATATGCATCATATATTTTTAAACAATATCCTTTTTCAGCTAATTCGTCACTCACTTTCTTGAGTGAAGTTGCAGCTTCTTTAGTTAAAAGTGCAGTGGGTTCGTCATAACCGTCTATACGTTCACCTACAAAATTATATGTTGAATAGTATCTTATTTCTAAAATTGCATCCGGCACAATATCACTCAATAAAACAAAATCTGATGAATCATTTGAAAATTTGATGTTGTTTTTTTCGGCGGCAGCTATGGAATCTTTGCTATTTATGTTTCTTAAAAAACATAATGCCGAAAGCACTATCATGGAAGTTTTAAAAAGTTTATTTTTCATTTTCTCACCTATTTTGTAAATATTTGCTTAATAAATGCATATTTCCTAATTGAAAATTGCTGCTGACATTAACACTAATTTTGAAAGAGTACCGGATTATTCAATTTTTTCTCTTATGCTTATCAGTTTATTGTTGATATTATAAAAATAATTGTTAACTATAGTATTGTTCATAAAGCCGCTATCATTGTTATATTAAACCTATATGGATTTAAATAAAATAATAAAGAATTATGTAAGAGTTATTCAATAAATAATATCTTTATGGAGAAATATGGGAACTTTGAAGGATAAACATGCTGCATTTCCGTTCATTTTTATTAAATTACTGTAATAGATTAAAATTAATATATAAACCTTTCAAAAAATCACACTTGCCAAGTATTTATAATTGATGAAGTAAATAATATTTATTATTAAAAAATTTTTTTGGATGATTGTCATGCATAATAGGATTGAAATCGCTCAGGAGTTTGCTAGTGCTATTAATTCCGAGGAAATTATTAAAATGATACTATTTGGATCTGTTGCACGGGGTGATGATGATAAAGATTCTGATATTGATATATTAATTGTTATTAATCATGATAATCGTGAATTGGAATCAGTTATTGATAATATTGTTGTTGAGTTTATCCTAGAAAAAGAAGAGGTAATCTCACCTCATGTAATGACTGAAGAACATTTCAACAAAACAAAAGATTATAGTTTCCTTAAAACAGTACTCGCAGAAGGTGTTCCTATATGAATATGGAAGAAGTTAATGGAGTCATGGATTTAGCTATTGAAGAATTAAGTATGGCTCAAATATTATTTGACGCTGGAAAGTATAGGGGTTCAGTAACTCATTCATATTATGCAATGTTCGATGCAGCTAAAGCATTATTACTTACTCATGATTTTATCAGCAAAAAACATGATACTATATTAACTCAATTTAGTAAAGATTTTGTCCATGATGGGGATTTCAGTCAAGATATTTATACCTATTATTCTAATGCTAAAAAACTTAGAAGAAAATCTAGTTATGATTTTACAGTTGATTTTGATAAACAAGAAGCATTAGAATGTTTAATTCAAGCTGAAGAATCTATTATGGAAGCTAAAAAATTTTTATAATTTTTTTTATTTAAAGGAGTGTTGGCAGAAATTATTTAGTTTTTGAATCTGTTCATCTTTTCATATATTTTTCTATTTTTTATTAAATTTTGTTCAATTTTAATTCGACAAAAAATTTTTTCATAGAATTATTGCTATTTTTTACAGAAACCTTCTT
>JAFRFB010000081.1 GCA_017434555.1 Methanobrevibacter sp. | reverse complement strand
TTTAACGATATTATTGAACCCATTTTAAAAATTAATAAAAAAGAATCTGTATTTTTATAAACCCCAAATAATAACCATTACAAAATAAGAAAATAATGAAATTTAGAAAGAATTTTTATCAAAAAAATTCAGGCCCCTAAACTCTTTTGAAAGTACTATTATAATATGAACAGATTCAAAAACAAATAATTTATAATATCAAAACAAAAATATTATTTACTAAGTTTTTTAGGGTGATTTGAATAATAACAAAACGAATTGAATATATCGATACTTTGAAATTTTTAGCTATTTTCGCAGTTATTTCAATTCACTGTTTCACTTTAGCAAATGAAGCGGAAATACTTCATTTTAAAATAATCAATTTTGAGCAGTTATTTCGATTTGCTGTACCCTTATTCTTAATGATTACCGGTTCCCTACTTTTAAATAAAGAAATTGAATTAAAAAAGTACTTGAATAGACGTTTAAAAAGAATCAGTTATCCATTAATATTTTTTACAATAGTATTACTTGTATTTACTACACTTTACGAATTCGTATTTTCATTCTATTGGTATGCATGGATGATAGTTGGAGTGGTTTTGGCCATTCCAATCATGAACAAGTTCATCCAGCATTCAAGTGAAAAGGAAATTAAGTATTATCTAGTGATATTTATCATATTTTCTGTTTTAAATCAAATTTTCCACACATTGAAGGTTTATAATGCTTTGGACATATCATTTTTTTATACTCCAATTTCTTATCTGATATTGGGATATTACCTTTTTAACCGTGAAAACAATTATTCATTTAAAAAAACAATAACGCTATGTGCCATATTGTTTGCAATATCAACATTATTAAAAATAGCTATCGGAAACTATTATTACACCCATGATTTCGACACTTATCTTGATTTAAGCTTTTTCCAAATAATTCAAGTCAGTTCCGTTTTCCTCTTCATTAAAACAATTTATTGTGAAAAAAACAATATCTTATATAAAATTTTAAATCAAAATACAATTAAAAAATTCATTTTATCCGTTAGCAGAGCATCATACGGGATGTTCTTTATCCAGCACATATTGATTTTATATTATATCAAAATTCAATTCATGACTTTAAGTTTAACCGGTACACAGACTTTACTTCTGATTTTAATATTAATTATATTCGTATTTTTAATATCATGGATAGTAATGGTGATAATGAGTAAAATTCCGATTTTAAACAAAATCTGCGGATACAACTAATGAAAACTAGTTTTTATCAAAGCCTTTAAGTGCATATAATTTATTTCTAAGCTCAGCTGCACGTTCAAAGTCAAGTCTTGCTGCTGCTTCTTTCATATCACTTTCAACGTCTTTAATTAATAATCTTAACTCGTCTTTAGGCATCTTACTTATGTCTGCACCTGATGCAATCTTTTCTTCGGCTTCGGATTTTTCTTTAAGAGTTCTTGTAGTCGATTTAGGAACGATTCCGTGCTCTTCATTATATTTCATCTGGAGGAAACGGCGTTTTTTGGTAATATCAGTTGCATTTCTAACTGACTGAGTCATTTCGTCCACATACATTATAACCTGGCCGTTGACGTTTCTTGCAGCACGTCCAATTGTCTGTATCAATGATGTCTCATTTCTTAAAAATCCTTCCTTATCCGCATCCAAAATAGCTACTAAAGAGACTTCAGGTAAATCAAGACCTTCTCTTAAAAGGTTCACACCTACAAGAACATCAAATGTTCCTCTTCTTAAGTCATCAACAATGTCGATTCGCTCAAGAGTATCGATTTCAGAGTGCATGTATCTTACTTTTATGCCTATTTTTGCATAGTAATCAGTTAAATCCTCTGCCATTCTTTTGGTTAATGTGGTTACAAGTACACGTTCATCTTTTTCGGCCCGTTTTTTAACTTCTCCAAGCAGGTCTTCAACCTGACCCTTTACAGGCCTTATTATCACTTCAGGATCAACCAGACCAGTCGGACGAATAATTTGCTCAACAACATTACGGGATTTTGCAAGTTCATAAGGTCCGGGGGTTGCTGATACATAAATTACCTTATCAACACTTGATTCAAACTCGTCAAACCTTAAAGGTCTGTTTTCTTTAGCTGAAGGTAATCTGAATCCATATTCAACTAATGTTTCCTTACGTGCACGGTCACCATTATACATTCCTCTGATTTGAGGAACGGTTACATGTGATTCATCAATGATTGTTAAAAAGTCATCAGGGAAGTATTTCAATAATGAGTATGGTTTTTCTCCCCATTTACGTCCGGACAAGTGCATTGAATAGTTTTCTACTCCAGGACAGTATCCCATTTCCTGAAGCATTTCTATATCAAAACGAGTTCTTTGCTCCAGTCTTTGAGCTTCCAGAAGTTTATTGGTTGCATTCAATTCATTTAATCTTTCATTAAGTTCTGTTTTAATGTTGGCTAAAGCAACATCCATCTTGTCCTGGCCGACAACGAAGTGCTTTGCAGGGAAAATCATGTATCTTGGAAGGCTTTCTTTCTTTTTACCTGTGACTTTGTCAATAATACTTATTGCATCGATTTCATCGCCAAAAAGTTCAATTCTTATAGGTGGTGTTCCATGAACTGGATTAATTTCAATGACATCACCGCGAACCCTAAAGTGTCCACGGTCGAATTCTATATCGTTACGTTCATATTGCATGAAAACTAGTTTTTTTATGATTTCTGAACGGTCATAAATATCGCCGACAGCTATTCCGAATGCAAACTCACCATAATCTTCAGGTGATCCGATACCATAAATACAGCTTACACTGCTTACAACAATCACATCATCCCTTGAAAGAAGTGACTGCGTTGCTGAGTGTCGCATCATATCAATTTCTTCATTGATGGATGCTTCCTTATCTATAAAGGTATCTGTTCTTGGTACATAAGCTTCCGGCTGATAATAATCATAATAACTGACAAAATACTCGACTGCATTGTCCGGAAAAAATTCCTTGAATTCCTCATACAACTGTGCAGCCAATGTTTTGTTATGTGAAATAACTAAAGTTGGTTTTTGGACTTTTTCAATGACATTTGCCATTGTAAAAGTCTTTCCGGAACCTGTTACACCCAATAATGTCTGTTCACGGACATCATTGTTAATACCATTTACGAGTGATTCAATAGCTTTTGGCTGATCACCAAGTGGTTTATATTGTGAATTGAGTTTAAATTCCTTCATGAATTATCAACAGTAATATTAAAACTAATATGGGTGTATTTCGGAGAGCAGCATGGAACAACCCTTTCATCCCTAACGCTCAATTTTCCATATTTGGTCAGTTTAGATTCTACCTCACGCATTATAGCAGGAGCGTTTCTTTCATCAAAAACTCTTAAAGAACCCAAAAAAGTTACTTTACCCTGCATGTTCATTACAGAAATAGTGTCAACTTCATAAGGCTCATTCCAATTATTCAAAATAGTATTTGATTCATCGATTAATTCTTGTTTAATCTTTTCTTTATCGATTGGCATTTTATTCCCTCAAGGCATCTGCAATACTTTTTGCAATAGATACACGTGAAGTATCGGAAGATAAACTGTTTGTTCCGATGATTTTTTCAGCACCTGCCGCATAGATTCTGACAGCACCATTATTAGTTAAAATAGGATGTACACAGCATACATCGACTTTACTTGCACCATATTGCTTTAATATGTTTATTGCATTGACTATGGTTCCGCCTGTTGCGATAATATCATCAATAATTACGGCATGTTTGCCTTTTACAGAGTCTACATTGACAGTGTTTTCACCTGCACCTTCACATCTGACATCAACAATTCTTGTTTCTACTTTATCTGGTCCTAAACGCACTTTGGATAAATATGTACATTCACAGCCGATAATTTCAGCCATTTCCTGTGCAAATCCATAAGCACCTTTATCAGGAGCAATAATTAATGGTTTTTCATCAGTTTTTCTGAAATATTTTTTATCCAAGTATTCGGCAATTGCAGGCATTGCAGAAATGTTTCTAGCTTTAATATTGAAGAAGTTTAAAACACACGCTTCATGAATATTGAATGTTATGAATTCATCAGCACCTGCAGATTCAATTAATTGACAAATTATCTTTGCAGAAACAGATTCACCGTCTTTAAATCTTTTTTCCTGTCTGGCATATCCCATATACGGGACAACTACACGAACTTTTTTTGCACCCAAATCTTTAAGGGTAGAAATTAAAAACAAAAGCTCCATCAAGTTTTCATCCTGAGGATATCCCGTGGATTGGATGACAGTTACCTCATCTTCAACATTACCATCAATACGTAAATATTTTTCTCCATCTGGGAATTTCTTTATCTCCACATAACATAATTCTTCTCCCAATTCTTTTGCAACATGTGCAGCCAAATCCTGAGAAGCTGAACCACCTATAATCATATATATCACCAAGAAATTTTTATACAATAATTAATATGGTTTTCTAACATTAAAAAGTTATAGTATTAGCAGAGTTAATGGGTCATAACATATATTGATGATATTACTCCTGCAACGGAAATAAGCAGTTGAATATAACCATGACGTTTAATTTCCCTAACTGGAGATTGGATTAGATAAAAAGGCAAGAAAAATCCAAAAAATGTAAAAACACCAACAGGAGAACGTTTTGTTAATAAAGCCATGATAAAACCGCTCCATGAAAGAAAAATAGTAACAATATAAGATAGTATTATGGCATTTTTATTGACTCTTGGCTGTGCTTTATATACTAAAACGTTTTTAGGCTGGACTCCTTCGATTAATGGAGTTCCACATTTAGCACAAAAATCATAATCGTCCTGATTAACAAATTCACAATTAGAACAAATTCTTGTCATACACTAATTAGTTAATCCTTAAAAGTATATAAAAGTTATTTCTTAAGACAAAATATGGATTATGAGTAATGAAAATTGCTCTGAGTCATAAGTTAATTTTATATAATTTAAAATTGAAAATAATACATAATTAACACACTTAAAAAAAAATTAACTATCAAGGATGTGATTTAATGGCTACACCAATAGCACCAACACCTATTTTAAGAGGAGAAGCAGCAAAACAATTCGAAGAATATTTAAATAGTCCCATAACTGAAGAAGAAAAAGAAATTAAAGAAAGAATTCGAAATAAAAGAGATGTACCTATGTTCAAATAATAATTGAACTTCCCCGCCCTTAGAGGACGGGGATTCGCAAACCAAAAAATATATTTTGGAATTTTACTGCCCCGCCGTCCCAGCGAGTTCTAAACCTCTTCTGAGGATATTAATACTGGCATTGAGATCCCTATCGTGATGTGTTCTGCAATATGGGCAATCCCATTCACGTATTCCTAAGTTTTCCTGTCCACGTAACTTTTCATTCTGTTTTTTGCATTTGCTGCAGATTTGTGTGGATGGATAATTTTTAGGGATTTTGATGAATTCTACGTCGTTCCAGTCACATTTGTATTCTATTTGGTCCATGAAGGTACGTGGTGCGTT
>JAFRFB010000011.1 GCA_017434555.1 Methanobrevibacter sp. | reverse complement strand
GCAACCAAGTCTCTTAACTCACGACCTTCTGCATAAGCAGAATAAAGTTGGTCAGATACTCCACTGTGATCATCACGAGTTTTGTCTCCGCCGATACCACCACTCATCAAACGAGAGAGTGAAGGAAGTACATCCACAGGAGGATAAATACCTTTCCTGGAGATTTCTCTGCTTAATACAATTTGCCCTTCAGTAATATATCCAGTTAAATCTGGAATAGGGTGAGTAATATCGTCTTGAGGCATAACTAAGATAGGCATCTGAGTAATTGAACCTTCTTTACCATCAATACGTCCTGCTCTTTCATAAATACCTGCAAGGTCAGTGTACATGTAACCAGGATAACCTCTTCTTCCAGGTACTTCTTCCCTTGCTGCGGAAATTTCCCTTAAAGCTTCACAGTAGTTAGTCATATCTGTTAAGATAACTAATACTTGCATACCTAAGGTAAATGCATAATATTCTGCAGTGGTTAAAGCCATTTTAGGAGTTAAGATTCTTTCAATAGCAGGGTCATCTGCTAAGTTCATGAATACTGTTAATTTTTCTAAAGCTCCAGTACGTTCAAAGTCTCTCATAAAGAAGTTTGCTTCTTCGTTTGTAATACCCATTGCTGCGAAAATTACTGCAAATTCATCGTCAGCACCTAATACTTTAGCTTGTCTTGCAATTTGTACAGCTAAATCGTTGTGAGGTAAACCAGATCCTGAGAAAATAGGAAGTTTTTGTCCTCTTACTAATGTGTTCATTCCGTCAATGGTAGAGATACCAGTTTGAATAAATTCTTCTGGGAATTCACGAGAAGCAGGGTTCATAGGAGCCCCGTTAATATCTAATTCTTCATCAGGAATAATTTCAGGTCCACCGTCAATAGGTTTACCGATACCGTTAAAGATACGTCCCATCATGTCTCTGGATACACCGATTTTTGCGGTTTGACCAGTGAATCTTGTTTTGGTATCTTTGGTGTTCAAATCATTAGTTCCTTCGAAAACTTGAATAACAGCAACATCTTTAGTTACTTCTAGAACTTGTCCACTTCTTTTTTCACCAGTAGGTGTTTCAATATCTACAATTTCATTGTAACCAACGCCTTCTACTCCTTCAACAACCATTAAAGGACCTGAGACTTCAGATACAGTAGTATATTCTCTAGTTTTAATATTTGTATTCATTTTTAAGCCTCACTGCATTGTTTAGTAATTGCTGCTTGAATTTCTTCAATTTTAGCATCAAATTCATCTTGTGGGATGTATTTCATTTTACCAATTTCTTCTTTTACAGGTAATGCTACAATACTTGCAATAGGAGCGCCTCTGTTAACTGCTGCAAGAGATTCATCGTAGAACTGAAGAATAGTTTTTAACATTTTGTACTGTTTATCAGGAGCACAATATGTATCTACATCATCAAATGCATTTTGTTGCAAGAAGTCTTCTCTTAACATACGAGTAGTTTCTAAAGTAGCTTGGTCAGTTTCAGGTAAAGCATCAGGACCTACTAATTGTACAATTTCTTGAAGTTCTGATTCTTTTTGTAAAAGACCCATAGCTTTATCACGAGTAGCTCTCCAGTCAGCAGATACGTTTTCAGCCCACCAGCCTTCAATACTGTCTACATATAATGAATAACTTTGTAACCAGTCAATTGAAGGGAAGTGACGTTTATCTGCAAGAGATGCATCTAAAGCCCAGAACACCTTACAGATACGTAAAGTGTTTTGTGTAACAGGTTCAGATAAGTCCCCACCAGGAGGTGATACTGCACCAACTACGGAAATAGAAGCAACTTCAGATTCGGTACCGATAGTTTCTACTCTTCCTGCTCTTTCATAGAACTGTGCTAATCTGGATGCTAAGTATGCTGGGTAACCTTCTTCCCCAGGCATTTCTTCTAACCTTCCTGAAATCTCCCTCATAGCTTCAGCCCATCTTGAGGTTGAATCTGCCATGAGCGCTACGTCGTAACCTTGGTCACGGTAGTATTCAGCAATAGTAATACCTGTGTATACACATGCTTCACGAGCTGCTACCGGCATGTTTGAAGTGTTTGCAATAAGAACAGTTCTGTCCATTAATGGGTTACCAGTTTTAGGGTCGTCAAGGAATGGGAACTCTGTAAGTACCTCAGTCATTTCGTTACCACGTTCTCCACATCCAATGTAGACAACGATATCTGCATCTGCCCATTTTGCTAATTGCTGTTGGGTAACAGTTTTACCTGATCCGAAAGGACCTGGAATAGCTGCTGCTCCTCCTTTAGCTACGGAGAAGAAAGTATCTTGTGCTCTTTGACCAGTTACTAATGGAATATCAGGGTCTAATTTTCTGACATAAGGACGGCTTCTTTTAACCGGCCATTTTTGAAGCATTTGAACAGCTTCACCATTAATTTCTGCAATGTCTTCGAGTACAGTATATTCTCCTTCGGAAGCAATGCTGGTTACTTCACCTTCCATTGTTGGAGGAACTAAGATTTTGTGTAATACAGCGGTAGTTTCTTGTACTTCACCAAGAACGTCTCCACCAACTACTTTGTCTCCAACTTTAGCAACAGGTTTGAATTCCCATTTTTTCTCTTTGTTAACAGAGTCTACATCAATACCTCTTGCAATGAAGTCTCCAGATTCATCTCTAATAATTCTTAAAGGTCTTTGAATACCGTCAAAAATAGAACTCATTACTCCAGGACCGAGTTCTACAGACAAAGGACCTCCTGTACATTCTACTACTTCACCCGGTTGAATACCGGCTGTTTCTTCATATACTTGGATAGTTGCGGTGTCACCTTCTAACTCAATGATCTCTCCGATAAGCTTCTGTTCACCTACCCTAACCATCTCAAGCATCTGGGCTCCTCTCATACCATCTGCGACAATAACAGGCCCAGCAATTTTAATAATTTTTCCTTCAATAATCATTTAACCATCTCTACCCCAATAACTCTTTTAATAAGATCGTTCATTTGATCAGATGATCCTTCGGAGGACCCATCCTTATCAGGTATTTCAATTATCATTGGTAATACATCAGAACCAATTTTCCTATTAATATGTTCTCTAATTTCATTAGCTAATACTTGAGTTATAATGATAATAGAAATTTCATCATCTAAAAATTTATCAAAAGCAGCAATAGCTTCTTCAGCAGTATTAACAACTTCTGCTTTTTTAACTCCACCAAGTCTAAATCCAGATACAGTATCTATATCACCTATAATAGCAACAGAACTCATATTAACATCTCCATGATTTTAGAATTAGGGAAATCCGCTTCTCTTTTTGCTCTTGCAATAATTTTTAAATTCTTAATTTCAGCTTCTTTTTGACTTAAATAACCAATAATTGGACCAACACCTAACGGTTTTTTGGAAGCTAATGATTTTGCATGTTCATTGGCATACACATCTAATGCTCTTTCAAACACAGCAACGGAACCAGTTTCGTTGTACTGTGGAACAACATTAGTTAAAGCTTCTGAGTACTTAGTACCTTCTAAACCGGAAATTACGTTAGTAACATCAGGAGAATCCATTAAATCTTTAAGTTTCCATTCACGTAATTGATAACCGTCAGCTAAAATATATCTGGAAATGTCATCGTAAGTTAAACCGTCTTCTTTAGCTCTTAAAATTAATTTAAGGTTATCAACATCAACTTGAGTTCCTACATAGGAATAAACAATTTGTCTGTTTTCATCAGCAGGAACGTCAGAAGAACGTAATAAATTGCCTAAGTAATATTTATCTAAAGCAGATTCTAATGGAAGAGTCATATGTTTCTCTTCATATTCAGGAAGAGCGTCTTCTAATGCAGTAGCATATTCAGTACCATCTAAACTTGTGATAATATCAGTAACACTGTCTGTTTCAACTAAAGAACTTAAATCTTTGTATAATGATCCGGAAGGAATTAATAATTCTTTGGTTTCATCCGCAGATAGTCCTACTTCCTTAGCAGTTATGAGACTTTTAATGTTGTTAATATCGGTTTTTTTAGACATTACAACAAATGGGTCTTTTACTTCCTTAGGAGCTATTCTTGCAATAAAATCATAAGTGTCAGCACGTTGAATATCCAATGCTTTATCAAGAGGATAATCATCCAATACATCAGCGTATTCAGGAACGCCTTTAAGATAATTTTCTACCTCTTCGATATTATTAGATTCAACAATTTCTGAAATTTGTTTTTCATCAAAGAGTCTTCCTTTTCTAGCTCTTACTCTTGAACTAGGATTGAGATAAGGATAAATATCCAATATTGGTCTAGATGTAATGATTACAACTACAGCACCCACTACAATAACAGCTAGGATACAAAAGACAATGAATGATTCTTGTGTAAATCCAATGGATGTTATTAATGATGCAAGTTCATCTGCCATAATTTCTCCCTCCTAATTATTTAAATAATACATTTGCAACTTCGCTACGTAAAACGCTTTTAAATCTTTCTAATCTAGATTCAATAGTATTGTTGACTTCAATATCTCCACTTTTGGTTTTGACAATAGCTCCACCAATAGTGTCGATAGGTTCTCCTAATTCAAAGGTAATATCGTCAATTTGGAAAGTAGAAGATGAATCAAGTTGACTTTTAAATTTATTTGTATCAGCTTCATTTAATTGAAGAATCAAATCGTTACTACCGAGTTCATCAACAGCTTCCTTAATCATTTTACTTAATGAATCATCATATTCTCCGCTACCTGAAGAAGCAATACTTTTTAATTCGTCAGTAGCTTTTGTGAAAGCTTCTTCGATAACTTCTTCTTTAGCGCCTAATTCTGCTCTACGAGCATTCATCTTAGCTTCAGAGATAATTTGCTGATATCTCATATCAGATTGTTTTTTACCATTATCTAAAATTTTATTTTTCTCTGATTCTGCAGTTTTTTCTGCATCTGCAGTGATTTTTGAAACTTCTGCATTTGCGTCTTGCATGATTATATCAGCTTTCCCTTGGGCTTCAGACATAATGCTTGAAACAATTTTATCTGTGCCTGAGCTCATATAAATTGCCTCCTTAACCTAAGATTCCACCGAATACCATGAGTAAAATAGCAATCAAGAAACCGTAAATAGCCTGAGTCTCTGGTAATGCAGAGAAAATAATACCACGTGCGAACATGTCGTTGTCTTCTACGATTGCACCAACAGATGATGATGCAGCAATACCTTGTCCCATACCGGAACCTAATCCAGCGAAACCAATGGATGCACCTACACCAATAGCTACAAGACCAGCTTCAACACTTAAGCCGTTTCCTCCACCTAATAATCCGGAGAATACGAGTAATAAGATTGCAATCAAGAACCCATAAATAGCCTGAGTCTCTGGTAATGCAGAGAAAATAATACCTCTAGCAAACATATCGTTATCTTCTGCAACTGCACCTACAGATCCAGCAGCTGCCATACCTTGCCCTAAACCGGAACCTAATCCAGCAAAACCAATTGCTACTCCAGCACCAATTGCTGCTAAAGCAGTACCTAAAGCAATTTCTACCATATTTAATTCACCTTTAAATAATATTGATTTTTATTTTTTTTAATTTAAATTTAAATGAAAAATTTTTAATGTTTAGTTTTAGTAAATGTCCTATTTGCTTTAAAAGCTTCGAATTTGTTTTTTCCACCCATAAAGAATTGGGAGAAGAATTCAACATAATTCAAACGCAAAGCGTTAATAAATGCACCCAATACTTGGAAAGCGAAGTTTGCAATATGACCAAAAATAAAGATAAATATTGCAAGGACAATTCCAACAAATGGAACCATATTATCCAACATTTGAGCTAAGATGTTAACTGTCATAGCAATACCACCTGTAGCCAAACATAATGCTAAAAGACGAGCATAAGATAATACATCCCCCATAAATCCGAATATATCCATTACTCCATATGCACCATTAGCATAAACAAGCATTCCAATACATGCAAGTATTAAAACACCACCCAATGCCATTCCAATCATACCGATTGCAGGCATTAAGTAACCGATTGCTAATAATATAACACCAGCTTCTAAAACAAACCAACATAATTGAGATCCGATAGCTTCTTTTTTGTTACCGTATCTGAAATTATCAATAGCTCCAATAATGAAACCAATATTGGTATAAACAACACCAATTGCGATTGCAATTATTAAGATAGTATCTGGATGTTTAAATGCTTCTACAGGAGCGAATACTGTCGGTAATCTGAATCCCATAATTCTTTCCGGGAAATCTCCTATGAAACCATTAGTTATAAGACCTAATATAACAGCCCATAAACCAGACCATATTAAAATCCAACCGAAAGCATTCATTGTTTTATTGACTTTACCCATACCGCGTAATAAAACAACACCAATAGCGGATACAACTAATCCATAAACTGCATCAGTTAAACAGAACCCAAAGAATAATGGGAACATAATTGCAACAAATATGGTTGGGTCGATTTCATTATAACGTACTGGTGAGTACATATCGACAAGGTATTCGAAAGGTTTAGAATACCACCCATTTTTTTGTAAAATAGGTACATTTTCATCATCTGTTCCTTCAACTTCAATTAATTCAAAGGCACAGTGACCATCAGAGCTTTTTTCTACTAACTGTTCAACTTTTTCGGTATCTTTAACAGGTACCCATGCTTCAAGCATGTAAGCATCTTTAGTCTGAACAAAAGCAGAAAGAATCTCGTTCTTTTCTTTTTCATTTTCAATTTGCTCTTTGAGCGCTAATATTTCATCATCCCATTGCTCAGCGACAACTCTTAATTCTGATTTAACAGTTGCACGTTCTGATTCAATTGCGGATAATCTTGCATCAGCATTTGAAATAATCTGTTGAGGAGTACCTTCAACGTTTCCTATTTCAATTTTCTCAAAGTCGAATTTACGAAGTGTTGCATAAACATCATCGCTAAATTCTTTTAAAGTCACCACAACGATAGTTTCATAATCTTTATCATCGTTTGGGACTGTAAACATATCTAATTCATCAGTCAAGTTACTTAATTTAGTTTTGATTTCTGAAGCAGATTCAACATTAATCCTTCCAACAGTTGTAGAAGTGTACTTAGAATCTTTTAAAAGAGCTAAATCCATGTCAAAATTAGATAAGTGTCTAGCTAAACTTTTATTAGACTTTAATTCACTTGTTTCGGAGTCGAGAGCGGCTAATTTTCCCTCAATGACATGAGTTTTACTTCCCACCTGATCTAAAGTTTCTTCAGCCTTAGCAATAAAAGCTTCAGTATCCAAATCTTCAACTTCTTTTTGAACTGGCAAATCTGGACTAATGAAAGACATTAAAGTATCTTTAATCCCATGGCCTTCTGATAAAGAATTTCCCAAAAGTTCAGATATGCCGTTTGTTTTCATTAAAAGTGAAGATAATTTACCAGTGTAAGGAGTAGCCTTTGCAGGAGTTACTAATTCCGCTAATTCAGGATCTTGCTGAATACTATCAGAAATATCGCTGATTTGCACTAGCCCTTGTTCGTGGAGAGCATCCACTGTAGGAGCCACGTACTTTTCCAGCGTAACTATTCTAATTTTTCGCATTCTAGCTGTCTTGAACATATAATCTCACACTACAAAATATTTTTGACAATAATTGAAGCAGCTTCATCTACGTTTGCCATAGCAGCGTCTTTTAATGATTTTACATCATTTTCAGAACTAGCAGCAATAGATTTAGCTTCTTCTTTAGCTTTATCTTCTGCATCAAAAACAGTATTTTTAGCTTCCTCTTCTGCTGATTTTTTAGCTTCTGAAATAATTTCTTCAGCTTTCACTCTTGATTCATTAATTAAATCTTTTGATTGTGATTCTGAATCAATTATGAGTTGTTCAGCATCGGATTCAGCTTTTTTTATCATTGCGATTGCGTCTGATATCTCTGCCATAATAAATCACCATGGTATATTTAATTTTTATTATGCTTAATATATATCTTTTACTATATTTTTGTAAAAAATAAAACAAATCATGACTTAAACTAAAAAATGATAACAAAAAAATAATATTTTTATAAATAAATATGTTAAAAAAAAGAATTAAAAAAAATAAAAGAAAAAAATATTACCTATAGAAGAATTTAAGGATTCCTTTAGGTAATTTCATTAAATAAGCTAAAACAGCAATCGCAATGATAATAAGACCGATTATAGCAAAGCCAATATTGTATGGAAATGCAAGTATCGTATAACCTACAACACCAATCACAATACCTTCAAAGAAAAATACAGCCTTTGTCCATTCAGGCTTAAAAGTAATGATAATATATGCAATACCCAAAAGGATAAGAATAATTGATGTAGCGATACTATCGTTAGTTAAAACATCCCCACGAATAACCGGAAGGATTCCAACAATTATTAACACAACAGCCAATAGCACCCCAAGCATTTTAAAAGTTTTTATACGAGACATACATCAATATTTAACTAACTTAATATAAATACTATTAATCATGAACCGATGCGTATGGATAATCATTAACAGAAATTTTGAAATGATGCTTGATGGAGAAATCATCGAAAATAAGCTCAAAGATAAAAAATTCTCTCCTGGAGGGGATGTATGGACAGAAGAGCTTCCTTTGCTAAAAATAGCGGATGAAAATATTCAAAAGGAATATGATGAGTTTAGAAATGATATTTTAACGTTGTTTTTAGAGCCTCAAGTCAATGAAGTCTTTATCAATGCAAAAATAGGTGAAGAATCAGAATACGATAATCCGAGTATTTCAACACCTCTGATAATAAGAAAAATAGAAGAATATGAAGTTGAAGAAATCATATCCTAAAATAATTTGTTTGCCATTTCAAGAACTTCATCCATTGTATTAAACTCTAATTCTTCACCGGATTCAGATTTTACTTCTGTTGTTACCAGCACATGAGGTGAAGCCCATAAATAGCTATATGTGAAGTATATGACATTTACAAGCAATGCAAAATAAATGTAAAACAATCCAATCATCAGGAATAAAATATGGACATAGTAATTTCCATACCTGTTCTTTTTCATTAAAATGAAATGTGCTTCTTCCTGTATTCTTTTAAACTTATGTGAAGACAATTCATCAGAAATTTCATTCATTTCCTTTGAACTGTCTGCTTTTAGAATAAATAACTTCATAACAATCTATAAATAAACTGTAAATTCATCAATATCTTTTCTTGGAGTGTCTCTTGGCTCAGCATTTCCATAACCTAAAGGAGTAAATAATACTGGTTCTTCTGAATCCTCCAGCTTTAGGAATTCTCTTGCCTTATCCGGTTTAAATGCTGCTATATAACATGTTCCAAGTCCAACACTTGTTGCAGCCAAAATAATATGATCCATTACGATAGTAGCATCAATATCTGAAATATTTTTATTGTCCCATTTTCTAACCCATGATTCATCGGTTTTTGCAACCACGCATAAGACATAGGGTGCTTCGGTAAACCAACTGGCGGAATAAATTTCAGATAAGGCTTCCTTGTTTTTCTTGGTATCAATGACATAAACCTTGAAAGGCTGATAATTAACCCCTGTAGGAGCAATTGTTGCTGCTTTTAAAATATAATCAAGTTTTTCCTTTTCAACTTCCTTATCCAAATATCCTCTCACACTATATCTTTTATTGATAACATCATCAAATTCCATTTTTAATGACCTCCATAAACTATATCATCCAAATCACAAAAACGTCTGAATTCATCTTCATCCATTTTTTCTTCATGAATATGTGCAATAATTCCCGGAACACGACCAATTATAAAAATACCCAATCCCAAATCCGGAGTGAAATCCAAATCTGATAAAATAGCTGCATTAATACCATCTACATTAAGTTTAATTCCCTTGTTATTATACAGCAAATCTTCAAGAGCTATTGCCAATTTTATATGGGGACCTACAAATCCCTCTTTAATTGCTATTTGAATTAACTTTTCAGCTCTCGGATCTGATGTATGGTACCTGTGACCAAAACCAGGAATCTTTTCTTTTTTTGAAGCATAATCATTATATATGTCGATTGCAAGACCTGCAATCTGTTTATTGTCCAAATCACTGTCTTCAGTTAAAATTAATGAATTGACACGGGACTGGTATAATTCCATAGTCTTTTCTATAGCTCCAGCATGCTTATGTCCGAATGAAAGGAGTGCTCCTGCAACTGCTGAGTTTAAAGGAGAGCCTGATGAAGCTATGATTCTTGCGGTTTGAGTGCTTGGCGGGGTTACGCCATGATCACAAAAGGATACCAGCACATGATTAAACATTTTACTTTCCTTAATTGAAGGCAATTTTCCTTTTAAAATCAAATAAATCATGTCAGCATATCTGATCTTTTCAATCAAATCCTGCTGATTATATCCTCTTGTGGTTAATTTATTGGGTTCTACCTTAGAAATGGTAGTTTTTAAAGAGTGTTCATTTACATGGAAATTATTTTCTTGCATGATTAAAATATAATCTAATAGGCTTATAAATGTTATAGTATTTTTTCAGGGAAATATTATAATCTCAAGGTTGCTTTTCTCGGTTCAACAAAACAGGATGGTCTAACAGAAACTATACGAACTCCACTGGCTCTTTGATTTCCTATTTTAATGAAAGTTCCTAAAACTGTGGTATTGCCTCCAAAACCTAAAGGACCTATATTTGTTTGATTCAGTTTTTGAGTAACATACTTTTCCTCATCACTTAAATCATCCAGATTTCCATATACCATTGATTTTAACATTAATGATGATGCTTCATAATGGCTTCGGCCTATACCTATAGCGGGAATTGAAGGAGTGCATCCTAAAAGTTTTAAGGAATCTTTAAGCCAATCTATAGCTTCATTAATAACAATATCAAAAGAACGTTTATGATAAACTCTGTAGGTTTTTGCCCTTATTTCAGGCCCGCCACCCTGCAATAAGAAATGAATATTCAATGCATCCGGGTTTTCGGCATTGTCAATCAAAAAAGAAGCAGGTTTCATTAATCCAGGATCTTCATATAATCCCTGTGACTGTTCAATTCTCTCAATAGAATTACCTTTTACCGCCATTGGTCTTGCAGGAAGTTTATTTAATCCCTGATAAATCCCTTCATTTATCTGTGAAATTAAATCTTGAGTTATTTGTCGGTTTGATCCCATTTCAATTATTACATGAGGAATACCTGTATCATCACACAACGGAAACTTTGTTTTTTGAGCGACTTCATAGTTTTCTAAAATTTGAGTTAACGCCCAGGAAGCGTTTTCATTACTTTCATTTTCAATAGCAGATTTTAAAGCATTTCTTTTATCATCGGACAGATTAGTGCTTGCTTTAATTATAGAATCAGATACTTTATCAACAATATCCATCGTTATCACTCAGGAATGGCCAGATTACTGGATTTTTTAGGAGACATTACCGCTTCAGGCAAATATTGCTTAATCATTCTTTCAACCAGTTTGACCTGTTTTATTCTGGCAACGGCTTCTTTTTCTGTAGTGTCCCAGTTATGGTTGGCTGCAACAGAACCTCCCGTTTTTAAATAAACCGGAGAGGCAACTTCAATAAATTTAGGGACTTCATAATGCCTTATAAAACCGCCGGTTGATTTTGGGTTTTCAGTATGTAAATCTATTGGAATGTCAATGGCATTTCTAATTGATGCAAGCATTGGAATTTGCAAATCCCGAACAGGGTTGATTGAATTAAGACCCATGGATTCAAGAACTTTAGCGGATGCCGGATTTCCACATCCTGCATGGGCAGACATCTTAAAGTGAAGACTTTTTGGAAGTTCATCATTTTCCCTCATTTGATTGAGGACATACAAGAGACCCTCATCATACAACAATATTCCACGAACACCTAAGCTAACTGCTCTTTTAACGTCCTCTATCGCATAAACCAGATTGTCATAACCTCTTAAACGATAACCTATCCTACTTCCTTCCTTTGTATGGACAGTAGCAGAAGTGTCATAAGTTGCTCTTGGTCCAACAGATAAAAAGAGTTCACATCCATACTCTTTTGCCAATCCAACCATTTCAGCAATTTCTTCATCACTGAGAAGCATTATTCCCTTGGTTTGAGTTACTCTATGAATTACCAGATTCTGCCTTTCAGCTTCGTTTAAAAGTGCTTTCATTGTTTTTGGTGATTGGATTCCCGGAACTTCAAATCTGAATTGGCCTCCATCTTCAAATCTTTTATCGGATACAAATCCGGAATCAACTTCATCAATGCCAATCTGTTTTAAAAATTCTTTAGTATTATTCATTTAAAACCCCGACAACATCAGTCATTGAATAATTATCCAGTTCATCAATAATAACCAGATTATTTATATTGTAATTAGGATTTAAGCTTTTGAATTTATCAATAAGTTCGCTTAAGTCATATGGATTTTCAAAATCTCCTTTCGGAATAAATGTGATGTTTTGAAATACTCCGTTTCTAAATTCCTCATCCAATTTAATGATGACATTAGAAGGTCTTTTATTAGGATATAAATCGTTTAATTTTTCATCCTTTAAAATAATCATTTTATCAACAAGATTTTTAATGGTATTTACCTTATCGACAGTGGAATAATTTTCAAATAATCCATATTCGACCAGTCTATCAAGCATGTCAATGTCAACTTCTCCCATGACCAGAGTAATGGCAACTGCATAAGGAAGGCTTTGCTTTAATTCTTCCAAATTCTTCGGATTGAAATTGTTGTGGTCTGCTGCAACATCATATGTTTTAACGGCAACATTTTCAATATGGACATACTCTTCACCAAGACTTGTCCTTAATTTCAGCGCAGTATCTATAGAAGAGTGCAAATGTCTGCAGAAGGGATATTTTTTGAAATATATGTCTCTTACCTTAACTGTACCGACATCTTCCAAAATTGAATCGAATGAATAATCCTCACTGTTAAAATCTTCATGATAAACCATGGTTTTTAAAAATCCTTCAGATCCTTCAATTATGGTTTCAGCACCAGTAAAACCATTTCTTGCAAGAAATGCAGACAAAATTCCATTATAATTGGCCTTTCCTATATGGAGAACCTTGCCCATACTTCCGGCATGATCTGATTCCAAAAGACCTGCAGCCTGAGTACCGCATAATCCCAAAGCATTCAATGTCTGTGATTCATCAAGTTTAAGGAGTTTGGATGCTACCGCTCCGGAAACGAATGTTCCTATTGTACCTGTGGTGTGAAAACCATTATCTCTATGGCGAGGATTAACGAGTTTTCCAAGTAAAATTCCAACTTCATAACCTACATTAACTGCTTCAAAAAACTCCTTTCCACCCAAGCCATAAGCTTCAGATAAAGCCAAAGCAGTTGGAAAAATAACACAACCCAAATGTGCCTGTGCCTGCCTGTGACCGTCATCCAATTCCAATACGTGGGATGAAATACCGTTTATAAAAGCCGCATTCAACACATTGGTTTTTACGCCAGGCTTTCCGATGATTGATGCCTCCAAACCAAAAGCATCATTTTTCTGAAATATTTCATTAATAGTATTAAAGGCTATAGCTGGAGAGTTTTCATTAGCTCCCCTATATGTTACACCAATAAAATCAAGAAAAGCTGCTTTTATAGTATTGATAGACTCAACGGTAGCTTGTTCATAACGATAATTTGAAATGAATTTAGAAATATCTTGTAAAAACATAATAATCTCAACATTATTTTTGTATGAATAATCTTAAATAGTTATCTTAAGAAATTCAAAAATAGATTAAGCTGCTGGAACGCCAGTTAAAACAAGCACGATATGTGCTACAATAGCTGCTCCATAATATGTGGCTGCAATGACTAAAATAGTTATAACAATTGCTCTCCAACCAAGAGCCTTAAATTCATCCCAGCTTTTACCCATTCCAATACCTACATAAGCCAAAAATACTGTAACGATAGATAAAAGTTCAACCTGAGAAACATACTTGAGCACAAACTCGGAAGTAGGCATACCTGGAAACGCCAAAATAATACCTATAACACTTATGTAAAGAATGGATGATACATTTAACGGAAGTTCCCTTTCCATCCATACGCCTGCAAGAGTAATTAAAGATAAAATTGCCATTCCAATCAATGAATCGGTCATTGGATGTTTGTAACCTAAATAATTGCCTATAACGGTTATGATTGAAAATATGATTAACAATAAAATCCAATTTAAAATACCGTGAACGGAAACGTTTTCAGTCCCATCAATCAAATCAGGCATATTATTCTTCCTCCTCTTGAGCTTTTACAATTGCTTCTTTTCCAATCTTTGGCTCCAACCAATTATAGATTTTTTCAGTTAACGGCAGAGCAATAAATATTACAATATAGATACCTACACAAAATGAAAGCAAATTACTGAATCCGGCAAATGCTTCAATTTGAGTTTCCAAACCAGGAAATGCTGCCAAAGTAGGTCCAATAGCTGCCGCATTCATACTTGCACTGCCTACACCACTTGCCATTGCAAATGCATATGGATGTAAAGGCAGGAATGATAATGAAAAGGTAACTAAAAAACTAATAAATATTGTACCTATAACGGTACCGATAATAAATATTGCAAATACTCCTCTTGATTCAGGAGAATTGAATCCATATTTATCAACGACTACTGCAACATTCGGTTCACGACCAATTGAATTTGTCATTCCGATAGCTTCCTTTTTAAATCCTAAAAGAAGAGCAATAGGAAGAACTAAAATTGTTGCCAAATGCCCTAATTCCTGCAGTATCAATGCAGGACCCATTTCAAAAATCAGACCTATTGACTGACCGCTTGAAATTGCCAGTTTTGCAATCAAAACACCTATAAAAAGCATCATAGCTCCTTCAGCAATACGGGCCTGTCTTCTATGAATCCATTTGATAGGTTTTATTAAATAAAAAGCAAGTCCCAAAATAATCGTGTAAATTAAAGGCATGATAGTTATGGCCACATCCTTTGTAATGGGAATGGTTATTGTTCCGATTAATTCAGCAATTATTACTAAAACTAATACAGTACCATGTAATCGGATATCTCTCCAAGGATTTTTCTTTAAAATCCTTCTATCGGTCTTTTCACGATAGATATGTTCAACCTGACCATCATCACCCCTATCTGGAATAAAAATCAACTCGAATAATTTAATGTTATATCATATCATATAATGATTACATTAATATTTTTCTTTAAATCTATTATTTAAATTAATAAGATTTAATTGTTAAAAATTCACAATTAGTGAAATAAAAATAGATATAAAATTCTCAAAATGAGAATTAATTATATTTCCAAAAAAGATTAAATCATTCCTGTAGCAAATAATGTAAGGTGTGCAATAACAGCAGAACCCAGATATGTTCCGGAAATGACAATCATAGCAATAATAACTCCTTTCCAGCCGATTTTTTTGAATTCACCCCAGTCATTACCTATAGCAATACCCACATAAGCCAAAAATGCAGTACATATTGTTGCCAAATTAATTTGTGAAACATAATGAATAACAAAATTGGATGTTGGAACACCCGGAATGGCTATAATTATACCAATTAAACTAATGTAAATAATTGACTGGATTTCAAATGGAATTATCCTTTCAAGAGACATGCCGACAATAGTTATAATGGAAATTATCATCATACCGATAAACGAATCGATTATTGAAGAATTATAACCTATAACATTTCCAACAGTTACAATAAGTGAAAAGACTAAAAGCAACGCTCCCCATCTTTTGAGTTTGCCGAAAGTTAATTCATCTTTGGAAATGTATTCATCCTGCTTTACTCCCTGAATATCATACTCATTATCAATACTTTCTTCATCACCCTTCAATAAATGAGGAGATAACCAGGCATATAATTTTTCTGCAAGAGGTATTGAAACAAAAATACACATATAAATACCAAAACAGAATGAAAGAAGATTACTGCAACCGGCAAAAGCTTCAAATTCAGTAGCCATTGATGGGAAAACATGAGATATTGAAGCCAAAGATGCGGCATTCATACTCGCACTACCAATACCTGATGCCATTGCAAAAGCATATGGATGAATAGGTAAAACTGAAACGCTAATACTTGACAAAAGACTTATAAAAGCGGTTCCAATAATAGATCCGATAACAAAGATTGCTAAAACTCCACGTGCCTCAGGAGACTTGAAACCAAATTTATCAATGATAACTCCCAAATTAGGTTCACGACAGATGGAACTGGTCATGCCCACAACTTCTCTTCTAAAACCCAACATTAAAGCAACAGGCAATGCTATGAGAGTCCCCAAATCTCCGAATTGCTGTAAAATCAAAGCCGGACCCACATTAAAAATATCATCTATAGATTGACCGCTTGAAATTGCCAATTTAGCAATTAGAACACCAATAAATATAACCATTACTCCTTCAGCTACTTTAGATTGTTTACTGCCTATAAATTTAAAAGGTTTTAGTAAAAAAAGAGCTAATCCCATAACCAAAGCATATAATAAAGGCAATAAAACTATTTGAACAGTATCAGTTATCTGAATCTCAATAACACCAATAAGCATTGATATAATAACTAAAACGAAAACAATGAAATGCAAATTATATTCAACCCACGGGGGTCTCTTTTTAACAGCCCTATCTGTTTTTTTCCTATAAGGATGTGTCTGATTAGTAATAAAATCCCCTCCAATAGGCATAATTGATAGCATCAGTTTACAATTATACCTGTACACATAATATAAAAAAAGAAGTATATAAACCCCTATGATTTTATTTTCATTTTTTCCAAAATTGGGAAGAAAAAATAGGAATATTTGATATAAAGTTCCTAAAAAGTGAACAATAAAATTCAATTGAAAATAACTTAAATTTTAAAATAAAAATAAATAAAAGAGTTAATAAATAAATTACATTCTACAAAGTGGTTTCGATAAGTGTCTACGTGCACTGACCGGTGTTTCATAAAACTGACCATTATTTAAAAATCTGTCTATTTTTATGGACACTTTTTGTGAAGATTTTATTCTTTTTCCGCATTTTTTACATTTGAAACCTTTATCTTTTCCGGCCGAAGTCATTCTTTTTCCGCATTCACAGACCGGATTTTTGTACTCGATATCATTCAACTCAAGAACCTGAAACTTTTCAATGTTGAATGTATTCTGCTCACCGATTCCACCATAAAGCTTTATGGTATCTCCAGGACGCAAATGAGAAACAATCACCCTAAAGTCTTTTGTCGGTTCATAGGCAGCGCATTCAATTTCACCTGTTTCATCAAATACTGTAAAGAACATATGTCCGCCATCAATTACATGAGGCTTGTCCTTTACGGTAACAGTAATTTCATAACATCCATATTGCTTCATTTGAGAGATATTATCCGCCTTTTGAATATGCATGTCAGTGTGCTGATTGGTTAAAAAGATACAATAGTCATCAATCGGCTCATTGACTTTAACAATGTCCAAAGCCTTATTTAAAATTGAATCATCGTTTGAACGAATCCCATATAAAACTGGACATGGAGTTTTAGGTTCAATTGCAATGTAGTTTTCAGCATAATCCACATTTTCAAAGGTGTCTGGAAAAGTTTCCTCATCCATTTTAATTACTGAGTCATAATCGATCTGGCGTTTGGTACCGTAATTTTCAGGATTTCTATAGGTAAGAAGTTCATAAGTATAATCACTTAAAGGCAGGCTGATTGCTGCAATGGATCCGATAATTCCCCTTCCCTTTTTGAATTTATGAATTTCACAGCCGACAGATTTTCCAAACTCCTCAGCCTCATCAATTGTAATGAATTCATAGATTGCTCTGAAGGCATAATCCTCCATCTCAGAGGTAATTTCCCCATCATAAAAGATAACGCCAGGATTTGTATTATCGCAATCAAACATGGAAAGGGCTGAAACTTCATCCAAAACAATTTTTTTAGCCAAATCAGCTTTTTCATCATTGATGATTTTAAATGAAACCCCACCATTTCCTCTTGTTTTAAAGCGTGCAAAAGGATTTAATCTAATCAGGCAAGGATAACCTACAATATCAATATCATTCTCTTTAAGTTTCCGGATAATGTGGCATGCCAAATAAGTCGTGCACATTCCGTCGGGAGAATCAGTATCATCAATTCCAATATATAAATAATTAATTATAACCACCTTTTACATTAACTTATTATAGTATATTACTAAAAGTTTTTATCTTTTTAGTTGTTCTTTTTTTAGCAATAATAGTCGTCAAATGGTCTCTCGAAATTTGTATATTATATTATATTTAATACTTATTAGTATGTCTCTTGAAGAGAATTAATAATAACTGTGAGGGATTATAATTAAATAATTTTTGGGATCAGGTGTTTTTTTTATGAGTAATGTTGTTGATATGGGTTTAAAGTTGGAAATTTT
>JAFRFB010000010.1 GCA_017434555.1 Methanobrevibacter sp. | reverse complement strand
CGGTATTGTTCGTGCTACTGACGTTATTATTGCTGATGAGTTAGTAAATGCATTTGAAATTGTCAATGCTGGAGGCAACTACACCAGAGATGGTCAAAAAATCGTTTGGAACATTAAGGAATTGGCTGCTAACGAAACCTACACTACTTGGGTTCAGGTTAGAGTTAAAACCAATGGTACTTTCGAAAACATTGCTGGTGTTAACTGCAGTGAAAACACAACTGTTGTAGAGGACAATGACACTGTTGAAGCTAAATATCTCTTGAATTTAGACATTACAAAAGTAGTTGATTATGATGACGCTATTGTTGGTGATGAAGTGACTTTCACTATTACAGTTACTAATAATGGTCCGTCCAACGCTACAAATGTCGTAATTGAAGATGTCCTTCCGGAAGGTTTAACTTTAGTTGAAGGTAATTTAACCCACGTTCTCAAACTCTTAGAAAGTGGCGCTAATTACACATTCACAGTTAAAGCTAAAACCACAAGGTTAGGTAACTTCACAAATGTCGTTTCAGTAAAATGTTATGAAAATGACACTGTCAAAACAGATAATGCAACTGTCAGAGTATTCGTAACTGATATTAAAATCAACAAGACCGCTGACGTTAATTCAGTACTCGTTAACGATTTGGTTAACTTTACTATAGTTATTCGTGATCACGGTGGTCTTCGCGCTACTAATGTCAGAATCTATGATACTTTAGATGATGCATTCGAGTTTGTTGCAGCTGGAGGCAATTACGTACGTAACGGCCAGGAAATCATCTGGAATGTCGGATCTTTAGCTCCTGAGCAGACCTACACTACTTGGGTACAGGTCAGAGTTAAAGCTAACGGTACATTTGATAACATTGCTTATGTAAACTGTAGTGAAGAACCTACATTACAGGAAGATAACGATTCCGTTGAAGCTGTATATGACGTTGTCCTAGACATTACAAAAGTCGTTGACTTTGCTGATACCATTGTTGGTGATGAAGTGACTTTCACTATTGATGTTACCAATAACGGCAGGTCCAATGCTACCAACGTTACTATTGAGGATGTATTACCTGATGGTTTAGAATTAGTTGAAGGTAATTTGAGCCAAGTTATTTCATTAGCTCCTGGCGAAACTTACACATTCACAGTTAAAGCTAAAACCACAAGTTTAGGCTACTTCACAAATGAAGTATCCGTATCCTGTTATGAAAACAGCACAGTTAAATCTGCAAACGCTACAGTTGGAGTATTCACGACTGATATTAAAATCAACAAGACTGCTGATGTACATTCAGTGCTCGTCAATGATTTAGTCAACTTCACTGTGGATATCAGAAACCACGGTAAAGCTCAAGCAACAAATGTTAACATTACAGATGTATTGGATGATGCATTCGAATTTATCGCTGCTGGCGGTAATTACGTACGCAACGGTCAAAACATCATTTGGTATGTTGGCAATTTAGCTTCCGAGCAAAGCTACAGTACTTGGGTACAAGTCAGAGTCAAAACCAACGGTACATTTGACAATGTCGCTTCTGTAAACTGTACAGAAGAACCTACAAATCAACACAGTAACGATACTGTTGAAGCACATTATGAGGTTAATTTGGATGTCGTTAAAGTCGTAGATGGAGATGATTATGGAATAGGTGATATAGCTACATTTAACATTACAGTTACTAATAAAGGTCCTTCCAATGCTACTAACGTTACAATTAGGGATGTTCTTCCTGAAGGTTTAGAATTAGTTGAAGGTAATTTGACTTACGTAATTCCGTTCTTAGGAATCAACGAGTCATTTGATTTCACTATCAAAGCTAGAACACTCAGGTCAAGTCATTTCACAAATGTCGTATACGTATCCTGTTATGAAAACAGCACTGAAAAATCCGCTAATGCTACAGTTGATGTATATAACCCAGATTTAAAAATCATAAAAGTCTCTGATGTCAATTCCACAATCGTTGGAAAACTTATAAACTTCACAATTGTCGTTTATAACCATGGTATATCAGATGCTACCGGTGTTATAATTAGCGATATCTTAGATACTTCCGCATTTGAAGTAAAAGATTACAGTGAAGCTTTCACTATGGATGGCGACAAATTAGTATGGAATATTGACTGTATTGCTGATAACGAATCATACACTGTATGGATTGTTGTTGAAGCTTTAACTAACGGTACTTTTGTCAATACTGCTACAGTAAACTGTACAGAAGAAACTGTAGTTAAACAAAGCAATGTAAGTGTTATCGTAAATCGTCCGGATTTATCTGTTGTAAAAACCGCTTTAGACGAATTTGTTTACTCCGGTAATCAGACAAGCTTTGTAATTAACGTTACAAATACCGGTGATATCGAGCTCAACGAATTGTTCATT
Organism: Methanobrevibacter sp.; assembly: GCA_017434555.1. Lineage (GTDB taxonomy): Archaea > Methanobacteriota > Methanobacteria > Methanobacteriales > Methanobacteriaceae > Methanocatella. The sequence goes on along the minus strand of JAFRFB010000010.1, from coordinate 34,358 downwards.
GATGAAATAATTCCTGAAGGATTAGTTTATGACAGTTTCATCGGCTCTAACTGGACTGTAAATGGAACCAAGTTCTATTATAACGGTTCTTTAGCTGTTGGTGAAAGTGTTCAATTAATAGTTGTCGTAAACACTACCGTGTCAGGCAATTTCACAAATGTAATAACCGCTGGTGCCGATGGTGTAGCAAATAAAACCGCACAGGACAGCGTATTAGTTTACACTCCGAACTTAACTGTTCGTATAATATCTAATACTCCTAGTGTTATCGTAGGACAACCTGTAAGTTTCACTGTCGTTGTTACAAATGACGGTGACTGTTTATTAGGTGCAGTCCATGTGGATAACTTCTTCCCTGAAGGTTTAACATACACAGAATTTACTGGTGACTTGTGGACTAAAGAAGGTAACAGATTCTTATACGGTGTTTCATTAGCTCCTGGTGAATCTGCAAATTACACTTTATACTTCGATACTACCAGAGGAGGTACCTTTGTACCTGAAGTAGTTGCAGGATCCAACTTAACTAGTAATGCTACTGCAAGAGCTTATTCAAACAATACTACTGTCGTAATTGTCCCGGGCATCGATGTAACTAAAGTCGTTGACAAAGCATCAGTCAACATCGGTGATGCAGTTGTATTCACTATAACTGTAAGAAACACTGGTGACTGTACTCTTGGAGACATCTTTGTTATAGATGAACTTCCGGATGCATTGGAATTCATTAGTTTCAATGGTAACGGATGGACTAAAGACGGCAATAGATACATATACTCCGGCACTCTCGCTGCTGGTGAAAGCGTAAGCTTTACTATTGTATGTAACGCTACTAAAGCTGCAAATGTTACTAATGTTGTTATTGCAGGATCCAACATGACAGGAAACGTAAGTGCTAACGCAAGTGTTTCAATTAATGAAACTCACGTTGAACCTGTTGTGCCTGAAGAGCCTGAACAAGTCCCTATCGACACTAAAGCTACAGGTAACCCAATATTCATGTTGTTATTGATTATCTTTGCACTCGTGCCTTTAAGAAGACGTAAACACTAAAATTAAAACTTTAATTAGGGGGCTTAATGCCCTCACTTTTAACTTTTTTTCAAAACCAAGTATTTTTAACCGAATCATCAAAACCACATTTAATAAATTTTTTAACATCTTATTTTTTGATTAGGCAGACTAATTATCAAAGAATTTCTCCAATATTATTGTGAATGTTAATTTGAAAAAAAGAAGTCAGTATGTCTTTTAAAAAATTATTTTGGGGAAATATAAAGTTTTGTGAAAAATATTCACTAAACTCTAAAAAGGGCTTAAAACATTAAATATGCTATAATTTTGATGCAATTATATTTAGAATCAATAATAATATAGTTTACAAAATAAAATCATCAAGAAAAACTAAGATAAATTTATATCTGAATTCAAGATAAGAAGTATTGGCTGATTTGGATAAGATGATTGATGAAGTTAAAAGATAGTATATTTTAACTAAGTATTCATCTACATCACCTAAAGCATTTTTTTCTTTTTTCACTAAACAATTTTTTTACTTAATTTTAACTTTAATTAAATGCAATATTATATAAACATCACTCAAATTATTAACCATTTCTTTAAGAATTCAATAGCTTTTCACATTGCTCTTCACGAATAAAAAATCATCATGAAAAAGTATTTTAAATATAGAATTTAAAAATAATAGTATTATTGACTAAGTTTTTTACTTTTTCAATTTTTAAAAACCAAGAGGTTATTATTCATGTATGTTCAAAAATTTGAGGATTTAAACAAATCTGATATTGCAATTGCAGGTGGTAAAGGTGCTAATTTGGGCGAATTAACACAAGCAGGTATTCCTGTACCGCCAGGTTTTGTAGTAACTGCAGAAACTTATCAAAAATTCATGGAAGATACCGGAATTAATGATAAGGTTTTAGACATTTTAGATAAAATTGATATTAACGATACTAAAGCTCTTCAAGCAGCTGCTGAAGAAATTAAGTCAATTATCATCGAAACTCCTATTCCTGATGACATGATCATGTTTATTAAAGAGGCTTACAATCAGTTATGTCAAAGAGTGGGCGAAGATGACACTGATGTAGCTATCAGATCATCCGCTACTGCTGAAGACTTGCCTGAAGCTTCCTTTGCAGGTCAGCAAGACACTTTCTTGCACGTAAGCGGAGATGAAGAAGTAATCGAATACGTAAGAAAATGTTGGGCTTCCCTTTTCGAAGCAAGAGCAATTTTCTATCGTGAAGAAAACGACTTCGAACACTCAAAAGTATTGATTGCTGTTGTTGTTCAAAAAATGGCAATCGCTGATAAAGCTGGTGTAATGTTTACCGTAAACCCATCAACCGGTGAAGAAATTGCTTTGATTGAAGGATCCTGGGGTCTTGGTGAAGCAGTTGTATCCGGTGACGTAACTCCGGACAACTATCAGGTTGACAAAGCAAACAACGAAGTAATTAACGTTACAATTTCCGATAAAAAGGTAATGTATACCAACGACGAAAGCGGAACCAGTATTAAAGTAAACGTTCCTGAAAACTTAAGAATGGAAAGAGTATTGTCTGATGAGGAACTCATAGAATTGACCGAAATGGGTAAAAGAGTACAGGCTCACTATGGCGAACCTATGGATACCGAATGGGCATTTGAAAGAGACAACCTCTTCCTTCTCCAGGCAAGACCAATCACAACCTTGGGAGATGCTGAACCTGCCGGCGACGACGATGCAAGTGTCGACGGTGAAGTATTGGTAAGAGGTTTAGGCGCAAGCCCTGGTATTGCAACCGGTTTGGTTAAAATAGTTTTAGACATCGATGAATTGGATAAAATCGAAGACGGAGACGTTATGGTTACAACAATGACCACTCCTGATATGGTACCGGCTATGAGAAGAGCAAGCGGTATTGTAACCGATGAAGGTGGAGTAACCTGTCACGCTTCAATCATTTCCCGTGAATTAGGTATTCCTTGTGTTGTAGGAACCGGAGACGCTACTAAAACATTAAAAGAAGATACCGGTGTTACCTTAGACGGTAAAAAAGGTTTAGTATTTGAAGGTATTACAGAAGTTAGCGAAGAAGCTCCTCAAGCTCAGGCTGTAGCAGCTGAAGCACCAATTTTAACTGTAACTGAAGTTAAAGCTAATGTAAGTATGCCTGAAGCAGCAGAAAGAGCTGCCGCAACCGGTGCAGACGGTGTAGGTCTTTTAAGAACCGAACACTTAATGTTAACCGCAGGAATTCACCCTGGAAAATTCATCGCTGACGGCAGAGAAGATGAATTAATCGATACAATTGCTGATAACGTTCAAATTGTAGCTGATGCATTCTATCCAAAACCTGTATGGTACAGAACCCTCGATGCACCTACTGATGAATTCATTACTCTTGAAGGTGGAGAAAACGAACCTCGTGAACATAACCCAATGCTCGGTTGGAGAGGTATCAGAAGAGAACTTGACCAACCTGAAATCCTTAAATGTGAATTCAAAGCTATTAAAAAATTACACGAAAAAGGATACACCAACATTGGTATCATGATTCCATTATCACAGTCTCCTGCTGAACTCGTTAAGGCTAAGGAGTTATGTGCTGAAGTAGGATTCATACCACATAAAGACGTTGACTTCGGTATGATGGTGGAAATCCCTGCAGCTGCAATCATAATTGACGAGTACTTAAAAATCGGTGTTGACTTTGTAAGTTTAGGAACCAACGATTTAACCCAATACACTCTTGCAGTTGACAGAAACAATGAATTTGTAGCAAAACACTACACTGAAGAACACCCTGCAGTAATGAAATTGATTGAAAGAACAATTAAAAAATGTGCTGAAGCAGGTGTTACATGCAGTATCTGCGGTCAGGCAGGTAGTGTCCCACATATCGTTGAAAAACTCGTTAAATTTGGAATTACCTCAGTCAGTTCCAATGCAGATGCAATAGCTGAAGTTAGAAAAACTGTAGCTAGAGCTGAGCAAAAAATTATTTTAGAAGCTGCCCGTAAGCGTCTAGAATAAATTTTTTCTTTTTTTCTTTTTTTTTAATATTTTAACGTTATCAGATGATTTTATGAATGATTTACCAATAGATGAAGAAGAAATTTTAAAGGAATTGGATGCAATTCAAAGTGAAGATTTAAAATACTCAAGCGGCCGTATCTTAGGCTCAATGTGTACAGAAGCACATCCCTTTGCAAAGAAAGTCTATACAAAGTTTCTTGACAGCAACCTGGGGGACCCCGGATTATTTAAAGGAACAAAAGCCACTGAAGATAAGACAATTCAAATCATTGGTAAATTACTGAATCTGGATAAAGCCTATGGTAATATCGTAACCGGAGGAACTGAAGCAAATATCATGGCCATAAGGGCTGCAAGAAACCATGCAAGAAACTATAAAGGCATTAAAGATGGTGAAATAATACTTCCTCGCTCCGCTCATTTTTCATTTAAAAAGGCAGCCGACATGATGAATCTCAAAATCATAGAAGCCGATTTGGACGAAAACTATAAAATCGATGTGGATTCAATCAAAAAGAAAATTACTGATAAAACGGTCGCAATCGTTGCAATTGCCGGAACAACTGAACTGGGATTAATAGACCCGATTGAAGAGATATCAAAAATAGCTTATGAAAACAATATATTTTTCCATGTTGATGCGGCATTCGGAGGTTTTTCAATACCGTTTCTAAAAAATATCGGATATGAATATCCTGAATTTGATTTTAAGCTTGATGGAGTTTCATCAATAACCGTTGATCCTCACAAGATGGGCCTTGCACCTATTCCTGCAGGGGGAATAATATTTAGGAAAAAGGAATATCTTGAAGTAATGGCTGTTGACTCACCATACCTGACTGTAAAGACACAGTCAACAATCGTCGGAACACGTCTCGGCGCTTCAACAGTTGCAACTTATGCTCTTTTAAAGTATTTCGGAAAATCAGGTTATTCAAAAATGGCTCGAGAGCTGATGGAAAACACTTACTTTTTAAGGGATTCTCTAAAAGAAATTGGTTATGAAGTAATCGTTGAACCGGAACTTAACATTGTGGCGTTCAACCATCCTGAAAAAAGTCCTGAAAAATTATCTAATGAATTGGAAAAAATAAATGGGTGGAAAGTTTCAGTTGCAAACTGTCCTAAGGCAATAAGAATTGTCCTCATGAACCATGTAACCAAAACTCACTTGAAAGAATTTTTAAATGATTTAAAGAGCTTATATTAGATTTCCTCAACATACATCAAAGGATAGTTAAGCTCTTCAATAAACTCTATTCTAATTACCGCTCGCACATCATCAACCACTGTGTGAATCCTCACGTCAAGCATATCTCCTGAAAGTGAAATGTAGTCGAATTCAGTGTTGTCGGTTAAATTGATTTTAACCTCAACGTCCTCAATTGCAGGCTGAAGTTTAAATGATTCCTCGATTGTGCGTTCAAGGCCTTCTTTTGTCTGGGCATTGACAGGAGTTCCAACAAACTGGTGAAAGAGGGCGCCCATACTGATTCCTCCTTCAAATATTGCACGTTCACGGGGAGTTATGTTTGAGAAATATTTTTCATTAACGTCCATTTAAAGTCCTCCATTCAGGAATATGATGTTGTCATAGATTATCTGCGAAGATATCGGATTGAAACAGAAGTAAAAAAGAATTGCAGATATTATCAAAACGCTAGCAAGAATATATATTCTTGACTCTTTCGGATAAATGAATGCAACTGCCAGACCGATAATTAAAAATGCTGCACTTATAATCCATGCATATGATGCTTTCGGATTGTCGTGAACTATCTTTTCATTTATTCCGCTGACATTACTCTGTTCACCTTCAATAATCAGTCTGTTTGCGGTTGAACCGATTGGGTCACAGGTAATAAGCATAATATGATTTCCGCTTTCATTTAAATTCAGTTTATATGTTGCAGGCACTATCTTTTGATTTGTAACAGTATAGTTTACCTCACCGATTTCAGGCCATTCAAGAGTAATTGTGTCTCCCTCTGCAAGTTCATTAAGCCTTAGGAATGGTGAGCCCTGAAGGGTCCTGTGTCCAAAAAGAACCACGTCCCCATGTGTAGGGGTTGATGACCTTTCATCAGTCATTACTCCTAAAGATAGGCTTTCATTATTGATTTTTTCATTGATTCCGACTTTATCAATAATTACTACCGGAGATGTGATGTTTTTCTCGGTCACTGTTTTGTGAGAAAAGTAATTTACCTCTCCTGCGGCATATAAACCTATTATTACAATACAAATGATTACAATAGCTGTTGAAATAATTGATTTATTCATGGTATCATTTTTGTTTATATAATTAATATAACTTTTCTATCCTGTATATGTTGATGATATTTCACCTGCCATCCATGATGGTGCCTTTGTGGTTGGAATCGTCAGAACAATGCTGTCCATATTTGTTATGATAAAATTGACCTTGTCCTGCGGCACTTCAAGCAAAAGCATATATTCAGCATCCAGATCACCTAAATTGATTTGCCTTTCATAATTTGACAGCTTAACTCCGTAGCTGTTGAGCATGTCCACGGTTGATTTTTCATCATAGCCGTTTATTATGGCTCCCTTAAGCATTTCAAGAACGTTTGAGGAAAATGTCTGTGAGTTTTCATTGGGATTCGTGTTATTTCCCTGAACAATTGTATTTCCTTTAGTATATTCTGATTCAATTTCTCCATTGTCCTCATATCTCATGATGGATAAAACCGTACATCCGCTGACGTCGGCTTCACTTTTATTCAAGTCGGCCGAATCATTGAAATAGCTATTGTTGTTGTTTTTATAGATATCCACAATGCTTCCGACATTTACAAGTCCGGCTCCTGCCTGAAGACGTGAAACGAGTATCGGAACTGAAACTGTATTCGGCTTTTCAAATGTCACTTCACAGAGTTTATGTGCAGTATTTCCGTTTACAAAATCTATTGCTTCTGAAGCGGGCATTATAATGTTTCTTGAGTTGTTTTCATAAACTTCCATTGTCCGGTTGAACTGGTCGGTGTTTCTGTGTATTGCATTAATGTGAAACTTCTTCCAGTCTGCGGTGGCCTGCTTTTCAACGTTGATGGATTCAACATCATAAAGGCTTTTTGCATCATTTATTTCGCCTTCAATTTTAAAAACAGACCCTGCATCGGCCATCGGTCCTTTGTAAAGGCCATGAAGTTCATTGAGCTTTGCGGTTTTTGCCTCGTTCAGCTCCTGCTGTGCAGGTTCATAAATAAGGAAGTAGTATGCTGAAATGATAAGTGTCAGGACGATTATTGTCATGATAATTTTTCCGATTTTTCTTTTTTTCTCATCATTGACGCTATAGTTACCTTTGTCTTTAAATAATGTTCTTAATTTCTCATTAAATTTTTCAATGGGAGTCAATTCTTCTTTTTCTTTCAGTTTCGGTCTTGGAATTTCTTGATTTTTTAAGTCATTCAGTTCACCAAATCCTTTCGGGTAGGACGGTTTATTTTCTTTTTTCATAATAAAGCCTCACTAACTTTTTTTGATTCTAAGTGTCGCTAAAAGCAAAGACTTAGAAAAGTTTTTTAAAAAATTTCTAAAAAGCTTTAATATTACTATTAACATCTTCATTATTAAGTTTAACTTATATAAAAGATTATAATTACTTATTTATTAAATTTTAAATCTTATGAGGTTATTTTTTCTAAAATAAGAATTTTTTAATAGGTTAAAAAAATTGCTTTAGGTGGTAAAAATTGCTTTCTAAAATAAATTCTTTTTGATTAAAGACAAAATATATATAATAATTTAAAGTAATTTAATATTGTTAGACCTTAATTAATAGTGCCTTATTTCAGCGATAATTTTAAAGCTAATTTGGGGTTTTTAATTAATTTAACTATTAATTAAATGTATTTGAAACTTATATTAATGAAATTGTGAGTAGTTAAATGATAGAAGATAATATACGAATGCTTAGACAGGCCGCACGAATAAATTCAGACGATAAGTCAATCGATGATGATATTTGGTGCATAATTGCAGGTAACGTCGATTTAATCGACGATGTAGCCTATAAGGCTATAGCCTCCAAGAACAGTGTAAAAATTCTATTTCGTGAACATGTTTCATTAACTGAAGGCAAATTATCCAAAAAATTTGATTTCATCATGTTGTATGGTAATTCAAGACGAATCGAGGAATTCGGAAGAACCAGCCTTTCCAGAGGCGGGGCATACATTAAAGTTTCCCACTTCTACATTAACGAAGGATCAAAATTGATGGTGTTTGTCGCTCCCGATGATGTAATAAGAGACTCAGTCTCCATCATTGAAAAATCAAGAATTCCATTTGCGATTTTACAGGAATCACAGACCACGGGATTCATTGATGTGGAAATTAATGATGATGTTAAACTGCCACGTTTCGTTAAGTCCGCTTTAAAACCATTTTACAATGCAAATGAGGTTGTTTTGTCAACCATACTCATTTCAGTGGAAAATGATGAAGACGTTGAAAAGGTTCAAAGTATTGCTACATCTAATAAAATATTTGTTATAGATTTTAAAGATATTATAACGGAGGATTAGTCATGAATATTTTCGGAAATGATGAGGAAGAACAAGAAATTGTCGATACCAGAGTTATTAGTAATAGTTTAGGGATAGATTTAGGAACTTTAAACACGGTTATAGCCAAACCGTCAGGTGACAAATTTGATTTATACCAAATTCCATCTGTCGTTGCAGTTAAAAAAGACGATCCAAGTGAAGTTTTAGCTGTCGGTGAAGAAGCTAAAAAAATGTTAGGAAGAACTCCTGAAGATATTCTTGCAGTAAGACCACTTAAAAAAGGTGTAATTGAAAACGTTGTACAGGCACAGGCTTTACTCATTAAAGCAATGCAAATTGGTATCAATGAAGGAGAAAGCGTTGGAAGAATCGTTATTGGTATTCCTGGTGATGCATCTGAAGTAGAAAAAAACGCTGCTGAAGAAATCGGAAGAAAAGCAGGTGCACAAAATATTCTTGTAATCAGTGAAGGTCTCGCAGCAGCTATCGGTGCTGGACTTCCTATAGCTGAACCAAACGGTACAATGGTTGTTGATATCGGAGCAGGTTCAACTGATATTGTAATCATTTCTCTTGGAGGTATTAATGATATCGAAACCGTAAGATGCGGTGGAGATGACATCGACAATAAAATAGTAGAGCTCGTAGCAGAAAAATACGATGTAGCAATTGGTATTCATGATGCAGAATCTGCAAAAATGGAAGTTGGTATGGTCCACTGTTCAGAACAGCTTGAAAACTTAAGTGTTGAAGTAATCGGAAAATCCCTAGAAACTAACAGACCTAAAAAAGTAGTAATCGACTCTATGCTTGTAGCAGACGCAGTTGAACCGTTCATGCAGGACATTGTTGACGGTTTAAACGTAATATTGGAAAGATTATCTCCGGAATTAATGATGGGTGTATACAACAACGCTGTTGCAGTTGGAGGAAGTTCAAGACTCAGAGGTATTAAAGAAAGAATCTTCGATGAAATCGGCATTCCAATTGAAATCTCAGACGATCCAATGACCGTTGTTGCAAAAGGAACTGCTATCGTTGCAGCAGAACCACTTGCATTAGAACCGGAAGTACGTTTAAGAGCTATGAAATAATTTTAATTAATTATTTCTTTTTTTAATTTTTTTTGATAAATATGAATATTTTAGGCATTGATGAGGCAGGGCGAGGTTCTGTTTTAGGCCCACTAGTTATTGCCGGCGTTGTTATTGACAAACGAAAAGAAGCTGTTTTAGATAATATGGGTGTTAAGGACTCAAAGAAATTAACCCCAAAAAGAAGAGAAGTCCTATCCCGCAAACTCAAGAAAATGTTTGATTATGACACGGTGATATACTCCGCCCAGGACATTGACGAGCTTAGAGCAAAGGGTGTCAATTTAAATGAAATCGAGCGCAAGGGAATGCAGGAACTTTTGGAAAAGCTTGATTTTGACAAGGCCATCGTCGATGCAGTTGACGTCAAGCCACAAAGGTTTGAGGACAGACTTAAAAGGGCAACAGGATGTGACGTTACCGCCGAACATAAGGCAGATGACAAATACATTGAAGTAAGTGCAGCTTCAATTATTGCAAAGCATACCAGAGATGAAGCAATAGCTGAAATCAACAAATATTTTGAAGATGTCGGGGGAATAGGTTCAGGTTATCCGTCTGATCCTACAACCAAAAAATTCCTCTCAAACTATACATACAATGAAATGCCCGGTTTTGTTCGAAAATCCTGGTCAACAGTTGCAAAACTGAAAGATGTTCAGACAACTTTAATCTGATTTTTTATCATATAAAAATCAAATAATTTAACTTCTCTTATTTGATATTCAAAATAGCTATTTTTAAGTATATGAACAAATATATTAATCTTATAAAAGATTATTTTATATAAATTAAATGAGGATAAATATGATTATAGAGTATATTTCGCCATTCTTCGATGGGATAATGGACCTTTTTACCCAAGGAGGAGTTATCACTTATATAATTCTTTTCATAGGTATCTATGGTCTTATTATTGCCCTAAGAAAGATTGCATATCTTAGAAAAATTAGTCGTGTTGATACCACCGAGATTTTCGGTGTCGTAACCGCCTCTATGGAAAGGGGAGGTGCTGTTGAAGCTTTAAAACAGATCAACCGATTTAAAAATCCTGTTTCCCGTATTATTTCTGAAACTTTAAAGATAGGTTATAAAAACAAGACAGAAGTTGAGGAAAGTATGGAACAGATTTTCATTGTTGAAGTCGCTAAAATGACTAAAGGTTTAAACACCATCAAAACTATTACTGAACTTGCTCCTTTTATTGGATTAATCGGTACCGTTATCGGTATCTGGATGACATTCAAGTCATTAGGTGTTAATCCTAATTCAGCTGCAATGGCTGAAGGTATTTATGTAGCACTTACCACTACAATCATGGGTCTTCTTGTTGTTATTGTTCTTTTACCAATTTATACTTATATTCAAGGACTTATTGAAGTGGAAATGGATAAAATCGAACTTGCTACAAAAATGACCAACTGGGGATTCGCTGTTGTAAAAGTGAGAGTGGAAGCTAATGTTGAATGTGCTGTTGCGGCACTTCAGGAAGCGGAGGGTGTTGTAAATACAAGACTGATTTCAGACCCTTATGCAAATATCAAGGTTTCGTTTAAACCGAGTATGTTGGACAAAAGTATTTCCAACATTATTTTAGAGAAATGTAATGTGAATGCAGAAATTACAGAGAGTAAATTAAGACAATAAGTGGTTAATATGGCAATTGACGTTAAATCATATAAAAAAAGGTTTTTGCATGACCAGAAACCGAACATTAATCTAGTTCCATTTATTGATATTTTATTTACAATAATGATTTTTCTAGTCGTTACCAGTAATTTTTCAGCTGTCGACTCACCGATGGACGCTACAGACAGTGGCGCTACAGGTAAGCCGAATGTGACTGACACTTCAGGTAACGCCGAGTATTATATTGTGCCTGTTGCCAATCTCCACAAGGTAACCGTTAACGGTGTCGACAGATCAGACGCCATTGCAAACGGTGCTATAGGAGTTCAGGCGCGAGTTATGGATGAAGGACAAGTATCGATTAGGCCGGGAGAGATTGTTATCGTTACTCCTGATGGCATTAGTCCGGATAAAGCTGTTCAACGTCCAAAAACCTAATTTAGGAGAGATTGTATGTATACTGGGAGGATATTATCAGTTGGAATGAATAGTGATGGAAAGCCATTTGCTGCATACAGGGTATCAAGCAGGTCATTTCCAAACAGGCAATGTCAGGGATTCGATACCAGAGCGGCCGTTGTTCCAAAGGAAGGTTTTGAAAAGGATATTTATAAAAATACCTATATCGCATATAACAGTCTTCAGATTGTTGGCGATACAGCAATCATATCAAACGGTTCTCATACCGATGTGATTGCCGATAAAATCGCTTTGGGAATGAACATTAAAGATGCGTTGGCATATTCATTGCTTACAATGGATTATGAAAAAGATGATTATAATACTCCAAGAATTGCTGGTGTTGTAACGTCTTCAGATAAAGAGGATGAATACGAGTGTTTCATTGGAATTGTCAGTGATAAAAAATTGCTGGTTGAAGAAGTGCCTTATGGAGAAGCGGCTTTCATATCAACATACGGTAGTCAGGTACCTGATCCGGTTGATTTTGACGCTAAAACTTCAAGTGAAGCTGCGAAATTTATTTTTGATGAGGGCACTTTTGCCGATTATGAAAAACCGGTAACTTCTTGTGCTACTGTTTTTGATGGAGAATGGACAATAGATGTCTATAATCCATAATTTTTTTATTTTTTAAGATGATACTATGGAAATTAAATTAATTGGCTTAAAGGGTATTCCTTTAGTTAAAGCGGGAGATGACATTGGAAATATTATTAAAGAGGCTGTTTTAAACTCAGATTATGATTTAAATGATGGTGACATTATATTAATCGCCGAGACATTGATTTCAAAGGCCGAAGGTAACATTATCAGACTAGATGATGTCGAGCCCTCCGATGAAGCAATTGAAATAGCTCAAATCTGTAAAAAGGACCCTAAACTTGTTGAAGTAATTTTACAAAATTCAAATGAGGTTGTAAGAATCGGCCCTAATTTTATAATTACGGAAACCAAACATGGTTTTGTCACTGCAAACGCAGCTATTGATGAATCCAATGTTGAAGATGGTCTTGCAACTCCTGTTCCTGAAAATCCTGATGAATCTGCAAAAAATATCAGGGAATTTTTGGAATCTGAATTTGAAAAAGATCTGGCAGTTATAATAACTGACACACAGGGCAGAGCTTTCAGATTCGGTGCTATTGGAACTGCAATAGGATGCAGTGGAATTTCCCCATTATGGACTCGGGTCGGTGAAATGGACTTGTATGGCCGTGAACTTGAAACCACAGAAATTGCAACTGCAGATGAAATGGCAAGTGCCGCTTCACTCATTATGGGTCAGGCTGATGAAGGCCTTCCGGTTGTAATAGTTTCAGGATTCGCTGCTTTTACACAGCTTAGAGATAAGGATTCAAGCATTAAGCCATTGCTTATGCCGAAAGAATTTGATGTATTTAGGAAATAGATATTATGATTACTGTTTTATCCGGAGGCACAGGTACTCCAAAACTACTTCAGGGAATAAAAGAGATTGTTGATTCAAAGGATTTGTCTATTATTGTCAATACTTTAGAAAACGATTATTTTTCAGGTGTTTATGTATCTGCAGACATCGATACAGTCCTATACACCATGGCTGACATGATAAATGACGAGACATGGTACGGCGTTAAAAACGATACCTTCGTTACCAATGAAAGGCTTGCTGAATTATCATCTCCGGAGCTTTTAAGAATTGGAGATATCGACAGAGCCACCAAAATACAGAAAACTATGCTGATGCAGGATTATTCACTTGAGGAAAGTGTTGACATTCAAAGAAGACAAATGGGAATCGAATCCAAAATCATTCCGATGAGCAATGAAAATTCAGAGATTAAAATCATCACAGATATCGGTGAGTTGGATTTTCATGATTTTTTAATAAAGCATGCCTCAGAACCTGAAGTTTTAGATGTTGTATTTTCAGAGGTTTCACCTGCAGAAGGCGTAATCGATACTATTAAAAAATCAGATGCAGTAATAATCGGACCTTCAAATCCGATAACATCAATACTACCTATAATTTCACTTGAAGGCGTAAAAGAGGCCTTAAAAGATACCTGTGTGATTGCAGTTTCTCCAATAATCGGAAACGATTCCGTTTCAGGACCGGCATCCAAGTTTATGAAGGCTTTGGGAATTGAAGTCTCCTCCCTTGGAGTTGCAGAATTGTATAAGGATTTCCTGGATATCATGGTAATCGATGATAAAGATGAAAATTTAGAAAAAGATTTAGGCAAAATTATTAATAAAGTAATAATTACAAATACTATTATGAATAATCTAGATGCCAAAATTAATTTAGCCGAAATAATTTTAGATGGCATCCTACAATGAAGGCGGTAATGTAATGATACAAATGACGTTGATACAAATTGATAATTATGGTCCTTGGACTGTTACTCCAAGACCTCGTACAGAATCAGATTTACAAATGTTGCAGGCAAGTTTATTTGCAGACTTAAACAACCACTTCGGTAATAAGAAGGGTTTGGTTTTCTTTACAAGATTCGACAATTTGCTTGCCATCTCAAATGGTTTGGATGAAGAAGACCATTTAAGAATTCAAAGATCAATCAGAAACAGATACCCAATCACAATAAGTATGGGTGTAGGTGCAGCAGAAACTCCTCACGAAGCTCAAAGATTAGCTACAATAGCTCTTCAAAAAGAAGGGGGAGCACAATCATCTCAAAGAAAAGAGATTTTAGCTATTGACAGTTTGGTTTCAGAAGAGGACAGTTTCGTTCAGGCAGCACACATAGACATCAACAGCGTAACCGAAACATTAACCGATATCGAATCTGCTTTTGATACAAGTTTCATGGTTAACAAGGCTCAGCACTACTTGATGACCAAACTGATTAAAAAAGGAGCATTGTTATTCTTCATCGGTGGAGATAACTTCATGTCCCCATGTAACGGATTAAGCGAAGAGGAAATCAAAGAAATTTTGGTTGAAATCGATGAGGAAATCGGAATCGGCCTTAAAGCTGGAATCGGAAGAGGCAAAAATGCAGAAGATGCAGCTTACATGGCAGATATTGGTCTTGAAGAAATCCGTGACCGTGACAACGAACCTTGGACATGGGTTATTGAAAAAGAATACTGAGGGGGTTTTTTAAATAAAAGTAGTTGCACCAATGGCCGGAATAACAGATGCAGAATTTTTAAATAAAGTTATTCCATACGGATTTGATGTAGTTACTTTAGGCGGATACAGCCTTGATGAAAAGACTATTGAAGCGTCTTTAAAAATAATCGAAAGGGGAAGAAAGGAATTTCACTTTGAACTTGATGAAATCATTCCTCATATAGAAAATGAAGTAAATCTGATTAAAAAAACCCATCCGGAAGTGCGCGTCAGTGCAAATGTACGATCAACAACTCCCGAACCGATAATTGAAGCTTCTCAAATCAAGAACCTGGATATTATAGAAATAAACTGTCATTGCCGTCAAGAAGAAATAGTCAATATCGGATGCGGTCAGGAGATGTTAAAAAGACCTGATTTACATGATTACATCTCCCAAATTGTTGATAATTCAAAAAGCGAAGTGTCTGTAAAGATTCGGGCAAATGTTGAAGGAATAGACACTCTTGAAACTGCAAAAACAATAGAAGCTGCCGGTGCCGATTACTTGCATCTCGATGCGATGGACCCGAATGTTTTCGATGCTGACTGGAAATTACTTGAAAATATCTGTGAAAATACTGATATTAAAGTCATCGGCAACAATTCAATCGATTCTACAGAAAAAATAAGAAAAATGTATCAATGCGGTGTTTTCGGCTTTTCAATAGCCAGGGCCGTAATTTCCGGAACGTTAAATTTTAGCATTTCTAATTTTTAAATCAAAAATATTATTAACACTCAAGATTATATTTATTAATAATATACAATAGGTGATGTTCAATGAATTTTATAACTCTTAAAAACATTACAAAATCTTTTAATGATGTGGATGTTTTAAAGGATATTAACTTAACTATAGATGAAGGGGAGACTTTAGGTATTTTAGGACGTAGTGGAAGTGGAAAATCTGTTTTAATCAACATGCTCAGAGGAACAAAAGATTATAGGCCGGATTCCGGTAAAATCTTAATGAATGTTGCAGTATGTCCTAACTGTTTGACTATAGAACCGCCTTCCCACGATGGAGAAAAATGCAGTTGCGGCTGTGAATTGGCTGTTCAGGAAGTTGATTTCTTTAACTGTGATAGAAAATTATTCGCAGCTATCAGAAGAAGAATATCCATCATGTTACAACGTAACTTCGCATTATATGATGAGGAAACTGTTATTGAAAATGTAATGAGGGCTATAGGTGACCGCTTACCTTATGAAGAAGGCCTTTACAAATCTTTAGAATTATTGGAAATGGTTCAGATGAACCATCGTATTACTCATATCGCACGTGATTTAAGTGGTGGGGAAAAACAGAGGGTTGTACTTGCAAGACAACTCGCTAAAAACCCAATGCTCTTTTTAGCAGATGAACCGACCGGTACTTTAGACCCACAAACTGCAGTAAAACTTCACAACACCTTAAAAGAAGGTGTTAAGGATGAAGGAATCACAATGCTCATTACATCTCACTGGCCGGAAGTCATGACAGAACTTGCAGATAAGGTAATCTGGCTTGAAGACGGTCAAATTAAAGAAGAAGGAGAGCCACATACTGTCGTTGATAACTTCATGGCAACTGTTCCTGTTCCGGAAAAACCTGAAATTCCTGAATTCGGTGAACCTGAAGTTGTATTGGAAGACGTTAAAAAACATTACTACTCCATTGAAAGAGGAGTTATTAAAGCTGTTGACGGCGTTACATTAACTATTAATAAAGAAGAAATCTTCGGTATAGTAGGTTTAAGCGGATCCGGTAAAACCACAACAACAAGAATGTTGATGGGATTAACCGAACCGAGTAGCGGTGACATTAAAATCAAACTTGGTGATGAATGGATTGACATGACAAAAGTAGGTCCTCTTAACCGTGGACGTATCATGCCATATATAGGATTATTACACCAAGAATACTCTTTATATCCACATAGGGATATTTTAGGTAACTTAACAGATGCTATCAGTTTGGATTTACCTGCAGAATTCGGTAAAATCAAAGCTATTCATGCATTGACTACTGTAGGTTTTGATGATTCTACTGCTGCATCCATTTTGGAAAAGTATCCTGATGAGTTAAGTGTAGGAGAAAAGCACAGGGTTGCTCTTGCACAGGTATTGATTAAAGAACCTAAACTTATTGTATTGGATGAACCTACAGGAACAATGGATCCTATTACCCGTGTAGTTGTTACAGATTCAATCTTGAAAGCACGTGCAGAATTAGAACAAACTTTCATTATCATTTCTCACGATATGGACTTTGTTTTAGATGTCTGTGACAGAGCTGCTTTAATGAGAGGAGGAAAATTATTGGATATCGGTACTCCTGAAGATATCGTTGAACAACTCACGCCAGACGAAAAAGAAGATATGCTTAAAAGAGAAGGTTAATTCTCTTTTAATCATTTAACATTTTTTTTATTTCCTGCCACTTCGGGCAATTCTTATCCATCAGCATTTTGAATTTTTTTGAATGATTGAACTCAATCAGATGACACAGTTCATGAATTAAAACGTATTGTGTGCATATTTTAGGCTTTTTGGCCAGATTCAAATTAAGTGTAATGACCTTATTCTGTTTGCAGTTTCCCCAGTTTTTCATTTTGCGTATTTTAATCTCTGAAGGTTTTTTTCCAACTATTGCTGTACATTTGTCATAGATTTCTAAAATTTCCTTTTGAAGTTCCTCTCTGTAGAAATCTTCCAATGTCTTTTGTCTTGTTTTCATTTTGCTTCTTTTTGAAACCGGCAGATAAAGAATATCCTCTTTTACAAAGGCCGTTTTTATATTGTTTGCTATTAACTGTAAAGTAAACTCCTCACCCCACAGATAATGCTTTTCACCGTTAACATATTTTAGTTGGGGAAGATATTTCTTTTCAGATATCTGTGTCTTTTTAGCTAAAATCCAGTCCATCTTGGATTCGACAAACTCGATAATCTTGTCATCACTTACAAATAATGGTGCAGAGATTTTAACCTCACCTTCCGGAGGAACGACTCGAAGGTACATGTTTTTAATATTTTTTCTTTGAACAGCTACACTGATTCCGTTGATTATCATTAATGTGCCTCTGGATTAAAATTAAATACTTTAATGGCCAATTTAAATGCCAATGGCCTTACAATGAAGTTAATTAAACAGTATGCAACAAACCATCTGACAGGCCACATGTAAAGGAAGATGTCTAAAGGTAATCCTCCAAAACCCCAACCGAATATTAAGGGTATGATAAAACTCATCTGAAGGCTTATGAAGAATGGTACAGGATTCCAGATGCCGTATTCTTTATCCGGTCTGAAATCAAAGACTTTCACTGCAAGTTTAAATCCTAAAGGATTGCAGATGAAATTTGCAAAAAAGTATGCCACAGGCCATCTTAAAGGCCATAACGCAAAGCATAGCCAGACCGGCATTCCCATAGGGTATGAAAATATTAAAGCCATCACTATACTCATTATTAAACTGATAAAAAATGCTACGGGATTCCATAATTTCATAATATTATATATGTAGTCGTGGATACTAGTAATTTTTGCAAAATCAGTTAAAAATTATCCTGGCTATTGATTTTTTACAAAGTATTATATATTGCCATCAAGATAAATTAAACTATTATATTATGGTGATTTTATTATGACTTGGGAAGATGCACCATCTCATATATGCAGAGGTGGAGATGTGAGGGGGCTTGCTTTTTGTTGTCCTCCTATAAAACCATGCCCTGTTTTAAATGCTTTAGAGCAAGTGAATTTAACTCCTAGGGAGTATATCGAGATTAAAACTCAGTTTGGTAAGGAAACAAGATTAGGTGAGGGAGCCGGTACTTGTTTCGGTTCATTAATTTGGTGTTGTAAACCATCCAAACCTTGTCCTTTAAGAGACATGACTTTAAGGAATATGGGCATGAGTCATGACGAGTACTTGGATTTGAAAAAGGAACTCTCAGAAAGGTTGACAGGTGTTCAAAAACCTGAACCTGATGCTAAAGCTGAAGCACTTGCTGAAACATTCAACATTTCAAAACTTGAAGCAATGAATGTTTTGACTGAATGTGACAATGATTTAAGACGTGCTGTAAGTGTTTTAAAAGCAAAATCTTTAGAAGATTCTGATTAAAATGGATTGGACTGCTCTTTATTTAAAAACTTCCGGATTAAACGTATTCATTTTAGGTACGGGAGAAGTTGCAACAAGAAGAGCAAATAAATTTTTAGACCATGGGGCGATTGTAAAACTTGCCGGAAACTCCATTGATGAGGAATTATCAAAAAAAGGGGCTGAACTTCATTCAACCGATGAAGCTGATGAACTTGTCGGGTGGGCAGATTTGGTGGTGATTGCAAGCGGCGACAGGGATTTGTCCAATCATGTTGCAGACATATCCAAAGATAAACTTTTAAACCGTGCAGATTTTCCAAATGATGGAGATGTAATTGTTCCAACAAGCTTTAATATTGGAGATATTGAAATTTCTATTTTTACCAACGGCAAGAGTCCGTTAATGGCAAGGCAATTAAGAAAAAGAATACAATCCATAATCACTGAAGAAGACATCCTGGAAATTGAACTTCAGGATTATTCACGTTCACTTTTAAAGGAATATGTACCTGACCAAAAGGACAGGCGAGATTATTTATACAGGATTTTTGAAAATGAAAATATTAAAGGCTTAATCGAATCAGAAGAAATGGATGAGGCAAAGGCTGTTATTTATGAGTTAATTAAGAGGGATTTTGATGATACTTAATTTAAGGGTTGATCATAAAATTGCAGATATAGAATCTATGGAGAACATTTCAAAAGAAATAGATGAAATCTTCTGGAAATTGCAGAAAAAGTATTCTATCAACGAATATATTGAAATATCCACCTGTAACCGTAAGGAATATTATCTTCATAATGAAAACATCTCCTTTGATGAGGAACTCCTCTCTCATGAAAATCAAAATATCATTATAGAATACGGTGAATCCTCAGTAATGCACCTGCTTCGTATGACCTCAGGTCTGGAGTCCATGATTGTCGGTGAAGACCAGATTTTAGGTCAAGTCAAGGATGCAAAAGCCAAAGCATCTAAAAATCATCATTGCGGTAAATTCTTAGACTTGATTTTTACAAAAGCTATTCATGTAGGTCAGGTTGTTCGAAACAAAACCAATATCAACAAGGGATCTGTTTCAATAGGTTCAGCAGCAGTTGATTTGGCCGAAAGGCATTTGGGTGATTTGACCGGCAAATCAGTATTGGTTGTAGGTGCCGGTAAAATGGGAAAGCTGGTGGCTAAGGCACTGGCTGAAAAGAACCTGAATGCAATATTTGTGGCTAACAGAACATTTTATGTTGCAGTTGAGCTTGCTGAAGATTTAAACGGAACTGCCATTTTATTTTCACAGCTTGACGATTACCTGGTTAATGCCGATTTGGTCATAAGCGCAACCAGTGCACCACATTCAATCATAAACAAGAAAAGGCTTGAAAATATTGGACTTAATGATTGTGAGTTAATGATGGTCGATATTGCAAATCCACGTGATATTTCAGAAGACGTTAGGGATTTGGGGGTAAAACTCTTTAACATTGATGATTTACGTGAAATTGCAGATTACAATACAAAGCTTCGTGAGAAGGAATTCGGTGAAGCGGAAATTATCATTGATGAAGAGTATCATTTACTTAAAGAATCCTTTAAAATAATGGAAGTTGATGATTTACTATCAAGTTTAAGAGTATCTATGGAAGAGATAAGACAACGTGAAACAAAAAAAGCATCTTCAAAGTTGTCAGATGTAGATGGCAGTAGTAAAATTCTAAATAATTTAACAAATTCCATAGTCAACAAGATATTTTTCGACATTTCACAAAATCTAAAGCAGGCAGCTGCTGATGATAAGCAGGAAATATTAAAGTCAGCAGAATATATTTTTGATTTTAACCGTAAGTAACTTCTTTTCCGATTAGTCCGCTCAATCTGGTTAAAAATAATATTAAAATCGGATTTACAATGAAGTTTATTATAAAATCAAGGTATTGGGCAAAATCATATATTCCCAATTCGATAACGGAAGTTATAATGAAGTTAATACTTACTGTTCCAATGATTATTAGCAGTATTGTTCTTTTAAGGCCTATTTTTAAGTATAATCTGCCAATTTCTATAAGATTAAATGCTGAAATGAATTTGTCATCATGTAGTGCCTTATTTATGACAGCTCCAAAGGATAAGAAATAGATGGCCATAGAAATTATCACTAAAATAAACCAGTGTATGTATTGAACATGGCTTATAAGATTAATTTTATTTGCTGAAGATATAAATATGTATGTTGCCGTAAAATAGACGGTTATTGTAAAACTTTCCAATAATCCTTCTATTATCAGTTCTTTCATATTTCCAAAACTTGGAGGATTATTGTTTCCATTAATAGTTTCTTTAATAATTTTGTATCGGTATCCCTCTTCAAGAAACAATAATGCAATCGTAAGAATTAATACTGCAATTCCAATTATGGTCTCTACTTCATTTACATTATTCAATACTGATAAAATGCATAAGATCAGCCCCAAAAGAATAATGGGTTTCCAATCTCTTAAAGTGTATTTCAGGGCATCGTAAATTTGGCTTCGGAACTTCATTCAAACATTCCTTTAACATTGCTAATTTTAACTTTGGATGCTTTTAGGGCATAATCAATATCTTCCATATCAACACAGTCCTTATCATTAGCTATTGCATGGTGAAGTGCTGTTTTAAGTATCTTTTCCTTAATGTCTCTTCCGGACATGTTTTTTGATACCTTAACAAGCTTTTCCAAGTCCAAGTCATGTTTTAAAGGCAATGTGGAAATATTTTTTTCAAAAATCTCATATCTTTCATCATCGCTTGGAAGCCTGAATTCAATTTCCTCTTCAAAACGGCTTCTAACGGCACTGTCAAGTGATGAAGGATTGTTAGTGGCACATATTGTGATTACTGAGTCGTTTTCATCAATGCCGTCCATTTCGGTCAATAGTGCGTTGACTATTTCGGAAACGTCACCTCTTAGTGATTGAAATGATCTGTGAAGTGCAATGGCATCAATTTCATCAATGAATATTATTGACGGTGAGTTTTTTGAAGCCTTTTCATACAAATCATGTATTTTGGATGCAGCATCACCTACATGTTCACCAATCAATGATGTTGCTTTAACCAGATAGAGCGGAACGTCAACCTCTCCGGCAAGTCCCTTTACAAGCATGGTTTTACCGGTACCTGGATGTCCGTAGAATAAGACGTTTCTTGGAGCCCACCTGCCAAAACTTTCAGGTTCAACAAGAAACTTTTCAATGACCTTGATTTTATTTTTGGCATTGCTTTGTCCAACAACATCTGAAAGCTTGATGCTGCTTTTGGTTGATTTTAAGGAATTGTCGTTCTTTTCTTCAATTATTATCTTGATTCTGGTGTGCTCTGAAATGATTGAGTTTTCAGGCCTTACGCAAACCACTTTAAAAGCAAAATCAGGGATGATTTTTTGATCAAAAAGGTAGGATTCACTGTTTACTTCCATACCCAGCCATTGGTCACGAGCATACTGTTCAAATAAACTCTTATCAGTTATTTCCAATGAATGTTCCATTAATTCAAAGTCAAAAGGATAGCCTGCGGATTTTAGAACCACACATTCCGCATTATTTTTATTATCATTAGCGAAAACTGCAGATTTTTGGCTTTGACTTTTAGGCTCGCTTTTCTTAGAACTGTTTTTCAAAAAATCACCATAGTTATATATAGATTTTAAAATATATTATCTTTATATTATTTAAAATTTTGGAGCATCGGTTATGAGTTTTAGAACGAGGCGAGTTATTTTCATTACCCCATTTTATATGCTTTTTGAATTTTTCCTGCTGAAGTATATTTTCATGCTGTTTTATCCTTTGGATAATCTGGTCATTTTAGGGCTTGTGGTGATTATTGGCCTCCTTCGTTTGGTGCCGTTGTTTCTTGAAGCTAAAAAATCCACAGTTTTTACAAGATTCATGGCTGCTGTTGACGGCATCTGGATGTGGGCATCTGTGATGTTTTTAATAGACATTCTAATAATCTATGCGTTATCTCTTTTTATTCACCTTTCCGCTGAAGTCAACCTATGTTTATTGGCCATAGTTCCTATTTTAGGTATCTACAATTATTATAAGGCTCATAATCTTGTTGTAAATGAGAAAACATTAAAATTGGATAATCTCTCAAGAGATATTAATATCGTCCAAATGTCTGATGTACATTTCGGCTCAGTACGTCATAAAAAGATTATCCGCCAAATTGTCGATAAGCTAAAGGAACTTGAAAATACATGTGAAATAGCTATAATTTCCGGTGACTTGGCAGACGGATCTTCTGTTGTTGAAGAAGATGACTTTTTGGCATTTAAGGAAGTTAACATGCCTGTAGTATTTACTCCGGGAAACCATGATTTCTATATGGGCATTGAAAGCGTTTTTAAGGCATGCAGAAAAGCGGGAATTATAGTTCTCGATAATGAATCTATGGAATTTGAATCCCTGAACATTTACGGTTTAAGATTCAGCTTTGATGATAAGGATATTCCTGAATTCGATGAATCACCGGTTAAGGACGGCTTTGTAAATATCATCAATTATCATGTTCCATACTATTGGAAGGAATTTTCACGCATGGGCTTTGACATTCAGCTTTCAGGCCATACTCATGGGGGACAGTTCTACCCAGCACTTAACTTTGCAAATATAATCTTTAAATATAACATGGGGCTTTTTAAGGATAGTTTCGGACATTACCTTCACGTAACGACAGGTGTCGGCTCAATGGACACTCCAATGAGGTGGGGAACCGATTCAGAACTTGTCATCTTAAAACTTAAGAAAAATTAAAGCATGCTTTCATACATCTCTTTCATTTTTAAAGCATCAATATCCCTTAAAGGAGTTTCACAGATAATGTTTGCATTCCAGCCGTTATCTATCAGGTTTGAAAGTAAATCTTCAATTTGTGGACCGTATTCATCGCTTTCATCCAGTGTATGATGCTTGACTTCGCCGTGGCTTGCAAACTCTATGGTTGTAAAGTGACAGTGCAGGCGGTCAATATCCAATTTGTTTTCAATCGTTGAAAAAATGCAATTGTAATCGTCTTTTTTAGTTAAAAAACCTCTTCCACGGGCATGAATATGTGCAAAGTCAATTGTAGGCTCAAAGTGATCAAAACTGGCACACAGCTCAACAATCTCTTCAATGTTTCCCTGCTGGGTACGTTTGCCTGTAGTTTCGGGAGCAAAGGTAAAGTCTTCAATGCCTTCAGCTTCAAGCTCTTCAAATAAACGATTGATGGTTTGTTTGGAAATTTCCATAGCCTTTTCCGGTTTTTGGTTGGTGTAAAAACCCGGATGAAAAACCAGCCTGTATGCGCCCATCCACTCACCGGCACGGGCAGTAGCTATTAAATGGCCAATGCTTTTATCAATCTTTTCACTGTCCCTGGCGCAGAGGTTAATATAGTACGGACCGTGCATTGAAATTAAAATACCGAATTTTTCCGCTTCGTCTTTCAATATTTTTGCGGATTTCTCACCAATTCTAACTCCATATGGGGACTGGTATTCATAAGAGTCAAGTCCAATTCTTTGAATATATTTTGGAGCTTTATATGCTGCTCCTTTATAGTTAACGGGACTTCCTGCAGGTCCAAAAAACACTTTATTTTTCATAGAAATACTATTATTTTAATAGTAATTATATTTTTTTAGAAAAAATGTTAAAGATTTAGCAATAACTGTCTAAATTTTTCTTTCATTTAATTATTATGGTAAATAGTTTAATCAATTAAAAAAGGGTAAAATAAGGGAATTATAAAATTCCCATAGCTTTATTGGTTTTTGCAATTGATTTTTCGTTGTCACTTTCCATTTCTAAAAGTGCACGAATTGCATCAATGTTTTCAGGAATTACATCTGATTCCTGGTGCACTGCTTGCATGTAGAAGAGTTCATTTCCTACAACGTTAATGGATTCTTTCCATACTGGAATTTCGTATAGGTCATTTCTGCTTCTACCTAATTCCTTAGCGTATTCCATTAACTCAGCAGTAGAACCTAATCCTTCTTCTGCAGATACAACAATAACTCTTGAACGTTTTTCCAGCGCTTCAACAATTTCAGCGGTTTCCACATCGTTATTGATTTCAACCATAATGTTGTGTTGGTGCATTAATGTGGTTGGCACGAGCAAAGCCATTGTGGTAACGTCAATGCCTTCCATAACGGTTTTTACGTCAGGACCGTGGTGGGAAGGTACTTTTGGAGGATTTGGTACAATTGCGTTAATCGGACCTTTCTTGACTTCAGATGGGTCTGATCCTCTTCTTACCATTACAGCTCTTACTTTTTTGATATCAGCTATTTTATCGATTGTATGTAATGTACGGGTAAGACCTGTTGTGTTACAGGAAACTACTCTGGTATAGTCTGCACCGTATGAATCGTCATAATTTGAAATAGCGTTAAATGAAAGGCCTGTTAAGTCATGGTCTTCTCCACCTTGGTATATTGCTTTTACACCAGCTTTTTTATACATTTCAAGGTTTTGAGGACCGATACTTCCAGGAGTACAGTCAACAACAACGTCAGCTTCCTTAATCATGTCTTCAACAGTACCTGCAATTTCGATTCCTGCATCTTTAAACATTTGTTCTCTTTCAGGAATTCCAATGTATAAAGGATAACCTTTTTCTTCAACAGCTGTTCTTGCTTCGTAATTTGGTCTGGTTTTACTTACACCAATTACTTTCATGTCATCTTGAGCTGCAACAGCATCGGCAACTCTTTTTCCTATGGTTCCATATCCATTAATTGCAACAGTTTTCATTTTAATCCCTTTAAAAATTTAGAATTTAATCTATGTTTTAAAATTTATTTTTTAAATTATATATAATTTGATATTTGATTTGCTTTTCAAAATAGTAAATGTAATGAATCTAAAAACGAGTTTAAAAAAAATAATGCTTTGGTTAAAAAATGAAAAAAATAAGGGGATTTACTCTACTTTAAATCCTGCTTCTTCTACAGCTTCTGATAAGTCAGCATCGCTTACTTTGTCAGTATCTAAGGTAACTTTTGTAATTCCTGAGTCCAAATCAGCTTTTGCATCTTCGACTCCATCAACATCGGTTAATGATAATTGTACTGCGTTAACACAGGAAGGACAATGCATTCCTACAACTTTAATTTCTTTTTCTTCGATTGCCATTATCTAGCCTCCATTGTTTTATAAATATACTTTTTATTTAATTTTATTTAAATTTTTAGTTATGCCTAATTTTTTGGGAAGTTTGTAATTAACAAGAAGGCCTGAATATATGATAACTAAAACAGAACCTATATTGTGTATCAGTGCACCTTCAATAGGATTTAACAAACCAAATATTGCCAAAATCATTGCAATTATATTTAATGTGAGTGAAAATCCTATGTTTAAGCTAATTGTTCTAATTGTTTTTCTTGCAATTCCGATTAAATGCGGCAAATCACCGATATTATCATTGATCAATGCAATATTTGCAGCTTCTATTGACACGTCACTTCCAATGCTTCCCATAGCTATTCCCACATTTGCTTTTTTAAGGGATGGGGCATCATTTATTCCGTCTCCAATCATTGCCACTTTATTTTCTTTTAATTGTTGTTTTTTAATGTATTCGCTTTTATCTTCAGGAAGGCAGTTGAATTTTGCATTTGTCACTTTCAATTTCTCTGCAACGTAGCTGCCGGTTTTTTCATTATCTCCAGTCAGAAGTGTTGTTGTAATGCCCTGTTTTTTTAATATATCAATTGTTTCGGCTGAGTTTTCACGCACCACATCGGCCAGGATAATTTCTCCAATAACTTCACGATTTTTCACCACAAATATTTCACTTTCGCTCTCTTTTAGGTTAATTGAGCTTTCAGGAGTTATCTTTTCATCTTCAAGCAAGCTCTTTTTTCCGGCAATTATTTCAAAGCCGTCAACAGTACCCTTAACTCCTTTACCTATTATCATCTTGAAATTTTCAACATTTCCAAGCTTTTCACCATCATAATGATTAACGATGGCCTTTGCTATGGGATGTTCGGATTTGGACTCAAGGGATGCAACATAATACATCATATCCGCATCTTCACTGATTAGGTCAACCACTTTAGGCGTTCCGTATGTTAAAGTGCCTGTTTTATCGAATATCAATTCGTTTATGTGAGCCAGCTCTTCGATTGATTGGCCATCCTTAACCAGGATTCCGTATTTGGTCAGATTTCCTATGGCGGCCATTATTGCAGTTGGCGTAGCCAGTACTAATGCGCAAGGGCAAAATACCACAAGAACAGTAACTGATCTTGTTATTTCAAATGTTAATAGATATACAAGTATTGATGCAGTAAATGCTATTGCAACGATTAATGTTGCCCATTTATCTGCAGTTTTAACGATTTTTGAATTTTCGGGTGAAGATGACTCGACAAGTTTGATTAACTTTTGAAGTGAACTTTCGTTGCTTTTTTTAGTTGCCTGCATCATAAATGATCCGTAAAGATTTATCGTCCCGCTGTAGACTTCATCTCCTTTTACCTTATCAACAGGCATTGATTCACCGGTTAATGTGGCCTGGTCAATGGATGTTTCTCCATCAGTTATTATTCCGTCACATGCAATGCTTTCGCCTGGAAGCACTTTTAAGGTATCTCCAATCGTAATTTCATCAGCATTAATCTTTTCTTCTTTAGCGTTTCTGATTCTTGTAGCTATTGTCGGTGTCAATTTAGCAAGTTCCTTTATTTTTCCCTGGGTTTTGGATACGGTGTATTCTTCTAAAAATCCTCCAATTGCCATTATCGTTGCAATTTCACCTGCTGCAAATACTTCTCCAATTATTATTGAAGCTATGATTGCAATTGTTACGAGCAAATCTGCTTTTATGTCAAATTCACTTATTAATCCTTCTATACATTCTTTAAATATTGGGATTCCACATAATATCACAGCAATCCAGGACAGATAATCCAGTGAAAGCACAAAGCTTGCCACTAGGCTGGTTGCGGATACTGCTATCAGTGATAGGTCTATCTTTTCAGTTTTGCCAAACTTTAAATTCATTCTCACAGCCCCCTGGTATAGATATACCCTATGGGGTATAGTGTAATTTTAAAAAAAAATTAGAGTCTTGAATAGTACTCTAAAATTGTTGAGATATCGCCTAATGCATCATCTGCATCTCCATCATCAATTGCTTCTTTAACACAATGTTCTAAATGTCCTTCTACAATAATGTGCCCAACTTTATGTAGTGCAGACTTAGATGCATTTACTTGCATTAGTATTTGTTCACATGGAATGTCTTCATCAATCATACGGTCTATTGCGTTCAATTGACCTATAATTTTTTTAAGTCTTCTATGTAAATTTTCGCTATCCATACATTTTTTCAAAATAACACCAACCTATACCTACTAGGGTATATGGAATATTGAAATATATAAATGTTTCGATGGATTAAAAAAATAAAATAAAAAAAGAAGGAAAATTTTAGGTTTAATTTTCCAGTTGTTCTAATTTTTCAGGGAAGTAGTTGTCAACAACGTACTCGAGCCCGTATTTTGAGAAAGATTGCTGTTCTGCTTTCTTACCGATCTTAAGCATCTTTTTGATTTCAGTTTGCCAGAAATCGTTTTTGTACCTTGGGTCTTTGGAAAGCTCTTTTAATCTCATGACGTCAACATCTTTGAGTTTATCAGTAGGTAAATCGTATTTGATAATGTCAGATGCAGTTACTCCCATGAATTTTGCATTTGGAGTTGCTAAATCATGATTAACGTGAGCTAATTTTGCACTTCCAGAAATAATAACCTGTGCAATGTGAAATCCCCAAGGGTCTCCGTCGTTACAGATATAGACTGGTAATTCCAATTCTTCATTAACTCTTTTAATGAATCTTCTTGTAGCACGGGCAGCCTGTCCTTTAAGCCCGACAATTAATGTATTGAATCTTTTGTGTGCATCTTCCTGCACCATACGGTGAAACATTCCCATGGTTTC
Source organism: Methanobrevibacter sp. (assembly GCA_017434555.1). Taxonomy (GTDB): domain Archaea; phylum Methanobacteriota; class Methanobacteria; order Methanobacteriales; family Methanobacteriaceae; genus Methanocatella. The sequence continues at coordinate 5,398 of JAFRFB010000010.1, read as the reverse complement.
CACTGCAATAACTCTTTCAACACCGCAGTCGAGGAATTCAACCTGGTCGATTGTAGGAGAAATAGTATAACCTGATTTTCCGGCTTTGGCAGCATTGATTTCAACATCATCATCCAGAAGGGTAATGTCTCCGTAAACTGATGCACCGTCTTCTTCAGGCATTAATCCTAAGTCTTCACGGGTTGTACCGAGAGTTACTTCCAAATCCTCTCCAACAATGTTTGATTCCTGCTGTGATTTGAAACTGATTCCCCAACCTTCGGAAACATAATACATTTCCCTGATGGTAGCTGTTTTTTCTCTTGCAACCAAGTCTTTACAGAAATTTGCAACGTAAACCATCTGACCTAATTTTCTAATTTGTTTAACGTTACCGAGAGATCTTCTACCGTATCTGTCTCCTAAAACATAGTATCTTTTTGCATCATCGTATACAATGTTTCCGGTACCTCTTGAAGGAACTCTGATTGAAGGAACTTGTTGCTTTTCAATTTCTTCAATGATTTCTTGACCTAATCCTTTTAACTTGTTGAAAGTATATTCTTTTCTTACTTCTTTATGGGATTTACCTTCATGATTTATTTCTTCAGCCATATAATCACCTATTCTTCAAAATCTCCTTCATCTTCATCTTCAGTGTAATTGAGATTACTGTGCTCTTCATCAACTGCATATCCATGTTCATCAAGCTCTTCCATAATGATTGCGTCAAGTTCTTCTTCTTCAACTTCTTCCTCAACCTTTTCACCAAGCAATTCGGCAAGAGCTCTTTTAGTTACTTTTGCAAGGACTTCCTGATATTCAGGAACACCTGTTTCACCAAGTTTAGCAGCTTCTTCAATAATTACAGGCACATATTCTTCAAATACTTTGGAACGTTTTTCTTTTTCTTTTGCAGCTCTTTTTGCTCTTAAGTGTTTTTGGAGCTGACGAGCCAATTTCATTGTTGCCTGTCTGATTTCCTGAACGATTTCAGGTTCTGGAGAAACACTTTGTTTTCCTGTTGAAAGGTAAGGAACTTGTGTTGAAATAATGTTAACGAATAAGGTTAATGGGGTGTTGTCAAGGTCTTTAAGACCGTAACGTTTCCAGTCAATACTTTTTAAAGCTTCAGTAATAGCACAGCTTCCTGCATCGAATGTTAATGGAACTCTGTTAGCAAACCTCATGATTTCGGATTTTCTTTGTTCATTGATTATTCTACCGGAATCTCCGCCGTAAGCAAGTCCTGCTTCAATAATGAATGATACACCACCGGCGTAGGTAACAGGTTTTCTGGTAATTGTAGTTACAAATTCCGGTTTGAGGATTTGTTTCATACCCTTTTCAATCTGCTCAGATCCGATTGGTATAAGACCGTCGGTTGGAGGAGCCATAAATTTCATTTTCTTGAAGCACTGAACGATTGCCTCTGCTTCCGGGAATGTCATGTCCTTAGGACGTTTGTTCATGTCGATTCCAGTCATTTCAGCTATTTCGTCTGCTCTTTTATTTGACATTCTGGACATTGAAGAAGTTAACATACTTTTATATCTTCTTTTATCAGTATTTTTTGCCATTGTCATTAAATCGTCAGCACTTACACCTTTAGGGTGTGGCAATACTTCTTTTGGAAGTGTAGGGACAATGTCTGCTGCTCTTTTGAAGATATATTTGTGTCCTGTAGGGTCCCTGAATGTGATTTTTGCGTGAGGGTTACCGATCATGGTTCTTCTGATGTATTCGAATGCACCTTGCTCTGCCATGGAGTAGGAAACTTCTTTAAACTGCAATTCAATACAGACACCGGTTGATTCTCCAACATAGTCTTCTCTTTCCATTAAAATTCCTGTATTGTTTTTAACATCCATCTGGAATTTCATTTTAACTCCTTTAATTTCATCTCCGTCTTTATAACATGAAATTACACGGGCAGGTTTACCTGTAGTCATTTGTGATAATAATACACAACCACTACATCCTAAACCCTGTTGTCCTCTGGATTGGATGTTTCTGAATTTGGATCCTGCAAACATACTACAGTATACCTGCATTACATAGTCTTCAGGAATTCCCGGTCCGTTATCTTTGTGTCTTAATATGTAGTGTTCTTTGTCAACACGTATTAATTCAATGTCAATGTCAGGCAATATTCCGGATTCTTCGGCTGCATCGAAACTGTTTGTAATCAATTCGTGAAATACAATAGTTAATGAACGGATTTTCCCGGTAAAACCTAACATCTGTTTATTTTTACGAAAGAACTCTGATGGTGTTAAGTGTTGGAAATCTTTCTGCCAATCAAGTCCTGCATCTGTTTCTACCAAGTTATGTCCTCCTTTGATTTTTATAGAATTTTCTATAATTAAAATTATTAATTTAATAAGTATATAAATAACATCCGAGAGCATTTGACGAGTAATATTTTTACAGCACCATACCTAGTTTGTTGAAAAATATACACTAAAATAATAATAAAAATTGTAAAAAATATAGTATTTATACTATGTTATCTATATATGTTGGTTGAAGTATATAATGTTTTGCTATTAACATCGATAATATTCTATCTTCAAAGCAATATTCTAATAGTAAGGTAAAAAATTATAATAAAAAAAGTAGGACAGTAACATAATAATGTTACTGCAAGGTCTCTTCGTCAAAGTCTATTCCATCTTTGAACTCAATTTTATCATCATGGATACCGACGAGATCTTTAAATTCCTTAAGTTTAAGTGTTTCTTTTTTGTTTTCCAAAAAGGCATAAACTGATTTGTGTCTGGAACCGTTCAAAATCATTTCAACAGCTTCTTTGGCAATCAAAACATTATCCATTTCACCAATTAATGAAACAGTTTTTCCATAAACGGCCATATCAACATCGGCCAGTTCAGTAATGAGTTCACGGGTCTTACCATTTTTACCGATGATTCTTCCTTTATATCTGGCCAATGCTTTTTTGGATTTGCCGATATATAAAGGCAATTTCATAATTTCGAGATAAATGTCATCATGAATTAATTTCATAGCAACTTCCGGGTTAAAACCACGTGCTACGGCTTTTACAATGTGATTAGCATTCCAAACACCTAAGGGATCTTCCATATCCTCACGGGGAGTGATATAAACAGTTCCATCATCACTATCGATATCAATTATGGTGCCCGTTAATTTTTCAATGGATTTTTTGACATCTCCATTGGTACCGATTAAAGCACCAACTCTGTTTTGAGGTATTTTTAAATAATCTGTTTCAGGCATTTTTATCACCTTCTTAATTAATTATCTGTTTAAAATTCTATTTAATACTTGTTTTTGATTGTTATTAATTTATAAATTTTTTCATTTTCTTTACCTTATGATGGGGCTTAGAATGATTTAAATAATATGGTTGATAGAATTAAACAGCAAGAACTATCACTAAAACCGAATGTCTTGAATTCATCACTCTTCAAAGATGCTGTAAGAATAATCAGGAGTTGGCAGTTGAAAGAATCTGTGAAGTGCTTCCTGAAATAAACGTAGAAAATGATTTTACTAAATTGAAATGATATATTGTATGCAATGTTTGATTCACAAGTATGCAAAGACTGATGAGGATATCTTAAGATTGCAGGAGATGATTGGTTTGAAAGAAGCAAAAATCGAAAGAATGAATATTTTGGATAAGGCAGAAGCTAGAGGTGAGATTAGGGGTGAGATTAAAGGCGAAATTAAAGGTGAGATTAAAGGTTGTCTTAATATTTTAAATGCGTGGGCTAATGATCCTAAAAGTGGATATACTGTTGAGGAGTTGGCTGATAAATTTGGTTTCACTGTTGAAGAGATATTGAATGGAAAATAGATTTTTTTCTATTTTCTTTTATTAATTACTATTTTTAAGATTAAATTTTCTATTTTTTTTAAAAATTATATATACCATTAAAATAAATAATTCTTATTTAGGTATTAATATGAATGATAAAATAATTTTAGGACTTCCGAAAGGAAGTTTAAATAATGTGAAAAGAGGAAATACTCATCAGTTATTTGTTGATGCAGGTTATGAGGTTAAAGGATACGAACCTGGTGATGAGTCTTATGAAATTGAAATATTAAACGATGATAGTATTGTTGCTTTTTTAACTCGTCCGCAATCCACTCCTGTAGAATTGAATAGGGGAATGGTCGATATAGCTATTGTTGGAGAAGACTGGATTAAGGAAGAATCAGTTTTAAGGGATACAAATACCATCAAGCTCGGGGATTTGGATTATGGAAAAACCCGTTTGATTGTTGCAGTTCCTAAAGATTCCCCTTATGACAATTTGTCAGACTTTTTTAGAGCAAATAAAGACAGAAAAACTCCAATTTTATGTTTTACTGAATATCCAAACTTGACTAGAAAATTTTTCATGGAAAATGAAGCATATCAGGAAATCTATGGCGATGCAGTACCATTTGTTCAGGTCAGAGGTTTGACAGACGGTGATAATGAAATGGTACAGGTAATTAACTCCGACGGTGCTACTGAAGTTTACATTGCTAAAGGTGCAGATTTAATTGTTGATAATACACAAACAGGAAGCAGCTTAAGAAAAGCGGGCCTAAAAGAAATTGAAACTATTCTTCATTCTTCAGCAGGACTTTATGCCAGTGAAAAATGCAGTGAAGATAAACTTGAAAAAGCTAAAATGATTTATGAACAGTTATTGGGTGCAATTACCGCTAAAAAATACTTCGATGTAAAATTCAACATTGAAAACTCTAAAATCGATGAGGTTTCCAGTTATCTGATTGAAAACAAACTCTGTGCAGATGAACCTACACTCACTCCAGGTTCTGACTTTTCACAGATTAATGTTTTAATTCCTAAAGCTAAATTCCCTGAAATGGTTGATGCCATTAAAGGATTTGATGCAACTTCCATTATCAGAAATGATTTAAAACAGTTAATTTATTAATTTCTGGAGGTAAAACCTCTAGGTTACTTTTTTTTTAAAAAAATTTGTTCTCTAAAAAAATAAAAATAATGATGGTTATTGTGCCATCATATATGCGTCATATGCTGCATAGATACGGAAAATTATTCTAATTATGGAAACAACCCATCCTCTGAATATTAGCATTCCTACAACATAAAGTGCTATAAAAATTATTAAAAATATTACTCCTTTTTTAACATCGCCTTCTATAGCCTGACCTAAACCAGGAATAATGAATGACAAAATTGCTGCAAGTATCGGGTTCATATTTGTTACCTCCTTTTTATTAATTATTCATTTTTATGTTTTAAGTGATTATAGACTTTTACTTAATGTTTGTGTCATTTGGTAAAATTATTCTTGGGCAGTTATGCTCTTTTGAGTATAAGTATTATCCAAGCTATCCCCGGTTGTCTTACCGGTTCATTTTTTTTGTTTTATGATATTATTCTGAT
>JAFRFB010000059.1 GCA_017434555.1 Methanobrevibacter sp. | reverse complement strand
GAATTCTGTGTTTGTGTTTTTTGTTCCTGTTGTTGTGAATTCATGGAGTTTCATGTTTTGTTTTATGTGTGCAAATGGCAGTTCTGCTGTTTTTGATCGTTTTTTGTAGATTTTTTGTGCCCATTCAGTTTCCATTTTCCGCTGCATTCTGATTTTGGAAGGGTTTCCGTAGTCTTGAATTATTCTGTAGTTCTTTTTATTGCAGCAGATTTCTTTCATAATGCAGTTTTTGCATTCGTTTGTCCAGTAAGTTATTCTTTGTTTGTTTTTGTATTCGTATGTTTTTCTTCTGTATAAAATTTCTCCCAAAGGGCAGATATACGTTTCAATTTCTGCATCGTAGCAGAAATTGTCTTTTTGGAAAGGTTTTTCCCATAGATTATATTTCTTTTCTTTTCTTGAGAGTTTTCTAGTGGATATGTATCCATCGAGGCCTTTTTCTTCAAGATATGTTGTGTTTTCATCTGTGGAATATCCATTATCGGCACTGAATTGGAAATTGGAAGGTATTTCTTCATATATTTCGCTTAAATTGTTTTCTAATTGTTCTATTGATGGAATCAGCTCGAAATGGTCTGTTGGATTTTGTGTAATGTATGATGAAAGTATTATTCCTTTGTATTCGTCCACAATGATTTGTGCATTGTAATCCCATTCCCATTTGCCTTTTTTATTCATCATCAAGCGAGCATCAGGGTCGTTGATACTAATTACATCTTTTGGTGATTCTTTTAGTTTTTCTTCGAGTTCATTGAGTTTTTTTAAAACTTTTTCAGGATTTTTTTCTGCTTGTTTTAAAAGATTTAAACTTGAAGAACGTAATTTATCTTTGTTTCTACTAGTTTTAGAAGACTCCCTGATTTCTTTTACTGTTTCTTTGAATTTGTCTTTGTCTGTTAATGATTCTGGAACGGAATTTCCAGATTCCTCACCGAGTTCCTCATCTTCTTGTTGATCACGTTCAATACTTTTTTCAAGGTGTTCTTTCAGGAGTTTGATTTGATTTTCATCTGTTAATTTATTAATTGATGTTTTTGCTTTGATTTTTGTACCATCCAAGCTCAAATGATGGATTTTGATTAAATCATTTTCTTTTGCAATTTTAATGGTTGTTTTGAATGCTTCGTCGATTAAATCTGAATATTCGACTTTAAATCGTGCAATTGTCCGATATGATGGGTGCTCCATCGCTGCAAGATACATATATGCAATGTCAGTTCTTGTTTTTCTTTCTATTTCTCTTGAAGATAATCCTCCGTCAAATACGCTCATTAAAATGAGCCTGAGCAATAATTCTCGCGGATAAGCAAATTCACCAGGCTTTCCACGAAATTCCTGGTTTGCTTTCGAACAATCAATTAAATCGACCACATTTTTAATAAAATAGCACGGATGATCTTCAGGAATCAAATTTCGCAAGTCCAATGGAACTAACATGCTTTGATTTATATTATCATCTTTTAAAACCATGAATAAAACAACCATAAATATTTATATCTATAATAAAAGATTGTACTTCATAGTATATAAAATTAAAGAAAAATAAGTCAATTAAAATT
>JAFRFB010000080.1 GCA_017434555.1 Methanobrevibacter sp. | reverse complement strand
TGTCATTGGAAGTTATAACAACGATTATGCTTTACCTATCTTGCAACCCACCCCACCGTTGCCGGTGACGCAGTTTCAAGGGAGAATAATGCGCACAACAACATTATCAGTTCATAGAACTGCACTAACATATACTTTAGGCATATAACAAATTACTGATCCTAGGCTTGTCGCACGGTCGGAGTATTCTTTCACATTTAAGATAAAGATACTTTAACTGCATATTTATACATTCATTTAATTCATAGAATTCATGTGCACCGAATATGTCGGGTAACACTCATTAAACATCATCTATTTCGAATATTTTTCCACAATAATTTAGTATATAAACAGTTTCAAAATTCACACTTCACCAAATAATAAATACTTGGACGAAAATAATTCATATTATGTTTTCAAAAGCTACCATGAAAGAACGACGCCAATATTATCGTGAGGAATGGAGTGAAAAAGACCTTCCTGAATTCATTAGGGACGGAATTAAAAAAAGAGAGTTCGGTTTTGACCATAACGGTAAAGGTCCTAATGACAGATATAAAACTTTCAGAGGAACGGAGTCTCTGCGAAAATTCCTTAGATATAAAGCTCCTTTTGCAGCGTATATTTCAGTAGCTTTTTATAATGAACCCAGAAGAAGACAGGATTGGCAAAAAGCCGAATATATTTTCGATGTTGATGCAAAAGATATCCCAATAAGATCATGCAACTGCGACGGCGTGTGTGAAATCTGTTTAGGGGAAGCCTTAGAAATAGTAAATTCACTGATTGATACCTTGGACGGCGATTTGGGCCTTGACAACATTCATCTGATTTATTCAGGAAGAGGTTATCACATAAGAATTTTAGACGATGAAATGATGCTTGCAAACAGTGAACTCAGATCCGAAGTGTTGAAATACGTCGCAGGCGCTGAAGTTCCAAAATCCCAGTTCATCAACACTGACATTTCAAACAAGGCATTTAACTTCGAACACTTTTCAATCCCTATCGGCTATTCCAAAATATTCACCGATAAAATGAAATATAATGTTCAGCACTTGACCGGAAGCGAGAAAATCGATGGGATTAACCCAAAATTAATGAAAGATATTTTAAAGGCAAGACATCACCTGGATAATGATGAATGGGGTTACTTTAAAAGAGACATCGGACCTAGAAGATACAAAAATTTAGTTGAGGCTATGGCCCGTGTTAACCTGGCTACCATTGACGCAAAGGTTTCCATTGACCTTAAAAGGATTTTAAGACTTCCTTCATCCCTGCACTCAAAAGTCAGTATGAAATGCATGGAAGTAAAAAACAGAGAGACATTCGATCCATTTAAAGAAGCAGTCCCCAAGTTTGTTTATGAAAGAGATGATTAGTATGGATAAAGTATTAAGAGAAATTTTACGAGAAAATCAGTATTTTGAAGAGATGAATGAAAACAGGTTTGTACCTGAATATTTGGGGTTAATCGTTAATGGCGTGGTCATTTACAATGTTAACTGGGTCGATATTGTAGAAAAAGAACTTGTTTTTATGAACAAAGACATTCAAACTCATCCAATAGCTTCATTAATGCTTGAAAATCTTAATTCACTGATGATTATTACCGACAGCGGAATAAAAGAAGTATTATAGAATTAGAAAAAATTCTATAATTAATTTAATTTTTCAATATTATCAAATATTTCAGGGTTTAGCATGAAGGCTTCATTAAAGCACTCATCAGCCTGTTCAAACATATCCAGTTTATTGTATAAGATTCCTTTCATTAAATATGGGAAAGGATCATAGGGATATAATTTAATGGCTTTGTTAATGAACTCAAAGGCTTCCTCTTTTTTTCCAAGTTCCAAATATGCCTGTGCCTTTAAAAGAATAATCTGTAAAGTTCCATCATCCTTTAGATTGATGATTCTTTCACATACTTCATTTAATTTTTTCTCATCTTCCATGTTTTCATAAACAATTGTAAGTGTTGCAAAAACATCGAGGTTTGTCGGGTCCAGTTCTATTACTTTTTCGGCATATTTCAGTGCTTCATCAATCCTGTCGAGCTGTATGCAGCAGAATATCATATTGATATAATCTTCAATATCCGCCTTGTCAATCTTTATCAGGATTTTTACCAGATAGCAGCATCTTTCAAAGTTCTGGTTAATGTATGCCATGTAAGAGAGCTGTTTTAAGATAATGTCATTTTCAGGGTCGATATCAAGAATTTTAACAAGATATTCTTCTGCCTTTTTATCATTATCTATGTTCATGTAACATGATGCTATCAATATGTAGGATTTGATTTTTTCCTTTTCTGAACAGTCTTTTACATATACTTTTAGTGTGGTTATAGCTTGGTCGCATTTTTCAAGAGCTACCAATGCTTCGGCTTTTCTAAAAAGTAGTGATGAGGCTTTTTCAGGGTCGTTTAAAATCATTTCATCTATTAATCTGATAACCTCTTCATAATTTTTTTCTTCTTCGTAATGGTCTATTAACTTTTCACTCATAGGTATATATTATATTCTTATACTATTTATAAGTTGTGTATAAAGTATTAAAAAAATAATAATAACTAGTCCGAAGCTTTGCATATGGAAATAATTTCGCTGCTTATTTCTTCTATAGACTTGTCCCCGTCAACAACATTCCAGTTGTATGTAAATTTTTTAGAGACTTCCCTGTTTTTGGTAAGGGATTCAATATTTTCAAACATTTCCGTTTCCTCATCACGTGAACCAATTCTTTTTAAGGATTCTTCAGGAGAAACATCTAAAAAAAACATCGTATCCGAAGTCGGAAGTACAGCACAGACTATCTTATAGGTGATGGTATTTACAACACTTGGAAGATACATTACCGCCAGGACATACCTTGAAAAAATCAAGACGTCAATGCTATCATCATGACTGTATTTTCGAACTGATCTGATTGCATCAAGCCCAAAGTAAATGGTGGCTTTAATATGGTTTATCTTACCGGTTCCCAAAAGTGCCTGTCTGGATTTGCGCCCATACCTATTGTCATCACATGGATGTGAACGCACAACCACATTTTTTCCCTGATTTCTGTAATATTTTGCAAGTAAATCAATTTGCGTATCCTTTCCGGACCCATCAAGTCCGTCAATTGCAATGAATTTCATAGAAGTCACTGTTAATTAGATATATTATTAGAATTTTTGATAAACTACTGTTTTATTTATTCAATAGGATAGAATTCAGTATATTTGGAATTTCTTTCAATAGGATTCCTGCCGAGATTTCTTACAATACTTCCCAAAGTTTCAATGGATGCATCAACACCGTCCGGAGCACCAGATGCTTCAGACAATTCATCACCGCCTAAAGTACCACCCAAATCATTAGTACCTGCAGTTAATGCAACCTGTGCAAAGCGAAAACCCATTTTTACCCATGAAACCTGAATATTTGGAATCAAATCCTTTAACATCAATCTGGATACAGCATAGAGTTTCAAATCCTCCGTTCCGGTAGCACCAAGATTTCTCTGACCTTCCAAAAATATTGGAGAGTATTCATGCATGAATGTCATTGGAATAAATTCAGTAAAACCGTGAGTTTCCTCTTGTAACTGTCTGATAATATCAATATGCTCAACACGCTCTTCCAATGTCTCCACATGTCCATACATGATGGTAGCAGAGCCTGGAATACCAACTTCATGAGCTGTTCTAACTGCATCAATCCATTCATTTACGCTGACCTTTTCAGGACATATTATTTCTCTTGAACGGTCTGTTAAAATTTCAGCGGCAGTTCCAGGTAAAGTGTCTAAACCAGCAGATTTAAGCCTTTCACATGCTTCAGCCATATCAATGCCGGATAAAATAGCTGCATCATTAATCATAGTAGGTGAAAATCCGTGAATCATGACATCAGGAAATTCCCCTTTTAGAAGCTGTAATAAGTGCTCATAATATTCAACATCTGCATCAGGCAAGACCCCTCCCATCAAGGTAAATTCACGAGCGCCATTTTCAACGGCCCCCTGAGCCTTGGTTATAATTGCTTCATCATCTAAAATATAAGCATCAGGGTCATCCGCATCCTTTCCAAAAGCACAGAAACCGCATCTGACCGTACAGATGTTAGTGAAATTGATATTGCAGTTATTAATAAATGTAACATTATCCCCAACAATTTCATGCCTTAAATAATCGGCAGTTGCAATCAAAGGATATAAATCAGCCCCTTTAATATTCATTAAATAGTTTGCCTCTTCAACGGAAATCTCTTCATCCAAAGATTTGGTTAAAATTTTTTCCGTTTTTGAAGAAATTGGTAGTTTATCAAACATAAATATAAATAAGTAAATAATTTAATATATATGTTACTATTAAACATTAATTAAGTAAATAAAGTATTCAAAAATGCTTAAAGATTAAAAAAGATGATAAATATGGATAGTACTGAAGCTATTTATAATGGACTTAAAGATGCTGGAATAAACTTCATTGTAAGTGTTCCATGTGTCAACTTATCTAAATTATTAAATATGATTGATGAAGATGATGGAATAATCCATATACCCGTTACACGGGAAGAAGAAGGAATCGGACTGTGTGCAGGAGCTTTTCTTGGAGGAAAAAAGCCTGCAATATTAATGCAGAATTCCGGACTTGGAAACTCCATAAACGCATTGAAATCATTGACCGAATTATATGAGTTTCCACTTTTAATGATTATGAGCCACAGGGGAACCGAAGGCGAAAATATCTGCGGACAAGTTCCAATGGGTCAGTCTACACCACTTATTCTGGAGGCCATGAACTTTAACTTCTTTAAACCTGGAAGTCCTGAAGGAGCGTATGAAGACATTAGAAGCTCATGGGAATTGAGTATTGAAGAAGGAAAACCCGTGTCAGTATTATTGGAGATTAAATATTGGTGATAACATGCAAAGAAGAGATGCAATTGAAAAAATAATGAAATCAATAGACGATGAGTTAATTGTATGCAACATCGGATTTCCATCAAGGGAATTGTATGATATTGAAGACAGACATGAAACATTCTACATGATTGGATCAATGGGTCTTGCATCATCAATAGGTCTCGGCTTAGCCTTATCAAAACCTGATAAAGATATTGTTGTTATTGATGGTGACGGTGCTCTTTTAATGAATATGGGCTCATTAGTTACAGTCAATGCATGCAGTCCAAGGAATTTAACCTGGATTGTAATTAACAATGGCGCATACGGTTCAACAGGCAACCAGGAAACCTATGCAAAAGATTTGAATTTAGCTGAAATTGCTTCAAGCGTTGGGCTTAAAAGTTATTCTTTTAAAGACATTGACTTAAAGGAAATTATAAAAGATGATGAATGCAATTTTGTAGAATTTAAATGTAAACCAGGTAATTCTACTGCACCAATAATTGAATTCAGCCCAGTTTTCATAAAAGAACGATTTATGAATATACTTTAATTCTCTTTTTAAAGGGTCTGTAAAAACCCTTTTTATTCTTTTTATTCAACGAAATTTTTTTAGAAAAATAATAATTTTTCAATAGTATTAAATAAATTAAAATACAAATTTATATTATACTAAAAATTTTAGTATTTAAAATAAGTAAAAAAGTGATATAATGGAAAAAAATGAAGAATTTGCTTCTAAAATGAAAAGTATTAGAGAAAGACAAAATATGAGCATTGAAAAGCTAGCAGAAAAAAGCGGTGTTAAACTAGAAGTTTTAAAAGCTATGGAAAATGGAGAAGTTATTCCATCCCTTACACCATTAACCAAAATGGCAAGAGCATTAGGGGTCAGGCTTGGAACATTTTTAGATGACACCCCACAAATCGGACCTGTAGTTACCCGAGGTGGAAAAACAGAAAATGCTCTATATTTCTCCGGAAGAGAAGACGTTACAAATGCAACCAATTTAGAATACCACCCATTAGGTGCAGGTAAAATTGACAGAAACATAGATCCATTCATAATCGATATTGAATATGAAGAAGGAGAAAAAGAATTATCTTCACACGAAGGAGAGGAATTCATCTATGTTTTAGAAGGAGAAATTGAAGTAATATACGGAAAAGACAGTTTCAAAATCTGTGCAGGCGACAGTATTTTCTACGATTCAGTAGTTCCTCACCACTTACACGCAACAGGCAATAATAAATCAAAAATATTAGCAGTATTATACACACCATACTAAAATTAAGGAGCGCAGATAAGATGTTTAGAATAAATTTAAAGGAAAATGATAATATGTTTGAAGATGATATTAGATATTTTAAACCAGACTTGCGCTTGAGATTGAATACAGAAGTACAATTCGGAAATAAGCTTTTTTACAAAATAACTAATTAAATAAAGGTGTGAAAATGAGTGAATTATTTACAGAGCTTTCTCTTGGAAAATTTTTTGAAACACAAGTTGAAAGACAACCTGATCATGAATTTATCGTTTATCCAGACAGAAACTTAAGATTTACATATAAAGAATTTGATGAAAGAGTAGACAATCTTGCAAAAGGATTATTAGCATTAGGTATCAAAAAAGGAGACCATGTCGGTATATGGGCTAAAAACGTTCCTGAATGGTTAACATACATGTTTGCAACCGCAAAAATCGGTGCAACAATCGTTACCGTAAATACGGCATATCAAACCCACGAACTGGAATATGTTTTAAAACAGTCTGACATGACCGCCATTGCAATGACTGACGGATTCAGAGACACAAGCTACTTTGACATTATCCATGAACTTGTACCTGAACTTAAAGACAGTGCAAGAGGTAATTTAAACAGTGAAAAGTTCCCATACTTAAAATATGTTTTCCACGTAGGTCAGGAAAAACACAGGGGAATGTACAATACAAATGAGTTATTATTACTCGGTATGAACTACGATGATGACGAATATCAGAAAGTAAAGGATGCAGTAACCCAAAATGACGTTATCAATATGCAGTATACAAGCGGAACCGAAGGTTTTCCAAAAGGCGTAATGCTTACAAGTAGAAACATCGTTAATGACGGATACTACATTGGAGAAAATATGAATTACACCGAAAAAGATAGATTACTCTTACAGGTACCTTTATTCCATTGTTTCGGTACAGTTTTAGGAGTTATGGCTGTAATTACCCACGGTTCTACAATGATTATGCTTGAAGAGTATGATCCTTTACTTGCAATATCCTCAATTCAAAAAGAAAAATGTACCTCAATTTATGGTGTTCCTACAATGTTTATTGGAATGATGAACCATCCGATGTTTGACATGTTCGATATGAGTTCCCTACGTACAGGTATTATGGCAGGTTCCACCTGTCCTGTTGAAACCATGAAGGATGCAATTGAAAAAATGAACATGAAAGAAATCACCAGCGTATACGGTTTGACTGAAGCTGCACCCGGTTTTACACAGACCAACGCTTCCGATTCATTCGAGAAAAAAATCAATACTGTAGGTAGAAAATTCCCTAATATTGAAGTTAAAATCGTTGATCCTGAAACAGGTGAGGAATTAGGTCCTGGTGAAGCTGGAGAAATTATGTGCAGAGGTTTCAATGTTATGAAAGGTTATTATAACATGCCTGAAAAAACCGCTGAAACCATTGAACCTGACGGATGGCTACACTCCGGAGACCTGGCTACAGTTGATGAAGACGGATATTACTCCATTGTTGGTCGTATTAAAGATATGATTATCAGAGGTGGAGAAAACATTTATCCAAGAGAAATCGAAGAGTTCCTCTTTACACACGAATGTGTTCAGGACGTTCAGGTTGCAGGAATTCCAGATGAAAAATACGGTGAAATCGTTGGTGCATTCATCATTAAGGAAGAAGGATTTGATGATATAACCGAAGCAGATATCCGTGACTTCTGTATTGGAAGCATAGCAAGATATAAAGTTCCTAAATACGTTTTCTTTGTTGATGAATTCCCATTAACCACAAGTGGTAAAATTCAAAAATACAAGTTAGGAGATTTAGGATTAAAACTTTTAGATGAAAGAAAAGCAAATGGGGAATTATAGATTCCTCAAAATTTTTTATTTTTTTACCCAATTAACCATTGACATCTACATTAACAAAATCAGAAAATATTATTTTTAATGTAATTATTAAAATATTGATTAGTTAATTAATTAAATTTAGGGGTCTGAATTTTTTAGTTTTCAGATAGTTGTTGTATTGCTGTTTTTGAGTAGAATCCCTGTGATATGATTAGGGCTCCTAAAAATACATTCAAATATACTGTTTTTGCAACAGATTTTGGTGTATATTTGTG
>JAFRFB010000009.1 GCA_017434555.1 Methanobrevibacter sp. | reverse complement strand
AGACATAGTACAAGAATAAGACATATTCAAAATGGTAAACCTAAATTTAATAGATTTGATACT
Source organism: Methanobrevibacter sp. (assembly GCA_017434555.1). Classification (GTDB taxonomy): domain Archaea; phylum Methanobacteriota; class Methanobacteria; order Methanobacteriales; family Methanobacteriaceae; genus Methanocatella. The sequence continues at coordinate 12,669 of JAFRFB010000009.1, read as the reverse complement.
AGACCATGATTACAGCATAGGACTACAATACGTAAGCCTAGGAATACTAAAAAACATGATAAAATACAAATGCGAACTATATGGAAAAACATTCATCGAGGTTCCCCGATATTATCCGTCCTCACAAATCTGCCATGTCTGCGGCTACAGAAACACAGATTTAACCATAGAAGAACGTAACTGGCAATGCCCGAACTGGGCGCAATCTTAGACAGAGACCTGAATGCATCCATAAATATTTTAAACTATGGAAAATAATATAATTAATTAATATGAACTCTGAGACCCAGAGGGATAGCTCGGTAATTCTAAGACTCACAAGAGACTTACAGTCCGAGAATCTCCGACCTCTACAGGTCGGAGAGGTTCAAACACAGTTGCATTGATAACATCTAATTATGCGTAACATCTTCAAAGATTAAAAAATAGTTTTTACTGGCATTTGATGGCCTGCCAGCTCATATCAAAGTTTTTCTCGAAAATGAGATCAATATCTTCATTTGGGAAATCTAACCAGAAGCATTGAACTCCCATATACATGATATACAATGATTGGGTAATGTTTTCAGTTGAGAAGTCCTGTCTGATTTCATTTTGTCTTTTGCCGTCTTCGACAAGGTCGGTTAAAAATATTTCAATATCCTTTCCTGTTTGTGAAATTATACTGCTAACCTCATCATCGGCATATCCTGTTGCGGTTAAAAGAATTAATACACTACTATAATTGATTTTTTCATTGATGCTTTCAATTTCCATACCGTTTGTGAAGTGATGTAAAATATAAAGCAATGCATCATGGATTCTCTCCTTTGATGAACCTTCAAGGGAGATTTTATCAAAATCGATTTTAATATAATCAACCATATACTTTTGCATAATTGCTTCAAATATGTCGTTTTTATCTGAAAAATGATAATATATGCCGCCGGTTGTCAGTCCGGTACAATTTCGAATTTCACTAATTGAAATATCAATTGTGCCTTTCTCCAAAATCAATTTCAGCGTTTTTTCAAGGATCAAGTCTTTAGTGTTCATCTAACCACGCAATGTTTTTAATAGTTAATTAATTATTCTCTGAATCTTATCTTTTCCCATTGTAAATTAAAATTATCTTCAAAGGTTGAAACCATATCATCAATTAGATATGTCTCCCATTCATATGCAATTCCCATGTACATGATAATTAATGACTCTACAATGTCTTCGGTTGAGAAGTCCTGTCGGATTTCCCCGTTTTTCTGTCCTTCCTCAATAATTTCTGTGAAAAATTCCTTCAATTCGTTTAGGAGGCTTTGGCATAACTCCTGAAAATTTTCATGAACAAATCCTTTTGCAGTCAAACTTGCCAATATGATTCTATAGTCTATTTCATCCTCAATCGATTCAATTTCGATTCCGGTTTCTTTTTGCTTAAAAATTTCAGCCATGACATCATGGATTTTCTCTTTTGCATTTCCCTTTATCTGGCGGAGTTCATCTATGTTGAATTTGTAAAAGTTTAGATAGTATCTTTCAGTAATTTCATTATATATCTCTTCTTTATTTGAAAAATAGTGATATATCCCACCAGTAGCAATTCCAGTGGCGGCACTGATTTCTCTAACTGAAATGAGGGAGTTTTGCTTTTCAATCATTAATTTTAAAGTCTTTTCTAAAATTAACTTTTTTGTATTCATACATTTTTAAATTTATATTTTATAGTTATTAAATGATGTAGAGAACGAACGTTCTGTTTGTGAAAAAAAGAATAAATGTTCTGCTATATTGGTAAATAAAAATTAAATTCATAGTTTTTGTTCATTAAGCGACCAAAATCTTTATAAAATAATTAAAGGATAAAAATTAATAAGAATAATATTGAACATCTAAATCAACATTATGTTAATATTTTCTTAAATGTTAGAGGTATTCAAAATGAAGAAAAAAACGATCGGAATATTGCTGATAATATTTCTTGTAATGATTATTAGTATCGGAGCGATTTCGGCAACCGATACAAATGATACATTGCTGGGACAAGTCAGTGATACGGTTATTGCAACAGATTCTGTTGCTTTACAAGACAATGCCACTTCGCTTGAAAGTGAATCTGGCAGTGATGTTGAAATTAGTGTAAATGATAATAATGAACTATCGAATAAGAAAGTGGAAACTTCTTCTAATTTAAATAAAGATCTGCTTTCTGTTTCAAATGATGATTTGCTTGGAGAAAACCCCAACTTTTATTATAATGGCAAATGGTACGGAGATTTGGATGATGCCGTTGACGATGCCTGTGATGATAATAGAGGAGGAACAATATATATTACAGCAAGGGCATGGGGTTACGATTCGGCTGAACGAGAAATTACAATTAATGACCCTGTATCTATAACATTCCGGCCTTATAATTCGGGTGATGAAGTTATTTTTGACGGCCAAGGTAATAAGTATTGGTTCTTTAAGATAAGTGATGCAAATGCACACATCACTTTCAATGACATAACCTTTAGAAATGGGGGTGACGGATCTTTAGCTAATAATGGGGGTGCTATTAGGATTATACATGGATCTGTGACCTTTAACAACTGTAAATTTGATAACAATAAAGCTTGTAAGAACATTTTAGGAGGTTTTGGTTGGGGAGGAGCAATCTTTCTTGATGAATCTGATGCTTCACTCATAGCTAACAATTGTCGGTTCACAAACAATCAAGCAGACAATGGTGGTGGAGCTGTCTATGTTGAAGATGGCGCTACAGCTACTTTTAATAACTGTTATTTCGAGGGTAATAAAGCAGCTGGATCTGCAAACCATGTTCAGGATGAAGCTGGTAGTTCATCATCTCATTCCTTTAACAATTGTCAGTTTATAGGAAGCGGTTCCCTTGAAATTGTAGTGGATGCTCCTGCTAAAACAGTTCATATAACTCCTGATGTTGAGGATGATGTGAATTATGCTGTTTTATATAAAGGTGGTAGTTATTATGATAGAAAACCATGTAATGATGGAGATACTGCAACTTTCTCTAATTTAGAGAAAGGAACATATACAGTTTACATGATGAAAAATTGGGAATCAAAATATGAGTATTCAGGAAATACTTTTTCTATTATGGAACCTAATTTTGTTTTGGATGGTGTGAAGGTATTTGAAACTTTAAGTGCCGCTGTAAATGCTATTCCTAGTGGAGGATCAGGAGTAATTACTGTAGAAGGTGGAACTTACACTGATTCTGCTAACTTTTTTGTGGAGATTTCAAATAAAAAGGTAACAATAATGCCTAAAGATTCTTCGAATCCTGTTATTTTTTCACCTAGTTCTAACCAACAAAATCTATTTGATGTTCTTCCGGATTCCCAACTCACTATGGATCATATAACTATGACAGGCGATTTTAATGTAGCATTAAACTTCTATAAAACTGATCAGGTGTGTACCATTTCAAATTGTGTATTTAAAAATATTAAATATGGATACACAATAAGTGCGATTTACACAAAAAATCTGGTACTGGAAGGAAATACTTTCGAATCATGTGGTAATATGGAAATAATACGTAGTGTTGCAAAAATAGATGGTTGTACTTTCACTGAAAATTATTATAAAAATGGGGGTGAAGGGGGAGCTATCAATGCTGGTTATCTTTCAGATGTAACAGTTACCAACTCAAAATTTACCATGAATGGAGCCCAAGATAAAGGTGGAGCCATATACGCCAGAGGTAAACTTAAAGTAGATAATACTGAGTTTATAGGAAATGGAGCAGGATTTGGGGCGGCTATTTATATCGCCGGCGACTCTAATGGTCCTGTAAATATAACCAACTGTGTTTTTGATTCCAATGTTGCAACTGAAGGTTACAGAAACATATACTCCGAATCAACCACAAGGAAATTTAATTTAAAGTTCAATGAATATGATTTGCATTTAAACATAGATGCAAAAGATGGATCATATGGTCTGGATTATATTCTTGATGGTAATTTTGACTGGGGATGTAATTTAGATAATAATTATACTTTTTTAGCGGGAATTAGAGATGATGAAAATATTTTTGGAGACTTACTCACTATTAAAGAAAATAGATTTAAAATAAATATGGGAGTATTGTCCGGAGGAACACATGAATTCTTTATGGAAGGAATGTATACTCAAGGAGACAGTAATGATCATTTCTACAACCATCATTATTATTCTGATTTATATGGAAATGAATTCTATGTAATTAAGGACGGATATGCAAAAATATTGATTGACAAAGCTAAAATAACATTAACTCTTGATGTAAAGGATGTTTTAATACCTGAAACACCTGTCTTAAATGTTCGTGCTAATTGGGATAATAATTACACTATTATAATCGGAAATAAAAATTATCAGCTTGAAGTTGTAAATGGTAAAGCCAGCATGCAACTGACCGGTCTTGATTTAGGCAATTATACAGTAGTTGGTATGCGTAACGGTGATGAAAATTATAATTTTGTCATGAATTTCACCAAATTTTCAGTAAGCAAAACCTACAGCAACTTCCTTGTCCTAAGCACAAATGTGGAATATGATACTTTGGCTGAGGCTGTAGCCAATTCCAATAATGAAGATACGATTTATGTTAAAAACGGTACATATTCAGACACAGGAATTGTAATATCCGATAAGGTTCTGGATATCATTGCATTGGATGGTGCGGTCTTTGATGCTCAGGGTCGTGACGCCAATTTCATAACAGTCAACAAAAACGCTGTAGTTGATATAAGTGGTATAACATTCACAGGACTTCACAACAGGAATACAAATTATGGAGCTATAGTCAATTATGGATATCTTTCACTGACTTCATGTAATTTTACAGACAATAAGATTACAAAGACATCATTTGCCGGAAATGGTGGGGCAGCTATATTTAATGACGGATCTTCATTGGAGATTGACAGTTGTAATTTCATAAATAATGTCGCTCCTTTAAAAGTAAGTACTGCGGCAGTCACATCATTGAGTTATGAGGACGTTTTAATCACATCTTCCAATTTCATAAATAACTCTGCACGTGAAGGTGGAGCATTGCACTTCAAAAATATATCTCAATTTGAAGATGCAGTCGTTTTATGTGATTTTGAACGCAATACTGCTGTTAAAGGATCTGCTATATATGTAGGCAGCAATTCCAGATATGTGGCTGTTTCCCAATCCAATTTCACAAAAAATGATATCAAAAATAATTTGGGAGAAAGTACTCAACTTGAAGGTGGAGTAATATATGTCAACGCCAACACTACTGACGTAATCATTGATATTGGTTTATCCATTTTTAAAGACAACTCCAATCGCAATGTTGATGGTGGAGTCATATGCCTCGATGGATCTTCAAGAGCCAACATTGGAAGCTGTATCTTCAATAACAATATTGGTAAGTTGGGTTCCGTAATTTTAATCAAAAACCCTTATAATAAAAAGCTCAACTTAGTTATAGACAGCAGTAACTTTATAAATAACAATGCGGCAACTGGAGCCATTGCAACATCTTCTAGAGTTACAACATTAATTGATGAGTGTATTTTTGCAAATAACACTGGAGAAAACAGACATATTCACAGCAATGGATTTACTGTAGTTCATGATTCCACTTTTGAGGTTAAGGATGCTAAATTAAATGCATTATCTGTTCAATATGGTGAAAGCTCAATAATCAATGGTACAGCAGATATCGGTACCAATATCTATGCAGCAGCCAATTTAACAGTCGCTGGCGAAAACATCCTTGGGGAAATCAAAAACAATACATTCTCCTATAAAACAGGCATATTGGATCATGGAAAATATTATGCTGTTTTAAACAGTATTGTAGATAACAGTAATAATACATATCTGATGGATAGTATAACTGAAATTTTCAGGGTTTACAATGTTGGATTCGAATTAAATGTTTCCGTTGACAATATTACATATGGTGAAACCTTGAAAGTCGTTGAAATACTACCTTCAACTGCTACCGGTACAGTTGGGTATCAACTGAATGGAAAATCTTACACAAAAGATGAAGTCGAGTCATTGAAATTAGATGCAGGAAAATATGTTCTTGTAGCTTTCTACGACCATGATGATTTCGCATTCACTTCAACCACTGTTAATTTCGAAGTTTATAAAGCCAATCCTACCATATCTGTAGCGGATGTGGAAGTAGAATATAACAACACCATTATTGTAAACATAGAAACAAATGTTCCGTCAATATATATAATAGAAATCGAGGATTACAAAATTGCCGCATTTGTTAATGGCAGCAGATTTATTGAAATAAATAAAACACTTGAGCCTGGCACTTATACAATCAAGGTCACTTCACAGGAACGTGTTAACTACATATCAAATTTCACTGAGGCCATTTTGAAAGTCAATAAAAATCTTTCTCAATCTAATGATTCCTTAGTTGACAATTCTAATAATAATGATAATCCATCATTAATGACTTCTTCATCAATTAGCCAATCTTCATTTGATGATACTATTGCAAACAACGTTAGATTAAAATCAAAACTCAATAAACTCAACAATGAAAATATTCTCAATTCTATTGATAATAACAACCTTGGTGAGGAATTTACTGAAGGTAAATTCATTTTACAATATGATGAAGATTCAGATTATGAATATTATGATACTCTACAAGAAGCAATTGATCAAGTTGTGTTATGGGGTCAAGGTATCATTACAGTTAGAGGCGGAACATATTCTGGAGATGGATTCTGTAGCATTGATGTAGAAGGAGAATTTGAATTTACAATCAAAGCTTATGAAAACGAAACAGTTATCTTTGACTGCAGAGGCGAAGATTACTTCTTACTTTTAACCTATGATACTGAAATAGAGTGGGTTCAGGTACCTCCACCTCCACATCCAGAGACAGAGCAGACAGACGGTCCTACCGTTACACTTGAAAACATTACAGTAATCAATGGATATGCCAAATATGGTGGGGCTATTGACCTGAGAGCAGGTACTTTAACCCTGATGAACTGTAATTTCCAAAATAACCATGCTTATGATCAGGGTGGAGCCATATATATTGGTACATGGGATGCAGAAAATGATGCAACTCTCATTGCACTAAACACTACCTTTACAAACAATTATGCAGAAGATGAAGGTGGAGCAATATATATTGCATCAGATAATTTAGACGGTCAAACAACATCAGCATCATTTATGTTATGTACATTTTTAGACAACTATCAAGGTGAAGGTGATGAGAGAGTGAGGAATTACTTTGCTGGTGGTAATGCTAAGCAAATAAAGTGTCAGTATTGTATCTTTAACAGTAATGGTACAATATACAGTGTGGATATAGATAAAATCAATCAGACAGTCACTGTCAACGGTACATCTGTTGATCCATTCGACTCAGTGGTTTTATTGTACTTCGATCAAACGCCTTTATATACAATTTACAATAACGGTTCCCGTGATTTCTACGTCACTTTTGAGGATGTAATGGCTGGAAACTATACTCTCGGTACAATGAATGACCATGACTCCAATACATATATTTTTGATAATAAATTTGAAATGAAAGTGCCGAATTTCATCATATCCGAAGATGAAGTATATGAAAACTTGATCGATGCTATTGATGCCGTTAGTGATAATGGCATTATTTATGCAAATGCAAATTACTATACTGAAGATAATATGGAAATTGATATCAGCAAATCATTCACACTTAAGAATTTCAGAGGTCGTGATGTTGTTTTCGACGGTAGCGGTGAAAAATGGTTCTTTACAGTATCTGAAGGAAAAACTGTTGTATTTGATGGCATATACTTTACTGACGGTGGAGTAAAAACTCATGCAAGCATTGAAAATTACGGTACTTTAATAATCAATAACTGTTCATTCGAAAGTTTTGAAACAGGTGAAATCATATACAATTCCGGTTTATTGAATATATTGAACTCTACATTTTCACTTAATTCCGTTAATAATGCTCTTGTTTGGAACGATGCGGAGTTATTCATTGACACTGTTGAATTTTCAAACAATATCATCAATATAAGTTCTGCAGTATACAGCAATGGAGTTGCAGAAATCATCTCTTCCAATTTCACATCTAACTTTAATGGTGGAAATGGTGGTGCAATCTATAACGCTAAGTCATTATCTGTTAAAGCCACTGTTTTCAATGAAAATGAAGGTTTTGATGGTGGAGCAATTTACAGTACAGGAATCTTACAAGTCTTAAACTGTACTTTTGAAGATAACACTGCAAACGGATATGGTGGAGCAATTTACAATGGAAATGAATTAAATATCTTTAATTCAACATTCACCGGAGGATCCAGCCAAAATGACGGTGGTGCCATTTATAACAATAATAAATTGACTGTATTTAATTCCACATTCGTTGGAAATACCGCAACAGGCAAAGGTGGAGCCATTTACAACAACAAAACTTTTGTACTTACAAAATCATTCTTTGGAATTAACTATGCTAATGAGTATGCAAACATTTACAATGCAGGAGATATTCAATTCAGCGAAAACACATTTGACTTCTATGATGTGATATTGGTCATACCTGATGGTCAATACGGTATTCCTACAACAATTACAGGTACACTTAACCCTGAATTCAATATGGACATTCAAGTGACATTGCCAGGATTCGTTAACAATGAGGATGCCACAGTCACAATTACAGACGGTGTATTTGAATATGTTACTGACATTTTGCCAAAAGGCGTTTATGACGTTAAATTGGATGAAGTACTTTATGACGGTAACGGCAACATTTATTGTGGTGAATCAATAAGTGACAGGCTTATCATAAATAAGGCGAACGTCTATATCAATGTGACTGTAGATGATGTTGTCATACGTGGTGAGACTGGTTCACCTGTCTTAAAGATTGACACAAGTAAAACGGGATCATTCCATGTTCTTTTCAACAATAGGCTTTTCGATGTCAATATTACTGATGCCCATACCAGTTTAACATTGGATGCTGTCGGTGAAGGAAACTACAGTGTATTGGTTGTCCGTGAAGGTGATGAAAACTATAACGATGCGGCAAACCAAACTACATTCAAAGTCAGCGAATATGAAGGCAATTTCATCGTAAACAGTACTGGCGGTAAATATGAAATATTACGTGATGCCATCGCAGCTACTTCAGATGATGATGTCATTTATGTAATGGAAGGAAACTATTCTGGCGGGTACAATTTTGGATTTGTCATTTCAGGTAAGAAATTATCTATAATTCCTCTTGGAGATGTTGTTTTTGATGGAGAGTCAAGCAATAACTACTTTATGTATGTTCGTGAAAGCGCTGATGTTACTATATGTGATATTGTTATTACAGGATTTAACACTAATGCTGGATCAGGGATAGAATATTACGGTACTTTTGAAAATCACGGTAATTTGACTCTTGATGGATGTACCTTTGCTAATAATGCTATTTCTGGAGATACGACTAAAGCATTAATCTATAATGAAGGAAATTTAAACATTGTTGAATGTGAATTTTATGACCATGCATTAAGTGGAAATATCATAGATAGTCGGCCTCAATCCAATCTCATAGTTAATGGATCAACATTTGAGAACAATGGAATTAATGATGACCTCATTTCAATTGATAATGCGAATTCAGTAAAAATTATATCAAGTGTATTTGCCGAAAACGACAAGATATTTTCATCCCAATCCAGTATTATTCGTGCTGTTGAGTGTACAGATGTTGTCATTAGTTCTGCATTTTACAATAACACTCGAGGAAAGGATGTTATTTTTGCAGTTGCAAACACTAATCTGCTTGTTGATAATTCCATATTCACAGGCAATACTATGGATAATATAATCCGCGCATACGACAATGTCCAAAGTACTATTTCAGGATGTGTATTCACAGATAATGCTGTTAAAAATGTTGTTTTAAGTGAGGACAAAAAATTATCCGTTCTTGAATCCACATTTTCTGACAACACACTTTCAGAAAACGGTGCATTAAACATTTTATCAAATGTGAATGCAATTGTCAATGGCTCTGTGTTTACAAACAATAATGCAAGCAATTACAGAAACATCTATAGTGCTTCCAGCAATGTGAACATTACCAATTCTGTATTTGATGCCTTAAATGTTGATTATACTGTTCATTATATTGACTATGGACAAAATGAAACAATTGAAGGAACTATTGATATCGGTACAAATCTCAACTTTACTGTTAATTTAGACATTAATTCCAACATATATTCAGTTAACGTAACTGACAATAAATTCACCTACAATGCAGGCATTCTTAACGCGGGGGACTATAATGCGGTATTAAATGCAAAAGATAATAATTCAAACACTTTTGTATTTGATAAAATAACCAAAATATTCACTGTCAGCCGTGTAGATCCTGGATTGAGCATTTCAATAGCAGATATTACTCAGGGTGAAAAACTAAAAGTTAATGTAACAATCAGTAAAAAGGCTACTGCTAATGTCGTATATGAATTGGACGGTAAGACATATACTAAGAAGGAATTGGAAAATCTCACATTGGCTCCTGGTAATTATTTAGTTACTGCAATGTATAGAGGAGATAAAAACTACCTTTCAGCTACTGCAATGGATAATGTGGAAGTTCGCAAAGTTGCTCCAAACATAACTGTCAGTGATGTTGCAGTTGACTATGGTGATGAGATTAAAATAAACGTGACTGTTGATGTTGCTGATTATTATACTGTATTTTTAGGAAATGAATCAGTTTCATTATATGTTAAGGATAATGCAACATTCACATTCTCAAGTGAAAAATTCAAACCTGATAATTATGAAATCATTGTTTATGTATTTGAAACTGACGATTATGCGGAAGCATATGCTAATGCCACTTTAACAGTCAATAAAGCTGTAGGTGTTTTCAATTTAACAAACAATACAATTATTCGTGGTGAAAATGCAACAATTAGTGTAGAAGTTCCACTCAATGCATCTGGAAACATTGCATACAATGTATATGATGCGAATGGAAAACCAGTTTACAGTATTACACAATCCTGTCTGGAAGAGCTTGTTGTTCCTAACTTGAGTGCTGGAAAATATGTTGTCACAGGTACTTATGAAGGCGATTCTTACTACACTAACGAATCTATAATCAATTCTGGCGAAATATTTGTCAGGGAATGTGTGGATGTAACAATCACTGTATCCAATATAACTTATGGCGAAAATGCCACTGTCACTGTTGAAAGTACTGTTGATGGTGATTATCTAGTTTATGTGGGAACCGAACCAATGATTGTCACTGTTATTAATGGTGCTGGAAACGTCTCTGTTCCTAATTTAAGTGCTGGAAGTCATGTTGCTAATGTTACAATTGTTGATGGCAATTATTCAGCATTTAATGAAACAGTATTTGACGTAGCTCCTAAACCAGTTTCAGTTCTTATTTCTGTTGATGATATTTTATACGGTGAAGATGCTATTGTCATGGTTTATGGTGAAATTGATGGTGAATACATTGTAGAGATATATGATCAGAATTATACTGTAAATGTTGCTGACGGTAAAGGAAGCACTTCAGTTTATAATTTAGCTGTTAGTAAAGGTATTTTAGCTTCCGTAACAATTGCTAACAGTAATTATAGCGCACATAATACTACAACATTTACTGTAATAAGTAAATATGATACTCCAATCTCTTTGGATGTCATGACTGAAGAAAACAATGCGACAATGACTGTTACTGTTAATGATACTGCAACAGGTCTTGTCAAATTCCAAGTTAAAGGCACACAAGAATTCACACTATATGTCGATTTAATTAATGGTAAAGCTGTTCTTAATAATATTCTTGAAACTGGTGATTACACTGTTATCGCAACATATATGGGTGATAACAGGTTCAACACTAACATTACTCTTGAAGAATTCACTATCAAGGGTCACATTAAGAAGGATACTCCAATCACAGCCCATGCTGATGTGAATGTAAACAGAGTTACTATAACTGTGACTGTTGATGAAAACGCTACTGGATTTGTAAAACTATCTGTTGGCGATACTGTTGCTAATATTGAATTAGTGAATGGTGTTGCAAATATAACAACTGATTTCCTACCAAACAGTTATCTTGTTGATGTAACTTACCTTGGTGATGATGACTACAACATGAACAGTACCATGTTGACGTTTACTGTAATAGAAGTTTCCAAGGAAAATACTACTATTGAGCTTAACGTCACTGTTGATGAAAACATTGCTATGTTTAGTGTTGATTTGAATAAAACCGCAACTGGATTGGTTAAATTCGATATAATCTGCAAAGAAACTGGTGAAAACTACACTATGTACATGGATGTTAAAGATGGTCATGTGGAAACGTTTACTAATAGCATAGAACCTGGAAACTATACTGTAGTTGCAACATACATGGGCGATTCAGTATTCAACACTAACACTACATCTAAGGACTTTGAAGTGATTGGTCATATAATGAAAGATACTCCAATTGACGCAACAGTTGAAATCAATTTAAATAAAGTTACTTTAACTGTTACTGTTGATGAAAATGCTACTGGATTTGTTGAAGTTAAATATGGTGATGGTGTATTGAATATTGCATTGGAAAATGGTGTGGGTACGTTTATTACTGAATTGCCTTATGGTAGTTACAGTTTGGATATAACTTATCTT
>JAFRFB010000079.1 GCA_017434555.1 Methanobrevibacter sp. | reverse complement strand
AAATCTTGTTTTGATACCCTAAATCATGAACACATTCTTAATCAACTGGGAAATTTCCCTTTAAAGAATCTAATTCATGATTGGCTCAAAGCAGGTTATATTCATAACAATCAGTTTAATGAAACTGAATCTGGAACTCCACAAGGAGGAATCATATCTCCATTACTGGCAAATATAGCACTTCATGGTATGGAAGAGGCCTTGAATATAAAATATAATTCTACTAAACGTAAGGATGGTTCTATAACTCACATAAATCGTTCCAAATATGTAATGGTGAGGTATGCCGATGATTTTCTAGTTTTATGCAAAACAAAAGAAGATGCTGAGAATGTGCCTGAACTTTTAAATGATTACTTATTAGAACGTGGTCTCACATTAGCGGCGGATAAAACTAAAATTACAACTATTCAGAAAGGATTTGACTTTTTGGGTTTTAATATTCGTAGTTTTAATACTCGCTCAGGTGAGAAAGTATTTACAAAACCATCAAAGGATAGTATTAAGGCTTTTAAGGAAAAAGCAGATGTTATTTATCGTGATGCTATTGGTGGAGATATAGTGACTTTTATTTCTTCATTAAATAGTTTAATAATCGGTACTGCCAATTATTGGAGAATATCTTCTGCTTCAAGAACCTTCCGTAAAATGGACTTCTATTTGATTCAAAAGACTCGCAGGTTGTTGCATAGGTGGTACCCATCCAAATCCCATAAGTGGATTAAAGGTAAACATTATAAACCTGACCGTAGAGGTAAAAGTAAGGATAGGTATATTCTCACTGATCCAAATACGGGTTTACAATTGAGAAGAATGGTTTGGACCCACATTAAATATGCTTTTCCAATTAAATATATGGCGACCCCATATAATAAGTCTTTTGATGAATATTTTGAGAAAACTAAGTTTAAATCCGCTTTTAAGTGTTTGTATGGTTAATATTTGGTATTATTTGCTTTAGGTAAACAATATGCTTGAGCGGCTTGTCGGAAAACTGACACGAGCCGTTCTGAGGAGAGGAGGAGTGAGTAATCACTCCGACTTATCCGACATATATTAACACATTTTTACATCACATAAATACTTAAATACTGATTTTTAACATAAATTTATATATGAAGGTTATAAAAATCATGATTGTCATACTTGTTTTAATCATGACGATGGGGGGAGTCTGTGCAGCAGATGACATTTCCGATGATATTATAAGTGATGATGGTCAGAAAGATATGTGCATGGTGAGTGAAGCTTCATTCACTGATTTAACTGACGAAATAGAACATACAGATGTCTTAAATTTAACTCGAGACTATATATTCAACAATGAGACTGATGATAGTAGTGGAATTATTATTGGTAAGGATAATTTTGTCCTTAACGGTAACGGTCGCACAATCGATGGAAACAACCAATCAAGAATATTCAACATTACCGCAAACAATGTAACATTAAGCAATCTGATTTTAACTGGCGGTAACGCCGAAAAAGGTGGAGCAATCTATGCTACTGGATTATTAACATTGACCAACATTACTTTCATTGACAACTATGCATCCAAACAAGGTGCAGCAGTTGGGCTTTATGAAAATGTAACTATTAAATGTGATAATTCACGATTCATAGACAATGATGCTGTTGAAAAAGGTTCAGCAATATATCTTGATAAAGGAGAATTAGACCTTTCAAATACAAACATGACTTCAAAACATGTCTCCAAATCAGCCCAAATTACTGCTTATAAAAATGCTATAATCCATATAGAAAATGTAACTTTTGCTGATACTACTTCAACTTATTCTCCTGCATTATATATTCAACGTTCTAACGTTTCAATTATTAATTCAAGATTTAAAAATTTAAAAGCAGACATTACTGCAGGGGCAATAAGTCTTAAGGAGTGTGAAGAAGTATACATCAAAAATTGTGAATTCATAAATACGACATCTTCCAAAAATGGAGGAGCCATTTATGCAGACATTTCAGGAGACTTGGATATCAACGGTACTGTAACAATAATTGATACTTTATTTAAAGACACATTTTCCGAATTTGGTGGAGCATATCTTCAATTGGGTGGAAATTTATCCCTAGATAATACTGAGTTCACAAACAATCACGCCACATATAATGGAGGCGCAATTTATCTTTCACATGTAACCAGCAACATTACTAACTGTAATTTTACTTCAAATGGCGTTGACATTATTGCAGGATATCCAACCTATGGCGGCGCAATATACAACGATATCGGTACATTAAATATAGATAAATCCAAATTTATCAACAACAATGCAATTGCCGGAACTGCAATCGGTGCATACGACTCATCCTATAACATCAAAAATACACTATTTGAAAACAATCAAAACCCTATTTACACATTTTTCGATAAAGAAAGTATTTTAGAAAACAATGTTTATATTAATGATGATAACATCTCAACCAACAATACACTTTATGCAACTATAATAAGTGGACAAGGCCTTGAATTAACATTGCTTAACAATAGCATCAATGTTACTACTCTTCCGTCCAGATTTGATTTACGTGACTGGGGATGGATGTCACCAGTTAAAGACCAGGGATGGATGGGTGCCTGCTGGACATTCGGAATGACAGGTACATTGGAATCAGCATTATTGAAAGCTGCAGGCATTACAACAGATTTTTCAGAAAATAACATGAGAGACACCATGTTAAAATATTCAATATACGGTTCCGATTTCTTAGCTGAAGGAGGGACAAATCTTTACTCAACATCTTATTTATTAAGTTGGCTTGGAGCAATCGCATATGATGCAGACATTTATGATGAAATGGGAAAAATTTCCGCAGTAATAACAACTTTGAATGATATCCACATTCAAGATGTGATATTCCTACCTAACAATGAAATACCAAACGGCACAAAACTTAAAGAAGCTATTTTAAAATATGGTTCTCTAGACGTGTGTTATTTCGGGCAATCAACATATGACGAAAAAAATCCGTATTACAATCCCGACACATATGCACAATATGTTAATGAAACTAAAAAGCCAAATCATGAAGTTTCAATTATAGGCTGGGACGATAATTATCCAAAAGAAAACTTTTTAATTACCCCTCCGGGTAACGGTGCATGGATTATTAAAAATAGTTGGGGTTCTGATTTTGGAGAAAAAGGATGCATGTATGTTTCATATTACGATAAAACATTATTAGAATCTACTGACCTATCTAGTTATGCTACTGCAATAATAGCTGAAAATACCATTCCATATAATAAAAACTATCAATATGCGATGATATGGGGAGGTAATTTCATGTCCGGTGAAACTGTAAGTTATATGAATGTCTTTGAAGCATTGGAAAACGATGCAATTGCTGCTGTTGGAACATACTTCAAGGAGGAAGGTGTCAATTATACAGTTGAAATTTATGTAAACAACGAATCAAAATTAATTCAAGAAGGCGTATCCCCATATCTTGGTTACCACACCATCAAATTAAATGAATACATACCAATTAAAAAAGGAGATGTATTCAAAGCAGTGATAACATCCAATAATATACCTTACATTACATTGGGCGACGTTAGAATACACTATACTGAAAATATTTCATATGTATCCATCGATGGATCAGAATGGGAAGATTCTTATAAAAGTGGAGCAATTGCTTGTTTAAAAGTCTATACTGTTGCTTTACCAATTTATACTGAAAATTTGGTTAAAATCTACAAAAACGATTCCCAATTCGAAGCAGTAATCGGTATTGTAAACGAAACCGTTACCTTTGAAATAAACGGCAGAACTTACAACAGAACCAGTGATGAAAACGGAACTGCCAGAATAGCTATCAACTTAGGACCAGGCAACTATACAATCAAAACCATATTCAACGGAACAGCAGTTGAAAACACAATTACAGTATTGCCTACCTTAATAGCAGACAATCTGGTCAAATACTATAGAAACGCTTCACAATTCGATATCTCATTAATTGACGGTGAAGGAAATCCTGTAAGCGGTGTTAACATTACTATGAACATTAATGGAGTATTTTACAATCGTACAACTAATGAAAACGGAACAGCCAGATTAAACATTAACTTACCTCCTGGCGAGTATATATTAACAGCAATTGATCCGTTGACTGGCCTTATGATGTCTTATAACATTACAGTTTT
>JAFRFB010000078.1 GCA_017434555.1 Methanobrevibacter sp. | reverse complement strand
GCTGGATTTGTAAGTAATATCAAGTAATATTGTATCTGGATGTTTGGTGGCATTGATTGCATATGTTTCATCAACTTTTAAATCTAAAGTATCGTTATCAACAGTAACGCTGGCGTCATTCAAGCTAACATCTACAGTAATGGTTTTGTTTTCAGAAGCAGCATATTTATTGTCTCCTTCAAAGATTACAGTAATAATTGCTTGACCTTTTCCATTAGCAATAACATTTCCTTGATCATCAACAATAACAATATTTTCATCATCGGATGTGAAAGTAACATTACCTGCATCAGCAGGAGTCAAGTTAGCTACAATAACAGTCTCATCACCAACAAACATGTTTAATGAAGCAGGATTAACGGTGATTTCGGTAGGTATTTTACTTACAGTAACAGCAACCGTAGTTGAATTTTCAGTATATTTGCTGTCGCCACCAACTTTAACAGTAATAGAAGCAGTACCTTCTTTCAAGGCTGTAACAAGACCATTTTCATCAACACTAACCACACTTGAATTATCTGGAGTGAATGTTACATTCAAACCTTCTGGAGTAGTGGTAGCAACAATAGTGAATGTATCATCAATCAATAAATCCAAAGTCTTATTGTTAACATCTACACTGGTGTCATACTTAATGCTAATAGTGGCATTATTGATGATTACCCCATCCAATCCGGTATAGGATGCATTGACGTTATAGTCGCCGGCATCATTAAATGTGTATAATGCCCACCATGTTCCATTAGTGGCATAACTTGCATTAATTTCCTCACTGTTTGGGAGGATAAATAGTAATTTACCATCCCAAAGAATATCTTTTGGAATGTCAGTTTTTGAAGTGATGTTGACAGTCTTGTTGTTGGTTGTAAGTGAAGTCACATTTATAGAATACCTGACATTAGGGAGTGTTATTATTATTGTTCTGTTGATCCGTTGGAATTCAGCATATTCAGTATTGAAAACAGCAATATAAGAACCGACTGGTAAATCTGGAATCCATCCTTCACCGCTTAAACAAGTATAATTGCGAACCCATTCGCCATTGTCTTTAAAGTATACGCTTATTAAGATATTTCCATTAGTTACAGGAATGCTGCTGTTTGTTTTTAAATCAAATGTTAATTTCTCACCAGAGCCGTAAACAGTTGTGAAATTATCAACATTCAATGTAGGCAGATAAATAACTGTATTTACATTATCACCAGAATTTCTTTTAAAAATACAAGTATCTGCTGCAGTATACCACTGATTGCTAAAAATAGCACCACCACGGTATGCAGTGTTATCAGCAAAATTACAATTTGTCACAGTACCTGAACCCATGTTGATAGCACCACCATCTCCAGAAGCATGGTTATCAGCAAAATTACAATTTGTCACATTACCAGTATTCAAGAAGAAAACTGCACCACCATCATCAATTGCAGTGTTGCCAGTAAAATTACAATTTGTCACATTACCAGTTCCATCAAATTCAACTGCCCCTCCATAACGAGCAGAGTTGTTAGTAAAATTACAATTTGTCACAGCACCCTCACGATTGAAGCAAACTGCACCACCATAACGGGCAGTGTTATTAGTAAAATTACAATTTGACACAGTACCAGAAGACATCCAGACGGCACCACCTTCATAGGTTGCAGTGTTGTCAGTAAAATTACAATTTGACACAGTACCTGAGCCCATGTTTATAGCACCACCATTTCTTGCAGTGTTGCCAGTAAAACTACAATTTGACACAGTACCTGTGCCACTAAAACTAATAGCACCACCAGAACTGTAATCTCCAGTTGCTTTGTTGTTAGTAAAATTACAATTTGTCACAGTACCAGTATTCACGAAGAAAATTGCACCACCAGAACTGTAATCTCCAGTTGCTTTGTTGTTAGTAAAATTACAATTTGTCACAGTACCAGTACTATTAAAGTAAATTGCTCCTCCATTAACATTATAATTAGCATTTTTAATGGTTAGGTTTTTAATTGTTACACCGGAAGCAGTTACAGTGAATGCCCTGATTGTTAATCCGTTCATGTCAATGACTGCACCGTTACCATCAATGACTTTATTGGCCTCACTGATAGTAATGGCTGTTGCACGCTCATCGTAAGTATAACTTTTATGGGTTAATGTAATGTTTCCTGGCTGGCTAATTTCTTCAGCCAAATCAGAATATTTAGCTGAATCCGCACCCAATACCTCAGTATCAGTTTGCGCAATATCCTCATCATAATCAGTTGAAGCCAATGCCTCGTTTTCTTCACTTGTTTGTAGATTATCCTCAATATCATTATCAGTGGATAACTCGATTGTATTTGCATTCTCACTTGCTATAGTATTATCTATTTCACTTGCGCTAACACCTGCAATGCTCAATAGAAAAACAACAAGCGCCAATAGGATTATTGTTTTTTTGTATTTCATTTTCTCCCTGAACTCCTGAAAATTCTATGCTAAAAAATGTTTTATATCATTCAAACAATCATAAAAATACACGCCCTTTGTTTAAAACATCTAAAACATGACTAAAAGTCTATCAACGAATATATAAATATATAACGGATTTGAAGAACAGAGAGCAGATAAACTGATATTTATATAGCTACCTATTTTTTGTTGAAAAACAATTAACCGTAATTTTATCAACTAAAAAGTTATTAACTACTAAAAACAAATAAATATACTGAAAATGATTTATAAAGGGGCTTGAAACTCATGGAAATTTATCATGGAAGTACAGTAATCGTTGAAAAGCCTGAAATTAGAATTGAAAGATTCAACAAAGATTTTTACTTTGGATTTTACTGTACAGTTATGGAACAACAAGCAATACGTTGGGCAACACGATTTGGAGAAGGTATTGTCAATGTTTACGAGTATTATCCTAATGATTCATTGAAAACTCTAAAATTTGAAAAAATGACTGAAGAATGGTTAGATTTCATAATTGCTTGTAGAAGTGGAATTCCACATGACTGGGACATTGTTGAAGGTCCAATGGCAGATGATACAATTTATAACTACATTCAAGAATTTCAAGATGGGAAGATTAGCCGAGAAGCATTTTGGGCATTAGTTAAATTCAGATATCCAACTCATCAAATTTGCTTCAACACAAAAAAAGCACTTGAAACAATTAAATTTAAAGAAGCGAGGAAAGTTTATGGATAAAAATAATAATTCATTATTTTATACATGCAGCCTGGTTGAATTCATCTCAAGAGAAACAAAAAATAACAGAAAAGATGTCATTGAATATTTAGGTGAAGATCTGGAAAGAATTTATAAATATGAAGATGTATTTCATTGTGAACCAATTGAAAAAGTAGCAAATGATTTTATAATGCGCAATAACATCCCAACCGGAGAATTTGATAATCTTTCAAAATGCAAATACAACATTCCAGATTATTGGGAAATTGGAGAAGTATTCGAAAGACTGATTGAAGATAATTATGATGAAAAAGATGTTTTTAGAGGTATAAAAGAAGTGTTTTCTTCATGGTTAGCCGAAAAAATACTGAATTTTAACTCAGATTTATATTATCAATCAAGACAATATCTAGCGGAATGTTATAAAGCTGGGGAAATCATAATTTCCTAATAAACACAATTAAAGATAAATAACTTCAAAAAATATGATTGAGATTATAAACTGATATTTATATACCTACCTATTTGACTGTGAAAATGAATCATGAATTTAGGGGTCTGAATTTTTTAGTTCTCAGATAATTGTTGTATGGCTGTTTTTGAGTAAAATCCTTGTGATATGATTAAGGCTCCTAAAAATACATTTAAATATACTGTTTTTGCCACTGATTTTGGTGTATATTTGTGT
>JAFRFB010000077.1 GCA_017434555.1 Methanobrevibacter sp. | reverse complement strand
GTTGCTACATTAACAAAAAAATCTACTACCGAACAACAAGTTAAAGACGAAAAAATTGAAGATACATTGCTTGATTTGGCTAATTATTCTATAATGGCGCTTATTGAATTAGATAGAGTAAAAAGTGAACAAGTCAAAGAAATGAGTGTTGAATAATGGAATTAACCGACAACGATTATCTGTCGATTTTGGATATTGAATTAAGTAAAAACCAGCAACAATCAGATAAGCTTTTACAAATTATAGTATGTGCTAAAACACTTGCTATTTTAAAAACTTCTCCAAATTTAATGATTTTAAATGAAAAAGGAGAAATCAAATATTTATATAGAGGTCAATATCCAGTTGTTTATAAAAAAGAATTAGATACTGATGCAAAAAATGATTTTTATTTTGAGGAGGTAGATGATGAAAAGTAATTTATATATTATGATAGGATTACCTGGTTCTGGTAAAGATACATTAGCAAAAGTTATGAAGAAACAAAATGAAAAAATGACATCTATAGAAACAGTTATTTTATCAAGTGATGATATTAGATTGGAATTATTCGGATGGGAAGACCAAACTCATAATAATGAAGTATTTCAAGAAATGCACAAAAGGTGCAAACAATATTTACAAGAAGGTAAAAATGTTATATATAATGCAACTAATCTAAACATTAAGAAAAGAAAAAATCTTATTGATGAAATGAAAAAATATGCTACAAATATAAACGCCGTTTTATGTATTGCTACAATAGGAACTTTAATTGAACGTAATTTTACTAGACCAGAAAGAAAACTTCCGGAAGATAAATTATTTCAGTTATTCAAAACTATGAGCATTCCAATGAAATATGAGGGATATAATAAAATATTTGTTAGTTATTCAAATAATGTTGATGAAGAGTATGGAGATATTATTAGTTGGATAATGAACATAGGAAAAGATTATGACCAACATAATGAACATCATAATGCAACCGTATTAGAACATCTTGAACTAACATCAAAAAGAGCTTTTGAATTAAGTGATGGAGATGAATGTTTGGGTATAGCCGGTAGATTTCACGATATAGGCAAACCATATTCAAGAGAGTGGAATGAAACAAAGAAAAAATATACATATTATAATCATCATACCATTAGTGCATATATATATTTAATGTACTGGAAATTTAAAAATGACTCACATCAAAGTTTCTATATGCTAGAGTTAGATGATAATGCAATGGATACTTCAATGTTAATATATCATCATATGGATAAATTTATTGGCAACTTAGATAAAACCAAAGAATTACTTGGCGATAAGTTATATAAAAAATTAGAAATATTGATGGAAGCCGATGCTTACAGGGAAGGAGAAGCAAATGAATAATTTAAATTTCTTTGATAAAGAAATAAAAGAAGTAGATATAGTATTTGAAAATTGTGAGGTATATACCGTTCCAGCAGATTGTATTTATCGTATGACAATAGATGATATTAAATTTGCGTTAACAATGCATTATAATGGTTTAAACGAATATGAAAAACCCGGTAACGTAACAGATTTTACAAGTTGCGAATACGCATCTATAATTTTAAATAAAAAAGGATTAGAATGTACAAGTAATTGGGATGAAACGGATGATGAAAAAATATTGTTAAAAGAACGTATAAAACATAACGATATTACGCAATTAGATATAGTTTATACCGATGATACTCACATAAACATATTAGTTCCTTGGGAAGATGGAAATTCAGAATATGATAATAAATATCAACATAATTATATTAAAGATGATATTATTGTTGTTGATATAGATAGAAACTATGATGAAGAGAAAGAAACTCAAGCCAATGACGAATGTTATGAAACTTATAAATATGATATGTATGAAGAAAAATATCATAGTGATGTTCCTGATTATGTTCAAGCAGCATTTTCATTAATTGACGAAGAATTAGCTAGAGTAATGTGGAATATAAATCAAGAAGAATTTGATAGTCCATTTAGTAATACAGGAGAACAATTTAAAAATGATGTGTTTGAAGTTGAGGCATATAGTTGGGATGATGAATATGACCAAAAATATAATTTTAAATGGAAAGATTATAAAGTAAGATGGTATAAACATTGCAAAAGAGACCCACAAGCTAATAGAGACATAACACCGGAAGAATGTTCTCAAATGTTAAGTGAATGTTTAGAATCTATTCGTGCTATGGATATAGATGAAGATGATTTGCTTACTAGCCAAGAAAAGAAACATTATTGCTTACATTGTGGTGAACCAACAGAATTTAAAGAATTACAAAATGGTAAATGGGCTTGTGAAAAATGTTTAAACGATTTAGGGAAAGAACAAATTGCTTTGAAAGAAGAAGTTGAAAATACTTTATACGAATTTGGCTTTGATAAGGAAGAAGATATAACAAATTGTATTGACACTTTTATTGATATTGTGAAATATGCAAAAAATAATACTACAATAGAAACATTAGACCATCTAATAAAAGGCTTAGGCGCTGTAAGTATATCTTTAAAGTATGAAAACGGCTTATTAGATGAAGAAACTAAGAGAAAAATTGACGAAGAAACTGCAAAATATAAAAAATCTATTGACAAATAAATAAAAATATGATATAATGATTTTGTATATCATAAAAATAGAGAGGCGTTAGAGCGTGGTCAAACAAAAGACTCCTAACAAGTTACTATACGAATAGCCGGCTCGAGCGGTGTATAGAACAAAAAACGCTCTTTCAATAAGTAAGTTTCATCATACAAATCGGGACACAAAAGATGAATTAGAGAATATATTTTGGTAGGACAAAATATTAGTATCGCTTATTGCTCATTCAATCACCTCTTTACTTTATAGAGGTATACCTCTTTCTTACGTCTCTCGTTCAACGGCAGGACGCTGAGCTCCAACCTCAGTTATCAGGGTTCAAATCCTTGGGGACGTGCCAGTTAATAATTAATGGGGACAGCAGATAGCTACTGTTTCTTAGAACCCTTATTTCTAGGATTACCCATTTCTTATATATATATTTCTATAAGGGAGGAATTTATATGAAAGAAATATGGAAAGATTTTGAAGAAAATTATTCAATTAGTAATTTGGGTAGAATTAAAAATAATAGAACTCAAAGAATTTTAAAATTAAGACCTAATCATCAAGGATATTTAAAAACAAATATTTCAGTTAATGGTAAATTAAAAACAATTTTTCCACATAGACTTGTTGCCGAATATTTTATTCCAAATCCAAATAATTTTTCGCAAGTTAATCATATTGACGGTTGTAAAGAAAATAATATTATTTCTAATTTAGAATGGATAACTCGAGAAGGAAATATGCAACACGCTTGTAAGATGGGATTAATAAAATCATCAAATGAAAGAGCTTGTTATCAATTTGATAGTAAAGGTAATTTAATTAATGAATTTAAATCTATTACTGATGCAGCAAACTATATTAATCAAGGTAGAAAAGGTATTGTTGGTATCATTCGTTGTTGTAAAGGTCAAAAGAAAAGCGCATACGGTTATTTATGGAAATATAAATAACCCAGTTGGTTCGTTGGTGTAACGGTTATCACATATGCCTGTCACGCATATAACAGGAGTTCAACTCTCCTACGAACCGCCATTAAAATTTGGTTTATACGGCAGATTAACTATAATAGTTAAAAGTAAATATCATTGATATTGAAGTTCAACGTGTAAATATATATACAGCCCTTGTTGGCTGTTTGAAGGACAAAATACCCCTGTTGTCTTTCAAAGAGTCAACAAAGGTATGAAAGAAAGGTGATTTAGATGATTAAAATTAAAAGTACAAAAACATTTATTAATGAAGATGCTGGTGTCATAGTATTTAAAATTTATGATGCGCTTGGAAGAGAATTTATTGGTAAAAGCAAATGCTCAAAAGAAGATAAGTTCACCAAAGATTTTGGTGAAAAATTAGCATATTTAAGAGCAAAAAGGAAGTTTGCACAACACTATGCGAAAGTTGAACGTAGATTATTAAATACTGCAACAGAAACTTATGAAAGAGTTAAAGAAAAATTAGATAAAAATATTACTAAATATAATGTTATGGATGAAAACATTAGTAAAACAATTTCAAAGATGTTAAGCGATTAATTTCGCTTCAATGCCGACTTAG
>JAFRFB010000008.1 GCA_017434555.1 Methanobrevibacter sp. | reverse complement strand
TAACGATATTACTGTACCCTTTTTAAAAATTAATAATTGTACAAATGTATTTTTAGAAACTAAAACTAACCATTATCCAATATTAAAAAAATAAGAAAAATTAAGTGAAATTCATATCAAAAAAATTCAGACCCCTAAAGATATTTATCATTTTCCAAGTATATTGCATCAACGGAATAATTTCCCACAGCCAAATCCGCAACAGCTAATGTGGCACTGCCATTGACAATATTGACTGCATAACTAACATTATTAACATTAACCATAAGAGTTGCATTTCTATCATCTGGAGCCGTGAAGTTCAAAATTGCCCCATCACCTGAAGAAATGCTAATATTTTGAGAAGTTACTTCAGGGGTGATTTTATTTACAGATATTCTGGCAGTAGTTTTGTTTTTTGAGTAATTTTCATTTCCTCCATAGGATATAAGTGCAGTAAATGTTCCGGAAGGAATATTTTTAAAACTGGCACTTGCTTTACCATCTGAATTTACAACAGCGTCTTTGGAAATGCCGTTTACTTCAATTGAAATAATTTCACCTGCCAGTTCTTTAATCACTGTAGCGCTTACAACTGCAGTGTCATCGACATTTATTACAACGTCATCTGCATCGATTGGAACGGGTCTTTTGATTACTTCAAAAAGTGTTGAGTTAGCCGAAGCCTTATATACCCCGTCTCCATCAAAAACCGCAGTGACATGATAAATTCCTGAAGACAATGAATCGAGGATTACTGAATCGTCACTCATCTTATAGATGTCCCCGTTAATCCAGAGAGTGTAATTGCATGATTTATTGTTAATTGAAACAGTGATGAGTTCGCTTTCACCTACGGTAATATTACTTGTTTTTATTAAAATTACTGAGTCCAGATTTGATATTTCATGTAACATGGTATCATTAGAGGGATCATAAACCTTATCTCCGCCGTAATATGCAGTTATGCTGTATTTACCGGCGCCCAATTCATAAATGTCTATTGAAGCAGTTGAATTGACCAGCCCCACAGATTCAGTTTTTACTGTTTCATTTTTAATGTCTCTAATGACAAAAGTAACGTTTCTTGAGGCATTTGTACTGACTTGTGCCTGGATTACATATTCATTTAATGGCTTAAGCTTTGTTGATGACGGGATGCGTGTTGAAAACTCCAATAGAGATTCACAGGCAGTATAATAAGAATCTTCATCGTGTTTTATGCTTATGATGTATGAGCCTTTAATTTCTCCCAAATCAAATGAAAAGCTGCCGTTGATATCAGTGGTTTTTACAAATTCTTCAATGTCCCCGCTATCGTTAATAATTACCGTGATATTTTGACCGGATTCCTTAAAAGATGAGTGATAAGTGCTTGAATCTGTGTTTGAAATTCCGTCAACACCCCAATATTCCACATTTTTGAATTTAAAATCGGTTTCAGACCATATTGCATTTAAATAGTTGTCCTTACCCGTAAAAACAACTGAAATAATGCTTTCATTTTGCGTGACATCTAATGAATTAGAGTCCGCCCTGTTATTTAAAAATACGCAATTTTTTATTGAATCTGTAGTGTTGGTGTTTGATAGTTTAAAGACTGCAGAACCCATATTTGCCACATTATCCATGAATTTTGAATTTTCAATTTTCATGCTGCTTACAAAGGCTAATGCTCCACCGTAACTGGCTGAATTGTTTGAAAAATTAGATTTATCAATGCTTCCTGAACTGATATATAAAGCGCCTCCGCCTACTGCTGAATTATTGATAAAATCACAGTTTTTAACATCCCCCTTATCCAAAAGATTTAGGGCGCCTCCGCAATAAGAAGCGGAATTATTAACAAATTTGGAGTATTCTATTATAGCTTCACCCTTTGAAACTACAGCACCGCCACCTAAAGATGATATTTCTGCATAATTATTGATGAAATCGGATTTAACAACACGACCCTTTTTATTGAAAAAAATAGCTCCCCCATCACGGGCAAAATTATTTGTGAAAACGGAATCTGTTACACGCCCATTATCATCAAAATAGACTGCACCGCCACAGATACGTGCAGAATTTGCTGTGAAATTACAGTATTGAACATCAGCTAAAACACTCCTTACGCCACCACCGCAATAAGAAGCATAATTATTTAGAAAAGCGCAATTAAAAACTTTACCTAGAGAAATGAATAAAGTTCCGTTAGAAGCTGAATTATTGGTGAAAATACAATCAGAAACATTTCCTGAAGAAAGATAAGCTGCAGCTCCAAAAAGAGCAGTATTATTTAAAAATTCACACCCGGAAACATTTCCCGAAGAAAGATAAATTGCTCCACCCGCATAATCGGCTGAGTTACTTGAAAAATTACAATATGAAATGTTACCTAAAGCCAAAAAAAGTGCACCGGCATAAGTAATGGCCCGATTATTCGTAAAATTACAGCCAGTTACCTCAGCAGATGTTGCGTAAACGGCTCCCCCATAATAAGGAGAGTAATTATCTTCGAAATTACAATTTTCAATAGTGCCTTTTAATGTAAAAACAGCACCGCCAGCAAGTGCGGAATTATTTTTAAAGTTACAGCCCAAAACATTGCCTCCAGCAATTAATGAAAGAGCAGCGCCATAACTGTTAGTGGCCGAATTATTTATAAAATTACAATTTTCAATTGTGATGAATTTTTGGGCGCCGATTGCACTGGCTGCAGAACAGACATTTATAATTGTCAAATTTTTTAAGGTTACGCCATCAGTTACGATATCGAATACCTTTATATCATGACCCCCCATATCAATAACAGCGCCTTTACCGTTTATAGTACCTGAACGATTGATTTCTATTGTAGAACCTGAATCGTAAGTATAAAGAGATTTAGTTAAGTTTATATTGCCCCCATTGCCAATTTCCCGTGACAGTTCAGAAAAAGTAGCTTCATTTTCCTTTAACAGATATGTTTCATTATCCGCCGCACTAACTGAAGATATCATTACAAAAAGAATCAAAAAAGTCGACAGAATAATCAAAATACGATTGTTAACTCCCATAATTTTCACCTTAAAATGCATTTTTTATTATTTTGTATAATAATTATATAAATAATTAACTATGTTTGAAATTATTGTACTGTCGTCTGGAGTTTTATAGATTTAATAAAATAGCAAAAAGTTGATCTTTAGAGTTAAAAAAAGAAAATAAATAATTGTTTAAAACGTCTTAAAAACTAAATATCTATCACAAATACACAAGTGAATTATTTAAATCCTTTAAAATAATATTTATATGAAAGTAAGCACATACACACAGCAAAATATATATTACAATAATTTGAGAACAATATGTAAGTACAATGCATTCGATGCAAGTACAAAAAAAATGGAGGCAAAATTATATGAAATCAAATAAAATATTCGCTTTATTAGCTATTTTCGTATTATTTGCTGGAATAAGCACTATTGCCGCAGCAGATAATATAACTGATACCAATAATGTTACTAATACCGGAGCAGTTATTGGCGACGACGGTAATTTCGTCATGAGCGTACCGACCACAGCAGGAACCGGTTACCACTGGGAAGTAAGTCCGCAATCATACGGTGTTGATCTTAACTCCGCTAATTTTGTTGCAGACCATCCTGGAACATGCGGTTCATCCGGTACAACTTATTTTAATTTCCATGCAAACAGTGGAGATTACTATGTTAAATTAGTTTTAATCAGCCCTACCGGCGATATCGTCAAAGAAATTGATTCCGATATGTTAAACTAAATATAATTTGTTTAAACCATTTTTCCATTGAATTGGGGGATTATTCCCCCGATTATTAATTATTTTATTTTTAATCTTTTGTGAAATATCCGTAGAGTTCATCATGGATTTGATTGTGCAGTTCATATTTGAAATTCACAATAGGCAATGTCTGGCCCTTATCGTTTTTGATTGTGGTTTGATGCCAGTCTACAGGCGTTACCTGACCGATATAGTAAAAATCAGACCCTTCATCATCGGATTTCTTAATGAACATATGTATCTTTAAATCCTTATCGTTAATGATGGCCTGCGCTTCCTTGCTTTCAAGCTTTACTTTTGATCTGGTCATCCATGAAAAGAAGTCCTTTGATATGAACTCATCCTTATACTTGGTACTTTCTGAAATGTCCTCATTTTTATCATAAGTTACAAAAATAGGGCATGTCCCGTGCTTGATTCTGTATCCATACATGGTTGATGAATCATCATGAGGCCAGTTTAAAAGCCTGCAGGCATCTTTTCTGGAGTATTTTTCATATAATTTAAGATTAACGCCTTCACTTTGTGAGGCATAAACGTTCCTGTATTTTAAAAGCCCATAATCAAGAACATCTTCCAGATGCTTTCTATAGGTTTCATGGGCCAGAAAGTTTCTGAACTGAGCAGATATTTGGTAATTATCATCGAAAAATGTTGTAAGACCGTATTTAGCCTTTTCATTTTCTACAAAAAAGTCAAGCTTTAGGATATTGATGGCTGATTCGATTGATTTTAAATCGTTTTCAATACCGAATAATTTAAAGAGCAATTGCTCTATTTTTGATATTTCAAAGTATCTGTTTGAAATGAGACACTTAAGTATCAGTATTTCATGTGGCCTTTTGCCGTTGGCCAAATTCTGTGAAATGAATATCAAAGAATTGATTTCATCTTCGCTTAATGTGTCCAAATAATCTTCTTCAACTTCGCTTAAAAATAAATGATAGCATCTGAATTTATTGTGCTTTAAAATTATTTCAGGGTTAAAATCGGCATTTTCATAAAAGTCACACAGAAATGGGATTCTACCCAATTTGAACTTCAGATTGTTGTATTTTTCCTTGAAAAGTGCAATTCTTGAAAATGAAGTGTTGTTGATTGACTCATAAATCTTCTGTTTGGAGACCTCATCGAAGTTAATGGAGGATACTCCAGGAATGATTTTATTTCCTTCCATAAGATAGCGCCTTAAGTTATCCTTGTCATATGATCTATCACCGGATAGGGCCAATGGAATCATATAGTTATTTTTATAGTTGCCTATGAAATCAAGAATTACTACAAATTCCTTGTTTTTAAACTTCCTTAATCCCCTTCCGAGCTGCTGGATGAATATGATTGGAGATTCTGTTGGCCTTACAAGAAGAACCTGATTGATTTCGGGAATGTCAACACCTTCGTTGAAGATATCAACAGTGAAGATATACTGAATCTTGTTTGGATTATCGTCATTGGTTAAACGGTCAATTGCATCTAAACGCTCTTCCTGTGAGTTTTCACCGGTTAACACAACTGATGGATGGCCACGTCTTGTAAACTCTTTTGATAAAAGTTTGGCCTCCTCTTTTCTTGAACAGAACACCAGTGCCTTGATTCTCTCACCTGAGTATCCGTAAAACTCGGACTTTTCAAGTAGGTAGTCAACTCTCTCATTTGATGCGAGGTAATTGAAATCCCTGAAATTGTCATCGATTTCCTTATCTTTGAATTTAACGTCATGAATTCCAAAGTAATGGAAAGGACATAATAAATCCTCTTCCAAAGCTTCCTGCAATCTGATTTCATGAGCAATATTGTGATCGAATAATTCATAAATGTCAAAGCCGTCTGTACGTTCCGGTGAAGCAGTCATTCCAAGATAGAATTCTGGAGTAAAGTAATTGAAAATCTTTTGATAGCTTAAAGCACCGGCTTTGTGAACCTCATCGATTATGATATAGTCAAATTCGTCTTTTTTGAATTTAGTGTAGATATCATCCTTTGACAATGTCTGAATCGTTGCAAAGACATAGTCTGCATTGAAGTTTTTTTCATTACCGGTCAATAGTCCGAATGACTTATTTTTAATAACGTTTTTATAAGCAGCAATTGATTGCTTTGCGATTTGTTCACGGTGAACGATAAATAAAAAGCGTTTAGGATTGAAATCCTTTACGGCAAATGCAGAAGCGTAAGTCTTACCCGTACCGGTAGCCGAAACCAGAATAGCTCTTTTTTCACCCTGTTGGATTAAGCTTCTGATATTTCTTAAAAATGCTTCCTGCATGGTGTTTGGAACGAGATCTTTAATATTTCTTTTCTTTAATTTATCAGTAATTTCTCTTAACTCTTTAAAATTAATATTATCATTATATATCTTTTCATAAGCAGGTAAAATTTCATCAAGGCCTTTTGATTTATTCCACAATTCATTAAATTCATCCAAAAGGTTTATAATGATTTCCCCATTTTCAGTTGTGGTAAAACCCACATTCCACTCCTTGTTTTCAACCAGTGCAGCAGAGGTTAAATTGGAACTTCCCACAATAGCTGAGTAATTGTTATTTTTTCGAAAAACATAACCTTTAGTGTGAAAACCTTCATTTTCTGTTGTAAACATTCTGATTTCTATGTTTTTAAAATCATTAAGTCTTTTTAAAGCCTTAGGCTCTGTGAAATATAAATAATCGGTAGTTAATATCCTGCCTTTGACGTTGTTATTTTCAAGGTTTTTCAATTCCTCCAAAAGAGGCACGATTCCCCCAAAGGTAATGAATGCCGTTGAAATTATAAACTCGTCACATGTCCTCAGCTGGTCGATTATTTCGTTTCTGACCTTGGTGTGTTTTGAGTTGAAAAGCAGTTTTGGTTTAAAGTCCGGACTGGATGAATTGTTTTCATCGATAAATGCCGTTTTAGCCCCGTTTAAAATGTCTTCATTAATCATTCTTATCAATCACAATAGTGTCTAAAATTTCAATTGACCTTATTTCAGCGTAAATCAGCTGTCTTTCGAACTTATCTTCAGTCTTTTCGTATAATTCCTTTAATTTTTCAAGGTCATATCCGCATTTCTGCATCTCCTCATCGACCTTTTTCATCTTTTCAATTATGACTTCTTCGTTTAAAGTCTCTTTTAGATAGCTTACAGCATCAACATCTGCCGGAATCCAGTTAACGTCATCAAGCTCGTCTTTTGAAAGCCATCTTGCATCATTGTGCTCAATGAGTTGCGGAGTTCCGCTTTTTATTGTACAGTCATAGCATGACATCTTAAGATAGAATGTAGGATATTGATACTCGATATCCAAGGCAAAATTAGTGATTTCGATATCGATATTTAATTCTTCTTTGATTTCTCTTTTAAGGGCTTCTTCTTTAGTTTCATTTTCTTCAATTTTACCTCCGGGAAACTCCCACTGGTTAATGAACTCCCCATAACCCCTTCTGGTTGCAAGGATTTTATCATCCTTATGAATAATAGCTGCTACAACATTCAATGTTTTCAATTTAATTCCCCTACTTTAATGAATCTTCGAAATCTGCCGTCGATTTCAATGTAAACACAATTACTGAATAAGCTTTTAAGTTCGTTAAGGAAGTTTATGTCTTCCTTTTTTATGTCTTCTGTGTTAATTGAGTCCAAATCCTCTTTTGTTAATATGATTGAGAATTCATCATGCAAAAAATCAGTGTCTGTGTCAAATAACATCAATCTGTCAATAAACGGGTAAAATAAGTTAACATTATAATTGGTTTTGTAAAAAGTGGATAGATTGTTATTGACAGTTGAAATAGAAATATTGCATAACATTTAATTTAAACCTCTAATTAAATATTATGCAGCTGACGTTATATAGTTGATGATGAAATAGGATTTTAATATTTACTATACAATCTATTTATTTTCATCTTCAATAACTTTAATCAATGCAGAAATTTCATTCTCTTTTTCTTTAATAGTTTCATTTAACATTGCAATTTCATCATCTTTATTATCAATAATTTTTGTTAATTCAGATACCAACTTTTTAAGTTCATCATCTTGTTTATTCACTTCATTATTTAATAAAAATTCAACATCAACCCTTTTATTAGGATCAATTTCATTAAGTTCTTTTAAATGAGAAATTAAAGTATTATTTGAGGAATCATAAAAAATTCTAGGCAATATATTAAATTTTGCTTTAGTTGGAATTCCATCTACAATAATATCACATTCATCTTCATATTCCAATTTAGGAATTAATTCATATGTAGAATCCCTTATAATGGACCAACCCCTATTTTTATAGGATTTACCTACTTTTACAGAGAAAACTAATCTGTCAATATTGGCCTGTTGATCCAAATACTCATTTCTTGCAGTTAATGCCTCGTCAAAAGACATGTAATTACCCAATTCTATTTTTTCACCATTTTCAATAAATTCTACAATGAAAATATAATCAAAAGGCACTATATTTTCACCAAAAGGATAATCATCTGTTTTAATAGCAAAATTTCCATCCCACTCTTCATTAATTAACATATTCCTACAACTTAAAGCACGATCTTTATTTTTAAAAACACCATAAATTCTTATTTCATCTTCAACTTCTTTTTCTACACTGTAAAATTCGCCATCAAAATAAATATTATCAGATATTTTTTTAACAGTTTTTTCTTCTTCAGGAATAATCCAATCATTCATTAATAGTTCATTACGTTTATCTTTTGCTTCTTCTAAAGAAGAATATTCACCAAAAAATTGATATTCATCATCAATATAAGTATAAATCATGTATTTATCACCATTCCTATGAATATGCCTATTACTATCATCAGGAACTTCAAATCTAGACCAATTATCCTGAATTAAAAGATCTCTTTGCTTTTTCGCATCTTCCAATTCATAAAAGAAACCAAAATTAATTAATTCACTATTAATTGTCTTTTGAATTATGTAATAAATACCATTATAAGTAATGTATTTTCCAAGCCGCATTGAATGTTTGATGTTTAAATCTCCCCAATTTGTCTCGATTAAACGTTCTCTAACATCCATAGCTTCATCAAAAGTATTAAAATATCCAAATATGTGGGTTTCACCTTTATATGTTCTAGAAACCATGAATTTATCTCCAGATTTACGGATATATTTTGCATAAGCTCCCCTATCATTATATTCTAAGGACTCCCATGCATTTGAAATGAGGTTATTTTTTATTCTTTTAGCCTCATCCAAAGTATCAAATTCACCAAACGTTATTTTTTCACCCATTATATATTTAAAAACTGAAAATTTCCCATCAATTTCTTCAATATTACTGGGCAAACCATCTTCAGTTTGATCAGTTACTTCCAATGGCCAACCTTCTTCTTCAAGATATTCTAAATAGCTTAATGCATCATCTAAACTTTCAAAAATACCAAAATTATATTTAACATCATTAAAAACCCGATCAATTGAAAATTTTCCATCAATTTCGGAAATATATTCTTCACCCAACATTATGGCCCCCAAGCGATTAAATAACAAAATAATTAATTAATATTTATCTAATTAATATATTTAAAATGTTATTAAATTATTATGAAAAAACAGATCAATGATTATAAATAAAAAATATCTCAAAATAAAATATATGCAAACAAGGTTAGTAGAGAGTAAAAATTTTTATGGAAAACCTTTCTTAAAATGGGCTGGCGGAAAAACACAGCTATTGGATGAAATTGAAAAAAGATTACCTAAAGAAATTTTAGAAAATAAAAAAATCGAGTCATACCATGAACCTTTTATCGGAGGAGGGTCTGTTTTTCTATATCTAAAAAGCAATTACGAAATTGAAAATTCCATAATCTCTGACATTAACCCCGAATTGATTTTAACATATAAAATAATACAAAAAGAACCTGAAAAATTAATTAAATATTTAAAAACCATGAAACAAGAATATTTAAAATTGGATAAAGAAAAACAAAACGAATATTATCTTTCTGTTCGAGAATCTTTTAATGAAAATGTAGGAAATATAAACTATGAAAAAACAGGCAAAAAACAAATAAAAAGAGCTTCACAGTTAATTTTTATGAACAAAACTTGTTTTAATGGAATATTTAGGCTAAATAGTGAAGGTAAATTTAATGTTCCTAGGGGAAAATATAAAAATCCAAAAATTTATGATAAAGATAATATTTTTGAAGTACATAAAATATTAAACGATAATGTAATAATAAAAACACAAGATTACCTTGATAGTGAAAAAGAAATGGATAAAAATTCTTTTGTTTATCTAGATCCACCATACCGCCCATTAACAAGAACATCCAGTTTTACAAGTTATTATAAAACATCATTTGACGATAACGACCAAAAAATTTTATGTGAATATATCCAGCGATTAACTAAGAAAAACGTAAAAGTCATGTTAAGCAATAGCGATCCTACAAATGCTGATGAAAATGATGATTTCTTTGAAAAATTATATTCCGAACAGAAAATAGATAAAGTTAAAGCTAGGCGCAATATAAACTCAAATGGTGGAAAAAGAAATAAAATTAATGAATTAATTATAACTAATTATTAGTTATTCTACATTTAATTCATCAAATTTAATAATTATCTCTTTAGCCAGTACATTTTCAAGAGGATCATCCCGAGAATCAATCCAATCTAATAAAATATCAATACCTGTTCTTGCATAACCTTCACAAATATCAAACAATCTTTTTTCATCAACCAATATCAATGGATCATTTTCATGAGAAATGGCAAAAGATTTCAAATAATTAAGATATGGCGAATCTTTATAAACACTTAAATGAGCAAAACCATTGTATGATTTCTTAATTTTTTTAGGACCATTACCATAATAATAACCAACAAAAACTGCCAATGAAAATGCGTGAACATTATTCTTAAATGGAAGCTTATCCCTTAACACTTTATATTTATCGACATCCTCTTCATCAATAAGAATATGATCTCTTGTAGAGCGAACAATTTCATCATTATTTATATCATTTAACTCCATGGTTCCACCTTAGTAACCCCTTTTTGATTTTCTGAAAAACTAAGTTTATATTCATAACCAATATGGTCAATAACTTCACTTCTAAATTCTTTTGTATATTCTTTACTTTTTACAAGCAATGTAACTTGTTTATTTTGAGAATAATCAGGTAAAAATTCAGCAATATTCATTTGAATATCTTCATCAAGATTACCCATTGGAGTATCGATTACAATTGGCAATTCAAATCCAGAAAGAGAGTTTAAAGCCAAAGTAAACGCTAATGCTAATGTTAATGTTCCTCCAGTAGATAAATCCTCTGCAGTATTAATATCACCATCTTTTTGATAAATAGTTACTCTATAATTATCATCGATTTCAACATGCTCATAAATAGTTTTCCAATGCATATTAGTAAATAATTTACTCGTTTCTTTTTCAAGTTTTTCATGCATTTCTTCTGAAATTTCTTCTTTAAGGTTAGAACAAATTTTATTTATATTTTTAATGAAATCTAAACGTTTTTCATTGTCGTCATACTTTCCTTTTTTAGTCAATTCCTCTTTTTCATCACCATATAATTTTTTTAATTTTTTATCAGAATCCTTAATAGCTTTCTCAAGAACTCCTATTTCTTTAATAGTAGTCTCTAAAGACTTTCTTAAACTAGATAATTTATCTTGAACACGATTAATTTCATCAATATCCATATTTTTAAGAATATTGTCAATTTCAGTGATTCTATTATTTAATCGTTCTTTTTTATTTATTAAATCTTTTTTATATTTTTTAATATCTTTTAGTTCCTTTTTAAAATCTTTAGGATAATTAGAAATGATTAAATCAGTTTTACCCAACAACGCATTTACTTCTTCCTGAATATCAGATACGGGATTAGTATCATTGAATAAATCATAAATATGTTTATAATGGTCACTACCTTCTTCTAAAGGTTCACCACAAATACATATCTTATTGTCCAACAATTGTTTAAGAAAGCTTTTTTTAATGTCCGCAGGGATAAAGTTTTTTATTTTTAAATCATCCCCAATTTCTTTAAAATCATTTAATGATTCATATGCGAAAATATTAAAAAATTTATCCAATAAAAATTCTTTATATTCAATATCCGCAGATTTTATATCATCAATAGTTTGTTTGAGCTCTTTTTCTTTTCCTTTCCTCTCATTCATTAATTTTTCAGGATCACCTTTAACTGAAGATATAAATGTTTCAAGTTCGCCAATTTGATTTTTAAAATCAGTTTTATCTTTTCTTAACGATTCTAGTTTGTCTTTATTTTTTTGCAATTTTTCTTCTTCTGCTTTAATATCTCGCCTAATTTTTGTTAAATTAGGTTCTAATTTTTCACCCCTAGAAATATGAGTAGTTTCAATAGAGCCCACATGTTTTACTAAACGTTTTAATAAATTTAATTGAGATAATTGATCAACAGAATCTCGAATATTGCCTGTTTTACCCAAATCAAAAAATTTTTCCAACTGTTCACCATTAAATAAAAAGTATTTTCTAAGTTTTTCGGGTAAATGTTTATTTAAATAAGTTTCTGTGCTCAAATATTGTTTTGTATTCTTTCCATCATCTTCAGTAATATTAAATTCATGGTTACCTTGAATAATTTTACCAGTGTCATTTTTAAAAAACCCTAATGAACGTTTAAAAGTCACTTCATTACCAGATTCATCTTTCATTATCAAAGTCACTTCAACGATATTTTCTTCCCCATTTTCTAATTCTTCGGCAGCCGCAGAATTCCATAAATTTTTTTTACCTTCTTTTTTATAATATTCATGCCTATATAAACACCATGTAATAGCATTCATTATCGTTGTCTTACCAACTTCATTATTACCTTGAATAATTGTGATATTTTTATCACCATGGGCAAAATTTATTTGTTGTTTCCCTTTATAAATCCTAAAATTATTCAATATTAATGACTCCAAAATCATAATTAACCCTCAACATAAATATCAATAAGTTTATCAAATTTTTTTGTTACACGAGGCTTTTGTTCATCAATATTTTCATATTCCCAAATCAAAGCATCTAAAATAAAATCTTTAACATTATCCGGTTCGTCTAAAGACTTTATTTTATCCAATATATCTTTATTAATTACTTTTTCTTCTTTCAATTAAATCCCCCATCCTTCTAATATATCATAACATTCTCGTTTATTTTTTGCAGATTCAATGAAATCATATAATTTTCTTATTTCGCTATCACGAATTGATTTAGTGAATTCAAAACCATCATCCTCCGGAAGAACAACCATGTCAAAAATAGATGCGACAGTTTTACCTTTGAATTTTCTTAAAACTCTGCCTCTTCTTTGTACGTATTCCATAGGATTAGTACTACTGGACATAATAATAACTTTATCGGCAGAAGGAACATCAACACCTTCATCTAAACATTTTATAGCAACCAATGCTTTTAAATCACCTTTATCAAAACGCTTTATTAATAACTCACGTTCACTTAACCCAATTTCTTTAATTTTTCTAGCACTTACATTTGATGTGAATTCGTGTCTTGGAGACACCCCCTCTTCACCCAATATTTTTAAAACTCTATCTTTTTGACCATAAGTTGTGAAAATAATCAAATGGTCTAAATCACCATAATGATTAAGAATGTTTATTAATTCATCATCTTTTTGAGCAGCATCTTTTAGTATTTGCCTTCTTTTATTTAATAAACGAACTAATTCATCATTAGAATCAGAATTATCCTTAAAAAATGAAATTCTAATCCTATTAGATAATTTTTTATATTCATCCATTTCAAAGTTATTTAATTCTATTCTAATAGGATAATAATTATATTCCGTTAAATAATATTCACCAGTATCCGGATCAATAGTCGTTAATGCATCCCGAATAGTGAAACTTGAAACAATGCCTCCAAAGTAGTCCATTAAAAAATCTGTTGCATCATCATTCATATAAACTGATGGAGTAGCACTTAAACCCAGCCTATATTCATAATCGACACCAGTAAGGCCCCTGCTAAATTTATCACCACCAACATGATGCATTTCATCAACAATTAGACATAATTTTTTATTGCACTTTGAGACAATATTAATGAAATCATTTTTAGAAAAAGTATTATGTGTCGTTACTATAACACCGCTGTCTTCAATACCTAACTCTAAATCAAATAAAAAATCACTAATATCCTCTTTCCAATTAATACCCCCATATGCTTTAAATATATTTTCAAAAATAGGAAATTCTTTTACTTCATTAACCCATTGTTCAACAAGATATATTAATGGACATGAAATAACACAAACAACATCTTCAGATTTAAAAAGTTTTTCTAAACATTTGAGTGCTGTGAATGTTTTACCTGTTCCTGTTGCTAATTCAAAAATGCCTTTACAATCATTTTCAAACCAAGCATCCAAAGCATCTTGTTGATAAAATCTTAATTTACGTTCTTTTTTTGGAATATTACCTCCTCCAGTGAAACCAGGTAATTGATGGAAATTTAAGTTATCAACACTTTTTGGAGCCAATTTAATTAAATTTCTTTTAATTGCCTTTGGAATATCTATAACATTTACTTTATTAGCTGCATCTTTCCAATATTTGGTAAATGAGGATATATCTGTGTCAATTATCTCTTTATGGCCAGATTTCCAAGAAGCAAAAACTTTAAACTCCTCAATATTACCTAACCAACCACTTCGAGTTTCATTATCCGAACCACTGAAACTCAGATAATTATCGTTTGAATCAACTAATATCCCCACTTTAGGATGAAAAATATTAACTAAATCCTTAGGATAAGCAACTTTAATTTCCAATTTATCATTAGCAATCATCCAACCTAAAGCAGCCAAATGGTCTTTAACAAAATTATCTGAAATACTCTCATAATCTTTAATAAAATTTTCTTCAATAATTTTTAATGGGTCAGTGTGGGCTTCATTAATTTTAATTAAATCTTCTTTAGAAAAAATAACACTAGTTACAAGCTTCATTTTACCATTATTTTTGATAAAATTTTCTAAACCTGCAGCTGCAACGGCTAAAGAGGATGAATTAAAAAATCCTGATAACCTATAATATTTAACTGACTCTGAAAGAGCAGGAATATAAAAATCATTTAATAAGTCATCCTCATCCGAATCATATTTAATTTTTATATCCAGATCATTTAAAGACATACCAATACCAAAAACAACATCTTATAGTATAAAGATCTAAAATAAAAACTATTTAAACATAACTATATTACATCATATGATCATAATTGCGATGCCAGATCAAAATAAAAATAATGATCTACGAAATAGAACAAATAAGTGGTTTAATGCAATTATCTGTAAAAATAATGATTATAAACTATTTTTAGGAATAATTTAATATCTTCAAACACACATATTAATTTGAGTTTAGAATGGAAATCAAAATCATTTAGTGAACTTGTTGATATAATTGGGGGCGGCACTCCAAAAACATCTATTGATGAATATTGGAATGGTGACATACCTTGGATCTCAATAAAAGATTTTAATAATGGCCAAAAATATGTATTGGATACTGAAAAAACAATTACAGAATTAGGATTAAATAATAGTTCTACTAAATTATTGAAGAAAGATGACATTATTATTTCAGCCAGAGGAACCGTTGGTGAAGTTGCCATGATTAAATATGAAATGGCTTTCAATCAATCATGTTATGGTCTTAGAGTTCATGATTATTTAGATAAAGAATTTGTTTATTATTTATTAAAATATAATATTTATAAATTAAAAAATATGGTTCATGGGGCTGTTTTTGATACAATTACAACAAATACCTTTGATAATATAATTGTTAATCTTCCTCCATTCGAATATCAGAAAAAAATTAGTTATTTGCTTTCCAATATAGATTATCTAATTGAAGTTAAAATCCATGAAAATAAAAATTTGGAGTAATTAATGATTTTTGAAATAATTTTTGTTTCATATAAGTATTTCGATAAAATACATTTAAATTTTTTAATAAAGTTTTTAATAATATTTTTCAAATCACAATTTATCTTACTAACATCAATCTCACCTGACATTAGCTTTGGAAGTAAAATGTCTCTAATTTTTTCTAAATTATGTATTACAGATTTATTATAGTTAATTACTTCATAATAACTATCATAGATATTATTAAACTTTTTAATAATATCTATTGGAGGATAAGCTATGTTTATTATTGAAAAATCAGCATAATTTAATGTTTGTCTTACTGAACCAGATGCTAATGTAATTACCCATTGTTTAAACCTATTTGATTGAATAAACATATTCATGAAGTTTTCATATCCTTCTTCAACTTTAAAAGCAACATAAACAGGACTTACACAACCATCATAATCAAAATCATTTCTTCCAATAGAACCAATATTGATTCTTGCAGGATTATATGCGAATTCTCTTTGTTTAACCACAATATATTTTTCAATACTTTTACTAAAAACTTGTTTGTCAAAATATTCTTCAGATAAAATCAAATTACCAGTATTTACAGCAGAAAATACTTTATAGTCCTTATCACCAACTTTTTCTTTAATCTGTGTGGTTACTTTACCTAAAGATAATAATTTCCATTCTTTTGGAATTAATCCAATCTCACATTCTTCTAACTCTTCTTGGGAATAATCATCATAGTAAACAAAAAATGAGTTATATATTGTTTCAATTTGTTCTTCTAAATTTTTATTTAT
>JAFRFB010000076.1 GCA_017434555.1 Methanobrevibacter sp. | reverse complement strand
TTCAGGGTAAATAATAAGCCTCTATGTAAGTCCATCCTTGGGATACGGCACAGCGCCCCAAGGCTTTATATTATGCCGTGTGTCCGGGCGGTGAGGGAGCGGTCTTGAAAACCGTTGGTCTGAAAGGGCTTGCAGGTTCGAATCCTGTGCACGGCGCCATAAAAATATGCCCGTCTACGCAAATTGGCAAAGCGGCTTGACTTAGAATCAAGTGTTTCAGGGTTCGACTCCCTGGGTGGGTACCAACTTATATGTCCTCTTAGCTCAGAAGGATAGAGCAACGCCCTTCTAAGGCGTGTGTCCGGAGTTCGAATCTCTGAGGGGACGCCAGATTTTATTTTATAGTTGTGGAGAAAGGATAATATTTATGACAAAAGAAAGTTTCCCCTCCCGTAAGGGAATAAGGAAAATTTTTAGCAGAAAAGTCATTGGTTTATTAATAATTCTTCTAGTAAGTTTATTATTTTTAACTGGATTTTACTCATCAACAAATCAAAATCAAAGCATTTCTGCTGAAGAGCAAGAAAGGTTTAGAAATGAGATTGTAGAGAAATATGTTAAAGAATTAGAAAAAGATGGATATGAGGATATAACTTATAAAACAAGTGCAATCATAGAATTTTCAGAAAAAAATCATATCCAAATTAATATGACAAGGCAACCAGGAGAGAGTTTAGATGATATAATTATCAAAAGATATGATTATTATGCAACTTATTATAAAGTAGTAATAGGAGAAAAGGACTATTTATTTAAGAATGAGGATAGTGCTAAAACGTTTATTCAAAATATTAATAAGTATGATAATAATAAATATTCAATAGATAAGATTAAGAAGTTAATTAAAAATGAAACTTCACAAAATGAAATAAATGATATTATAGATATAAAAAAACAAGAATATGAAAAGAAAAAGGCAGAAGAAGAAGCAAGAAGAAGAGCAGCTGAAGAACGAGCTAAAAAACAACAATCCACAACAAATAATAGCTCGAGTTCACAAAGTGTTGCAGAATTACAATCATATGCTCATAATTTAGTTATTAATACATATGGTTGGTCAGAATATGATTTCGAATGCCTTGTAAAATTATGGAATAGAGAATCTGGTTGGAATCCAAATGCACATAATAAATCATCTGGTGCACACGGAGTTCCACAAAGCTTACCCGCTAGTAAAATGGCTAGTGAGGGGGCTGATTACTATACCAATGGTTATACACAAATTCGTTGGGGATTAAAATATATCAAAAATAGATATGGAAGTCCAAGTGGTGCTTGGGCACATTCACAACGTACAGGTTGGTATTAATAAAATTATAGTGCCGGAATCAGAGTTGAAAATAATAGGCGTACGACTATGACGATAAGAAAATCAGACCTGTAGGTCGCTCCTACAGCCCGTATAATGAATACGGGGGCACTTCTTATATATCGCGGGGTGGACAAGTGGTCTAAGTCGCCAGGCTCATAACCTGGAGGTCGTCAGTTCGAATCTGACCCACCGCAACCAAAAAAATACTTGACAAAACATTATAAATTTGATATAATGTAATTGTTATAAAATAGAACACAAAGAGTTCCTATATTACAGCCTTAGCGGAAGGGCAAAATTTCGTTCCAAATACTATATTACTCTTCGTTCTATTATATATATAGGCATAGAAACTTCCTATTAAAAAAGAAAATGTTTAGGATATATGGTTATTTAGTTTCCGCCTAATTAAATTGTTATATTGTTGACTAATAGAGTTCCTTTAATTTGGTCTTGAAAACCCCGGGTTATAGGTTCGAATCCTATCATCTTGCGAATGCTGGATGTAGCTCAATAGGTAGAGCAGGTATGTTACTCTTCGTCAATTAATATATAATATATAATATATATTGGCAAAAATGGTTCCTATTGTAGGCCTGTTAAGCCAGAGGACGTTGGTTCGAATCCAACTTAAGGAGTTTTCCTTAATAGCTCAGAGGTTGAGCGCTGTTTATTACCATTCGCCAATAAAATAATAAAATATAGACAAATGAAGTTCCTTTATTACAGTAGATGGTTCGATTCCATCAATACGCGCCATTTTAGCGTATTCAGGTTAAAAGCTAAATTACTTCACGTCTATTTAAAGTGTTATTAATAGGCTAATACGGTTCCTTTATAAAAGTTCAGGGAACTGGCACGCGTTGGTTAGAATCCAACCTCCCCGACCATTTATTATTATATCGGGGAGTGGTGAAGCGTTTAACACACCAGTATATTTTATTACCGTTCGCCTTATTAATATAAATGTGTCATAGTAAGTTCCTTAACTAACGCGCCTTTGGGGCTATTGCGACGCTCCGTTCACTTTTGTGATAAACTACTTATCGACACAAAAATAAAAGAAAGAGAGAGATTTAGAGATTATGGAAAAAGAGGTTTTAAGATTATTTAAAAGTTATTTAGGAGAAAAATCAGAAAATTTTTCTAAGGAAGGATTAAAATATGGATTATTAATTCCAGATACTGCTAATAAAACAATAATTAAAGAAGCAATAGAGCAATATGGCAAAGATGGAGAAAAGTGGAATCAAACTTTTCACAAAGATTTTGAAATTGTAAAGAATGCCCCTATTGAAGATTTAATTGCACAGCAACTAATTCATTATATGACAACTTATGGATTTGAGTCTTTAGGATTTTATGACCAAGATTTAGTATATTTACCAAAGGAAAAATTAGAAATCCCAGAATTAGTAGTTGATAGTATTGAATTATTACC
Source organism: Methanobrevibacter sp. (assembly GCA_017434555.1). Lineage (GTDB taxonomy): Archaea > Methanobacteriota > Methanobacteria > Methanobacteriales > Methanobacteriaceae > Methanocatella. Next base: position 12,543 of record JAFRFB010000076.1, on the reverse strand, counting down.
TATTAAGCCTATTACAGAAAAAGAATTAACTGAAAAATTAATGATTTTATTAACAAGTGGAATTGCTTTATCAAAACAAACAGTTTCAGATATTATGGTTTTATCCGATTATATTGATAAAGATAGATTTGATGAAATTGTAAATAGAGAAATTAAAACAACTTTATATGATAAATATAATATAATGCCAAGAAATCCCGAAGAATTTTTAAGATATCTAATTTTTAAAACAACCGGTGAAACATTGAAAATTCAAAATGTTGCAATGTTTAAAAAGATTAATGCAACAGATAGGAATAAAGTCTTATCAATGATTAATTCTTATATTAACAAGACACCAAATGGATACGAAAAATTATCATCTATATTTTTAAGAAATAAAAAGATATTTTTAGCTTTTAAAGTTGATAAAGCCGATAAAAATAATCAATCTTATAAAATAGAAATGAATAAGATTATTAATAAATTAAGAAAATTAGCAATAAATAATCATAAGCCTTTAAATAAAAATATATTAGATTGCTTAACTGATAAAAATTTAAATGTTAATTTAAATGAATTACCAAATATGTTAAATGATATAACTATATTTAGAGAAATAAGAATATTAAATGGTATTTCTTATAGGTTATATGGTTCAAATAATATTATTCATAGAATTAGAAATGGTAAATCCTATGTTAGAGTGCTTGAAAATAAAACATCTGATGAAGTATCAAGATTGGAAAATTTACATAGGATAGTGTATAATCACTTAATAAATAGATTATCGACAAAAGTTTCTGGTAAAACTATTTATATACCATCAAATATTACATATGCCGCTCCTACAAGTGAAAAACAATTTAATGGGAATATTCCAGATGGTTCTTATTTAGAAATTCCTAGAACAGATAATATGGTTTATGGTATTCATTGGACTAATATATTATCTAAAAAATCAAATAGTAGATTTTACGGAGAAGAAGGTTCAATAACAACATCTACCGAAAGAGTTGATTTAGACCTTAAACAAATGAATAAGTCAGAAGTATTTGGATGGGATGCATCATATAGAAGTTCTACAAGTGATATATTGTTTAGTGGCGATATGACAGATGCACCATTACCAAAAGGTGCTACAGAATTGTTCTATGTTGGAAAAAATTATGGATATGGTGCTTTCTTAGTTACATTAAATAATTTTACTCAAAATAATGCAAATATTCCATTTGAATTTGTTATTGCAAAAGCAACTCATAGACCGGAATATAGAACTAATTATGTTGTAGACCCTAATAATATTTTAGAAAAGGTCGATATGGTTGTAGAAAAAGACAATTATCAAAAGACAGTTGGATTCATTGTAATTGGAGATACAATAAAATTTTACTTCAATGACTTTAGTCAAGGAGCTCAAAGAACTTCAAGACAAGATAATGTAACAATAGGAACATTTGATTACTTACAATCATATAGTAAAGTTCAATTAAAATTAAACGATTTATTAAAAGATGCTGGAGCGATATTAACAGATAAAGAAACTATCTTTAAAGCAGTTGTCAAAGAAATTGTTGATGAAAACGGAAACATTAAAGAATCAACAACGGAGGAAAAAGAATTACCAGTAGATTATAATTTATCAACAAATTCAATAACTAAAGAAACATTAATTGATTTATTAAGTTAAAATAAATAAATGCCCCCGTATGCAATGATTAGTATACAATCTCGAGTGGGGTTAGGCCTGAGCATATAAAAATACGTAGTTTTATATGATAATAAACATACATAAAACAACGGCCACTCATTTTTGGGGGTGTGGCGGAATTGGTAGACGCACAGCACTTAAAATGCTGTGAGGGTATCCTCGTGTGGGTTCAAGTCCCACCTCCCCCACCAATTTCTTTCAAAGCAAATATCGTATGTGGCTAGTTATAAATAGTGAGAAAAAGATGGCTTGTCAGCTTTAGCTTATTTTTCTGGCGGGATACGACCCGCCCTTTTTACATATAGCGCTGTAGTTCAGTTGGCTAGAACGCACGGTTCATACCCGTGAAGTCGAGAGTTCGAATCTCTCTGGCGCTACCAAAATGATTAAAATAATATAGAGGGGTAATATTATGACACTAGAAGAATTAAAGAAAACACCAACCGTTACATTAATAAATTATTTAAGTGAATCTTTAGAAAAAGGAGAACAAGGAATTGCAAATATATTTGCATATGAAATTGCAACTAGAATATATGTTCCAAATAATTCTAATGGTACAACTTTTGATAAATTATTAAGTGATTTTGGTTATAAAAATTTAGAAGAAAATAAAAGTAAAAAATTAAAATTGAGATAAATGCCCTGTTGGTGAAGCGGCTTAACACATCTGACTTTCTATCAGACATTCAAGGGTTCGAGTCCCTTACAGGGTACCAATGGTTGCTGAGCTAGTGCGGTCATTCAGCGACGGACTGAAAATCCGTAGAACCAAGTTCGACTCTTGGAGCAACCACCATAGAGGCGTAACTCAGCGGTTTAGAGTGGGGAGCTTATATCTCTCTGGTCGTGGGTTCAAATCCTACCGCCTCTACCAATTTGGAGGTTTAATTATGGATGTAATACTTACCACAAAATGTAACTTAAAATGTGATGGATGTTGTTATTTATTTAATAAATATAAAGATGGAGAGTTTTTAGATGCAGATAAAATTATTGCAAATATGAATAAAATTAAACCATCATTAGAGAAATATAGAACGATATCTGTAATTGGCGGAGAAACATTTTTATATCCTGATTTGGTTAAAATATGTGATTATATTAAGGATTTAGATATAGACCAATGTGCAATCTTTACAAACGGAACTATATATCCAAATTATATAGAAGAATTATGTAAAACAATGAATAACAAATTTCATATAGTAATTGGAGGATATGGCAATGAGACAGTAAAAAAGAAACTATGTGATATATTTACTAAATATAATATAAGCCACGTTATTAGACCCGATGATGACGATTGGATAGAACACGGTGATTTCATAGACCATAAAGAACCAAAAATAAAATTTTGTGATTTTAGATATTTAACATTAATGAAAGATAGAATATATGCTTGTGGAAGATTTGCCCAAGCTGTAAATCTAGGGTTAATAGATATTAAAAATATGACGCAAGATGAATATATAGACATTAATGATAAAGATATTCTAGTGAAAATAGACAAAATGATGGAAGAATCATATTATAAATTTACTAGCACTTGTAAATATTGTTTACGAGGAACTAAGAGAGGAATAAATAGAACTCAAGGTTCCTAATTAATATTGCTCCAGGAGCTCGTTTGGTAGAGCAATCGGCTGTTAACCGAAAGGTTACAGGTTCGAAGCCTGTCTGGAGCGCCATATGTGGGAATAGCTCAATTGGTAGAGTCTCTGCCTTCCAAGCAGATTGTTGCGGGTTCAAGCCCCGTTTCCCACTCCAATTTTATATAGAGGTATAGTTCAGTCGGTTAGAGCGCTGCTCTGATAAGGCAGAAATCGTAGGTTCGAGTCCTACTACCTCTACCATTAATAAAAAAGATTACCGGGTGGGCAAATTGGTAAAGCCACTGGTCTTTGACACCAGAATTTGTAAGTTCGAAGCTTACCCCGGTAGCCATTCAAGGTGGGATAATATGAAAGAAATATGGAAAGATTATATTTATAATTATCAAATTAGTAATTTAGGAAGAATTAAAAATAAAATTACTAATCATATTTTAAAATTGAGACCAATTAATAAGCACGGTTATTTAGGAACGGTTGTTAGTTTAGGCAATAAAAACAATAAAAAAATGATAATTGTTCATAGAGCGGTTGCAGAATGTTTTATACCTAACCCAAATAATTATCAACAAGTTAACCATATTAATGGAAACAAAGAAGATAATTCTTATTTAAATCTTGAATGGTGTAGCGCGAAACAAAATATTCGCCACGCAATAAATAATAATTTGTTGCGATTATATGGAGAAAATAATCCAAATAGTAAATTATCAAATCAAGATAGAATATGGATTAAAGAACATTATATTAAGAATGATAAATTATTCGGAGCTAGAGCTCTTGCGAGACAATTTAATGTTACGCACCAATGTATTTTGGGAATAATATCAAATAAATAAAAATACATCAAGAAAGGGGTTTTGGTTATGGGTAAAAGAAAAGGTAGTTCTGGTTCAGGCGAAGGACATTATATCATTACTCAAGCTAATTTAGATAAAAAAGGTAAAACTAACAAAAAGTTAAAAAGAAATCCTATGGCATCTAAATATTTAACAGCTAAAGGTAAAGAAATAAAAGAAGCAGCTGAAGCATATGCAAAAGAACATTTCAAAAAAGGTCGTAAATATAGAAATAAAGAGGTATGAAATTATGAGAACTGTTTTTGTTGATTTAGATAATACGCTTGCTTTAAATGAAACTTGCGATGATATTCCATATACAAGAGGTTTATATTTAAATAAAAAACCTATTAAAGAGATAATTAATTTAGTTGATTATTACTATAGAGATATTGCTAATATAATTATCATAAGTAGATATGTTGGAGGAGAAGATGGTAAACAAGAAAAAATAGATTGGATGAGAAAATATCTTCCAAAATCATTTCTAATTAATTCTCCTTATTTAATAACAAGTGATGATATTAAAACAAAAGCAGATTATATCAATGAATATTCTATATCTAATAATATGAAATTAGAAGATTGTACTATTATTGACGATAAAAAAGAAATATTACAACAATGTAAAAAAATAGGGATAGAAGCATTATATCCTCAACAATTAATAGTTAGATATGAGGAGGAATTAATTAATGATTAAACTTAACAGATATTTAAGAGAACTTGGCGTAGATGAAAAGAATTTTTATTTTAGACACGATGATGATAGATATATTCCAGACGAAGATACCGGCATCCCAAATTCACATACTTGGAGTATGGATGGAGTTTTGGCAATGATTATATATACTTATCTAAGAACATTTAAAGATACAAAAAGATGTGCCTATCCAGCAAGATTGACTGAAGAAAAATGGGAATCTATTTTAGATGAAATGATAAAAGGATTTGCATCAATGATTAAAGAAGAAGAATCCCATAATGCGTTTAAAAAACAAAAAAAGGCTCTTGCATTATTTAAAACATATTTTTATGATTTAGGATGGTAATATGGACAATAATAGAGAAATTAAATGTTTAAGACATACTCTGCAAAGCATCATAGATTTAGGTTGTGATTATGATGGGTATGAAAATTCTTTAGAGGGATGTAAAAGTTTAATAGATGAATTTGTTAATATGGCTTATGATGTATTATATAAACATCAAAGTGACACATATTTAGATGGCAATGGTAATCATATAATTAATATATTTGATGAAATTATTGGTGAATATAATCCAAATACCTGGGAAACAAAATATTACGATAAAGATAGAAAAGACTATTAATATATTGACAAAAATTTAAAATGTGATATAATTTATATTGAACGCTTTATCTGAGCGTTTCATAATTATTTGTTTCTGACTATAAGATTGTCGTGCTTATAGTCTTTTTTTTATAAAAAAATAGATGGGTTTTATTCCCCATCTAAAAATATTAATTTATTAATATAATCTCGATTCTCTGTAAATATAGGAATCTCATTATCTATATACCATTTACCTTCTGAATCCTTAATTGCACAACACCCGCGTTTAAGTGTTGTTGGGTAATTGTTCCAATTTACATCTTTTTCTGTTAACATTTTATTTTGCAAATCATTCTTATTAATACCTTGAAGTTCTTTGTGAGGATATAAGCTTTGGGCAACAGCATTAATGCTATTTCTGGTAGCGTCTTGTTGTCGCCAAATTAAATTATTAATAACTTCATATTGTGGAATATTAAATACTCTTGAATCAAACACTCCTTTGTACTCTTTATTGCTCCATTTATCATACAATGCTTCATTTTTCTGATAGAAATTAGCTTGAATTATACTGTATTCTGCCATTCTCATATCATCCTCTAATTCTCTTAACATCTCTGATAGTGCTTGATTAAAATATAAAGTAGCCATACTAGCACTTATACTTGCCATTTTCTGAACTTGATTGTCAAACCAAGCACAAGTATCTCTATTTTGGTAATCTACTAAAACTAATGTTATCTCATCTGATTGAGTATAACCTAATACACATCCTTGAATATTTTCACACAATTTTAACATAGTTGTTTGCATAATTCTAACAAAATGCTCATCAAATGGTTTATCTAAGCCACGAGTTAATGTATGAAATGCTTTACCATCTAAACGAATTATTACTGGCGTCCTTCTAGTTAAATAATTTCTGCTCACCATCTCATATTCTTTCATTCGATTTCCAATGTTATCTTTTGTTTTATTCATATTTATCTACCTTTCTATAATACTATATTACCAAAATAAATATATTTTGTCAAGAATAAAAATAAAAAAAGAGAAACATACTCTCTTATTTTGCTAAGATTTCTGTTTCTCTAAGAACTTTTAGTAATTCATCTTTACTTAATTTGTAATAACCTTTAATTTTCTTCTTTTGCGCTATTTTCTTTAAATCAATTATATTCATTTTAGAATAATCTATATTTGTCGTTTTATTTGCCTTCTTTTCTTCTATCAACTTATTGAATAAATTAGATAATTCTTTTGCCGCCTTATTTGCTCTCCAATCAGATATAATCATTGAAATAAAGAAATATAATGCATTTAATGTTAATATACATAATAGAATTAAAGTAACTATTGCTATAGCAGTTTCCATATAATCTCCTCCTAGAGTTAATTATATATTATATTGCTATTCTTTGTCAACAACTTTTTCTTCAATTTCTTCTATTTTTGCTTCTTCAACATCTTCGATAGATTTAATCCATTCTAATGTTCTTAATGAAAATGCCGCTTCATCATTTTTTCTATCGAACATTTCTATGTCACCTTTAATAGCATCAACCATTTCTGCTCCACCAATAGGATTCTTAACTCCACCTAAAAATGTTTCTAAAAAATTATTAACTTTTTTAAAAAATTCTTCTCTTTCTTCTGGTTTATAATAAGCTAACACATCGGCAACTATTTGTAATGATAAATCATTATAATTATTATAATAACCCTTCCATTGTTCGATTTCTTTTTCTAATAAATCTTTTTTTATTTCCATATTATTTGTTCCTCCTTATTTTCATTATTTACCAGTTGAACCAAGACCACCGACTCTTTCATTATCGGTTTTATCATCATCAACTATGAGAAATTTAGTAAATATTCCCTGAGCTATTTTGTCTCCAATATTAATTTTATAATCAATATCCATAGGATTATAAAATTTAATCCACATATGACCTTCATTATCTTGATTATTATAATAATCACTATCAATAATACCTGTTGTATTAGAAAGTCTTATATTTGTTTTAAATCCTATAGAACTTCTTGGATATATCATTAACACTTCATCTGCTTCCATAATAACCTTTATTCCTGTTGGTATTTTTGCCGTATTATGAGCTGGAATAATAATGTTAATTGGACTAAAAAAATCATATCCAGCACTATTTTTAGACCCTCTTTTAGGAATTTGATGTTCTTTATAATCAATACCGTTTATTTCATCTTTAGTCCATTGCTCTTTACTAATTTTTTCAAATTTTCTCATTTCTTCATCTCCTTTTTTACTAATTTTTTAACCAAACCTTTTTCTTGTGCTTCTTTATATGGCATTGCCGTGAAACTATATGTATTGCCTTCATTATCCCACATATAATATTTATTGTCAAAAGGTTTATATTCTATGCCAATTAATTGAGGATTCTCTTGTATTGAAGTTGCCTTCATCAAATCGTCTCCTCCTAGATAATAATTTCTTTCACGTATAAATCTTTCAAGCTCCCAAGGATACATAAATTTATTTCTTCCTTCTTAAAGACATTTTTTTATCACCAAAAGTTTCTAATTCTGGGGATATATTATAAATGTTTCCTTTATCATCAAAATCAACATCAACCCACCAACAAGATTTATCATTGGCTAAACCTTTACCTCTACAATAAGGTGTTTGGTCTTCTAAACAACTTGTTTGGAAACAATGTGTATTATCTTGTTTCATATAGAAACTTTGATGAATATGCCCCGTTTGTAAAATATCTGGTCTTTCGGCAAGAGGTATAGAATCTAAATATTTTTGTAATTTATATGATTTAGCATAAGCAGAACCACCAGAACCGTGGAATAATCTTATTTTAAGATTACCTATTTTCATATCAGCAACATCAGCACCCAAATATTCAATATCATCTCTTTGTTGTGCTATAGACTTTACTATTTCACTTCCTGCTGATTTATACCACCAATCATCGTGATTTCCCTGTATAATATAAGTTTTGCCACTAAATGTTGGATATTTATCAACACAATATTCAACCTGACCTTCATATGACGGTTCTCTTAATTCATATACTTGCTCTGGTCTATTTGAACGACCATCCGTAAAATCTCCAGAATGCAATATATGTTTGACTCCATTTTTTTCAGCTTTATCATATAAATATTTTAAAATATCTAACCTATCATATTTACTTGCCAAATGAGTGTCGCTAATTAATAACAACTTTAAATGTTCTAAATTATATGGCAATTCATAAACATCATTATGTTTTGGAGGGGTTTTCATAACAATAACTTCTCCATTAACATATTCAATGTTATATCCTTGTTGATGCATCATTGTTATTAAACCAGCAACTTCATAATCTTTTAATTCTAAATCTTTACAAATTTGAACAAAAGATTTCCTTTTTTTTGCCATATAATAAATTTTATCACAAATTTGTTTTATCTTTTCATCTTGATACATATAATTACCTCCCTATAATAATTATAAATATCCTTTTTTACAAATTTATTCTATTATGTATATACTCTTTTTTGATTAATTTACGCCCTTTATCATCTTCATCTTTTTGATGTTTGGACTCAAAATATAATAGCAACTCTCTAATTCGTTTAAGATTTTCTATATTTAATTCACCTTTTATATTTTCTTGTATCATTTCACTTGTTAGTAACCAAAATATTTCTTCATCTATTCTTTCTATTAAATGCAAATAATCGTGTGAAGTTGATTGTTTTAAAATGGCTCCGTTCCATTTTAAATAACCATCTCCTAATCCCATTCTTTTGCAATATCTACGAGCCACAATTAAGTGATGAAAACTAAGTTCTTTATTATTACGAAATGTATATCCCATAAAATCGTAACCTAATTTATTAATTTTAAATTCCGCAATCATATCGCGTGTAATTTCTTTCATAAGCAAGACTCCTTTACTATTGATTAAAGTGTCTCCTTGTTTTCTAAATTATTTATTTCTAAATAATAATGCAGTATATAAAAGCATTGCACCAAACCATTGTAACGATACTGGCCAATCTCCTTTTGTAAAAATATTTACAACTAAACTTCCTAAGGCTCCAGTCACCATTAATGCTGGAAATACTATTTTTAATATATCAACTAAATTATTCATATAATATTGTTTCTCCTTCTTTTAAGCTCTTTTGAACATCTATCACTCTTTGATTAGATGAGCCTTTCCATTTTAATGTTATATCTCTAAGTTCTTTTTTAAATTGCCCATCAATCACTATATCAGTATGTTCTATTAAATTATCACATCTAGCACTCTCAAACTCAAAATTACCGCCTGTATAGAGCCAAACTTTCTTGTTTGGATAAATATGTTTAACTCGTCTTAAAAGTGCCGTAAGAGGCTCTACATTGCGTTCTACGAGTGGTTCTCCGCCAAGAATAGTTAATCTTTTAATATAATCTGGTTTTAATAATTCTATAATTAAATCTTCTTCTTTTTGAGCCCATTCTTTTCCTTTGTCAAAATCCCAAGTTTCTGGATTAAAACATCCGGGACAATGGTAGGGGCATCCTTGTGTATATAAGGATACTCCAAACCCTTCTCCATTAATAGCCTCACATTCATCTATTAAATTATACCTCATTTTTACTCTTCCAATTCTTCATTTTATTACTATGTTTATATCTATCCTCTACTTCTTTTTGTTTACCATAGTTAAATGCGGTTTTATAATTTCCTGTAAGATACATAATATCTTAACTATTATGGACTGTTCCTTGCCCCGTAAGGCTGATGTGTCCAGTCTCTACATTTCGTAAAATATATCATAATCAAATATGTGATGTCTTTTAGCTTTTAATTTATATCTAATTGACTCACTTGTTTTATTATATTTTTCCGCTAAATATTCAGCACACTTAGTCATAGACCTAAAGGAAATTTCTTCATTTTCATTTTTTATTCTAACTGGTTTTGCTAAAACCGTTAATGAGTGATTCAAACAATTTTGTTTTGCTTGATTAATAATTCTATGACTCAAAACTCTGTTTTTCATTTGCTCACTATGAGTGACATATCTTAGGTTTCTATAATCATTGTTATGAGGATTTCTATCTATATGGTCTACTTCATAACCATCTAGGCAGTCTCCTAACCAACATTCGGCGACAACTTTATGAATCATCACCCTTTTAGTCCCCTCTTTTAAATGAACCATAGTTTTATAATAACCAATATTAGAATGGTGCATATCTAATACTATTTTGTTTTGTTTTTTAGATTTGACATTTCTAAATATAGTTCCATTCTCATTGACTTCATATAAATATTTAAGCGATTTTATTTTACGAAACTCGAGGTTTGAATTATTTTTCATCTCTCGATACCTCCTTAATTATTATTTTACTTCTGAACCCGAAGAGGGTTCTGGTTAAGGAAACCTTATAATTAATATAAGTTTACATCAATTTGCGGGCTTATCGTACAGGTTAACCCGTTACACGTCTTAATTGTTGGATATGTTCACTATGACACATAGGACACTCATCATTAAATTCATCTGTATATCCACAATCTAAACAAGTATCATTTGGAACATTTAAAGCAAAATACGGTATATCTTTATCCATAGCATAATTAACTAATTCTTCTAAAGCTTCAAGATTATTTTGAACGCCACTATCTAATTCTACATAAGTAATACATCCAGCATTACTATAACCAGTTAATTGGCTTTCAATATCTATTTTTTCAAAAGGCGATACTTTCTTCCAAACAGGAACGTGAATTGAATTTGTAAAATAGTCTCTATCTGAAACATTTTCTATTTCTCCATATTGAGCTTTAAACTTTTTCATAGCAGTATAGCATAAGTTTTCAGCAGGAGTGTAATATACACCAATATTTAGTTTATATTTCTTTTTAAATTCAGCGCATCTATCTTTAAATAATTGTTCAATTCTTTTAGCAAGTTCCATACCTTCAGGAGTTGTATGGTCTTTACCAATTAATATTTGAAGCGTTTCCGCTAAACCAATTTGTCCTAGAGCCAAAGTGCCGTGTTTCATTGCGCTTTCAACTGTTTTACCGTCATAACCCAACATTAAGCCATTTTCATACATAAATTTAGCAGATTCAGGAGATTGTGAGCAGATATAATTATATCTTTCAATAAGCATATCTTTTGCCTCTCCAATTTTTTTATCTAATAATTCCATAAATTTATCTACGTCTCTATCAGCTTCCATTGCAAGCGTAGGCATTATAATTGTGACTGGGCAAATATTCCCACGACCATCTTTTGTTTGTGGATTAGTTCCTTCTTCAGCATTAATATCAGACCCATTATATGTTCTACACATTTTATCTTATGTCGCCATAAGCACTGACTATATCTTCTATCTTTCGATAGCCTTCCGCTTCGAGCTGGTGCTTATCTCTAGCTCTACTCCCTTACATTCATCAGGGATAGTCGATACACTTTATTCATCACAATATTCAAATATATACTTATTTTTATAAGGTTTCTTAATTGTACCATTTAGTCTTTCAGTAATAGAAGTTTTACCTCCTTTAATTCCTAAATCTCTAGCACATCCTATAATACTATCAAAATATTCTATTGAATTGTCTATAATATTAATTCTTTTAATTTTTCTCGCCATAGGATTAAGTCCTTCTAATTTTTTTTTACTAATTTTCTTTTTTATTTGTTCCATTTCTTGATTATTTTTATGTTTATATGTATTACCTCCACATTTATTTAATGCTTCCGTTTCATTATAACCATATTTTTCATTTGTTGCTTTATAATATTTAATCCAATAAATTTCTTTTAAATTTAGTTCTTTTTGATTATCTGCTTTATCAATTATTTTAATATAGAAATTATCTTTTCCATATTTTCTAATTGCTCTAGCAAAATAGGTATCTAATTTATTATTTATTGCATCATTTATATGTCTTCGAAATCTTTGATTTACCGGTCTAATACTTTGACCAATATAAACTTTATTATTTTGAATATTTGTTATTTTATAAATCCACATATAGAAACTCCTTTCTATATTGTGATGAATCTTAGCACGGTCTCAACTCATAGAGTCCTAACCGTTAGCAGCTTTC
>JAFRFB010000075.1 GCA_017434555.1 Methanobrevibacter sp. | reverse complement strand
CCAAAAATGTCCGTGGAACCAAAGCTGATAAGGAAGCTTACCTTAACACTTTAGATTTAACTGAAGATGAAAAGGCTAAACGTCTTAAAGCAAACAAATGGACTGATGAAGAAAAAGAAATCATCAAACAAAATGCTCACAAACGTATTGCTGATGAAATTACTGCAAAATATTCATCTGAAGGTGAAAACAATACTGATTCACTCATCATCAAACAAAATGGTGAAGAATGGACAGGTAAAGAATTGTTCTCATTACTTTTACCTAATAATTTGAACTTAACTTATAAGGCTGAGATTTGTACCAAATGCGGTCAATGTGACAGAATCTTAAGAGAAGCTCCTGATTTGGATGTTGTAGATTATGAACATTTATGCCCAATTGATGCATACGTCATGATTGAAAACGGTATCCTAAAACACGGAGTAATCGATGAAAAAGCATACGGATCCATGTCAGGTCAAATCTTGGATAAAATAGTTAAAGAATATGGTCCGGGAAGAGCAAAAGAATTCTTAGACAGATCTACTCGCATGGCTATATGTGTGATTACGATATTGGGAATTACAACTAGTTTAAATGATTTTGAGATTCCTGAAGAAGCTCAAGCAAGGATTAATGAGCACTTACAAAAATCTGAAGAAAAAGTAGGCAGATTAATTTATGATTATAATAATCATGTTCTTGATGCATTACCGGGTAAAAACCTTGAAGAAACCTTAGAAATGAGGATCATGCAAGTTCTTGGGGAAGCTAGGGATAAATCTGCTGAAATCGCAGAAAATTACTTAACTATGGAACACAACCACTCTGTTGTAATGGCACGTACCGGTGCTAGGGCATCCATGTTGAACCTAACTCAGATTACTTCCTGTGTAGGTCAACAGGCAGTTAGGGGTGGACGTATCCACAGAGGTTATATTGAAAGAACCCTACCTCATTTTAAAAGAAATAATATTGGAGCAAAGGCAAAAGGATTTGTACACTCAAGTTATAAATCAGGTCTTGACCCAATTGAATTCTTCTTCCACGCTATGAGAGGAAGAGAAGGTCTTGTAGATACTGCGATTCATACAGCACAATCAGATTATATGCAAAGAAGACTTGTAAACGCACTTCAAGATTTACAGGTAAAACCTTCAGGACTTGTAACTGACAATCAAAGTAATGTTGTTCAAATGGTCTTTGGTGATGATGGAGTAGATCCTGCTAAAAGTGACTTTGGTATAGCAGCAAACTTAGATAAACTCATAGAAGAGATTAAATTAGAAGAATTTGGTAGAGTATATGATGAGTATGAAACTTCAGAACCAATGCCTAAAACTAAACCAAAGATTAAATTAACCAAATTTTCTCCGGAAGATTTAAATAAATTAGATGAATATCTTCTTTTATTAGACAATGAAATTACTAAATTAGAGAACTCTCAAATTAATACATTTCTAGATAAATATTCTGATTTTAAATATTCTTTAGAAAATTGTCTTTCAAAATATAATAAGTTATTAAATGAACTCAATTCTAAAAAGAAAGAAATTATTCTTAAAAAAGATAAATTGGTTAATAATTCTTTACTCATTTTTAATATTAAAACATATGATTATGTTAATGATTATCCGTCAAAAGTTAATTTGTTATTAACTGAAATAGATAATGAAATTGACGAAATTAAAAAATCTGAAGAGTTCCTTAATAAAGTTTATAGGCCTGAGCTTATATTAAAACGAAATAGGTTGACTCATGACATTGAAAAATATATAATAAGCATAAATGAATTTATTCATGAAATAAATAAAAAAGTTCTTTCTGATTCAGTTATGGCTGAAATTAATGATATTATTCATGATTTGGAAGTTCTAAAAGTAAGTTTGAATAAAAATTATAATGCTTACAGTGATTTTAAATCAGCGATTGATACTTCAGAATCATCATTTAATCTTTTAAAATCTAAATTTTTATTGTTAAAAGATAAAATCAATCAGAGATTAAATAAATTTCTAATACTTGAATATCAAATATTGTTTGATGAAGACATTATCACTAAAAAAGAATTCAATGAGTTAAAAAAAGAATTAAACGTGTCTAATAATCAAAACAATTTAAAATCAAATTATAAATATTCGGATATATCAAAGAAGTATAAACAAGTAAAATCGCAATTAAATCATAGGCCGTCCAGAAAAGAATTATTTTTGAAAATGGATGATGATATGTTAATTGCAATGAAAAAAACTTCTAAATTAAATATTTTCCAGGATTATTTTGCATTTTTATTAAAGAATAAAGGATTAACTGCTGATGAAAAGAACTTTTTAGATACTTTTGGTTATGACTTTTTAAGAATGATTGAAACAACTAAGATGACTAAATCATATAAAATGCCTATTTTCATGGCTTTTTATGATAATGGTGATATAAAAACAGCTATAACTGAAGATGATGTATATAAATCCATGTTTAAATTTTATAATTATAAATTTAATGGGAGGGATATGCTTAAAGATAAATCAACTGGTGGTTATCAATCCTGGGGCAAAAAAGAATATGTGACTTTGGCGAAGAAAAATCCAATCAAATATCTAAAGATTTCTAATAGTGAGTTTTTTGTTGATAAAGAAGGTTATGTTTTAGGATTAAATGAAAATTTAAACGAGTATATTGATTTAGACTTATTTAAAAGTCATTTTAAAGATATAATCGAATATAAAACAATATCTTATTATAAATTTAAATATGAAATCAATGATTTTGATGATTATGAATTGTTGAGGAAATAACAATTGAAATCGATACTTCCAAAGTTGATGATAAAGTAAAAAATATTTTCCATACACTAAAGCTCGTGATGTCAGTTAGAAACAATTTCTGAAATAAAACATGTAATTGATAAAGGTTATAAATATATTATTTTAGAAGCTGGAACAGGTACTGGTAAATCTGCTATTGCAGCTACATTGGCATTAATGTATGATTCGGCTGTGTCCGATTTGATACTGATGATTAGTTTTTGTTGATGATTACACATCGTTTTATCCACCTGATGTTATTGAGTGTTATTCTGATAAGTAAGCCTCTGTATGTTTTGAATATTCTTTTGATTTTACCTGGAAGTGTTGTTTTATAAAATCCTTCGATTAAATTATTTGTACTTGGAATTTTACGGTTTATTGTATGTTGTATTGCTTTATCCAGATATTTAGATAAGTTTTTTATGAATGATTTGATTTCTTTTGGCAGGTTATCT
>JAFRFB010000074.1 GCA_017434555.1 Methanobrevibacter sp. | reverse complement strand
CACCAAAACTAACTAATGAAAAAATTAAATCCAAAAAATCATCAAAAATCCTCGAAATGAAATTTCAACTGTAAACACCATAAAATAAGAAAAATTCATTTATTAAAAATTAAAAAATCAGTACCAAATCGGACACAGCCAGGAGATAATTTCACAGTAATTATGCATACTGAATCTGTTCCTATATTACAAAAGTCATCCATACATTTTAAAGAAAATATTTCCTTTGTTGATTATGGTGATGGATGGGAAGATCTAGCTTTAATCGGAAATACTGTAGTTTTAAAAGTCTATACAAAAAATTTGGCTTTTTATACTGAAGATTTGGTAAAAATCTATAAAAACGATTCTATGTTTATTGCTGATGTAGGCATTGCAAATGAAACTGTAAGCTTTGAAATCAACGGTATGAATTATACTCGAAGAAGTGATGAAAATGGATCTGCAAAACTGGCAATCAACTTAAATCCAGGCAATTACACAATAAAAACAACATTCAATGGAACAACAGTTGAAAATATGATTACGGTATTGCCTACACTGATTGGTGATAATTTGGTTAAATACTTCAGAAACGCTTCCCAATTTTATATTTCATTGATTGATGGTGAAGGTAATCCTGTAACAGGAATCAACATTACTATGAACATTAATGGAGTATTCTACGATAGGACAACCAATGAAAATGGTACTGCTAAGTTAAACATCAATCTAAACCCTGGCCAATACATATTAACTGCCCTTAATCCGTTGACAGGCCTTCTGATGTCATATAACATTACAGTATTACCAACTCTTAATGCAACAGATTTGGAAATGACCTATAAAGACGGTTCAACATTCAATGTATATGTTCTTGACGGTCAAGGAAATCCATTGGCAAATGCTGCAGTCACATTCAACATCAATGTAGTGTTCTACACAAGACTTTCAGATTCCCATGGAA
Source organism: Methanobrevibacter sp. (assembly GCA_017434555.1). Classification (GTDB taxonomy): domain Archaea; phylum Methanobacteriota; class Methanobacteria; order Methanobacteriales; family Methanobacteriaceae; genus Methanocatella. The sequence goes on along the minus strand of JAFRFB010000074.1, from coordinate 17,515 downwards.
TAGCCAAACTCAACATTAACCTGATGGCTGGAAAATATATCATCACCTCAGCATATGACGGCCTTCAAGTTTCAAACACAATTACAATAAATGATTAATCTGTTTAATCCTTCATTATTATTTTTTAATGTAAAATTTGTCACTGTATATACACTAACTGTAAAAAAAATCTAATGACAGTGATTGATGTTGTAGGCGCTCTTAGTGAAAGTAAAAACCCTCGTGATTACTGGTATCGTTTAAAAAAAGTGAAATGAATAATTGTATTGATTTGTCGTCAAATTGTCGACAGTTAAAACTTAAAGCAAATGCCGGTAAAATATTTTTAAATGTTCCTGGAATGTGGAAAGTTTCTCCATCAATTAAGTAATATTTTAAAAAAAAACAGTTGAAATAGTAAATTATATTCTCTAAATACTTTTAGAAAAAATACTTCTAAATTAAAAAAAGAAAAAATAGCTAAAGAATTATTTAGCTATTACAGGACCAATTAAGTTTTCATTATCTGATTGTATTGAAATTACTTTATTGCCTTTGGCATATGAAAAAGTATATCCAACATTATCAGAATACATAAATCCTTTTGTTCCGTTGATAGTTTTGCTTGTACCGTTATTATAATTTACAAAAACATCTGTTACAGTAGCACCTTTGTAGTCAAATATTAATATATTAATATAATTGGTACTATTCTGGAATCCCCTTGAATATGTTGTGCTGTTAAAAAAAGTGTAGTCATTAACAGTTCCATTTTCACTGACATTTGTATTATTTTTAAATGTTCCTGGAATGTGGAAAGTTTCTCCATCAAGGGTTACATTCTGATCCGGTGGGGTTCCACCAAAAATAGATCCTAAATCTGGAAATTCAAATGCTGACGCAGTTCCCATTGCAACAATAGCTAGTAAAACAACAGATAATGCAACTAATATTTTTCTATTCATAATTACCTCCTTTAAATCAATATTTAAACATGCTTAATAATTTCACATTAATCAAAAGCAAAATGCAAAACCAAACTAAATATTGATTTTTATAATTGAATCTATGTTTATATTCTTTTAAATATTTTTCTAAAAGTTTATAGCAATTTTAACGTAATTTGGTAAAAATTATTTCATTAAATAGGGAAATTTAAAAAGAGTCTGTTTATTATTTTAAATTAATTTAAGTATATTGTCTAAATTGTTTAGAAGTTTAATTTCCTAATGCATTGTAATTTTAGACAATACAAAACAAAATCAATCTCTCGTGAAATAATTAAAACTGTTCAATTATTATTTTCATGATTTAATGTTGTAAAATTTGTATATAAAACAATTCCCTCGAAAATTGCAACAATTTTAGAAAAGTTTATTTAAACTTCAATATAAATTTATTCAAATTTCTTTTTTAAACGGATCCATGAAAAATATGGGTATAGCAAAAAGTTTAAATTTAAATCTGGGTAGATATAAATATTTTTTTATACTCTAAAAGTGCTTTGATAACTACAAGAGTTCACTTACTTATTTTAAAAAGTGAGATTTTTTAAAACATTGAAAATATAGATTAATTTATGTATCTGATAGCTACTTTTGATTGTAAATTCAAAACAAACAAAGAAAATATTGAAAAGACATTACAGCATTTTGGGCTTAGAAAAATTCAAAGTTCATTATATGTGGGGGAACTTGATAATAATGAATGTAGCCAAATGTTAAAAAATATCAATGAAATCATTAAAGAGAACGACAGTTTTATAACATTTCCAATTTGTCAAAAATGCTTTTCTAAAAAGGAAACCTGTGGACGTGAAATCAAATTTAAAAATGATTTATTCCGGGTGTATTGAAATGAAACTAGTCATTGACGGATACAACAAGTCTATTCACAAAAAAGATAATCAGTTGGTTATACATGAAAAAGATGAAATCATGGATTCAGTTAAAGCTTCAATTGTTAGTGATATAACCATTATAGGAAAAGGTTATATGACCTTTGATGCACTGAATCTGATGGCGGATAATAACATTAAATTGATTGCTATTAATCCACGAGGACAGCTAACGTATACACTGGAATCGCCAGATTGGAGAAATGTGAAACTTAGAAAAGAGCAGTACAGGTTAAGTGAAAACAAAAAGGGTCTTGAAATATCAAAAGAATTGATAAGATCAAAAATGAAAAATCAAAAATCGACATTGATAACCTTAAATAAGAACAAACAGCTGAAAAGAGTTTTTAACCATAGACAGAAAATCGATGAATGCATTAATCAGCTTGAAAATATGGATTTGATTGGAAACAATGAGAATATAAGAATGAAAATAATGGGTTTGGAGGGAAAAGCATCTAATGAATATTGGAATGGCATAAAATACTTTGTTTCAAAAGAAATAGGCTTTGATGCGAGAACAAAAAAGCCAACTGATTTGTTGAATTCTATGCTGAATTATGGTTATGCAATTCTTGCAAGTGAAATAACAAAAAATATATTAGTTAACGGTCTTGATCCATACTGTGGCTTCCTGCATTTTGATATGTATGGCAGAACTAGTCTTACATTTGATTTGATAGAGCCATTTAGACAACAGATTGTTGATAAAACAGTCCTTGGACTAATCAACAGAAAACAGGTGACTATTGGGGATATGGATAAAAGAAACAATACATTAAAATTGGAAGCCCGAAAACTGATTGTAGAAAAAATCCTGGCTAAAATATATTCATCAATAACTTATAATGAAGAAACATTAAGTTATTCCGATTTAATACAAAAACAAAGTGAAAATTTAGTTCGTGTGCTGTTAGATGATGAAAAATTTGAAGGATTCTATCTGAGGTGGTGAGGAAACCTAATGTATATTCAGCTAAAAAAATCATCTCCTCAAAAATCGGTGCAAAACTAATTGATGTTAGTGTTGATTTCAATAATTTTGAGGAAACCTACCCAAAAATAAGGATGTGAAAATGATGTCCTCAAAACATTTTTAAAAGAAGAGATATAAACTAATTAAATAACTATTTAAAGGAAAATTTAGTAGTGTTTGAAACGAATGTTTTCTAAGTAAATATTCGAAACAATAGACTTTACGTTCCTTATTACCTTTACCTAATACTATCACTGATTGATTCTCCCAATCAATATCACTCCTATTAATATTGGTTAATTCACTTACACGAACACCCGTAGATAATAGGAATTCAAAGATAGCCTTGTTTCTAAGATTACCTTTCTTGGAAAAAGCATCACGTAAGATAACAATTTCCTCTTTACTGAATGGTTTAGGTACTCTTTTAGGTTCTTTAACTTTTTTAATCTTAATCAAAGGATTTTCAACAAAATAACCTTCTTGATAAGACCATCCGTAAAAACTCTTCAAAGAACGGATAACATTATTAACAGTTCTCCAACTACAACCACTCTCGTATTTAAACTTCATAAATAATTTAACATCATAAGTAGAAACAGAATCAAAGCCTTTACAGATATATCCTTCAAAATCAAGTATACATGTCTTGTAATATTCTAATGTTCGTGGGGATAAACCTATTAAATTTTTAGCTTCAAAATACTTATCCATTATGTTTGAAACGAATGTTTTCTAAGTAAATATTCGAAACTAGAATTATAGATATTTCATTGGTGTGATTAAAATGATAAAATATGACCAGAGATCCTTTTTACTTGATTTTGGGTAAACATACGATTTAAACACGATTAATGGAATTACTATTATGTCTTTAATTCTAGCATTTTAATCATAGTACACTATTAAGAAATTAAAAAAAAGTCTGTTTATTATTTAAATTAATTAAAACTAGATTGTCTAAATAGTTTAGAAGGTTAATCTCCTAAACCATCGCAATTTTAGACAATAACCACATAAAGTTTGAAAAAATGGAGGTTTAAAACCTTCATATTTCAGAATATGATAACATATTCATAGGTATAATTTTAGAAATTTAAACATATATAATTTTCTAATCTTATATTTATGGAAGAAAGGAAGAATTATAGCTGACTCCAGTGCGAACCTTAAAAAAGCATCAAGAACCTTTCTTCAAATTCAACTACAATTACATGTTGAGGTTTACAACCATATATCTATTACGCTCAACACAAGTGTTATAACACTTAAAAGCAATAGAATATACTTTATCATGTTGTATCCTCCAAATTTCCAGATTAAAATTTTTTATCATAAAATTTAATCCTTTATGTGGTAAGTCTATTAAAAATTTCTATTACACTATCATATAAGTCATCGATTTATTATCAATTTGAATAATTAGAACAAATGTAAAATTTTTTTAATTATGTTTTTCCAAGAACAATATTTTCATCTGAGGACAATATTACTTTTCCATTAAATTTTTATTACAATTTCAAAAATTAACGAAATCACCATTTTGAAACCACTTGATGTATATGTCTTACTATACTTTCAACACTTCTCCTGAAAACGAAAAATTATCCCAATTTTATATATAAAAGAAACGTATATTTTATGTAATAATATACGTTAAAAAAGAAAAGATACGAAGTCTTTATATACTAAAAAATCCAATAGTATAACAAGGGTTTGAGTAAAATATAGTAAAGGTGAAAAAGCTTATGATAGCTACCGATGAGCTAAATGATTACTTAGAAGAGTACTTGGAGGAAAAACAAGAAGTAAAAAACTTAACAGAAGAAACCATCCGAAAACAAACATTTAATATTTCCAAGTTTATTAATTTTCTAGAAGAGAAGGGTGTAGATGAATTAACTGACTCCAATGTTAAAAAGCAACTTCGTCAGTATCGTAGACACTGCCTTAAAAATCGTGAAAACAAAAGGACCACTGTAAAAACTTATATGATGAACATTCTGGAATTCATCAACTCAGAAGATGTTCAGGAAGAAATCCAGCACGATACAATCAAAATGAAGGACATTATTGAGGTCAAGGCTGAAGATCCAGAAACTGCCAAAAAAAGAATTGAAAAGATTAGCCTGACACGTCCGCAAAGCAATTATCTTTTAGAAACAATTGAACTGGAAGGAAATAAACGGGATTATGCAATTTGCGCCACTTTTCTTGACTCAGGTATCAGGTTAAAGGAACTGGTTCTTTTAAATAAAACTGACATTCAGGTTCCTTTGAATGAAAAGGGCTTTTACGAGCTTCCAACAGACACCAATGAATTTATTGAAGTATATCTAAGAGCAGAAACTACAAAAGGGGAATTGAAAGACCGTACAACATTTATTACCTATGATACGCTGGTGAGTATCAATGATATGATATATGATAGAATCACCAAACTTAGAAAAAACACTCATGATGTTTACAGGCCTGTAATTCAGCGAAAAAAAGCGGCTGAAGAAGTAACACGTGAAGAACTCTTTTTAAATCAGAAAGGCAACCGTATCGGTAAACGTGCAGTACAGGATATCATTAAAAAGTATGCAAAACTTACTGATGAGCGTGTTTTGGCCGAGAATATTGACTGTCCTGTAGATTATTCTAAAAATGTCAGCGTTCACATTCTAAGACACACTGCTTTAAGCCATTATGCCGAGGTTTTAACCGTTGCTGAAGTTCAAACTATTGCAGGGCATTCCAACTCACAGACAACTGATAAATATATTCATGTTGACCGTGAGCAAATGAAACAAAAATTAAAAATTAATAATATGCGCTTCAAGCATTAAATTTATTAATTTTTATTTTTAAATATTATATTGGATGCTGAATTTTATTAAATTTCATGAATTTTAATAAAAAAGAGCATAATTTGAAGAAAATAGTGTTTTTCAATAGTTTGATATATATGGAGCAGTTGATTTATAGTATTTTCTTCGTATTATTTGAGTATTAGTGGTAAAATATGTATGATATATACTTTCTGTAAATATGGAAATATCTATTAATACATAAATTAGTATAATCATATTATATATAAACATATACTTATACTATTACTACATATTTACTAATAATACTTATATTACTACTTATAGAATTACTACTATTTTACCTATAATAACCATTAATAACATTATACCTATAATAATATATTTATATAATATATACGGAAATACTATGCCGACTATCCTTTTTTTACACTAACGGAATTTATTAATAAAAAAAGCTTAATTTGGCTTTTATTTTAAATATAACAATAAATTCAATGATTTTTATTTTAAATAACCAAAAAATATAAAGAAATCCATTAAGTAAAGACACTTTATCATATATGTGCCTAATGGAAATAGGACCGTCCTTAGTTTTATAAAATTTATTAAATTTTATGACTTTAATTATAATAAGAATTGAATAAATATATAATAATAGGGGATTTTAATGAAAAGTAAATTAATAATATTGCTGATAATGCTTATTTTTCTATTTTCAATAGTATCTGTCAGTGCAACAGATGATATTAACGATACTATTTTAAATAATGATGAAAGACTATCACTAGAGAATGATGAAGCTATTTACGCTAATGACATCCATTTAATTAGTGATGATGAAAATGAATCTTTTTTATCTGAAAGTGACATTCCTGCTTTAAAAGAATCTGATTCATCACATTATGGATATTGGGTATGGTCACTATACTTAAAAACACAAGTGTTTCATTCAACATCAATGGAATAACATACACTAGAACAACAAATGAATATGGAAGCGCCAAGCTAAACATCAATCTTAAGGCTGGAGAATATATCATTACTGCATATAATTCCGTTACGGGCGAAATGCGTTCAAATAACATCACAGTTTTATCAAGATTTAGTGAAAACGCTGATCTTGTGAAATACTATAGAAACGATTCACAGTATGTCGTAAGGGTCATTGGTGATGATGGAAATCCTCTAGGTGCCGGTGAAAACGTAACATTCAATATCAACGGCGTTTTATATACAAGAAGCACCAATGAATCAGGATATGCGAAATTAAACATTAACTTAGGTCCGGGAGACTATATTGTCACCGCCGAATATAAGACATGTTTGGTGTCCAACAACATTAAAGTTAAGCCGGTATTGACTGCAAATGACATGAGCATGACTTATGGTGACGGATCCAAGTTCACCGCACATCTTTTGGATGGTGAAGGCAATCCTTATCAAAACCAGACCATTGACTTCAACATCAACGGTGTTTTCTATAGTAGAACAACAGACGTTAACGGTGACGGCAAACTTGACATTAATTTAATGCCTGGTGAATATATAATTACTTCCAGCTATAATGGGTACAATATCTCCAATAAAATAACTGTAAACAGTTAGATTGTACCTATTTTTTTATTTTTTTTAAAATTTTAGTATTCTGATGTTTGGATTCAGATTCTTATTCAAACATGAAATCACATTTTAAAAATAAAAATTAATTGATTTGAAGCATTAAAATCCTTAGACCAGCATATTTTTTCTGTCTTTTCTGTTCTACGATTTCATCAGTTATTTTTCTACCTTGTTTTGAAACTGCAAAATTTCCTGGTCTGTACATAACAATTATTCCACATGCACACAAATTAGAAAATGCTTTTTTATAATTTTTTAAATCTTCATCACTCAATTTCTTTTTTATCGAATGCTCGTTAATGTTTTTGTTAACTGAAATCCTCATTTTACCTAAAACATATAGGATGTTTATTTCAGTTTCGGATAATTCTTTGATTATATCTTTTGGATCATCCTCAATATTTATCATATTGCCTCCAAAATAATCAAAAATTATTTCTCCTCATATTTCTGTAATTCTTTATCAAGCAAGTCTCTTAATTGTTTTGCAACAACAGGGGACATGATGATTTCTGTTTTTGCAGTTCTTATCATTCCCACATCAGGACCATTTAAAATATCATTGTTTTTTTCAATTTCATCTTTAAATAAAATTAATCTAATATCGTATGGAGATGAAGCAATAGCTCCACCAGTAATATAATATTCAGTTAAATCCTCTGGAATAAATAAGTTTAATTCTTTTTTTTCTTCACCCATATCTGTCTCTCCTTATAATGTGATTGAAAACTCTAAGGTTGGAGCTTTATCTAGGAATTCTTCAATCTCAGCATAATTTGAAAATTGTTTTAATTTTTCTGGATTAACTTCGCTGCTTTCAAAAGTTAATTCTTGTTTATTTGACCTTCTTAAATATTCATTTGTTTCAATCAATCCTAACGCTAATACTCTTTCATCATTAGAGTTTAATTTAAACCTTTTAGCACCTTTTTTTTCAACTTCTAAAATACCTATTTCTTCTAATTGATTCATATGGATATAAACTGTTTTTGATGAAACATCTGCCATTCTAGATATTTCTTCAGCAGTTAAAAATGAATCATCATAAGTTAATAGTTCTTCTAATATTTTTATCCGTGCATTTTCACCAAATAGTTCATTTAATAACATCATACCACCTTATATTTTGCTCATGCTAAAAGGTAATTAATAATTTGGTATTTATCACTTAAATATTTTACTTTTACTTCTAAAAAAATTGTAATTTATTTCTAAAATTTTTTAGTTGGGTATTTACAAAATGGTCTCATCAAACTTTAATTGATATGTATTAGATATACTTCACAGAAATTCATATAGTATTTTAGCATTAATTGCATTTTCAATTGTCAGATAATTTCGGACAGTACAACTCTTTCTGATTTTCGTTTGCTTTTTAAATATGATGGGCGTCCGCCAAAACTAATTTTTTTATTTTGATTTTTTTATAACTAAGTTTTATTTTTCTTGTTTTGTTATTTTATTTGTTAAAATCAAGTTAAAATTTATGTTCTATATTAATTTTTATTTGTTTTTAATATAAGATATTTTTCACATGTTGTTTTTAATTTTAGTTGTTTTTAGAATAGTTAAGTTTATATACTTGTATTTACATACTTTATATTAAGTATAAGTTATTGTGTGTTGGTTATTTATGGTTAAGAATAATATTGATAAGAATCAGGTGAAATTAGGCATTAGAACTCATGATTTCAATGTTCCGGAGGATCATTTTTCTCGTTTTGTTGTTGATTTTATTGAAGAATGTTATCCAATTTTGGGAATTAAAGAAAACAAAAAAGCAAAGAAAAAAGGCGGTAGACCGGCTTATCATCCATGTTCCATGTTAAAACTCATTATTTATGCTAAAATCGACCATATAGAAAGTGCAAGGATTATTGCAGAAATGGCGAAGTACCATGACATTTATAAATTCGTTTGCGACAGGATTAATCCATCAGAACGCACAATACAAAGGTTTCGTGATGAATATGGTCCTTATTATGAAGTATTGCTCCAAATGACACTAATGAAAGCTTCAAAAAAAGGATTCACAGAATTTAATCACGTTACAATCGACGGGACCATCGTAAAAGCACACAATTCCAACCAAAATATGATCAGCAAAAAAGAAACCAATTTACTGGTCAAATACTACCAAGGACTTGAAGTTGACCCTAAAAAGCTTGAAAAACTCAATAAACCAGCCCAAAAAATCATAGAAAACAAGGAAATGCCCGATGATGAAAAATTAGAATTACTATATGACATTAGAACTCAATTTAAATTCACTGGACAAGATAAAATACCAATGAACGATATTGAAGCACGTATGATGAAAGGCAAGAAAGGAAACTTCTTAGTTGCCTACAATGTTCAATCTGCAGTCGATTACGAAACCAAACTAATCTGTGCATTAAACGTCACACAAAACCCAACAGACCATTACGAACTACCAGAAGTAGCAGACAAAGCAATAAAAAACATAGGAAAAGTACCAAAACACATGAGCGCAGATACAATATACCTAAACCAAATAAGCCTATCCTACTTTGTCAACAAAGGAATCGATGGATTAATACCAACTAGAAAACAATCCAAGGAAAAAATAGGGAAATTAAATCCAAAACCATTCCATAAAGACCATTTTTACTACATATCCGATTTAGACCTATTCATGTGCCCAGCAGGACAACCAATGTACTTCTACAAAGAATATACCGAAAAAAGTAAAGACCCAGACAAACCAGACAAAATTAAAAGAATATACAACAATTACTACGCATGTAAACACTGCATTCACCGAAAAAACTGCTTATCTGAGAAACAAAAACATAGAACCATCACAGAAAACGGCGGAAGATTAGAAAGAGCAATGTTTTACAAAATGGAAAAAGAAGAATATAAAGAAGAATTCAGCAAAAGACCATGCGTAGAAGGACCATTCGGAACTTTCAAAGAACAATTCCACGTAGAACAAGAAATAGTAATAGGAATGGTAAAAACAGAAGAAAGACTCAACCTAGACGCACTAGCATACAACATAAAAAGATTATACAACCTCATTAAAGGAGAACAAAACAATAAAGAAGATATAGTAGATTTCTGCGAAAGTATATCCACTACACACCAATTAAAGCTTGATGTGAACATTTACTAAATTCTATCCTCAAAAACCAGTTTTGGCGGACTCCCTGATCAGTATTTTACTGGAATTTTACTTTCACTTAAGACTTCTATAATCTTATTCTGATAAATAGTAATCTTCAATTTTAGAATTCCATTTACCACGTATTTATTGATTTTGGAATAATTTTATTTGATTTTTTCATTTAACCATTTTCGAGATTTTTATTTTACTATTTTTGAATAAACTATTGTAAAAATATTATGATATTATAATATTCATTTCTCATATGTTAAAACTAGCATAAATGAACTAGGCCATATATGCAATACTTTTAAAATACTAATTTTTATTAAAAATATCATATTTTTATTTTTTGCAGTCATAATAATTTAAGTAAATATAAAAAAATTATCCTAATTATAGTAAAATATTCAATTAAACCTCGTATAAAACAAACCTTTTTATACTTTGTTTAATAGAATTTAATACATATTAAAAATTTACAAAGAGTGTGTTTATGGATAATAAAAAATTTTTATTGATTTTAGGTATTTTAATAATTTTTATTTCCGTTATAGGTGCATATGCTTCAGAATATAAGCCCGAATATGGAGATTTAAATTTTCTTTTGGATGAGACGAACGAGTCAGAATTAACTGGATGCTGTTCCATTGTGTGTCAGCTTGATGGAAATGACAGTATCATGGCATTTAGAAGAGATTCTCCTAGTGGTGCAGATATTTATATTGAAAATATTACATGGCATGGAAAAGATGCAATCAAACAGTATAAGACAGATGGAAAATACTTCTGTCAGGTTATCGTAACCAATGACGGATGGACCGTAGGTTTTGGTGGTCTAGACGATGGTGTAGACAATGAAAAAATCGAAAACATTACCGGTGAAATGATTGCAAACAATACCATTGATAATGCTACCTTACAAAAGATTCAGGACATGAAAAATCCATATGGTAGAGGACACGCTCTTATTAAAGCTCCTGACGGCAGTTATGGTGTTGCAACGGCAACCTCTCACTTTACCGGCAAACTTAATCCTGGTGACTACATATCCGTTCCAAACAAGCCTTCCTATATTAGAACCGGCGACATTAAGATGAATGCAACAGACAAGGAACAGACTATGCACAAACTTGAAATTACAGACGCCTACGGTTTGGTTAGAAGAGACATTACCACTTTCTACTTCCAGCAAATCGATAATGATACATTTAAAGGAAACATTACAAACATCACACTCTCAAATGATGACGGATCCACATTCGGAATGAGTACCCGAGGAGCAGCTGACAATGTAATATTCAATGGAACAACATTTAAAAGCGGAGACATCCCTATAGCTCCTAAGTATCAAAGGTTAGGTACTGTAGAGTTTCCTCAGGAAGATGATGGCGGCATTTTAGGTGCTATCTTCAACATTTTATATTATATTTTTGTAATTGTATTGCTGATTATCATAATCTGTCTTGGAATCAGGTTATTTAATAAAATAAGATATGCAAGAAGAAGACAAAAAAGACAAGGTCCTAAAAGTCTTTACAGAAATGATAGATATCGATAGAATCAGCTATTGATATTTATTTTTACTTTTTTTAATTTTTGTATTCTCTCAATAGGAGTCATCTCTAACGCCCAGTATCCCTTCATCAATTAACTCATTAATAATATTGTAAACATCTCCTAAATCAAGTTTTAAATCATTAGCAACATCTGACAAAAAAACTCTTTTCTTTTGTTTACAATATTCTATTATTTCTTCTTTTTGCTGTGCATATGGAATATCTCTTAATGTAATTTCTTCAATCACAGGAATATCAAAACTGTCATTTTTCATGTTTTACCTTATGCTAAAGTTATAGCTTAAATATTTTGGTGATTTTGAGGTTAATATTGCTTTAATTTTAATAAATTCTTAAAACTTTAAGTTTGAGTGAAGACAATTTTTATCACTCAGAATAATCTATTCTTCTTCAGCTATTATATGGCACGTACTTGTTTTTTTCCAGTAGCAGTTATTGCATGTCCTGCATAATGATTCAACTTCAGTGCCGTTTTTCCATTCACTTAAAAATGTCGGATTAAAGACAAATGGCCTCTGCATGGATACAAATTCTATGGCAGTACTGTTAATCAAGTCATTGATTGAATTAATATCAGACAATCATCCGCCTAAAATTACGGGAATATTAACGCTTCCAGCTATTTCATCAGTTATCTCAAAGAGGATATTTTTATCTTTAGAATCCTTTCTAAAGTACTGTGGAGAGGACGGTTTGGTAATCTGAAGACTGTCTGCACCGTACTTTTCAAGAAGCTTTGCAATCTCTAAGACATCATCAGAGGCATTCAATCGGCAGTTTATATGCAAATCGGTAGTGTCCTTGATTACTTTTATGATTTCTAGAATCATTTTAAGTCTTTTAAAGGTATTTCCTCCGTAATCATCACGCCTTTTGTTTTCTTTTGGATCAATTAGCTTTGAGAGGTAGTAGGTGTTTCCCATAGCTATTTGAATACCGTCAAAACCTGCAAAGGATATCTTTTTTGCGGCTACTATATAATCAGACTGGATTTTTCTTATATCTTCCAGGGTCAGGTCGTTTACATCAACGTTCTGTTTTCCATTGACATTGCAGTTTACAAAGCCCAGCTGCGCTAAAATCGGCACGTCATTTTCATGGGTAATTTCTGTGAGGTATTTGAACTCCTTTATGAACTTTGGATTGTTTATGGAGTGTGAATAGTCGCTGAAGCGGTCATGGGCATAAAGTGAAATCAGTTCAGTTACAATGAGCCCCACATGGTTTTTGGCAAGTCTTTCATACCTTAGAAAAATTTCCGGAGACAGATTTCCCATTTCCTTTTGTGATTCCCACAGTCCCGTTCTTACAATTCTGCTTTTAAGTGTCAAATCTCTGAATCTGCACTCATCGAATATGTCTTTCATATATTATCATATGTTTTTTCATCTCTTAAATGTAGTATTATTTAGGTATGACTAAATATTTAAATAGGTCAATAAATAAATAATTAATCATGAAAAAGATTGCAGTAGACATATTAATGGGTATCACAATCATATTGGAATTCGTATCCCTTCCTATTTTACTTCATGAAGTTTTAGGAATAGGACTGGCATTTTTAATAATATTGCACATCAATTACAATAAAAAATACTTCAAATCAATTTTTAAGGGAAAATACAATCTTAAAAGAACAGTTGATTTATTTATTCACTTCGGCCTTCTCTTTTCTTTAGCTGCAACTATCATTTCCGGAATATGCTGCAGCCAGAAATCATTAAAAAAGATTACAATTGCCGGATATAAAATGTCACATATCCACAAGGGCACTTCTGTTATCAGTCTGGTATTTTTAGGCCTTCACCTATTTACCACCCGAAAAAAACTCTTCCGCGCAATTAAAAAACTTCAATAACTTTAATTACTTTAATATGGTAAAAGGAATGGAATGGCTTGTCGGTGCAATACTTGCTTTAATCGTTGCAGTTGCCGGTTTTTACTACACTAAAAAAATTACTGCACTATTATTCACTCACACTGGTTTTTTATGGAATTTACAGGTAATTCTGAGAGATAATCATTTCTGAGCAGTTACAGTAACCCACTGGACGAACCTGTCTGAAAATGAAATGTGGTCATAGTCATCATCAACTCTTTTTTCACCATCATCGCTTTTTATAATTTCTTTTTTGTTTTTAGCGTCCCTTAAATAGACTTTAATTTCATTGTAGCTATTCTTTTTAAGGAAATTTTTAATTTCTCCATCATTATACATTTCCATGTCTATGAAATGTTTCCAGAATTTCATGACCCAATTATCGGATCCGTTTGTTTCCATTCCAATTAAAAACATTCCTCCGGGTTTTAAGACCCTTTTTACTTCTCCAAAGCATTTTTCAATGTCCGGCCAGAAATAAACCGTTTCAAATGCCGTTACAATGTCAAATGTATTGTCTTCAAAGGGCAGGTCCTTGACGTTTCCTTTCATGATTTCTACTTTTCCCTCATCAATGAGTTTTTCATTGACTTCTTTTGATAGATTCACGCTTTCTATACTGTAGTCAATTCCATAGACCTTTTTGGCATCCTGAGCCATTCTTTTAATGTTAATTCCGCCTCCGCAGCCAACATCCAAAATAACATCATCTGATTTGATATTCAAATGCTTCAATCCCCATAGTGAAACGGGAGTGTGTTCCTTATTCATGGACTTTAGCTGAAAGTTACCAAGTTTTCCTTGCGGTTTACGCATATTGTCAAAAAATCCCATGAATACTATTATATTAAAATTAATATATAAATTTTTAGGTATGCCTAAACTTTTATTTTGTTCTAAAAAAAAGTAAAATTTTAGGAAAATTCACTGAATATTCCTAACCAAGTGGCTGACGTCTGTCTCCATTACCGGAATGGGATCCATGGTCGTCATGATTATCGCCAGCATGCATAAAGTACCAATGCCAAACATAACTGTCAATTCCCTCATGTACGGCACATATAACTAGACTACTTGGATTTTTAAATTCAACAAGACAAAATACCTCTGTTAATATTTCAACTGTAAGCATTGGATTACCTCCATAGTCATGATAAATCATAATCATTAAATCATTAAAAGCTTGATCTGGAGGCATGTACCAAATTTTAGAATAGTTTTCTTTCAATTTCAAATATTGAGCAGTATAGTACTCTATAGGATCTTGAATCTCATTAGCAGTGTTTTCAACAACCTTGTTTGTGTCATTGATTGTGTCTCTTTGAGTATCGTTTACTGCCTCATCAATATCATCGATTGCATTTATGTCTTGGTCAATTTCAACTGCGCTTTCATTTAAATCGGATGCACTTGCACATGACACACCTGCCAGTGCAATAACTAAAAATAATAAACAAAAAATAATTTTTTTCATTTTTCCCCCTTGTTAATGCTATTTAAAAAAGAAGATATATAAAGTTTTTCGAGTGTAAGTGCTTACTTACATCATTAAACAATGAAAAAAGAATAAATTTAGAATAAAATTAAAAATGGGGCATTAATAATAAAAAAAGAAAGAAAAGATTATTTGTTATCAAATAACTTTTCCAAAACTGACTGATCATTTACTGAAATGGAAACGTATTTATCGCCATCCAGATAGACAAACTGATACGGTACTCTATTTTGAAGATGCTGAACTCCAAACATTCCCTTATGTCCGGAGATTTCTTTTTCTTCCCAAGTGATATTATCTATAATATTAGCAGAGCTTATATCCGAAGATATTGCCCCTCCCAACAGGAGGACATTTCCTTTATCCGGGAGTTTCTTTGAATTATTTGTATTGTTATAGACATCAATGGATATGTGACTGCCATTATTGCTGAACCTCTTGGAAACGTAACCGTCATGGATTCCATTAATATCAGTATTATTTTCAGAATATCCTTCAGGTATTTTAAATACCACTCCATTAATCTCACTGATGCCGAAAAGAGAATTTAACATTCCGGCACTATATAAATAAACACCGCCTACAATCAGCAGTGCCAGCACTAATATAGCGATTAGTTTCTTATTCAATCAAATCACCTTATTAATATATTTTATTACTGTGATATATAAATGTTAATACTTTTCTTGAATAATCCTTTTGATTTAAAAAAAAGTTAAGGTGTTAAAACACCCTTTGTTTAAATATTCATTCATTCAGATATTCCTGTATCTCTCCTACAACCTGATTAGATTCAGAAATAGGAAAAACAGGATAAATATGAAACATTCCTTCACCGACACTTAATTTTGCATTGACTCCATCTTTTTTTAGTTTATCGACGAATTTATTAATATCATCATAAAAGAGTTCTTCACCACCTACAAAAATCAGTGTGTCAGGCAAATTACTATTGTCTCCAAAAAGCGGACTTACTCTATAGTCCTGAGTATCCCAATCTCCAGCCCATGTTTTACCAATTTCTCGAAGCCCAATATCTCCTAAAGTCGCATCTTCTTCACTGTTGTATGGAGTATTGGACATTGAAATGTCAACCCATGTAGAATAGGTTATAATCCTATGCGGCTGCGGCAAATCAGTGTTTTCTTATATGCTGGCAGAATGAGTAAACAAATCCTCCTCCTGCTGAGTCACCCATCAGTATCAGATTCTTTCTTGAACTTAACTTTTCATATAATGGAGTTAAAAGATCATAGGTTTGATTTGCCTTGTTTAGATGTGCAAGAGGATAAACCGGTGCAACTACATATGCATTAAGCTTTTTAGCAAGTTTTCTACAGTGCAATAGTTGGAAAAAGTTAATTTCAAGTACATATGCACCGCCATGAACATATAATATTGTATTTTCAGCGTTTTCATCCCCAAAAGTAAAGACTTCACACCCATCCATCTCCTTGCTTTTAAACAGGCGTTTAGGCACTTTAGTTTTCGGAGGATTTTCAATAAACTTATCCACTTCTTCTTTTGAATCCATATACTTAAGTTTGGTTGCCCTTAAAACGGCTTCCAGTATTCTTGCAATCAGTGATTTAGACATTTACATAACTCTTCCATTAGTATGTTATAATATGTTATTTATTATATTTATTTTTTTGTTAAATGTATAAAAATATGAATATTTGTTGAATATATGAAAAGTATGAGTTAAAACTCCGGGAATGCAACCGGGCTAAGGTTATTGTTTGTTGAAAAGAGTAGTAAAAGCATTTATCCTATTGGATGGGTCTTTTTCAAAAGACAACTAACCTCTTATATTTTACTCTTCAAGACTGTAAATGTTCAAAGAATAATTAATAATTAAAAACATGCTGATTTTAAGTGAATGATATATCATTATGTATACTAAATATTATTTAAATCAGTTATTTAGAATTTTTAATAGGTTAAATTATAAAAAATAAAATTTAAATGAATTAATTGGAATTTAATCCGATTTAATCACGAGTCCATTTGGAGTCCATTTTTTGAAAAAATAGGGCAAGTGCTTGAATAAAGAATTTAACGATTAAAATAATTAAAAATTAAAAGTCAAGTATTGAAATAATGAATCATGAAATTAATTAAAATGCTATGGCTCAGGAGT
>JAFRFB010000073.1 GCA_017434555.1 Methanobrevibacter sp. | reverse complement strand
TCGAACCTGCAAGCCCTTTCAGACCAACGGTTTTCAAGACCGCTCCCTCACCGCCCGGACACACGGCATAATATAAAGCCTTGGGGCGCTGTGCCGTATCCCAAGGATGGACTTACATAGAGGCTTATTATTTACCCTGAACCACAGCAACTCTCAATAATCGTTTCTCTAACGCCTCTTGTCGTAATTTTTGTATACTTTTTACGACAAATTATCTACATTCTTCTTTAATGTTATCATAATTATTTAACCATACATCTCCATTATGTGTTAATGTATTTGGTATAGAAATATTATATACATATAAAATATCTTCTAAATGTTCTTCCATTATTGGATTTTTATTAAAAACCTTATCCATAAAATCTCTATCTTCCATATTATGAAGATTTGTATTGAAATGAATATCGTTTTGTCGAATAAAAGATGTTTTAAATACCTTGTCCCATAAAGATATACCAAAACAAACTGTTCCTCCTAGTGGATAAACTCTAACACCAAAATGATGTATATCAACATTAGAATTATTATCTATGTATGATAATATTTTTTGAACATAATTTTCAGAAATTAAATCATCAGCATCTACAAAAATAAAATATGTACTATTAACATTTTGTAATGCTAATTCTCTAATAGCTCCTGTTCCTAAATTGTTTGGTATAAAATGAGTAATAATATTTTTTTTGTTATAATCTTGTAGAACCTGATTAATAATATTTATACTATTATCCGTAGAACCATCATCATATATGTGTAGTTCCACATCTTCGGTGATTTGTTCTTTTAACATATTGATAACATATGAAACATATTTTTCTTTGTTATAGCAAGTAACTATAATATTTAATTTTTTCATCTTTCACCTCTGATTCATTTCACACATCTGGTGCTCGTTGAAAGACTCGAACTTCCGACCCCTTGCTTGTAAGGCAAGTGCTCTAACCAACTGAGCTAAACGAGCATTTAGTTAGGTATTTATTTTTTTTATATTATTCTTTCTATTGTTTTTCCTTCATCATTCATTAAGAATACGTGTTCATAATTGTCAACCCAAGCATTATTTTTTAATGTTCTTAATATAAGAACCAATTCTCTGCCATCTTTAAAACACAATTTTATGTTTTCTGTTTTTTCATCTTTATGCTCTAAAGGTAAACTCTTATTTATATAATCAATATCAGCAAAATAATCTGTTTCTAAATATGTCTCGCTTTCTGTTGAATTTTCAATATCATATTTTCTTCTTTTAACTGTTTTTAATACCATAACTATCTTTCTCCTAACTTCTATCTACCTAACTAAATTGGAGCACCTGGTTAGATTCGAACTAACGACATATACAGAGGTTGCAGCTCTGCGTCTTGAACCACTTGACTACAGGTGCATAATGGTGTGAGCATAGAGAATCGAACTCTAATGACTGGTGCCACAAACCAGCGCCTTACCATTAGGCTATACTCACCATATGGCGTCCACTAGAGGGCTCGAACCTCTGCTTCGGCAAAACCGAACTAACAGTTTAGCAAACTGTCCTCGTCACCAACTTGAGTAAGTGGACTTTTCTGGTGGGCAGAGGTGGAGTCGAACCACCGGTGTATCTTACGTCCCAGATTTACAGTCTGGTGCCATCGCCTCTAGGCATACCTACCCAATTATGGTGGAGAATAGGAGGGTCGAACTCCTGACCTCTACATTGCAAGTGTAGCGTTCTCCCAACTGAACTAATTCCCCATAAAATAAAAAGATTAAGGATTATTTTGTGTAGTTTTATCTCTTATATTACTGATTATTTTGACCTTTTGCATTCTTTGGT
>JAFRFB010000058.1 GCA_017434555.1 Methanobrevibacter sp. | reverse complement strand
TTTCATTTCCATATTATCTGCGCTTAAGACAGGTAGGACTGTAATGTTATAGGACATCATTAATCCTGTTACGGGGTCAATTGCGGTTAGAATGTATTCGCCCGGCTCCAGGTTAATGTTTAACTTAGCTGTTCCGTTTTCGTTAGTTAAACGGTCATAGAATACTCCGTTGATGTTCATGGTGATGTTTACTCCGCTTACAGGATTTTCTTTACCGTCGATTAATGAAATGAAGAATTGGGAAGCGTTTCTGTAGTATTTAACTAGATTTTCTGCAATCAATGTTGGCAATACTTCAATGTTATTTTCAACTGTTGTGCCGTTGAATGCTGTTTTGATTGTGTAGTTGCCGGGTCCTAAGTTGATGGTCATTTTTGCGCTTCCGTTTTCATTACTGTTTCTTGTGTAATTCACGCCATTGATTTCAAATGTTACTTTTTCACTCGCTACGCCGATATTTGCCTCAAATTGTGAATCGTTTTTATAGATTTTAACCAAATCTTCAGCATAAATTGGTAAAGCAACGGTGTAGACTTTAATAATGACAGCAAGTTCACTTTCGTTTAAATTCTCCCATTTAACACTGTCATTACTTACATATGAGATATTTGGTTCTGCATGATTTCTTATTTTACCTAAATTCTGCTCTTCACTTTTGGATATTACTGCAAATTCATCTCCCTCCATGACAGGAATGTGCTCATCTAATACAACGGTCACATATCCTTTATAATCATATGTTCCGTTTTGTTCATACTTCTTTTCGCCATTCACGAGTATGGTAAAATCATAACTGTCAACTTGATAGACGAATAATCCGACAGCTGCAATCTCAAGATTTTCCTGCGCCACAAATTTGTTCATGGAATATGTTTCATTTGTAGTGGTTTTATAGGAGGTTTCATGCTGGTAAAGTTTGTCATAATCGTTGTTGTTATGTATGTCGAATGTCATGGAATGGCTGGTACGAGACATGGATATATCATAATATGATATGTAGAAAAAGCCTTTTTCTCCCCAGTCTGTTCCCCAGCTGTTCATAAGGATAAATGCGCCATCGCCCGGTGGGGTTTCTACAAAGTTTTCCTTAGGATAAGTGTCATCCCAGCCGACGAGACATACAGTATGGTCCACGCCAGGGATTTCGTAATTGTAATATCCGTAAGTCGTTTCATTATAGTATTGCGGGTTAAAGTCATGGTAGTAACTAATGGCTAGAGCACCATATTTGAGTAATGCCCTTTTGATTTGGTCATTGTCCGTTGAGTTATTTCTTGCCGGAACGAATACAATATCCTTGATGTGGACATCTTCAGGTGTAGCAATCAATGAGGATATTTTTCCAAGTTCGTCGTAGGTGTCATATTCTGCAGGGGATACCCCAAGCCAGCTTGAATAATAAGAGTGACCTACATATTGATTTCCACCTTCTGCCAGTTCCGCATGACCATATTTTGAATATTTTATCATGGTATTCTGCAGGTTGTTTTCAGAAAAGTCATATGTGATATTGGCATATCGAATCAATACGGATTCCAATGCTCCCGTAATACCGAATGCCCAGCAGGCGCCCATGTCTCCCTGGTCTTTAACTGATGAAACCCATCCCCAGTCACGCAAGTCAAATCTTTTCGGAAGGGTTTCGACATTTATAGTGTTTTCTATCAAATCAAAGTGGGTTTGAGAAGATTCAACATTCAAAGCATAATTTGTATTGTTTAAAGACAGTTTATCCTGAGTGAAATTGTTTTCGTTTTCATCATATATGCAATAAACCCCATAGATGCTTGAACTGTTTTCTGTAGGATTGTTGAAGTAATTATCAAGTAGGGATACATTACAGTCATATGTATAGAGTGATGAGCCTTCACTTGCATTGTTGTTTTCAAGAATACATGAATCCATGATAACTTCACCCATGTCAAAGTATGCTGCCCCACCATGTGAATAGTTATCGTAAAGCGCCATGTTTGAAGTAAATATTGAATTGTTAATGTTGACTGTGTCTACCCAGGAAGTATATATCGCCCCTCCGTCAAATATTGCAATGTTTGAGGTGAAATTTGTGTTGTCAATGTTTAAGTATCCGCAAAGCTGAAGGTATGCTCCCCCAAATTCGGAAATACAGTTAATGAATCGTGAATTGAGGATTGTAATGCTTCCGTTTAAATCTCCGTATGCTCCCCCTACATCTGCATAAATTGCTCCACCATTTTTCTCGGAGCGGGTGTTGATAAAGTTACAGTCATCTATTTCAATGTCATATACATGTTCTTTGATTCCTATTGCACCTGCAGTCATTATAGCGCTCAGGTTGATAAAATCGGATTTTTTGATTTTTCCCATACTTCTGGTGGCATAAATTGCAGAGGAATAATTTGATGTGATGTTTGCAAAAGTGGTGTTTTCAATGTACATTAAAGTGGAAGTCATATAGATTAAACCCCAGTTTTGAATTTTATCACTTGAAAAGCTTCCATTTATTATTGCCAATTCACTGTTTTCTGAGCTAATCGTACCGCCCTTTTTGGCATAGTTATTGATAAACTTGTCATTTATACTTGTATATGCTCCGTTATTTATAATTGCACCGCCTTCAGATACGGCTTCATTGTCTATAAACAAAGCATTTTTTGTTGTGATTGAAGAATTGACTTTAATGTATAAAACTCCACCATAAATGGCATTTCCATTTATAAAATTCAGATTGTTTATTGTTATGTTCGTTCCATTAATGGTAAAGATTCTGGCTTGGTTGGCCCCATCGATGGTGTAGCCGTTACCGTTAATGGTAAAATCATTTTTATTTATTTCAATTCCCTTAATAAGTTTATAATCAGTTGAATTGTCATAGGTATAGTCTTGATTTATTTCTAAGAAGCCAGTGCTTGAATCTATTTCATCCTGCAGTGCCGTGAAGTTTCCTTCGGCTGAAACAGCACTTATTGAGATGATTAAAATAGTTAGGACAAGCAATATTTTAATTATCTTCATGATTTTTTTCTCCCATATTCATCATTGATATATACTATAAATCCATCAGAATATTACAATTTAATACCATATCAATCAAATTCCATTATTTCGATTTAAAAAATTATAAAATAACTTATAATTAATTATATATTTGTAATAACTAATATAAATAGATTTTAATAACTTATAATAAGAATAAAAAGTAAATAACAAGTATCTTTAAAAATTAATAAATATTATTAAAATACAACTAAATTCAATAAAAATAATATCAATAAATTCAAAAAATAACGAAAAAAATGATGTTAAAAAAAATTGAATAATAAAAATGAACAAAATTTAATAAATAAGTATAAAATTAGAAAAAAATGAACAACAAATAAAAACTAATAATTTCTGCCAACACTCTGTTCAAATCGTAATCGTACCGATTACATTAGGTTTGCTTTTGAATTATAAGTTTGCAGGTTTTTGTGAAAAGTTAAAGGATTATCTGCCAACTATATCTGCAATTGTTATTTGTCTGATTGTGGCAGGAGTCATCGGATCAAACAAACAGGCAATTATGACTTCCTCTGTTACAATATTTGTTGTTATATTATTACAGTATTTCATGGCAATTGGATTGGGTTTTACAGTCGGTTTATTATCTGGAATGGGGAAAAAACAGATTGTAACTATTGCTATTGAAATTGCATCTCAAAATTCAGGTTTGTCTTCAGGTCTTGCCAAAACACATTTCCCGTCTCTTGCTTCTGCAACAGTTCCGGGAGCCCTATATTCAATGTGGCAGAATTTTGCCGGTGCTATTCTGGCGTATGTCTTTAAAAAGTATTATATTTAATATATTTGGGATATGCTCCAGATAGTGTATCCTTTTTTAATGTGGTTGTGATTTTCACAAAACATTTCTTTGATATTCTACATAATATTATTTGTGGATATTACTACATTAAAAATAATTATCCATTTGAAACATTGGTGAGAGAATATGATTCATCTGATTTTGAATCTGATTCAAAAGATTTTTTAAAAAATGGTGATTTTAAGGAGGGTTTTGAAAAATTTAATTATTCACAACCCTTTTAATGATATTAATTATTTGATAGGAGAAATTTTTGTGTTAAAAAGTGATATGAAGTCGATATCATTGATATTGGCTATGGTCATGATATTATTATCGTTTTCCTGTGTTTGCGCACAGGATGTGTCTGATTTTGAATCAAATGACACAGATGCGATTTTGTCTACAGATTCTGGTGTGCTTCAGTTGAATGCAAATGATGATGTGTTGGAATCTGGTGAGGGAACATTCACACAGCTTGCAGGAAATATTTCTGCACAGTCATCCTCATATACATTAACTAAAGATTATGCTTATAATTCGACTGTTGATGGGGATTATGTGAATGGTATTGTAATTAATAAGGATTTTACTATTGACGGTGACGGTCATAGTATTTCCGGTAGCGGTGCTGCTAGAATTTTCAATGTTAGTGGCGGTACAGTTACTTTAAAAAATATTAATATTTGTGATGGTAAATCGTATAATGCTGGTGCTGTTTTATTTGGTGAAAATACTGTGGGTACTTTAGATAATTGTACTTTTACTAATAATGGTGGTGCTGTTGTATTTAATGGTGATGCTACTGTTACGAATTGTAATTTTACTAAAAATAATGCTAATTTTGGTGGTGCTCTTTACTTTAAACGTGCTGCTGTAGTAAATGCTTGTAATTTTGCTGATAATTCTGCTAGTTATGGTGGTGCAGTTTACTTTAATGGAAATAGCAGGAATACTTTGGATAATTGTAATTTTACCAATAATGCTGCTTATCTTAGTGGCGGTGCTGTTTTCTTTCAATATGCTGGTGCAGTAAATGCTTGTATTTTTAGTGATAATTCTGCTAGTTATGGTGGTGCTCTTTACTTTTATAAGAATTCAAATGTGTCAAATAGTAGTTTTTCAAATAACCTGGCTAAGGCATTTGGCGGTGCAGTTTACTTTGCAGAAAATACTATGGGCAATTTAGATAATTGTAATTTTACAGACAATACTGCGTCTACTAGTGGTGGTGCTGTTTACTTTAAGAGCGGGGGTTCTGTGAGTGATTGTAATTTCAATTTTAATAATGCATCTTCCGGTTCTGCAATTTATTATTATTGGCCTTCTTCCACTAAAATTATTTCCGATTCTACTTTCTTGAATAATCGGGCGAATTCTGATTCATTATCTTTTGTTAGAAACAATGTTTTAGGAATTAAATTTACAGGAAATGACAATCTTATCAATGCAATTTATTCTGAAGGAGATGTTACTTTTAGTAATGTTACTTATTGGGGTGCTAACGGTATTGCGAATACTGATTCTCGTAATGTCTCCCGTTCTAAAAATGAAGCCGGTCAAAATATAACTCTTGAAATTTATATTGATGGTGTCTTGAAAAGCAATGACACACTAGTTAGTGATGCTGACGGATTTGTTAATCTTTCTTTAACTAGCGGCAATCTCTATAAACTTAATGCTTATCATATTGCCGATTCCTATTATGCGGCCAGTAATATTGCTACTTTAGAGTTTAAAATGGGTTCTTACACTGATTTACAAAGCATGATAGATGTTTGTAGTGGAGATACATTATATTTACCTTATAACATCACATTCGATTCTGATTATGATTTAAGTGATGAAAATCCATATCATGACATTATAGATTTCTCTCAGGGTATGCACATCAATAAAACATTAAAAATCAACGGTAATGCTTATACTATCAATGCTTTATCTGCTGCAAGAATATTTGATGTAACTGGGGATAATGTTGTTTTAAACAATATCTCTTTTGTCAATGCTTATGGAGAAAACGGCGGTGCTGTTTACTTTAACGCTACAGGTAGTGTGGTGAATTGTAATTTCACTAATAATACTGCCCAATACGATGGTAATGCTATTTATATAGAAAATGCTGCTGTTAAAATCCTAAATTCAACATTCACAGATAATGGTGAAGATACAGGATATGCAATTTTCAATAAAGGAAATCTGACACTTAACAGCAATAATGTTTCAAATATCATCTACAATGACGGAAATATTACTTCATTGCTAATTGCCACATTAAACGACAATAAAACATTGTATAAAAATATTGGTGATGAAGTTGTTTTAAATGCTACATTAACTGATGGAGATTCTAATGCAATTTATGATCCTAATTTCATAATTGCCGTTAATGGCAGTAATGTTACAAATATTGCATACGATAAGTCTAATAGATTATACACTAGTAATTATACTTTTTCAAGTGCCGGAGATTCCATTATAAGCACTTTATATGATAATAACAATATTGAAATTTCTATTGGTGTTTATAAAGATAAAATAAATGTAACCTTAACCGTGCTTGCTGACAGTATTCATATTGGTGAAAATGCCACTGTTGATGTGACTTTGTCTTGTGATGATGCCGAAGGTAATATAACTATTGGTGAAGAGGTAGTTCCTGTTGTTAATGGTACTGCCCGTGCTGTTTTAAGAGATTTATCTCTTGGAAACCATACTTTTGATGTAATTTATTCAGGGGATAATAAATATAATCCGAATCAGACTGAAGTTAAAATCGCAGTTAACTTAAGGGATGCGAGCATCAGCGTTAATAATGAAACTTTGAATTTATTTATTGATGAGAATTTCGCTATTGTTGCTACTACAACTCCTGAAGGTTTGAATGTTACTTTTGTTGGTGATGATTCCGGTGTTTACACTGTTGATGATAATGGTCTTGTTACTGCTTTAAAAGAAGGAACTGGATCTATTCTTGTTAAAATTGTTGGTGATGGAATTTACGTTGAAAATTCAACTGTTGTTAATGTTAGTGTTAGCTTAAAGGATGCTAGTGTCAGTGCAGACGATGTTACTTTATTCATTAATGAAACTGCTAAGATTAATGCCGTTACTCTTCCTGAAGGTCTTGAAGTTGAGTATAAGGTTGCTAATGAGTCTGTAGCTACTGTTGATGCTAATGGTACAATCACTCCTCTAAAAGCCGGTACTACTGATGTAACTATTACAATTAAGGATGACTCTATCCATTTCGTTAATTCAACCACTATTGCTGTAACAGTAAATAAAATAACAACAAGTATTGACATTGAAGACCATACAATAGCCCTATTTGTGGGTGATAATGTTTCTTCTGGTGCTCTTCTGATTCCTGGTGAAGCCGG
>JAFRFB010000072.1 GCA_017434555.1 Methanobrevibacter sp. | reverse complement strand
TTTCGTAACTTTTTAAACCATATCTTGCCATTCTGCTTTTTCCAGTTCCAGGGGGTCCCCAGATCCACAAGTTTTTTGCTTTAAGGTTTCCATCCCATGTTTTTTGTTCCTTAACAAGTGCTTCATGTCTGAATTGTCTATATAACGCTTGGTGCTTCATATAAAAGACAGGGTAAGCTGCCTCAAAATCGTCTTCTTTCATAGCTCTCATATCGCATAGTAATTGTTTTGCTTCCTCGTCATTTTTAGGATTTTTAATGCTTTGGAGTAATTTATCATCTTTTTTCTCGACAATTATTTGTTTTTCTTTTGTGCAATAATTCCAGTTATCTTGTTCCGAACCTCTTGCGATTTCAATGAAAGCTCTTCCCCCAAGCCATGTTTCAATAACTTTTTTATAAACTCTTACTGTTGTATGAATGTAGCCTTGTATATGAGGGGTTTCTTCTGGGTCATCTAAGTGTTCTTCTTCAGCTATAACACTTTTAACCTTATCGTTTGTTTCTAAGGCTCTTACTGCTTCTTCGTCTTCGTAGGTGAAATTATTGATGGTAAAGACCCATCTTACTCCGCGTGTATCTCTAGACATTGTCACCTTTCAATCGACCAACTAATTGTGAGTTATAAACAGTTCACTTTGTCCTGTGAATTCACATGAATTCTTAACTTCTCTTGAATCCTATCGTTCAGTTCATTTTTCATGGAGTTTCCTGAATTCTTCGATCCGTTCAATGAATACTGTCCAGATTTCTCTGGATATATGTATGATTTCGATGATGGTATGATCAAGTCTCCTGAAGGAGAAGTTCTCCAATCACCTGCCACTTCCATCTGCAATGAGATGGCTGAACAAGGTAATGATCCAAATCCAACACTTAAGGAGTTACTCGAAGCTGAATTCAACAAGAACAAGCCGGAAGTCATGGATCCTGCTGACACTCTTCCCGATCAACCCTATTGCAAAATCGGAGACCGTTTTCTTTTCAAGGACTCTTCATTTGCACGTTCGGTATTGACCTCAGAGCAATCCTGTAAAAACAAGGATTTGAAAGGTTGGGTTATTATGCCTGCTAATCAGATCTCCGCCATTCGTTCACGCACTGTCACACACCAAAAGTGCTACCCTCTTCTCTGGCTTCCTGAAGATCAGATGCCCCCCGAAATTCGCGCAATTTTTGGCCAAACATAATTATTAAATGCGTCGTTCTAGAGGCAACTATAGGCGTTATACTCGTAGAATAAAAACGATTAAATATTCTAATGAAACAACAGGTTCTTCAGGTACCTGGACTATTTTAAATAACGATCAAAACTTAGTTTTGTCTATGATTACTCCATCCAATGCACAAGGTACACGTAAATGTAAAAACTTTGAGCTTTCATTATGTGGTTCTACTTGGACTGGTGAGGAAGGAGCCTATTCACAGATCCCTGTTTTATGGGCACTAGTTTATGTTCCTGAAGGTACTTCTCCATCTAGTTTAAGAATGCCAGATCCAAATGCTCCAGGCTCTATTTATGAACCAAATCAAAATGTTATTATGTCAGGTCTCTGGCCGGGTAATTTAACATCCAATTATAAAGTTAAGACAAGACTTGCTCGTAATCTAAACTCGGGAGATTCAATATATCTTGTAATGAGGACCACTTTCGACATTCCTAATAATGTTTACAAGCAAATTGTAGCTAGTCTAAATTATGCCATTGCTTACTAAAAAATCATTTTTATTAATGTTTGATCCACATCGTACGCGTTATAATGACCGTCGCTATTTCACTAAAAAGGGGCAGATTATTCAAGCCAAGAAAGTCAACCCCCCATTTAGTATTGAAAATGACAAAATAAATGCTTATAAAAGTTATATTATCAGAAATAAATTAATTGAAGCACCAATTCCTGATGTTGATAGTTTTAAATTTTCAGATGATGGTAGGTGGAATAACATATCAGATCTAGATATTTCAGACACAGAAACTATTATTCAAGGACCTTGTCAAGCCATTACTATTGAGACATCCTCGACAAATCCTAATTTTTGGATTTTAAATCTTATAACATGTGGTAATTCTGATGAAGTATATGCTATACCAGCAGGAGTTCACTATAAAAAATTTATAGGTGACTCTACTGTTAATGATGTATGGTCTTTTAGATCTAAAGGGGAGATTATTTTAGAAATTGCCCAAGTTCATTTTATTCGTCAACAATACGGTAATCCAACACTTGTCCAGCCAAATGGTATATCGAAGAAACTTATTAATTTTGTTGGGTTAGCCTAATAATTATTTAAATAAAATGTAAATGTACTGTATGTAAATTGATAAAAAGTAATTTCAATCTGGGGGTTTTTTTTAAATTTATAAAAATATAATTGATAATATCAATTATGCCATTTCTTATTAAAAAACCATTTTTATTAATGTTTGATCCACATCGTACGCGTTATAATGACCGTCGCTATTTCACTAAAAAGGGGCAGATTATTCAAGCCAAGAAAGTCAACCCCCCATTTAGTATTGAAAATGACAAAATAGAAGCATATAAGAATTATC
>JAFRFB010000007.1 GCA_017434555.1 Methanobrevibacter sp. | reverse complement strand
TAACGATATTACTGTACCCTTTTTAAAAATTAATAATTGTACAAATGTATTTTTAGAAACTAAAACTAACCATTATCCAATATTAAAAAAATAAGAAAAATTAAGTGAAATTCATATCAAAAAAATTCAGACCCCTAAAGAAAAATTATATGGTGAGATAACAATGACAACGAATTATATTGAAGAACGTGAGAATGAATTAAAGAGTAGAGCCGAAGTTGCAGAAAATAATGCTCGTGATGCTAATGCTCGTGCTGAAGTTGCTGAGATGAATGTTCGTGATGCTAATGCTCGTGCTGATGCTGCTGAGATGAATGTTCGTGATGCTAATGCTCGTGCTGATGCTGCTGAAAAAAATGTTCATGAAGCTGAGAATTTGTTAAAAGAAATTGCTGAAGGTATGGATGATGAGGGTAAATTAAATCACACAACAATAAAGAAATTGCTTTTAGTAACAAGTAAACTATAAATTTATGTGTTAGACTAATTTCTAACACTAAACTTTTTTAAATACCTAAATTCCATTACTAAATAATTTTCAAATAGAGGTAATAATCAGTTAAAAACAATAACTGTTTTTTTGAATTATTGTTGCTGATTTCTAAAAGAAAAATTATATGGTGTTATAATAATGACAATGACTTATATTGAAGAAAGGGAGTATGAATTAAAACACAGGGTTGAAGTTGCTGAGATGAATGTTCGTGATGCTAATGCTCGTGTTGAAGTTGCTGAGATGAATGTTCGTGATGCTAATGCTCGTGTTGAAGTTGCTGAAAAAAATGTTCATGAAGCTGAGAATTTGTTAAAAGAAATTGCTGAAGGTATGGATGATGAGGGTAAATTAAATCACACAACAATAAAGAAATTGCTTTTAGTAACAAGTAAACTATAAATTTATGTGTTAGAATTTTTCTAACACCAACAATTTTTTTTAATTTTTCATAAACATTAAATACATTCCATTACTAAATTAATATTTAATTAATCATCCGAATAAAGTGATTTTATGAAACAGGTTATGGATAGTTCAAGAAACAAGTTCCACTTTTTTTTATTACTAATCAAACGCTCTCTCACAGATACAATATATAGGGAGTAATGATAAAAATGAAATTCATGAAAGCAACAGACCAAATACTAGACCAATTTTTCAGTGAAAGAAATAGCAGCCAAAGCACCATATTAAACTACACCAGAGCAATAAAACACTTTGAAACATTCACAGGAAAAACACTATCCGAACTATTAATCATAGCAGAAAACGAAGAAATAAACAATATAAGCTGGAAAAACAGTACACTAAGACCCTTACTAATAAACTATAGAATCTACTTATTTGAAAAATATATGAAAAGAACCGCAGAACTATATTTACAATCAGTACTGACTGTTTTCAGACACTTTGAAATAACAATCCCTCCATTACCATATTTCAGCATGAGAAACGTGAAAAAACCAACACCCATACTTCCAGGTGAACTGCCTGACCGTGAAGTATTAAAACAAGTAATTGAAATCAAAAACCCTTTACTCAAAGCAATAACACTATTCATGTCAAGCAGCGGAGTCAGCAGGATAGACACTTTAAATATCACTATAAAAGAGTATATCGAATTTACAAATGAATTCCATCATAGTAATGATATTTTCACTGCTGTTGAAAGAATGAAAGATTATGAGGCAGATATTATACCTACGTTCTACTTGAAAAGACAAAAAACAAATCAAAGTTTTTACACTTTTTGCAGTCCAGAAGCCGTAAATGCAATCAATAACTATTTATATAGTAGAACAGATGATTTTAACAAGAATACTTTTCTATTTAAAGTGCAGGATAGGTATCTGAATAAGATTTTTAAAGAAGTTAATGATCAACTAGGTCTTGGGAAAGCCGGAACCTATTCACGTTTTGCACCTCACATGTTGAGACGGTATCATGCAACGCAACTTGCGGAAGCTGGAATGAGTGTGGACATGATTGACTTGTTGGAAGGGCGTAAAGTTCCTGGTGTAGCACATCAATCTTATATTCGTATTAAACCAGAGGTCTTAAAAGAAGAGTATATTAAGTGTCTGCCTTATTTGGTGGTTGAAGATATTAATAAAGTACGCACTAAGTTAGATGTTGTTACTGAAAAGAAAGAAGTGTTGGAAAATGAGAATTCTACTTTGAAAAATGAGTTATCTGATATTAAGTCTAGGCAGGATAATCTTGAGAAATTAATCCTGGAAAATATTGGTGAGGACCGTTTGGGTAAACTTAACAAACTACTGTAAAAAATTCGATGAAAATAGGAACTTTTCAATAATTTAGATAAAAGAATTAAAAATTTAGAAGAAAACAGAGATGAAAAATTCAAAATTGATGAATTTTTTTAAAAAATAAAAACATTTATAAAATCTAGATTTCATATAAGATATTAACTGACCTATATAATTTGACGTGAAATATATTCGATTGGCTGAAATAATATAATTAAATATTTTAATTATTTTATTAATATTTGTTTTTTTTTAGAGGTGGAAATATGGTAGGCGATGTAAAATGTTTAAGAATCTTAAAAGAGGGAATATCACTTAAAGATATTTTCAAAGATGAATTTTTAAACAAACTTAATGATAATTTTGAAGATTTAGACATATTCCCTGTAGGTGTGGCTTTTGTTTTGAAAAATGGAGAAATTACCGAAGATATGATTAATTTAACTTATAGAAATGATGAAGATATAAATAATGATATTCTTCTAATTGATGTTAATAATAATCCAGATAATATGGATTTTATTAAAAAATCTTTAGAATAATCATTTAGGGGTGTTTTTCATGAATTTTGATAATGAGTTATCTTACTTAAATGGAAATGTTAGGTCTGAATCTATTTCTCAAAATACTCTTGTAGATACTTTTAAGAAGATATTCAATATCCCTAATAGTAAGAATTATCAATATAATGAAGTTACGGTCTTTTATCAGGAATTGTTATATTTATCTAAACAATTAGGATTGGGAGATAATATTTCCATCGAAACTGTTTATGATGGTAAAATTCCCGAAAAAGTATTTACTATTCATACTGATATGCATTTGGATAAAAAACGTAAATATTCATTATCCGAATCAATTCATAAGAATATGAAAGCTTTTTCTAAATCCAAAGGTTTGCAAAATTTCTTTAATGATGTATATATTTTGATTAAATAACATTTGGGAGGGACATTTATGAATATTAAAAAATCCCCTCAATATGATTTATACACTTTTACTAGGTTTATACATCATAATAAAGATAAATTAGTTCCATCCTCTTGTGGAGTCAGATGTTTGTATAGTACTATTATAAACAGATGTTATTATAGTTCCTATTTGTGGGCATTGTTTTGGTTAGAAGACCAATGTAAATTTAAATTAAAGAAACCCTTTGAATTTGATGATGATGAGGAATATATTACTGAACATAAACAAGTAAGGTTAGCACTTAAAGAAAAAGGTTTAGAAACTATTAGTTCTGAATTATTTGATTTATTTAATTTAAGAAAAAAAGCAGATTATGATCCATTAATGGATATCTCTCCAGATGAATTATCAGATGCTATGGAAAGTATGGAATTAATTTTTACGAAGTTAACTTTTTAATTTTATTTTTTCTTTTTTTGTGGTTTTGTGTTATTGTTTAGTAGTTTATTTTTTTTGTTGAACACTGATTTTCAAAACACATTGTGTTTCATTTTTTAGTGTTGAACAAATAACTATTTATTTATTTATTTTATTAAACAAAAGGTTATTTGATTCATTATTTAATGAATAGAAATATTTATAAACATTATCAGATAAAATAAATACTATACAAAAAGGAGTACCATATGACGATTACAGTAAAAGATTTGAAAAAGTTTGATGATAATGTAAATATTTTACTTAGTGGAGGCGAAGTATTTAGTTTAAGAATAGTCTCCACAGATCATTGCACTGTTTTTTTAGAAGCTTATATGGAAGAGTGTAATCCTGGTGATTAAAATATGACTTACAGACATTATAATTGCGTTTTCTTCAATATAATTGATGGGAATACTGCTGAATGTTTAAAACATAAGAAAACATTCCTAAATATAAATGGATTTAAGAGGCATTGTGATGATTTGGTTTTAAATCCATTAGAGTTTATTAGTCATTTATTATACTCTAAAGAAAACGATAAGGGTAATACTTCTATTACTTGGAGGGAAACTGATAAAAAAGCTGAAAAGATATTGGATAAATATTTTTTCGCTGGAATGAACTTAAAATAAGTAATGTGTAATCATAATGTGGGGTCGTAGAAGTGGCAGCTTCTCACCCACATGCGGTTACATAAAAAATAGTATTCACGGACAGTGATCTAAATTTTCGTAACCTATTTTAATATTAGGAATAAAAACTATTTAAAACTAACTATTGGTTATTTAAATAGTCCTCAGGGAGAGGTCGTACCATACCATACATTAGCGAATGCTATATTTAAAAAGAGTATTTTTAGTTTTAAAAAAATAATAAAAAAAGATTATTCTAGTTTTTCAACAGTTACGGTTACTTTTTCATCAATGTTTACTACCCAATGTAAGGAATCTCCCTGTTCTAATTCTAATAGTTTTAATATTTCCTGTGGCACTACAGACCTAATTGAATTAGGTCCTCCTTTACTTAGTTTTGTGTTATATTCTAAAATAGGCATACCTCCTTATTTGTTTTTAATATATTATATATTATCTTCTTTAAGGTATATAAATATACCTTTTATAATACTTATAAAAGGTTATTATAATAACCTTTATATATTAGTTCCGCCATAATAATAATTACAAAGAACCTACTTTAAAGTGGCAGCTTTAAAGAAGTTCTAGGGCAGTGATTTAAATGACAAAGTTTGATGAATATTTAAACAAAATAAAAGTTAACCGTTCTGAGTTAACCCAAGAAGCTGTAGACACGCTCTACCTTGGATACGTCAAACTCCACGAACTCAAAGGAGTTGACCCAGAATGAACAATAGCCTTTATACAACAATCTCTCCAGAAATGGAATGCAGCCCAATATTATCTCCTGAAGAGGAGATAATGGATTATGCCTTAACCTTCATGGATGATGTAGATTCACGGGAAATATTCGATGACGAACCTATCCATAACGTAAGAAATTACGTTGCAAGTGTATTCCTTAAAGGATTAAACACACAAGTCAACAGTATAGAACTCCATGGCGAATGGGGACTTGAAATACCTAAAAAAGACACTGAATTCATTAGTGAAATACTAAATTTAACAGGTATACAATATACTCTCAAAGATGCAAGGTTTCTTAATATCTGGGGTCATTGGACACATAAAAGCTTTGATTTAATAGTCATTGATGACAATAATTTCAGAGTACTAGCACGTAAACTACGAAATGAAATCGTAATTGTGGGAGATGATCATTAATGAACATCTTCCATAAAAAAATAAAACAGGCTAAATATCCATTAACTCCTGCTGAGCCTACTCATCGTGCTTGGACAATATATGATGAGTTAAAAGACTTATGGATTGGTAATAATGCAGCAATAGGATTATTAATAATCTCAATCTGCATTATCATACTATTATTCATGATGGGTTATGCATTTGCTAATGGACACTTACATGTCTTATCCACAGAATCCAATGTGTATGAACACTTAGACCAGATTGTTTTATTCTATGGAGGTGTCTAAATTGATGAGTTATCGTGACAGGTACGTTGAATATCATTCTTTAGAATGGGATATACTCCACAGTCCATGTGGTGAATGTGAACACCGGGGCAACTGTAAACATTACACTAGTGAAGGATGCCCAAATCAAGAGGAGTGATGATTTTATGAGTATATATGATAAAATCGCTGATGTTCAAATGGAATTATTGGATGAGGAATTCAAAACAAAAAGAGGGTATCATGGGGAATATATGGGTTTGGAAGAGTTAACCTGTAAAATACTTCCTAAATGTTATAAACATGGTTTATTCTATTATTTCACTGCTAATGAAACTCATTTAATATTGAAAATCATTGACCGTGAAACCAAAGATGTATTATCTCCAGCACCTCATGTCCGTTTACCAGAACTCAGTAAAGATATGAAAGTTGAAGGTGGGAATATTACTTATATGAAAAGGTATTTGTTAATGGATACTTTTCAGGTTATTGCTGAATCTTTTGACCCTGATGATACAAAGGATGGTTTACCACCACAAAAAAATAATGATGCTAGCTCAGCACACAAGAAAAACACTAAAAAAGAACCATCTGAAACAGTGAATGTGGATATTCCACAGTTATATGAGGATGCTTTAAAAGAATTGCGTACTGTTAAAGGATTAAATGATTCTGAAATAACGATTTCTGCTATCAGAAAACATATTTTCAAGAATGGTACGTTTAATCAAACGGAAAGAGATGAAATTGCAAGATATGTTAAAACTACTTGGAGGCTTTCAAAATGAGTTCCTCCAATATTCATATTTTATCAGTAAGTCGTTATAGATTTGGTTTATCTTTCCTGGTGCAGGGTGAAACAGGTGAATATAATGTGGATTGGAATATTTACAAAGGATGGATATGTGATTGCCCACATCATCTGTTTAGGCATGCTTACTGTAAGCACATAGCTGCATGTAAAAATTATGTCATGGAGCATGGTTTGTTATTGCATGATAAGCTTTGGTTTGATGATCCAAAAAGTGATATTGTTGTGAATGGTGAAAGTGCTACTAGTCATACTTTAGTTGAGGAGGCTGTAAAAAATGGTAGTTACTAGTGAAGATATTAAATCGGTTTATAATCATTTCTTTAAATTCCAAGAAGCTTATAAAAATCTTTTAGGTAATGTTCTTAAAGAGTTACCTAAAACCCTTTTTTATAATATTAGGGACATTGAATATGATGCTGCCTGTGATGGAACAATTTATATTAATTTTGAGAATTGGCAGCAAATGCCTTATGATTCATTAGATGAAGTTGTAGATATTTTCAAAGGTATTTTTGAGAATGGTCATGAAGCTATGTTTAATGATTATATTTGGTATGATATGGATCCTACTTTTAATGATGATGAATTTAGTATAGGTATTAGATTGTTATCTTCTGTGAGGTGGGATGAATGAGTAATAAAACTAAAGTTACTCTCACTTTGGATACTGATTTAGTCGATTTGGCTAAAATCAGTTATCCTAACTTTAGTGGTAGGATGAATGAGTTGTTGAGTATTGATTTGCATGCTGAAACGGAAGAGTCTAAGCTTATGAAGGAGATTGCGAAATTACATGATGAATTGGAGATTAAGGAGGATAAGTTGTGTGATATTCGTAAGAAACGTTCTGCTTTGGAAGGTGATGCTTCTAATATTAAGGAGGTTTTATCCTGGGCCAGGAACATTTATGAGCGTAAAGGCGTGTTGGGTTTAAATATGTTGGAGCGTGAGTGTAAAAAGAAGAAAGTTTCTTTTAGTAAGATTAAGAATATTTTGGAGCAGGAGGATGTTGCTTTTGTCAATTTTGCATAGTTGTATGTATAAGTATGTATTATGTGATATTGTTGCATTAAGAAACAGTGCAAGTGTTTCAAGTGTAACTCACGGGGCTCCCGTAAGTAGAGTATGTATTTATCTGTATTATACATACAAATACATACTTGACTTATTATTCGTTTTTTTAGAGAGAAAATTATTATTATTTATTATTTATTTATTATTACTTTATCAAACAATGATAAAATATAACAATGTTAATATTTTGGTTAAAGGGTGAAAAAACATGTGTACATTAGACGATTTCAACGAAAAAACATTCACGGATGGTGAATACACTGTCTGGGCAGAAAACATACAACAACTAAAACCAGGAGATGTAATCTTCCTAACAACATCTGAAAAAGAATATGATTGTATGTGTGGTTGTTTCATGAATGATATACCACGCTGCGCCCGTGTCAATGTAGAAATTTTGAATGAAGATTATGCTGGAGATGATATTGTTTATGCTTCAGCTAAGGTCAGGGAAGTAATTGAAGTGGGGTACTAAAATATGATTACTGTTATTAGTCAGTCCACTAGTGAACGGTTAGAAGAAACAAGACAATTATTCCTACAGATTAAACCTTTCCTTGATGAGGGTTTAAGTTTTAATAAAGCATTTCTTAAAGCAGGTTTGTTTTCTTCTGAGAATTACTCTGTGTCTAATCAGAAGTGGAGTCGTGATGTTGTTGAATATGCTAAAAAGCAAGGTTACAGGGTGTAGAAAATGACAGAAAAAGATAGATTTATTGGTGGAGATTATGGTTTTTATGACCAGTATAAAGAAAAAAGGTTGTTATGGTCGGAATGGAATGATATTATTATGATAATGAATAATCTTGATATAAAAGCAAGGGAAAGAGGTAAAGCATTATCCAAACTTCAAAAAGAAAATGAGCAAATGAAGAAATTAACTTATTTGATTGAAGGCTTTTTATTGGATAAAGGTTATACTTTTGAAGATATTATACCATGGCTTCATGAAAAAACTAAAATAAGTGGTGAAAAAATGAATGAAAATAATAGTGGAGTTTATATTTTTCCAGATAATGAATCATTCCTGGAATTCATGGAAGGATTGCAGGAAGAGTATAATAAAAATAAGGAGGAGGATCCAGATGGAAAATGATTTTAATTGGTGTGTTCTTGGTGAGGGTTATTGCAATGAGTGTTTTGAATGTTTAGTGCAGTATCATGAAAATACGGAGTGTGATGTGGAATGAGTTTATATAATTGCCATTTTGAGTTAATAATTCGAGTTGAAGATCCAGATGGGATACACTTAAACGAACGCATGATGGATATGATGGATGAATTAAACGAAGCTATAAGACAAAAACATCCTTGTTCTATTGTTTTACCTAGGGGCTTTGAAATAACTACTAAAATGGTGGAGGATAAACAATGCCGATTACTGTAGAGTTACTCTGTGATGAAATAGACTTTTTAGAATCAACTGCACAGGATGTTCTTGAAGATAATTTCTCTGATGGATGGTACATTAATGCAAATGGTGGGGCTCTGTTGAATGTTAGTAAAGCAACAGATGACCAAAAAAAGATTCTACTACGTAGATTAAGGGGGTATAATCCTAAACTTATTAAGGATAAGTTGATAATTTCTCTTAATGAAATTTTAAAGTTTTAAAGTAAGGTGGATGTTGAATGAATGAATCTGATAAACGATTAGAAGAAATCAATAAGTGGTTTGCTGAAAAAATAAGGGAAGCTGTTAGACCCAGATGTCCTTTTTGTGGTGCAAAGCTTAGTAATTATTGGTTTTATGAACCTGTGTTTTTTAGATGTTTGCAGGAGTTTCAGATTTGTCCAAAATGTAATAAAAAAGTGGTGAAAAGAAATGATTAAAACAGTTGGTGAATTAAAAAAAGCATTAGAACCATACCCTGATGATATGATGGTAACAGTTGCAGACTGGGAAGACACGTATCATTTTATCGATTGTGTTGCTCATCCACAAGATGTTGATCCAGATGAAGGAATTGAAACGCATACATCTGAGATTATGGTATTCACAAAAGATTATGTGGAGACTGTTTGGGATGAAATGAAATGGGAGATTTTAGCTGCTGAAGAAATGCCAACAAGGGCAAGAACATGTACAAAAACAAGTTTAAATGGTGATGAATGAATGACTATAATGGAAGAGTTACTTGAACAAAACAGGAATAAAAACCTTGGAGAAAAAGCAGCAAAAGAAGCTTTAGATAAAGTATTTGGTTATACTATTACCCAGGAACAATTAAACCAACTACAACATTGTGCGGGCGAACTATTTAACATAGGAACACATTGCCAGCAAAAATGGGATAAAAGTATTTGTTCTGGAACTGCTGAAGCATGTGAAAGAGAGGGTGCATTTGAATTGTTAGATAAATTTTATAAAATGCATTACCGGTTAGTTAATGAGATTGCAGGTGATGTTAAAATTGATGGTGAGGTAGAATGACTCTAATTAGAATCCTTTTGATTGGCCTAGCAATACTTGTGATAATTTACATTGTTGAATATTTGATGAATATGGAGTTGCCCTAAAAATGTTATTTAAAAATATGAGATTTTATGATAAGCAAAGTGTATTGAATTCATGGAAAAGTAAAATACTAGAAAAAACATTAAATTTATTGGATGATGCTGGTATAAGTGTGCGGGTGACTGTTTTGAAAAGGTATATTGAATACTTATTAGAGGATACGCATTATGATCCGTACACTAATGTGTTTTATGAGCCTGTTAGTAGGTTTAAATTTAGTGCAGATATTTTTTCTACTATTGCTTTTGAGTATATTTGTGAGCATTTAGATGAGTTTAAAAAGTAAAGGCAGGAATGAATGGCAGTATGTAAAGCGTGTGGGAAAGAATTTACTAAAAAGTATAAAACTGAGAAATATTGTTGTGATGACTGTAGGGAAGTTGCTTTAAAGCAGCAATGGCGTAATGCTTCCCACAGGCATTATCACAAACATAAAAAAGAATGGGGTCCTATTAAACGTTATGGTGTAGGTACTGGTACTTTAGGTCCTCATGCTAATACTGATTTTAATTGTGAGAAAGAAACTATCAAACGTGAAATGGAACGTTTACGTTTGAAATCTTAATTTTTTTTATTTTTATGAGAGTGTATAATGAAGATGAAAAATGTGTAATCATGACAAATATAAAAATTTTAAATCCATGGAAATTTATTGCAGAGAATGCAAAGAACACGATGCGTTATATGATCATGTCCATGATGAAGTTTTCTGCCGTCATTGTGGGAAGGTCTTACGCATGAATTATTTCTGGTTAAATTTTTAAAAGTAAAAAAAAACAAAAAAAACTTGACGTTTTTTTTAAGTCAAATATGTTTACACGTTAACAAGCTTTGTCGGTTATAAAAGTAGTTTAGACAGCCATAATAGAATCATAAAAAAAATTTTTCTCCCATATTGAATTAAATTAAAAAAAATTTGTATTTGATTGTGATTTATACACATTTTCATCTTTTTTTCATAAACTTAAGTTGTGGGGATGTTTAAAAAGAAGACATTTATTTTTTCAGGTCATTGTGTTACATTTTGATGTGATGTTTATAAGTCTTTCATCATTGAGGGTTTGAATCCCTTCATCTCCAATCCCAAAAAAGGAAAAAAATGATTTTTTTAGGTGATTTAGAATGAGTGATACAAATTATATTGGAAATGGAAGTTCTATTTTTAAAACAATAGGATTATTGATTGCAGGATACACTACTCCATGGTTAATAAAAATACTATTATTGTATTGTGGTATTGATTTAACAGGACAAGCAACTGAAATAATGCAAGGTCTAGGAGTACTCATAGGAATTATACTATCATATGTAGATATGAAGTACACAAACAACTTCTTTAAAAAAAATCAAATCACAATCGAAGACTACATAACCTATGGAATAAAACACTTTGGCCTACAACCAATACCTGTAGAAAATGATTGTGAAGACTGCAAATGTGGTGATAACGATGACATCACCTAAACTCACAGAAAAAATACCATACCGAAAAACAATATGGATAAAAAACTTCGCAAAAACAGTCACAACAACAACCCTAGTCAGCAGCGGAATCGGATTAATCATAACAGGACTAAACACCAGAATGACCAACCGAGGATTCAGCGACGTAGAACTACAACTAGGAGTACTAAGCATAATAATAGCAATAATACTCGTAATAATAATAGACAAATGGGCAGAACAAAAAAAGCGAGAAGAACTCGAAACAATCGATAAAACAATAAACGAAAAAGCCGAAGAAATAGCAGAAGAACTAGTACTAAAACACTTAAACGAACTAGAAAAGGGATAAACCTATGGTAACCATAACTCCTTTGAAAAAAGAAGACCTAACCTACCCAGAATGGGACCAACAAGAAGTCGAATCAAATAGGCAACATTTTGCATTTGACTTGTTCTGTAGACATGGTGGAACACCATCTCATTTTGCTAGGGACATAGAAGGGTCAAAGAAGGGACAAACTTTTCTAGGGGTAACTTTACTTTACGATGCATATGTCTTTAATAGTATTATTCATATAGCTTCAGCGCATCTTTGGATTTATCGTAGAGACTTAAAAGAGAAATACATTAAGGATTATCGTATAAAACAGTTGGATGCTATTGATGATGAGGATTTTCTAGAACAATATAAGCAAAAAAAGAGGATTATGCAGAAGATTCGTGATAAACTAGAAGATAAACTTGATGCTGATGAAATTAACGGTACACAAACCAAAGATTATGTTACAGCTCACAATGGTCTGCAAGATTCTCAAGTTAAAGACAAAGGTGAGGATGTTAAAAAGAGTAAAGTTGAATTCGAAGGTAAATTGGATGCTGAAGCTGAAGTGAAAACTGATTTTCAAAGGGACATGGATGAATTCCAGGAAAAAATATTATCCGGAAAACTCTCTGAAAGAATAAACCAAAAATTAGCCAAAGAAGACTAGAGCAATGGAACCCTTAACTATTGATGAATTCGCACAATTAGTAAGCAGAAGAGCTTGGAAACCATTCATACACTTATTACTAGTGGTTAAGCTATTACATTATGTAATAGAGGGAAGGATATCACGTTTAATGGTATTCATGCCTCCAAGACACGGTAAATCAGAGTTAATAAGTTACTATTTTTTAACATGGTTCCTAGGGTGTTTTCCTGATAAACAGGTAATACTTACAACTCATAGCGCTAATTTCAGTCGTAAATGGGGTCGTAGAGTACGTAACCTTCTAGAATACATAGGAAAAGATGCATTTGAAGTTCCTATAGTACTGGCTGAAGACAGTAAAGCTGCTCATACCTGGAACATTAAAGACCATAAAGGCGGTCTTGTCACAGCAGGTGTAGGTGGATCCATTCTAGGTGAAGGTGCAAACGGTTTCATCATAGACGACCCAACCAAAGGTTTCAAAAAAGCACGCTCAAAAACACACCAAAAAGAACTAAACGATTGGTGGTTTACCGAAGCTAAAACCCGTTTAAATGCAGATATTGAAGGCGGTCAGAAGCCCTGGGTAATAGGCATCTGGCAAAGACTCAACATAGACGACCTAGCAGGCCAAATATTATACAAAAAAGAAGGAGACAAACGTGTACCCAATGAACCTCACATAACCTATCAAGAAGCTATGCGAATAATAGAGGAAGAAAACGAGGATGTACCTTATGGAACATGGGTAATCTTAAACTTACCTGCTATAGCTGAAGAAAATGACCCGTTAGGAAGAGCTCCTGGAGAGCCATTATGGCCAGAACAAAAACCATTAGAAGAACTCCAACACATTAAAACTGAAATGGGTAGTTTCAGATTCAACGCAGTATATCAAGGAAACCCACGTGAACCAGAAGGAAATGTATTTTTCAGAAAATGGTTCCGCAACAGTAAAATGTCACCTAAAGAAATGGATAAAAAGATTGAAAAATTACCTACACTAAGATACT
The DNA here is from genome assembly GCA_017434555.1 of Methanobrevibacter sp. GTDB lineage: Archaea > Methanobacteriota > Methanobacteria > Methanobacteriales > Methanobacteriaceae > Methanocatella. The sequence continues at coordinate 77,024 of JAFRFB010000007.1, read as the reverse complement.
GGGACCTTGGAGCTTCAGGTGAGGACGGAGACCCAACAGCAGCAATGTACACTGCATGGGATGGTGAATACATGTACATGAGAAAACTCTTACATAAAGGATTAACCCCATTACAGGTTGAACAATACTTCCTAGACACTACTCTACGTGATGGTAAAAGTACACGTGTTAAAATAGAGCAAGAACCTGGTGCATCACCTAAAGTTTTAATCAATAACTTAGCACGTAGAAAAGAATTCAAAGGCTTTAGTATACGTCCAGATAGAGTAAGGGATTATGGTGATAAATTAACACGTAGTTTTGATTTGCAAGCATTAGCAGAGGCTGATAAAGTACGTATTTCTGAAGATATTTTTGATATGGTGGTTGATGAGTTAGTTGAATTTACTGGTGAGGAAGGAGGCCAGGACAATATCACAGATGTAGCAACTGGTTCTGCCCGCCATTGGAAGCGTAGACGAGCTAGACCACGCGCATTATAAGAATAAATTTAAAATGGAGATGAATAGAAGATGGTTAAATCAGAATCATGGATAGTAACAGTAGACGAAACTACTGGTGACGTTAAAGATGTTATAAGTGAAATTGAAATGGGCAAATATGCTATAAAAGCAGATGTTGACCCTACTACGGGGAGTAAACAAACACCTAGTGATCATTATGCTCATGGAATAACAGTTATTGACCCGAAATATAATCCTTATAATTTAATTGAATTATTAGATTTGTATAGTTATCATGCTGATTGTGTTGATGCTGTTGCAACAGACGCCAGTGGTGTAGACTACACATTGAAACCTATTGAAGGAAAAGATGAGGTTGAAAGTGAGAAAATAAGATTCACTGAAGTATTAGATAATAGTAAGCCTTCAATTAATATTCACATTCATCGTATGATTTATGACCGTAGGAGTCTAGGTTATGGTGCAATGGAAGTTATAAGAGATTCCACTAGTAAATCTCCTATAAAACGTTTAAAACACATACCATCACATACTTTACGTAGACATACGGATATGAAAAGAGTATTATACACAGATGATACGGGTAAAAAGGTCTGGTATGTGTTATATGGTAAAAATTATGATGATGAGGGAAATCCATGTGATGTTCATGCAGATACTGGTGAATTCTATCCTTATAATAGTTTGTCTATGGAAGAAAAAGCTAATGAATTATTATGGACAATGGAGTACGCTCCAGGAACTAATTATTATGGTAGACCACCAATTATAGCTACCTTACCATCTATACAATCTGATTTAGCTGCTGTACGTTACAATATTAATTTTTTCCAAAACTATGGTATGCCAGCATTCGCAGTCACAGTAACGGGAGATTTTCAAGATTATGATGAAGAACCATTCATAAAAGATGATGATGGGCGTGAAGTTCCGAATCCTGATTATGATGTAAAACAAACTTTAAGATACCAAATCTCTCAGCAAGTTAAAGAGGTTATTAAAAACCCACATTCAGCTATTTGTATTACTGTTCCATCTGAAGGTGTAGATGGAAATGTGGAGATTAAAATCATTCCTTTAAGTGTTGATGTGAAAGAAGGGTCTTTCAGAATGATGAAAAAAGACGTACGTGATGAGGTAATACACGCTCACCAGGTAGACCCTTCACGTTTAGGTATTTTCGACAGTGGAAACCTCAATGGTACTAATTCCGAAGTTACCAAAGCATCTTATAAGTATGGTACTATTGCACCTATTAAAACTGAAGTTGAATCATTGATTAACCAAATAGCAGCGGAATTAGAAGTGACTAGTTGGAAATTTGTTATTAATGATGTGGATCCAATTGACCATAGCCCACGTAAAGATTTAGCTGATTTTTTATTTGCACGTGGTGCTATGACTATTATGGATTTGATTAATAATTTTGGTGATGAATTCGGTTTGGCTGTTGATGACCCGGATGACCCTTATTTGAACAGTAGATTTATTAATAATGTTCCGTTGGAGCAAGTTTTCAATCAATCAGAGCAGAATAGTTACTTGGAAAAAAAGAGTATTTTGAAGGCTTTGGATGGTAATCTCTGGCAAGACTCTGAAGAGGATGATGATTTTTTAGGAGTTAACAATGACGCTGGAGAAACAGATTAAACATATTAATAATAGTTTGTTTGTTGCTAAAATGGAGAATATCATACAATTCATGTATGAAGACGAATTAAAAACAAGCGTGGCTGAAATATTCCACAGTATGCGTACGGAAATACTTGCTAATCTGGAGGCTTACTATGGTGATGTGCTGTTTAATGCACACATGGACTTAATATTAGCACCTATACATGAGCATCACAAACAATACTATGAAACAATAATGAAATACAAGCTCAAAGAACATCGAAAAGGCCGAGTACAAGGTAAAAGATTAATTACACGAGCTAAAAAATACGCCAAACAATATAGTAAATCCTATTATGGCAATAGTGGTGCTGTTAAAGCAGACACTATTAACATCCCTATGAGCTCCATTATTGATAAGGACAAGCTATTTGCTACTTCAGACTACAGTGCCAAACATATGCGAGATAAAACATTTGTTGCAAGTGAAAACACCTTAGCACGTGTAGATAAGGATATTAACGGAATAATAACTGATGGATACCGTGATGGGTGGGGTATAAACGATGTAGCTAACAAGATAGAAACCCGTTTCAACCAGCTAGAAACATGGGAAGCACGACGCATAGCAAGAACCGAAATACACGGCAGCCACATGCAGGGAGTAATGAACTCATATGAAGACATGGGCGTAGAATACTTACAATGGGGAGCAGCACATGACAACCGTACACGTGACACACATGCAGCATTAGACGGTGAAATCATACCCTGGGATGGTGTATTCAGTAATGGTTTAAGGTATCCTGGAGATACAAATGGTCCGATTAGTGAGTGGATTAATTGTCGTTGTGGTGTTTTGCCGTGGTTTTGTCCTCCTGGTTTAATGGTGCCTGTGGGTATGTCTAATTTTAGGGAGTCTGATTTATTACCTTTAGGAACCTTAGGAACCGGCGGAGACTTATTAACACAATTCCAAGAGGAAGTCTCAGCAATACCAAAGCAATCATCCTCTTTTGATTTAGATATTGTTAATCCGAAGTTAATTGATGCTAAATTCTCAATACCAAATGAGGACTTATCTGAATTTGGAATATCAAATAAAGGAATGGAATCAATACAAAGATATACAAAACGTAGATGGGGTTCTAAAAAAGAATATGGTGTAGTATTCAATGAAAAGAACGGTAAATTTATAACAAAAGAAATTCCAGGTAATTCAAATGATATAGTCATGACCAAACCTAAATCTGGAAAATATAGTACAATACACTACCATACCGATGAAGGCTTTAGACCTACATCTTCAGGTGATTTCTATGAATTCTTAAACTCAAGTGATGAGCGTGTAGGTGTTAATATTTCAAGAAAAGAATCATGGTTCATAAAAAACGAACAGAAATTCACTTCTGAAGAAATTAATAAAATAACTGATGATATTGCAAAATTAGAACAAAAACAATTAGAAAAATTAAACAAGGAATATTATCGGGAACTTAATAAAATTAAAAAAATTAAAGATCCTGTTAAAAGAGAGTCTGCTCAAAAAGAATTTGAAAAATATGTTGCAAATGAATTCTTAGACAAACACAATAAAGAACTAGGTGACGCAATACTCGAATACACTTCAAATATCAAAGGATTAAAAGTAAAAAGAGTAATGCACACTGAAATAAATCCAAAAGCCATTAAAACAATAAGTAAAAAAGAGTTAAAAGTAGATAAAAGAAGTTTAGATAATGGTATTAAAAGATATTCAAATCCTATCAAAAATAATGAGTATGATAAATATAAGTTAACTGAAACTGAAGAGGCGAGGTTAAAAGAATTAACCATCAAAAAAGAAAAAGAAGGTGGACTCGGTTTCATTGATAGAAATGAATTTGAAGATTTAGCGGATAGAAAAGAATTCAATGAAATGTGGAATAAAATCTTACGTGAGGGTGGAGACCCTACTGATTATTTTGCAATACCTGGTGCTGAAGGAGTCAGATATGAAAAATTATTTAAACAATTCAAAAATTGGGAACCTCTTGAATCTATTGAGATAAAACCAATCGAAATTAACAAAAAACAATTATTTAAAGATAAAAACGCATTTAAATTAACTTCAGAAGAAAAAAACATTTACAAACAAGCAAAAGAAAATACCCATGCTTTATCAGATGCTGAAAAAGAATATTATCATGCTTTACGAGACAAAGTTGAAATCAATAGACTACATAAAGAATTAATTGAAGATGGTTTAGAAAGCTATGAGTCTAAAAAATATGTAGAATTATATTCTAAATATAAAAAAGAATGGAATCTCCCCGATATCTCAATTGATTTAAAATTCACTACTAACCGCCCAACTTATATCACAGATGATTTATATAAACAAGCCACCGAGTTCAAATTAACTAAAAAAGAAGCTAAAGAATTATATAATTTAGAAAAAAGGGAGTTAATTGGTGAAAAATTAACCTCAAATGAATTAAAACAAATGGAATTCTTACAAACAAAAGATAAATTCGCTTATTTAAATTCTGTTAGAACTCATGGCGGAGGGTTAAATTATGAAGAAAATCTTGAATTTAAAAAATTATATAAACAATTAAACACAAAATTAAAACTAGATAAAAGTATTTTAGAATCACCTTTATCTAACTATAAACCAGACATTCCTTTAGACGAAAATCCTAAAAATTTAAAGAAATTTAAAGGAACAACAGAAGATGGTTTATTGCCTAATGGAGAGTCTTTAGATAAGTACTTCACTAAAGATGCACGTGACATGAATATTCGTGAGCAAGAAGTAGCTCAAAGATGGCTAGGATCAGATTATAAAGCATTCACCAACTTTGAAGTTGACTGTGGTCGTGATGTCAAAAAATTCGAGAAATGGATTTATGACATGGCAAAAGCTTATGAAAACGACAATTCCTTGATTTATTATAAATATTATTATGATAAAATACTCAATAGGTCTACGGGCAAATTACTTAAAACAAGAGCTAAAGAATTAGCTAGGAGTATTGCTCATGATGTGCCGGTATTAGATGATATTTTAAATAATCAATTAAAACAAGGCATGACTTTGTGGAGGGTTCAAGAAAATCATAATTTAGGTAATGCTCAAGTAGGGGACATTATTGATTTCCCTAATTTCCGTTCAACAGCTATTTCAAAAGAAGGTGCATTGTGGTTCAGTGAAACTAATGCTAAAGAAATGAAGTATATTATTGAAATCGAGGCTCCAGCTGGGACTAAAGGAGCATATTTGGCACCTATTAAACAAGGTTCATGGTTTGCTCCTCCTGAAATAGGAATTGAACATCCTTTACATGGTCAGAATTATGCTCGTGAAATGGAATTTTTACTGAAAGAATGTAAAGTTGAAGTTATTAAAATTGATGGAAGAAAAGTCAAAGGTGCTAATGGTGAAATGTTAACTCCAATAAAATTAAGAGTGGTGGGATACAAATGAAAAGAGCTGAATTCATTAATATTAACTATCTGACAAATCATGCAGAGGATATTATAAATAATACTAAAGTATTATTCCCTGAATGGTTATGGAGTAGGTCTCAACTACCTGATGATGGAGATTATTTGAAAGATATTTTCAAACGTATTAGACAAAAACAGCTTAATGAGTCTGGTAATTGGTTTATTTTTGGTCGTGGTGATCGTTGGATTGGTCCGGGTGAAACTTGGGAGGAAGCCGAAGACCGTATTGTCAGAGAATACTGTGAAGCTACAGGGCATTGGGATTTATTCATATGGAAAGAGGTGAAAGAATGAAGGTATTGCAATTTGATTCACAGTTCATAGTGGATCATATGGATGAGTTAATTCATTTGGAAGATTATGTCCCTGAAATTTCTTTTATTGTTTATGATAAGCAAAATGAACGTGATGATTTCTTAAGGTCTAAAAATTTATTAGAAACTATGCGTGAGATGGATCAAGTATTGAATGAAAAGTGTAAGCTTTCAAAAAATCCAATCTTGGCACGTGATAGTATTGTTATTGAATGGTTGGATTGGCATCCTGAATTTGAGGGTATTATTGCTAAGGAGTCCTGGGAGAAATACCAACAGCTGAAAAATAATGATGAGTTCACATTTACAGATTTACTTTTTGATGTTAAATTACCTTCTGAAGTGAAACCTCTGCCAAAATATACTTATCGTGATGATGTTATTCATAAGGATGATTCTAATAGGATGTTTCCGGATTTTAAAAAGATGAATGAGGTTTATGATAGGTATGGTGCTTCTTTGTTGGCTGCTTATTTAGCTTATCTTGTTTAATTATTTTTTTTTTGTTGGAGGGTGTAGTTTAACGAGTAAAACAACTAAGTGAAAATGATGCTAGATAAGTAGCTTAGATAAGTCCGCTGGTGCAAGTCCGGGTACCTCCCATTTTTTATTCATTTTTTTTAGTCCTATGGTGTAATGGCAATCATGGTGGGTTTTGGTCCCGCTGACTCAGGTTCGACTCCTGATAGGACTATATAACTTTTTTTATACTGTTTAATATTTATTTTTTTATCCTATTAACTGTTCAACCATAAAAATTAAAACACCGCATTTTCATTTTTCGTGTTTAATATTTTTTTAAAAAACTGTAATAATGTTCAAAAAATACCCTTAAAAAAGCAGGTTTTATTTTTATGAGAGTGTATAATGAAGAAAGATATTTTTTTCTTCAAAATTTTGAACATATAAGAAAAAAGAGTATTAACATTTTTTTTCTAAAAAACACGAGTATACATAGTTAAATTTTAAAATTGGTATGGTACGACTTCTATACTCATAAAAAAAATTTAATACTCTATAATTTCTTCTTAATAAACTAATTTTAACCCAAAAATGGGGGTATTAACTATTCAAATAAAAAACATGGCTGTGAAAAGTGATGATCAATTCTTATTCACTGCTCCCGTAATGATACCCGACAAACCAGACTGCGACTATCACAGAGGAGAAAAACCATTCACAGCAGAAGAAATACGATTCTTTAAAGAATCATTTCAAGATTATCAAATCATTGATAAAAATCATCAAGTATTCAAGGATTTAGGGAGTGCTAAAAGCATTAAAGACCAAATGGTTGGAGACCCTGTAAATAGTTTCATCCTCGATGAAGAAACTACTTACAAACTCGTTAATGGTGGTACAGAAACTTATCCTGCGGGTACTTGGATGTTAACTTCAGATGTAACAGATCCAACTACACAACAAGAAATTGAAGATGGTATATTAACTGGTTATAGTCTATCAGTGCATCGTGAAGATATTGGACGATTAATCAAGAAATACATGGCTACTAAAGCTAGTGGTGGTCAGTTAATTCATGATATACCAAATCCTAATGCAATCACTGTGAGCATTGTAAAAAAACCTTGTCAAAGTGGATCTAAACAATGTAAATTAAATGGAAGTGATGTTATGAGTGATGACAAAAAGACACTTGATAAAATCAGAGAAGCTCTTGGTATGGATAACCCAGGATATGCTACTAAATCTGATTTGGATGCATTAGCTAAAGAAATTAAAGAGGAAAATGCTGCGGCTATGAAGTCAGCAGCTGAAGAAATGGGCACTACTATAAGTGATGCTATTAAAGAGGCTTTTAGTGAAGTTGGTGCTATTAAATCTAAAGAACCTGATGATGACGATGATGATGAGGGTGGTTCTGGTGACAATAAACCAGCAGATACTGATGGTAATGACTCAAAACCAAACCCTGATGATGATGACGACGATGATGAACTTAAGAAAAAATCTAAAAAACCTAAAAAAGATGGTTCTAAACAAGGAAAAGTACATAATGGAGCAACTAAATCCAATAATACTGAAGATTTAGACACCTATGCGTTCCTTGGAAGAAACCCAGATGGTACAAGTAAAAATATTTAATTTTTATTCAAATTAATCAAAAAAAGTGATAGGTGATTAGTAATGGTGAATATGAATAATGTGCTCACTAAAGTTGTAGCTGCTGCCGGAAAAGATGGTGCTATGAAAGAAGATGAGACAATGTATGATGCAATGTTTGCAAACGCTGGTATATTGGATAGAAAACAATATAACACTTTTGTACGTGAAATGCAAATCAACAGCGTTATTCTTAACGATGCAGCATTCAAAAGAATGACAAGAGAATCTGAAGTAACTTCAGGTGCTAGAATCGAAGGAAGAGTATTGCAAGACGGACGTTTAAAAGAAAGTAGAACAACCAAAAGCGACTTAAAAGAAGCTAAAATCGGTTTTGGTTCTGCTGAATTAAACGCAAAAAAATTAAAAGCAAAAACTTCCATTCTTGATGATGATCTTGATGACAACATCGAAGGAACACAATTTGAATCTACTCTACAATCCATGATGGGTGCAGCAATGGGTGAAGACTTAGCTGCTATTGCTGTATTCGGGGACACTGATTTAGATTACGATGAAGAACCTTTGTTCCATACTTTCGATGGATGGGCTAAACAAGCAACTACTACTTTAAAATCAAGTGAATTAGGTTCTACTAATGCAGAAAAAGCATTTAATGTTCATGAAGATACTATTGAAGCTTTATTTGATGCATTAATTGCAGCGGTACCTGCAAGAGTAAGACAATCAAATCTTATGAATAGATTTAATATTTATGTTCCTTTTGAAGTTGAAGATGCTTATAGGAATCTTTTAAAATCACGTAATACTGCACTTGGGGACAGTATGCAAGTCGGTGATGCTCCTTTAAAATACAAACGTTGGAATGTTAAATATGCTCCAGAATTGGATGCTGAAGATTGTAAAGCATTAGATAACACTGCAACATGTCTTGGAGGATTCCCAGACTTAATGAGATGGGGTGTTTACAAAGACATCAGCATGGAAATGGAACGTAAAGCTGGTGATGAACAAACTAACTTCTGGTATCGTATGAAAGGAGATGCTGGACTTGAAGTATTCAGCAGCTTAATTGTTGGAAAATTAACCTTAGAGGAGTTAGCTGAAATCCAAGATGAAGCCAAAGCATAGGTGGTATTTATGGCTTTAGAATCTTGGAATGATTTAACTCTTACAGAGAAACGTAAAATCCGCAAGGGTTTTATACGTAATCCTCATAAAGCTTATGAGAGATTACGTGCTCAAGCTGAAGGAGAGACTCCAGACCCTACACCTACTCCTGATCCAGAACCTGAATTTATTCCTGTAGTTTATGCTTTCACTTCTTATAGTGATGCTGAAAAAACTACTGAATGGGGTACTGGAACTGTAGAAACAACTGGTGTAGAATTTAATGGATATACTGAGGTTGAAGTGAAAACTAACTCTGTTGATGGTTTCGTTGGTAATAAATATTATATTATTTCTTCTGCTAAGACTGATGGAACTGTTTATGAGTTATTCACTGATGCTGGTACTACTTCAGCGGAGATTTTTGTAACTATTACTGCAAACTAAAAGAGATGGTGATTTTATGTTTTGTACTGTAGATGAAGTAATAGATTTTACTGGTTTGAAACCAAAGCATTTAAATTTATCAACAGATGATGAAAGCAAATTGGAGGATATTGTCGAGAATTGGATTAAACAATCCACTTCTTTAATTAAAGACTACTGTAATAATGACTTCAAAAAGTATGGTGAAAATATACCAGAAGCAGTGCAAAATGTATGCATCAGATTAACCGGCAATATGGTTGCATTAGCCACAGCCAGAAGGGGTACACCAATAACACAGGTCAATGATTGGCAAGTAAACATTGTAAACATGCGTGTATTCAGCAATGACCTTAAAGACGACCTTGCACCATATGTAATAGACAAATCCCGTAAATCAGATAAAATAGAATTCTTTGCAATAACAGGAGAGGATGATGGTAAAAGTTATCATAAACGTAGATGATTCACAATACCCGCGTATTAGTGATAAACTACCACAAATCAAACAAAGAGGATTAAAATTAACAGGTCAAGACATGTTAAGAAACCTAGGTTTGAATAGTCCTGTTGATCATGGATTACTCAGACAATGGTTCTTTGCTAGTACCTCACCTGAACAGATAGAGATCCGAACTCCAGCAAAATATGCTATTTTTCCAAATGATGGGACAGGAATCTACAAAGGTGGAAGTGTAATAAAACCTAAAAAAGGGAAAGCATTAGCCTTCAAACCAGGTAAAAAATGGAAAGGTCCTGTAAACAAAGATGGATATGCCTTCCTAAAATATAGTAAAGGTCAAAAAGGCCAACATTTCGTTGAAAAAAGCATTAAACAAACTCAAGGAAAAATACAGGAGATATTTATAAAATCAGTAAATGAAGTGATACAATGAACATAATCACAGGCTTCGAAGCAGTTAGCCAAATCATAAAAGAATGCATAACATCAGAAAACACTCCAGAAGGAATGTTAAATGATGTGCTTTCAGTAATAACTGTTGCCAATAATGAGGAAGGTATTGATGAACCAGCCATATGGATTCGTCAACATCCAACAATACCCTATGATAATGCGAAAACAAGATTATCACGTGATATTGATTTAATTACTACTTTTGAATTTGTATGTATTGAATATGATCCTGACCCTGAAATTGCTGAGTTAAAAGGTCAAAACCTTGCAAGCCGTGCATGTTTAGCAGTCATGAAAAACTTACAACATATACAAAAAGAGTATGGGGTACGTGTTATAAACAATATCTATTTTGTAGCCTTCTATCCTGTTGGAGAAATTGAGATTAGAGGTAAACGTGAAAAAGTACCTGCTACTAGCATTGTTATAAGCGTAAAACATAATATTGACTGGTTAAACTGTTGTAAACGAAAAAATAACGAAAATAATAATGATGATAATGATGATGGTGATTAAAAATGAGTTGTAGAGTATTTGGTTTAGAACCAGAAGCTGCCTATGGTGAGGAAGTAGACAAAGATGATTTTCACTTACTTTTTGACCATGATGTAGACAGCATGGATTTTAAACTCAATGACGAACCGGTAACCAAAAGTTTCGGTTCAAGAATGAATCAAAAAGCAAGAGCTGGAGTAATCAAACCAACAGGTAGTATAGAAACTTCAGCAAACCTCCAAATATTAGGAGCTTACTTTTATGGGTTCTTGGATAATTATAAGTTCACAGCAGGCCAAAATGGTAAAAACACCCATGAGTTCTGGGGTGGTGAATCTAAATTATTAAAAAGTTTCAGAGGAAAAGCAGTTAACGACGATTTAATTTTCTACTTAATGGGTTTAATCGTTGATTCAATGAAACTCGAAGTATCTTCAGAAGACATGACTCTTGGAGCTGACTTCATTTATAAAACAGAATTCTCTCAAATTTTAGCCGGTGAAAACGATTATGAAAGAGCTGAAGAACTAGAAGATGATTTATTCATAATGTTTTACGATGTCATGTTAAAACTCAATGGTAATGACCCTGCCGGCGTGCAGACAAGTTTTACCTTCGAAGGAAGTAACAATCATGACGTTGACAAAACAATAGGCTTTGGTTACAGACATCCGCAAGGACAAGCAAAAGCAGGAAAAAGAGAAAACAGTATCAGCATTGTAACTACACTTACCCAAGAAACTGTAAGAGCAATATTAGATGCAAGATACGGTGATGTAGACCTTCTTGAACCTGCAAAATGTAAAATATTACAGGTCCCATTACAAATTGATGTTGAATTATGTGAATATCCTGGCCTAGGATTAACTATTTTATTCCCTAAATGTACTCTCTTAGCTGAATTCGACAGTAGTGGTATTGATGATGTGGAAGCAACATTAAACATGGCTACATTAGGTTCTGAAGAGGTTACATTAGCCGATGGAACTACTAAGAAAACAGACATGTATGTTAAATTAGTCAATAAACAACCTAAGATAGCTCCCAGCATCTGAGGTGAATCCTGAAACTATTGATGATTTAGCAATAAGCGTAACTGATGGAACAAATCCTGTAAGTCAAGTTGAAGTTGGAATAGGAGAAATCACAGGCACTACCGGTAGTCAAGGTGGATGTACCTTGCATGATGTTCCTGTAGGCACGGTTACTGTAACAGCAACTAAAACCGGTTACGTAACTTACAGTCAGGAAGTAACAATTACTTCTAGCACTGAAACTTTAGAGATTACTTTAGAGCCTCAATAAACCTATTATAATATTTTTTTTTAGAATGAGGCTAAAAACTTTTATTATTTTTCAAAATTATAAAGAATGGAGGCATTTAAAATGGCAATATTAAAAAAATCACAAATTTTACAAGGTATCAACGACCCAAAAAAAGTTCATATAAAAAGTCTTGATGGGGAACTATGGATGAGACCACTCTCAAGCGCAGAATTAGATGAATGTGACAACATAGAAACAAAAGCCTTAGGAGTGTATGAAACAAATAATAAGTCTAAAGTCCAGGGAAGATCCCTTACTAATGGTGAATCTTTACAAAAAGGAAAAGTAAATGTTGAAAAAATGAACATGGCTCAACAAGAAGCAACTTATACTAGGATTGAAAAGTCTCTTGACAATCCTAAAAACAATGATGATCCATGGACAATAGATGATTTAAAACAGTTGAAAAGGCACCAAATTGAAGAACTTGAAGAAAATGTCTTTGAATTATCTGGTGCAGATATTACTGAAAAAGAAATAAAAGAATTTCCTGAAGACGAATGAAGGGAAAAATATTATATGGTTAGATTATTGTGGGTACCCTTTAGCAGAACGTAGTACTGATTTAACAATAGTTCAGGAATATTTCCTTACTAAAGGTAGAGCAGACCTACATAAACAAATGAATGAAGTAAAAAAATAATAATCTAATCTTAAAACTTTTTTTCATATTTTTTTTTAAAAACAAGGATTGTGTGTTTATTATGGCTTCTGAAAATTTAATAAAAATCATTTTAGCGATTGAAGATAAATTCAGCGAACAAGCTAAGAAAGCCGATGATATGGTTAAAAAATTTGGAGATAGTGCAACACAATCCAATAATAAAGCAGCACAATCTGCAGATAAAATTAATCAAAAATACATAAGCACATCAAATAGTATCAATCGTGTAGCTGATGCAGTCCAGAAAGTTGGAAGTAATGGTGTAAGTTCATTTAAAAATATGGATGATGCAACTCAGAAAGCAGTTGTTAATTTTAATAGGCTAGATGAACAATCACAAAATGTTATTAGACATTTAAGTAATTTAAGTGATGCTAATAAAAGAATGTTTATTAATACTCATGCATATGCTCAGGAAGCGATTGCGAAATTTGATGCATTGCAAAATGAAACTCGAAACTGGGGTAACACATTTGATTATACTCGTTCTAAAATGCAATTAATGGGAACTAATGTAGATTCCATTAAAGGCAAAATTCAAGTTGTAGGATCTACTGTCAAAACATACATGGGCAACTCATGGGATGCTGCTAAAAATAAAGTCACTGTTTTTGGAAATTATATTCAAAGCCATTTATCTAATGCTTTAACAAGTGTTAAAAACAAGATTCAAAGTTTAGGAGATGCATTTGGTGGTCTTGGTGGGGTTTTGTCTTCTGTATTCGGAGGAATTGGGTTAACCGCCATGGCAGATATGACAATAGGCGCATCTATTTCTAGAGAGAGAATTGAAACATTATCTGTTGCTACATTAGGTTATGGTAAGACATTACAACAGGTTGAAGATGATCAAAAAAGTCTATGGAATCAGATGGATGCTCTAACAAATGGTAGTTTAGTATCCCTCGATCAATTATCTCAAGCTGCATCTGTTGTGGCAATGACTACACATGCAAATGAATCTCAAATGGCAACATTAATACCTATTCTAGATGAAATAGGCCAAAAAGCTATTCTTATGGGAAAATCTGGTGAAGAGGCCATAGGTCTTATGCAAGCAGCAGGTAAAGGATTGAATGGCGAATTTGAAATGCTGCGTGAAAACTTTGGTATTAATAAAGAAATGCTTGAAAATGCGGGATGGGATGGTTCGGCTGCAGATATCGATGGATACACCAAAGCATTAGCAGAATGTTTAAAACAAAGTGGTGATGTTAGTGGCATGATGGAAACCACACATGGTAAACTTACAAGATTAAAGAAAATGTGGGGTCTTTCAGCAAGAAGTCTCGGTGATGATTTTAAACCTATGGTAGATGCAGCATTAAATTCCGTTCTTAAATTCGTTGATGCTAATAATGATGGTAAAGTAGATGCGGGTGCTAAAGGTTGGATGAAATATGCTGCTGGTGCAATAACTGCGGCAAGTGCATTTGCAACATTAGCCCCATCAATAAGTCCAGTATTACAATGTTTAGATATGTTCTGGAGTAAAGGTAAAGCTTTATTAACTTTTTTAGGAGTCCTTGAAGCTGAGGAAGGCGCATTAACTTTATCCACGTTGGCTAATACTATTGCTACAAAAGCTAATAGTATTGCTCAGGCAGCAAGAGGTGTTGAAACCGTCGCATTATCTGGTGAGGAAATTGCTTTGGCCGCAACTACTGCTGGTTTGACTACTGAGGAAATTGCGGCTGCGGCTGCACATAGTGCTAATGGTATTGCTATGGAAGCTGAAGGAATTGCTGCAATAGGTGCTGCTGGGGGAACAACTACCTTAACTGGTGCGTTATGGGGTATGTTCACTGCTTTGTTATCTAATCCTTTGACATGGGTTGTTGTTGCTTTGGTAGCTTTGGCTGTTGCTGTTTATGAAGTAGGTAAAGCATTCGGTTGGTGGAAAGATATTCCAACTATGATGCAGGCTGTGTGGGCAGGTATACAGAGATTATGGGATGCTTTTATTCATCATCCGGATGTTCAGGCAACTATTCAAGTAATCACTGATGCTTGGAATTGGCTTTGTTGGGCGATGGGTCAAGCTAAAAAGTATGTAGAAGATTTCTTTGATGTTAATATTAATGGGGAATTTGATGTTGTTCATGCTATTATCGAAGGAATTGGCGTTGCATGGCAAGTAATAACTATGCCTATCCGTACTGTAATTAGCATTATACAATTTTTAATACCGGTGTTCCAATCTGTGGCTTCAGCAGTGCAGACTGCTCAAAGTAAATTTGGTGCTTTCGGAGGATTTTTAGCTACTATGGCCTCTCCAATAATCTTTGTATGGGAATTATTAAGAAAAATTGTATGTATATTGCTCGGTTGTAGTCCAGGTATTGTTCCAGCATTAAGGAAAACTTGGGAAGTGTTCCAGGAAGTATTCAATGCAATAGCCGGCTTTGTAAGTGGTATTATTTCACCTATTGTGGAAGCTATTAGGCCTTTAATTGATATTTTCGTGGAGATAGTAACTTATCTTGTTGAAATGTTTATGCCGGCATGGAATTTACTCAGTAATATTTTATTGGTAATCTGGAATGCAGTATCTCAGCTTATTAATATTTTCCAGGCATTCCTTAGTGGTCAAATTACTTTACCTCAAATGTTGACTATGATCTGGAATTTAATCATGACTGCATACATGACAATTTTAACAATGATTATTAATTTTGTCTTCCAATGGGCAGGTCAAATTGTAAGTGCAGCAATTAATGCTGCTTCAGGTTTTGTTAATGGTATTATTACTTATATTAGTGGTTTACCTGGCAGATTCTTTAGTTATTTGGCTCAAACTACTAGTAATATTATTAATGCTGGTAGTCAATGGGTTAATACTGCTAGGCAAAAAGCTAGTGAAATGGTTAACAGTGCTTCAACTACTGTACAACAATTACCAGGTAAAATTTATACTGAGTTTACTAAGGTTCCTGATCGTATTCGTGAAGCTATACCTCAGGCTATAGCTGCTGCATTAAACTTTGGTAAAGAAATTATTAATGGTGTACTCAATGCTATGGGTATTCATTCACCAGGTATTGTTCAAAATAGTATTACTGATGAATTCAAGAACTCTGTTCAAAAGATTAAGGATGCTATTAAGCCGGCTGGTGAGTATGCAAGGCAAGTTGGTGCAGAGATAGTTGATAAATTTGGTGAACCGAAATTATCATTGGATACTGATGATTTAATGCCTTATTATGATTTGGATGAAAATCCGTTAGAAAATGTTGATTTAGCCAGTATGGATTTATCTAGTGTGTCTGGTGGTTTGGATTCTGCAATGGGTATGACTGATGATACTAATGTTATGATTGGTGAATCTTATGATGCATTAGCAACAATGATGATGACTACTTTGCAGAATATGGTTTTACAGGATCAACTTGCTTATGGTCAAATTCAGTCTAATGATTTAGCTACTTTCCAGAATATTAGTACTGGTTTGAACTTGAATTTGTTGTCTATGAGTAATAATCTACGTACTCAGTTAAATCTTATGTTATTAACTCATAGGACTGCTATGACTAGTGCTACTAATACTACTCGTCAGCAATTGGCGTTAATGTTGAATGAAACAATGAAAGTCACTTCAGAGATGAGGTCTGCATGGGCGGTAATGGCAGACAGTATAATAAGTGCTGCTGCAAGGATTAAAAATGAAGCTACTGCTTACTTTGACCAGTTATCTTCTACGATTGGTACTTTTTACAGGAAATTGCAGAATCCATCACAGTGGGCTGGTGGTGATTCTACTGGATCACCTTCTACTATAAGGCGTGTTGGTCGTGACCCTGCGGTTATGACTCGTATCACTCGTGGTGTGGCTAATAGTTTAAGACGTGATAATCAATTGCCTTACACTATTACTGCGGTTAAAGCGATGGATAATGGATTGGTTAGTCCTGTAACCTTGGAGTATATGGATAAAACTGCATCTGATAATTTAAATCTTATTGATTTGATTCAACGTGGTGCCTGTCCTAATTGTTTTGCTGGTGGATGGGATGCTGTTGCAGATCCAAACATTGCTTATATTAAGCAGACTGCTCGTGAGTGGCAAATGAAAGGGCCTGCTGTGCATACTGGTGTTGGTGATATTGACACGGGTTTATCTTTCCGTGTTAAAGACTTTGAAGGTGGAACACCTCATATTAGTTGGGAATCCTTTGTTAGGATTGCTACGGCAATTGCTAGTGCAATACCTTATGAATTGTACTACAATAGTGATGCTCATGGCTCTTGGCAAAATGCTATTGCTGCGGGTTCATGGAATTGTTATGATGGTGCTTCTGCAATGGTGGCTCTTGCAAATACCTGTGGTTATGGTGGTTATGTTGATTGCGGTTTGAATTGGGGTGGTTTTGGTCATTGTGCTGCTATTATTAATGGTTATACTTTCGATACAACTGCTTTAAGGCAACGTGGTGGTTGGACTGCTGGTCCATGCAGTTATAGTCATCCTGCACCATCTGCTGGAGGTCCAATTAATGTTCATATTCCTGGAGGCAGATCTGCTCCACGTACACATTCCAATCCATTAGAAGGATTATTTGACAATAATAATTCTAAGGGTAATGTTGAAGAGGTTAAATTAACATTAGAACATAAAGTGGATGTTACTGTTGATGGTAATGTTGAAAATATTGATACTGATGCATTAATCAAAGAATTAACTGAGTCAGTCACTGATAAAAGATTGATTGACCGTATTGCTGATGCATTAATTAAAAGGGATAAACGTATAGCTCGTATGGGAGGTGCATAAATAATGGAGAAAATAAGTGTTAACCCTGGTAGATGCCGTGTTCATGGTAATATTATAGGTTACAAATATGGTTATTTGGAAACTGATATTGGTTTTCAAAGCCATAAATGTGAAGTGTCATTAAATCCCACACAATCAAAAGGATATGAGGATTTTGATGTCTATTCTTTTGCTTTAACAAAAAATCCGGACTTAGTTAATAAGTTTAATGATAGTATTGCTTACTGTAGTGAAACAGATATTGATGCTATAGGTGGGTTTCTTTATGTTTGTGAGCATTTTGATAGTACATTTGATCCAATAGAATCTATTGCTAATATTCAAAATTTCACTAATGGTTATAAATTGGTGGTGAAAAATGATTATCTGGTTAATGGGGTGGATAATACCTCTCCATTTTACCTTTTAATCCATCAAAACGGTACAGGTGTAGCCATACCATCTGGTACAACAAGGATATTGTTCAGTACTACTTATGAAGCCTCACCACATATCAGCAGCATTAAAGTAGGCTTTGTTTATTTCGATAAAAACCATAATTATATTTCCAGTAAAGAAATAACTGATATTGCAAATGTCGCAACGGGCAATCGTGGACGTTGTAATGTACAAACAACTAACATACCATCCAATGCTAAATATGTGAGTGTTGAATTCCATTTCAAAAATGGTGTAGGACAATACACTAATACATCTGGAATATTGAAAAACGATTACTTTAGTATGGAATTAAACTGTTTATTATTTAACCAAACTTATGGAGGTTTTGTTAAAAATGGCTAGAGTAACATTATATCCAGTATGGGAAAATAACACTGGAATGCGTAATGTTAATGGTAATACTGGTATCTATCGTGAGATGGAGGATATTCAGGGATTACATGATACAACCATTTATGGGCATTGGGGTAATGAAGACCCTGGAGCAGGTTATATGTATGCCGTCGCTTCGGTTAATGGTGGTAAATTTAAGCCTTCACAGATTGAAGTCACTAATTTCCATGTACTCGATAATATGCCAGCTAATGCTCGTATTAAAAGCATTCAGGTTGAGTATGAGTATGCGAAATTTGCGTATCCTAATATGGGTCATGGTTCATTTGGCCAACCTGTGATTAGCATACCTACATTGGGTTTGTTTGCACCGGGTAATGCTCCACCTAAAGATGTTCTCACAGCATATAATGTTAAATTTGATGATTTAAAATTTACCGCAGAGGATTTGGCTGATGTCAAGGTTACTTTTGATTTACCAATGAACACGTCAGCGAATCCTGCTTATGTTAAAATGAACTATCTACGTTTGAATATTGAATATATAGTCCCGAATTATGTTCCGCAGGTTAGTTTCGGTTTGAATAGTATTGAGTATGGGATGGAAGCTCCTGTTACGGTTGAAGTAATTGATACTAATAATGCTATATCTGTTGCGGATGTGGATTGTACTGTAATAGTCACTCCTGGATTAAGGATTGTGGATGGTAGTGTTAATTGCAGTGGAACATTTGACCCTGCTAATCATGTATGGCATGCAAAAACCAATAATGGTAAAGCAACATTAACATTTAAGGTCACACCTGCGGATCAGAGTGTTCAAGGTTTGAATAATGTTAATGCTTATGTTTTCATGGATTCATCAACTATTCATTCATCTGTAGAATCATTGTATATTACACCGCAAAAAGCTTATCTTTTGGAATGCAGTGTATCTGAAAATGCTATAAAACAAAGTCTAAACAGTAGGCATTATACATTATTCACTTTAACAGTGCAGAATAATGCTCGTACACCTTTAGACGTTCATTTAGATTTTGATAAACTGGAATATGAAGGCACCCTTGAAGGTTATGATGAAGATACAAAAACTTTAACAATCACTGAATGGGATGGAAATAATTATTTCGATGTTCAATTAAGGGTGTATAGTACTGTTTTAGAGGATGCTCAAATCATATGTTACAGTTCAGCATGGACTGGAGTAACAAAGATAAAAGTGAATGTAAATGAAGAGTTTGACTATGAAGAGTATTATACAGAGTTAAATGCACCATTATTTACTTTAGAAAATATGCAAGGTACAAACGGTCAAGAATATGTTTTCGGCTGTCTTTGTAGAGTTACAGGAACAAATAATATCATTAAAGGCATGAAAAATGCACGTGCTTCTGTATTAAATAATGGGGAAAAATTCACATCTAAAGTGTCACAAATAGGTTCATGGCAGTTATTGGCTGTTAAATTTTCTTATAATGAATCTAAAAAGTTGTCTTTCCGTTTTTATGGTAATTATATTGAGGTTGATCAGGGTAAAATTGAGTTTGGTAATCTTTTTGTGATTCATGCTGATTATTATTCGGGTTATGAATATCCTGCTTTGGCTTTTGAAGAGTTACATTCTCTTATTACAAATGAGGATTATACTAATCTTTTATTAGAACCTCCAGAAAAGAATCCGTCAAGCAGACATTATTTTGATTTAATTGACTGGATGGGTTTGGAGGATAATCAATATTTGATACCTCATGGTTTGGAAGTTACTGGGGATATTTCTGCTGAAGAAAATATAGGCATTACATTAGGCTTTGGACATACAGGTATGGATGAATTTGACTTTAGTTCTGAAAGTTTAAACATTGATGAGAATACTCAAACATTCAAGTTCGGAGGTAAATTTGAAACCTTAGGTTTGAGTTTTACAGACATCTCCACTTTATTAAAAGACATTGCTTTCTATCTACAAATTGATGACATGTATGATAATCAAACACCCATCAACGTTCAAATGAAAAACGTAAAAATAACCCTCTACTACAGCCTGAACAGTGATTGCTGGGAATTCTTTATCAACGGTGTTTCATCAAAACACTACTTATTAGACCTTCAAGCAGATAGTGAAATACCAAGAGGTGCTAAATACGATGTTAATAAATTCAAAGTTGACGGTGCTGATGGTGAATATCCAAACAGAATTAATCTCAAAGGAAACAAATTAAAAATAAAATTTGGGACCTGTGAATGTGGAACTATTGAAGACTTAACATATCTATTAGAACATGTTGTAGAATGGTTATATCCTGAAAGAGATAGTCTAGATAATCCCTTATTGAAAACAATAAGTTTCTTTTACGCTCCAGACGTAGGTTATGATTATTATATTGAAGATAAGATGGATGCTGAAGCTGTAGACGGTGCTTATGAATGTGAAGTAGAACTAATTGTACCTTCAGGACTGGCACGTAATCTTCATGAAACAGAAAGTTCTGCAACAGGCCATACAGGCCACATGGGTAAAGTAAAACCAGTAATATTATTCTACATCTTAAGCCATGACAGTGAAATAATTGTAATTGAAAGCAAAACCGGTCAAAAATTAACAGTAACTGGAGAATTCATTGATAATTTACCATTAAACACATTGTTAAAACTTGACTGTGGAAATCGTAAACTTTACTACGAATCCTATGGTGAATGGTTTGATATAGATCCAAATTGCATTACACTAGACAGTGATTTCTTTACCTTAGCAGGTTATTTTGATTTTTCAACTAGTGTCAACTGCAAAATATCTGAAGTAAAATACTATGAATTAAAAGGGTGATTAGATGATTGTAATTTTAGATCATGATGAAAACATCCTTGAATTCATGGATGATGCAGATGCCAGTGTTGAAATCACAGACACTTACGGAGGATATAATTCTTTAGATTTAGATTGTGAATTAACTGATGTAAAAAAAGACCAATACCTATTTAAACAAGGAAATAAACTGTTGATAAATAATATTCTTTTTGTAATTAATACTGAGGTTGAAGTGGACTATGTGGATAATTTAATCCATTTGGAAGCTGAAGAACTGGTCTATGAGTTAAATAATTGTGAACCATTCTATATTAATGATCCAATTTTTAAACAATATGTTTCAGGAAAAACAATTAAAATATCTTTCAACATGTTAAACTTACTATTCAAAGGATTTTACACTGTTGATGCTACAGATTTAAATGAAATAAGCTATGATAAGAAGTATGTTACTGTACAGGGAACAATTACAAAGTATAATCTTCTTAAAGAGATTGAAACGGCCACTGGATTAATGTTTAAATACCATTATGCTTTAGATGGAAATAAAGTCATTAAAAAGGTGAGTCTGCTTAAACCTGAAAACTATGGAGTAACACATTCACAGCTCCTGGAACGTGTAACTGTAGGTGAAAATACAAATAAACTGGAATATAGTAGTGATGAAACCAAAAACGCCCTTGGAATAATGCCTATTATCAAATCAGAAAACAATAGTAATGTTGATTATAATAAAATTTTACAACAATTTTATAATTTAGACATTAACAACGAAAGAATAATGCCTTATTATGTAAATTACAGTGTTTTAGAAGAAAACTTCCTAAGTGCTGCTAAAACGCTACATGAAAAGATTACTACTTTTGGCATTATCCCAGATACTATTCCTATGATTTTTGATGATGATGAAATAATACCCGTAGGAATGAGCCAATTTGTCGATATGGCAACAAAATATTTGATAAACTCGGATGAAGTTATACATCTAATTATTGTAGAACCTCCAAGCATTACACATGGTGACCGCTTAAACTGTGTTTTTGAAGAAACAGAGATTAACAACTTAGCTTACACGGTACAGGATTATATCGCTAAAACCGGCCATATTAACACTACTATTTCAACAGCCCATGGTCGATTAAGTTTACAATGGTTAATCTACATATTTGCAGAATATTTAACTACAAAAAAGAAAGTAGTCTGTAGATCTGAAGATTATCCTAATTTAAATAAACTTCTACCTTCCAAAGTACAATATAATGTACGTCGCATTGTTGATAATGATAATTATGAGTATATGCCTTACGTTTACACTCAAAATACCAGTGAATCAAATAACATTCCATATCAAACGCCAATGAATCCCTTACCTGGGAAAAACATGTATGACTTAAATAATTACATTAGTGAATCATATCCACAAATGGTCATAACAAAAACCGCAGGCGTAGATAACATCACTATAACAATATCTAAACAAAATATTAGTCAAAACACGCCAGAATCTTTCGTAATAGGATTCCGTGATGTGAATCTAATACAGGATGATACGGATATTACAATAGATTTCAATAAACAGGAAATCGTTTTCATGAAATTCTTTGAATGGATTGAAGAAAAAGAAGTTGAAGTTACAGAATCCGTACCTGCCGATAATGTTATAACAGTCAATATGATGCCTTCCTGTGGCTGTTGCGGTTATCCAAAAACACCATACAAACGTTTCACTAAAACGTGGAAAAATTACTGTCCTAACTGTAAAAAATCTGGTACCCTCACTGATAATCCTAAAGGTGTTTATGAAGGTGAAATAACTTGCAGCATGAAAAAAGGCGGATGTGACGCAGACTACTGCGGATATTGCGGCGGTGACAAATGGGGTAATGGAAAATGCCAAAGAGTCAAACTAACTCCCGCTGAAGCAACTACAGAAGAAACACATACCGAAACTACGCAGGAAGTACATCAAGAATACAAAGAAGTCACAGCAAATAATGACAATACTGGGGATGATGAAACAAAAATAAGATTAAATCAAATATTAACTGAAAACTCAAAATTAGACTCATGGCATGGAGATATAAGTTTAAAAATCGAAGGAGCAACATTAAAAAGTATAACATCAGATTCAGTAAAATTATATGAATTAGCACCATTCCCTTATGTAAAAGAGAAAGGTGACATGTTTATTTATGCTCCAATAACCTCAGCAGATTTCTATTATACTCACATGACAAATGACAATCCAAAACTAGAGCCTTTTGAAACTTCAGAACAATCCATTGAAGAGGTTTTAATCGGCTGCTGGAAAAAATTAAATGGTTCTGGTGATAATACGAATTGGTTAGAAAAATCAGAAGATATTGAAGTAGATTTAACTGAAGAAAATTTGGATTTGAATGCTGGAGACTTTGTATACATCAAACTACCTGACAGTATGGTGTTCAAAGCACAAATTACAGAGAAAAAATATGATCCAAAAATCAAATCAGATTCCAAATTAAAAATTGGAAACGTTTCCAGGGAGACAATAGTATGACTAAATTAACAGACGCTGAAAAAGATAAACTTGATAATACATGTGGAAACCTTAGAGTTACAAAGCTAGGAACACATGTAAAATCATTAGAAGACTTTGTGAATGAAGGAGTACTTGCTACAAGAGCAAATGATGTGACTTCTGCAATCAATGAATTATATGGGATGATTGTGAATAATGAATGTGCAGATATTCAAATACCTCCACCAGGATTTTTCACAATCTTTGGAAATGATGAAGATGGAAAATTATATGTTTATTATAATGATGAAGACAATCCTCCAGTGTTTAGACATGTAGAGACCGAAGGTGAACTGGAAGGTACATTGTATCTATATATTGCAGATCCGGAAGGTGAAAATCATTTTGAAATGGAAATCGGTCATTATATTGCAGTAAGACATTTAGATAATTACTACACAAAAGCAGAGATTGATGCCGGTTACGCTATCAAAGACCATGCAGTTAATGCATCAACGTATGGTCTAGGTTCAACTTCCAAGTTTGGACATGTAAAAACAATAAATGGTTTAACTCAAGCAAGCCATGCAGATGGTCTTGCATTATCAGCATATCAAGGAAAAGTTTTGAAAACTGCCGTTGATGAAAAGGTAGTGACTGTTGAAAAGCAATCCACGGCGGAGTCAGGTTATTCTGCTACGTACATTGTGAAACAGAATAACGCTCAGGTTGGAGTTAAAATAAATATTCCTAAAGACTTTCTTGTGAAATCTACTTCAGTTAAAACATGTACTACTGCAAATCAACCTGTAAATGGCTATGAAGTCGGGGACATTTATATTGATTGGGTTGTTAATTCAAAAGATAATACTGCAACAGATGAACATTTGTATTTACGTGCGAAAGATATTGGATCTTATCCTCCGGATGAAGTTACATTAACAATTGTAAATAATCAATTTAAAATCAAAGATGGGGGTGTTGGATCAACCCAACTTGCTAGTGATAGTGTTTTAACAGCAAAAATTAAAGATGCTAATGTAACTACTGCAAAAATTAAAGATGGAAATGTTACAACAGCAAAAATTAAAGATGGGAATGTAACAACTGCTAAGATTGCTGATTCTAATGTTACTACTGCTAAGATTGCTGATGGTGCAGTTACAAATGATAAAGTAACTTCAATCACTAAAAATAAGATAAGTGATTTTAGTCATGCTCATGGAAACTTACAAAACGACGGTAAAGTAGGAACAACAGATAATGCAAATAAAAATGTTGTAACTGATGGCAATGGAAAAATTACAACTGAAGCCAAACCTGTTGTAGTGGATGCTGTTGAAGAGGGAAATATTAATGCGGTTTCCAGTAATGCAGTATATGACTATGTGGGTGATGTTTCCAAAGAAATTCCCGTTAAAACGTACCAGCAGTTCATTAGTTTAATTGCTCGTGCAGAAGATGGAGATGTAATTGTTTTAGATGCAGATTACAATTTCAGTAAAACCGGTCTCACATATTATCTCGTTGGTATAGGTAAAAGTTTAACTATATTTGGTAATGGTCATCGTATATTCACTGAAAATGATGAAGACACGTACTTCATATTAAGGTCAGGTATTGATAATAAAACTACTATTGCTTTTTATGATACTATATTCACAAATTTAAAATCAGATGAATTTTTATTTGCAACAGATAATCAATATTGGCCTTATTCTGAATTGATATTTGATAATTGTATGTTTATTAATAATTCAGCAAAAGGTATTTGCGATGGATCATTAGTGGATTATAGTAATGATCCTGGAGAGGCGGATAAAGAAGCAAAAGTTACTATAAGAAATTGTACTTTTAAAAATAATAAAACAACTTATGGAACATTATTTTTCAAATATGATTCCAGTGTCATTAACTCTATTTTCACAGCAAATTCTGCAAGTACTACTGGTTATGGTGGTGCTATACACCGTGTAAGTGGTAATGTGTCTGTTGTTGATTGTGAATTTAATACAACAACTGATACTGTAGTTGGTGTGACTCCTACAGATAGCATTCAGCAAAAAATTGATACTAGTATTGCAGGTAAAATTGACACTGCTGGTGCTGGTTTAACAAAAGAAGGTACTACTTTGAAGCATAGTAACAGTGTTACTGCTCAAACTAGTGCTGTTTTGAAGAAAATTAAATATGATGCACAGGGCCACATTACTGGTGTGGGTAATGTTGATAAATCGGATATTACTGCATTAGGTATTGCTTCTACTGATACTGCTACTCAGTCTGCTAATGGTTTAATGTCAAGTACAGATAAAACTAAATTGGATGGTATTGCTGAAGGGGCTAATGCTTACACCCATCCTTCTGGTACAAGTAAAACTGGTAATCCAACTGCAAATCAAACTCCTGCTTTTGGAGGTAGTTTTAAAGTTACTCAATTTACTAGTAATGCTACTGGGCATATTACGGCGGCAACAGATCGTACAATAACTATCCCATCATCTGTGGCTACTTCATCTGCGAACGGTTTGATGTCTAGTACTGATAAGGGGAAGATGGATAAGAGTATGGTTGTTGGGCAAGCAAACGTCGGTGGAACAACTTCTGCTTATACAGCAACTATTACAGGAGTAACATTAACTCATGGAACAATCATTGCATTATATAATGCTGTTGGAGCGAATGCTGCATCAGCCACATTAAATGTGAACAGTTTAGGAGCAAAACCAATATACTACAATTCCTCAGCTATTGCTGCAAGCAGATACCCTAACAAATCTGTCTGCCTGTTCATGTACAATACAAGTATAGTTTCAACAGGCTGCTGGCAATTAATTTACAGTTATGATAGTAATAATACTTATACTGCTGCTACTTTGAAAGATCCTAATGCACATAGTGAAATTATTAACACTGCTGTTAATGCATACCAAACAGCAATAAATTCTGCTTTAGATGCTGCTATAAAAGATGTGGATGAAAAATGTAATGATATTGTTGCAGGAGATATTGATTTATCTTCTACTCACACACATACAAAATCACAAATTACAGATTTCCCTACAAGTATGACTCCTTCAAGCCATAGTCATGGAGATATTAGTAATGATGGTGTTATAAGTGGTCAAGCATCAAAGAATGTTGTAACTGATGCTAATGGTAAAATAACAACTGAAGCCAAACCAACTATTCCTTCAGCTAATAGTACTGCTACTAATATTAAGATGGATGGTACTCAAAGTGCAGGTTCATTATCTACTTTTGCGAAAGCCGACCATGTCCATCCTACAGATACAAGTAGAGCTTCTACTGCTACTGCTTCTGCATCTGCAAATGGATTAATGAGTAAAGAGGACAAGGCAAAAATGGATAAAAGTATGGTTGTAGGTCAAGCAAACGTCGGTGGAACAACTTCTGCTTATACAGCAACTATTACAGGAGTAACATTAACTCATGGAACAATCATTGCATTATATAATGCTGTAGGTGCGAATGCTGCTAGTGCTACTTTAAATGTTAATAGTTTAGGTGCTAAACCAATATATTACAACGCTTCTGCGATTCCCGCTAGTAGATACCCTAATAAAGCTACATGTCTCTTCATGTACAACACTTCAATTGTATCCACAGGTGTTTGGCAACTAATTTACAGTTATGATTCTAATAGCACATATACTGCAGCATCTGCTACACCATTAATGGATGGAACAGCAGCTGTTGGAACTGCAACAAAATATGCAAGAGAAGATCATGTCCATCCAACTGATACTTCAAGGGCGGCTGCAAGTCACTCACATACTAAATCTGAAATAAGTGATTTCCCTACATCTATGACTCCAGCAAGTCATGCTCATGGAAATATCACGAATGCTGGTGCTATAGGGTCTACTGCTAATCTCCCTGTCATCACAACAACATCTGGAAAATTAACAACAGGTTCATTTGGTACTGCAGCAAATACATTCTGTCAAGGAAATGACTCTAGATTAAGTGATGCTCGTACTCCTACTAGCCACGCCCATGGAAGTATTACTAATGATGGTAAAGTGGGAACTGCTGCTAATAAACCATTGATTACAGGTACTAATGGTGTGGTGTCTGCAGGAAGTTTTGAAGGCACTGCTACTAATATTAAAATGAATGGTACACAATCTGTTGGTTCATTAAATACTTTTGCTCGTGGAGACCATGTTCACCCTGTTGATACTAGTCGTGCACCTAAATCCCATACATCCACAGCTACTGATTATGGTGTGTCTGATGCAAGTAATTATGGGCATGCAATGGCATCCAGTACAACACCTACAACGTTAGGTACTGCAGATGTAGGGTCTGAAACAGGTAAATTTGCCCGTGGAGACCATGTACACGCACACCCGGCATATACTGCCAGGACAGGAAAACCAACAGCAAATCAGACACCTGCTTTCGGAGGTACAGCTACTGTTTCACAGATCATATCTGATGCTACAGGTCATGTTACTGGTGCAACTGACCGTACTATTAAGATTCCGGATACTAGTGCAAGTACTAGTGCTAAAGGTATTGTACAATTAGTTAATGATGTAACTACTGGTGGAACGGATAAAGCATTAACCGCAGAACAAGGAAAAACATTAAATAATAAGGTTACATCAATTACAACACACAATTCATCATCTGCTACTACAATTAAGGATTCTTTTATAACAAGTGGGTGGACTGGAACTGTAAGGTATTATATTAGGAACGGGTGGTGTATTATAACTTATGAGGGGTTAAAGAAAACTTCAACAACAACAGGATATGATGCTCTTGTAGATACTCAGTTGAATAATGATATGGGTTATGAAGTGTTTGCAAATACTGATTTAAGTAATTATATGCCGGTTATGGTGAAAATTAATGCAAATAATGGTAAATTAATGGCGAGATGTATAAAAGCGAATACTGAATTATATGGAAGTATTGTTTTCCCAATAAGCTAATTAAATAGTATAAAAAAATTCTAAAGAGGGTGATAAAAAATGCCATGCAAGATAATAGGAAACATAAAAGGAATCCAAGGAGAACAAGGACCTCAAGGAGACCCAGGACAACAAGGACCTCGAGGCGAACAAGGAATTCAAGGACCTCCTGGAAAAGATGGAGTTGACGGTACTACAGATACACCAACACAAGTACTATCAAAAATTAAGAATGTTGACGGATCCAACAGTGGCTTAGATGCAGACTTGCTGGATGGTCATGATTCATCTTATTTTGCGAAAGCAGATGACTTACCTAACTTGATTGCTGTAGAAGAACCATATATGCATAGTCTTTTTAAAATTAGCAAATCTGGTAATATTGTAGTGTTAACTGTGGAACCATGGACTGTTAACAAACCTGATGTAGGTGTTTATGTTCCCACGAATTTAACAGTCCCCGCAGGCTATGCTCCATCATTCCCTGTTTACATTGCGAATGTATTGCCTAATGATGTTCGTTTGAGAGTTAAAACGGATGGTTCTGTAGAATTTTGGAGAACTGATGGAGCTGGAAAGCAATTCTGTGGTACTGGTTCATGGACGGTTCCAGGGGAGTAAAGAAAAATGAAGAAATCTAATCCACATAAAGGTTGTTGTTATAGGCGAACTTGTAATAAAGACTTGAAAAAATGTTGCTATTTATATAAAAAGGTGAAAAAATGGGAATTTTAGATTGGATAATGACTATTTTAGGGAATAATAAAAAGAATGCTAGATTAATCACAAAAAAGTTAGTTAAAACGTATGGTGAAAAAGACCCGTTAGAAGTAGGTTTATATGAAGGGAACTTGCCTCTTCCGGGTAAAACAATTACTTTTAATGTTAATGGTGAAGATTATGAACGTAAGACTGATGATGATGGTATTGCTAGGTTAAATATTAATTTGAATCCAGGTGAATATACTCCTCTAATTAGTTTTAAGGATGACGAGTATAACTTTGTTACTGCATTTACAACCGTTATTGTACGCAGTAAAACACGTATGGAAGGAACAGACATTAACATGACTTATAAAGACGGTACAAAATATCAATGTGCCGTGTATGATGATTTTGGCCGTGTTCTTGGAGATGTTGATTTAACAATCAATGGGGTTACTTATCATAGAACCGCTGATAATGAGGGTTTGTATAAGTTAAATATTAATTTGAATCCTGGAAATTATACTATTACTGCTAAATATCTTGGAGATATGTTTCATTTGCCTTCAGAGATTAAAAATACTATCCATATTAATGAAGCCCCTAAAGTAGAGCCTAAGGTTGAGTCTAAAGTAGAGCAAAATTATACTCTTAATCCATATATTACTCAACAGGGATCTGGAAAGCTTGGTCAAGTATGTGGATATTCATGTGGCCCTCACAGCCTCATGCAATGTATCTATAGGCTGACAGGTATTGAATTGTCTGAAGCTACATTAATGAGTGTGTGTGGAACAACAAAGTATGGTACAGACCATGATGGTTTAAAAACCGGGTTGGCCTGGTTCAATAGGAAGTATGGTCATAACTTGAAAATGGTCTGGAAAAACAAAAGCGAGTTAACCTGGGAAGAGATACAAACATTAATAAATAATGGTGCTATATTTTTCCATTTGCTTTATCGTAATCAATGGGGTCATTATGAGGTTGCACAAAACAGTAAAAGTCCTATGTCTATTTTAAATAGCCTTGGAAGTAGCTGTGGCAATGGGTATTGTGGATATATTGAAAGTAGATCACGTGCTACTCAACAAGCATATATCAATTGTATTTCTCAGAAAAGTGTTTGTATAATTGGTAGAGGGTGATTGAAATGGATGATATTGAAAGAACTAAATTAGAAGTGCAGTTACGTAATCAACAAAGAGTTTTAAATAAGCGCTATGCTGAAGAGGGTTTAACTGATGAAATTCTTGATGAACAGATTAAGTTAAATCAACTTCGACATGAACATGATATTCCTGATGAGTCTAAGAAAGTGTATGAGGATTTTGTACAATAATAAAATGGGTTCTCCTATGATTACATTTTATTGTGTAGGAGGAGAGTTTTTTTAGTGGAATAAGCGACCATTTTTTTCCTCCTTTATTTTTTGATGGGCCAGGAACATTTTTTATGATGTTTCTGGCCTATTTTTTTATGTTATTTTTCATGTGAAATTTTTTGATAAAGTTTATTAAATTTATGGTGCTATAGTATTTTTATATTAAGAATTTCATATATCTTATTTGAGAGAGTTTAGAAAAAGTGGATGTTGTTTAATGAAGCAAGTTATGGTCGTAAGAACAGATTTGAAAATGGGCAAGGGAAAAATTGCCGCCCAGTGTTGTCATGGATCTATTGGGTCTTATAAAAAATCAAGTAAGGAAAAGATTAGAAAATGGGAAAATGAGGCTTATGCTAAAGTGGTTTGTAAAGTACAGACTGTAGATGAGTTATTAGCTTTGAAAAGACATGCTGATGAAAAAGGTTTAACCAATTATTTGGTAGTTGATGCTGGAAGGACCCAGATACCTACATCAAGCGTTACTGTTTTGGCAATCGGGCCTGATGAAGATGAAATTATTGACGAAGTGACTGGGGATTTAAAACTTTTATGAGTCAAGTATCATTTTAATGATGGCTATTTTTAATTAAACGTGGGTGTGATTAATATCATAAAACAGGTTGTAAAAATTGGGGGAAGTTTATTTCCAGATTATGCTATTGAAATGGCAAAAAAGTTAAAAAACACCAATTCTTTAATTATTTTGGGTGGTGGTGAGTTTGCAAATCTTATTCGTAAATATGACTCTCATCAAAATTTTTCTGCTGAAGTCACTCATTATACTGCAATAGATTGTATGGATATTCTTGCAAAGCTGGTAAATGATAAGGTGGATTCTGCAAAATTAGCATATTCCATTGAGGAAGCTCAAAAAATATCTGATGAAAATTTAACTCCGATTTTTGTCGTTTCTGATTTTTTAAAAAAAGAAGATCCCTTTGAATGTTCATGGGATGTGACTTCAGATTCAATTGCAGCTTATGTTTCACACTCTTTAAATGCAAACCTTTTAATAGTAACAAATGTAAATGGTATATATACCCGAGAACCTAGTGAGGAAGGTTCAAAATTTATTAATAAAATTGATGCTAAAAAACTACTAACTTTTGAAGAGTCATCAATTGATTTAATGTTGCCTTCTCTTTTGATTGAATTCGGGACTAATTGTTATGTTGTAAATGGAATGTATCCTGAAAGGGTTTTATCTCTTATTGATGATAATATAAATGATTACAATTTCGATTACACACTAATAATAGGTGATTAGATGAAAGAAGTAGAATGTATTTCATGTAAACAAGAAATTCCATTAACTGGTCCATTCGTTGAATTCGAATGTCCAGAATGTGGAGCAAAAATCGCAAGATGTGAAAAATGTCGTACCTTTGGTCACGCTTACAAATGTGAATGTGGATTTGAAGGTCCTTAAATTAATTGGAGGAATTTAAATGGCTGAAGTATTAGCAACTATGAAAATTATGCCTGAAAGTCCTGAAGTAGACTTAGATGCATTAAAAGAAACTATTGAAAACGGTTTACCAGAAGATGCTGAATTCCAAAACATTTCTGAAGAACCAATCGCATTTGGTTTAGTAGCTTTAATTTTAAACTTCACTATTGAAGACGGTGAAGGCGGAACTGAATCTACCGAAGAATTCATCTCTGGTTTAGATGACGTAGCTAGTATTGAAATTACTGGTATTGGAAGATTAATGTAAATCTTTCATATTCTTTTTTATTTTTTAATTGAAAAATTGTTGCTTTAAGCAACATTTATATACTTTAATATTCATATTATTGATTGTGATAATATGAAAAATTACGAAGATATTATAAACAATTCACCATTCATTTTAAATCATTTAATTTCACTTAAGGAAACTCATGACTATTATCTGAATCAATTTCTTAAAAAGGAAACGGAAATATCTTATTCTCAATACTACATGTTCATGCTGCTCTATTATGAACCTGATGTTAACCAGTCAGACATTGCAAAAGCGTGTTTTATGAACCGCAGTGGCGTTTCCAGAACATTTTCCGAATTCGAAAAGAAAAGCTTGATTAAAAGAGAAATTAATCCGAATAATAAAAGGGAATATATTACTACATTAACTGATGAAGGTTTGAAAACCGCTAAATTTTTAGAAGAAAAGGAACTTGAATGGGATGCAATGATTTGTGAGGAATTGGATTTAAATCGTGATGAATTGATGGAGTTATTATCCAAATTATCCATGAAATCATTGAATTTCAACAGAAATACCTTTTAAATAGAAAAAAGGGTTGAGATAGAATCTCAACTTGATATTGTTATTTTATTTGAAATTCTAGCGTTATTTGAATACATTGAAGTTATAATATATTCTCCAGCCATTAAATTAATGTTTAAGCGAGCAATTCCATTTTCATCAGTAGTTCTATTGTAAAATACTCCATTGATGTTGAATGTAATGCTTTCGCCACTTAAAGCTTGGCCTGTTCCATCAACTAGTTTTGCTTCAAATTTTGAGCCGTCTTTATAAGACATTTCCAAATCTTTTCCAGTCAATACAGGCAATACAGTAATGCTATATGACATTTGAAGGCCAGTTAAAGGATCGGTTGCTGTTAAAATATACTCTCCAGGTTCCAAATTAATGTTTAGCTTTGCAGTTCCATTTTCATTAGTTAATCTATTGTAGAATACTCCGTTTATGTTCATGGTAATATTGACTTGGCTTACTGGATTTCCTTCACCATCTATTAATGAAATGTAGAACTGGGATTCGTTTTTATAATATTTAACTAAATTATCTGCAATTAATGTTGGAAGAACTTCAATGTTATTTTCAACAGTAGTTCCGTTAAATGTAGTTTTAATAGTATAGTTGCCAGGATTTAAGTTAATGGCAATTCGAGCAATACCCTTATCGTCGGTAGTTCTATTATATGTTATGCCATTGATTTCAAAGCATACAGTTTCATTAATACAATCTGTCAAAGCAAGAAATTTGGATTCATTTTTATAAATTTTTACCAAATCTTCAGTGTATAAGACAAGATCTTTTGTATAAACCTTTAATGTAGTAGTTTTTCTTTCTTTAGCCAAATCTACCCATCCATTACCGTAATCTGCAAAAGAAATATTTTCTTTAAAGTTCATTCTTGTATCTTCGATTATAGGTATTGAATGTGCTTTCATGACTGCGGTGAAATTATCTCCGGTTCTAACAGGAATTTCCTGGTTTAATTTTATTGTATGGTATCCATAAAATGGAGCTAATCCTGTTTGCATTAATTTTAACTCTCCATTCACATATATTTCAAGAGTATACTCTTCATTTTCATCATTTAAATAGGTTCCAACAGCACTGATTAGTTCATTTCCTCTGGCCTGATATGTATTTTTGTAGGAGTAATCTGAAGTGGAGTTCAAAAGGTTAAGTTTTCCTCCGAAGTCTGTCTGATAATTTGTGGTATAATTTTCAATATTTTCAAATAAAACTACAAAAGAGCTATCATCAGCCAATACGTCGGCATCATAATATGAAACATAAATATATCCCTTATCATCATAATTCTTATCGCTACCATAACTGTTTTTATAAATCCATGCACCGTCTCCCGGAGGTGTCCTGTAGAAGTTGCTTTTAGAGAAATTGTCATCCCATCCTATAAGTGTCATGGCATGGGAGCCTTTAACAGATTCATTTGTATATGATGCAAATGTTTTAATGTTATAATTTGGTGGCGTTGGATCAAAGGAATACTCACTAGAAATTGCTCCGTATTCTATTAATATCCTTTTAATCTCATCTACTGTTAAATTATGTTTTTGACCTCTTATTAACATGACATCCTGAATATGCAAGCTTTCATCAAGCCATACTAAGCTATCAATTTTTGCATAGTTGTCTGTAGGGTCTATGTCATATTGGATAGGACCCACCCAACTAACCAGATAGTCAATTGGGGTTCCCGTATCATTAACTCCGTCCGGATGAATGCTGTTTCCATATTCGGAAAATGCAGACATGGTTCTGTGCATATTCCTTGTTGAAGCATTGTATTGTAATCCTGTTGCTTTTCGGATATTGGATTCTAATGCAGATATTGCTGTAAAAGCCCAACAACCTGAAGTTATGGACTGGTCTTTAACTGATGTTTCCCATCCCCAATCACGTAAATCAAAACGTGAAGGGAGATTTTCAACATTAATCGTGTTATTGACTAGTTTTATTTCAAGAGCTTTATTGCTTATAATGAGATGATAATCCATATTAGTATCGTTTTCAATTAATATGTCATTATTTAAAGTGTTATTAGTTAAACTCAATGATTTTGGATAATAACTGTGAATAGCTTCGATATTATTGTCAAATTGGCAGTTAGTCACATTAAAATCACATTCATTGGAATATATTGCACCATTTGAGTTATTAATAAATTTTGAGTTATTAATTAAAACAGGATTAAATAAAGTGTATATTGCTCCGCCATTAGGTGAATAATCTCCAAATGTGAAATTTGCTTTGTTATCTTTAAAAGTAGAATTTTCAACAATTGCTGAGGTTAAAAGTGAGGTATATATTGTGCCACCTTTATTTGATACAAAATTGTTCTCAAAATTGGATTCATTAATTAATATACGACCTCCTGTTTGAACAATTGAACCACCAAATTTTGCAGAACAATTAACAAAATTAGAATTGTATACTGTTAATGAGACGCCCATTTCCTGAATATAATTGTATGAAGCATAGGCATCAATTAATATTGCTCCACCATTATTTGAACTGGAACAGTTTATAAATTCACTTTTATCAATCTTTGCTGAAGTTGAAAATAAAAGCAATCCCGCTCCATTTCCAGATTTTAGATTTCTAAATTTCGTATTATGAATATTTATAGCTCCGGCGCTTTGTGAAAAAATTGCTCTTCCGTTTTGTGAAATAGTATTTTCAAAAATGGAATTATTAATTTTAATATCTTTTGGAGTATTATTGATAAATATATTATTGCCATCAATATTCTTGAATATGCTATTATTAATTAGACTGTCAGGAATATCAATTTCTCCTACTCTATTATTTAAATAAATGGATGATCCATTAGCTGCATAATTTGTATTGAAAGTACAGTTATTTAAAGAAAGATAATATGCATAAATCCCTCCACCTATAATTTTTGCAGAATTATTTTCGAAAACTACATTATCACAATTAACTGAAGTATTTGAATAAATTGCTCCACCTTTATCGCCAAATCCGTTAATTAATTTAAGATTTTTTAATGTTACATTATTAAATGTGTAAAATATTCTTGCTTGTCCAGATCCATCAATACTATTGCCTGATCCATCAATTGTAATAAAATCTAATTCAATACCCTCTTTATAGCTAAAATCCGTATTGTTATCGAATTTATAATTCTTTGTTAACTGTAATGTTTCTCCTTTTGGAGTATTTTGAATTAAATCTGATAAATCACTGAAACTTCCATCATTACTGCTTTGCAAATCAGAAATTTCATAATTTAATGCATCTGTCGGGTTATCGCTTGCACTTATCGGCGCAATAAAAACAACAGAAATAATAAATATTGCTAAAATATAATAAATTTTTTTCAAAAAAATTCACCTCTAATTATCGATTCTCTCATAATTCAAGTTTTTGAAGTTTCTCTCCGCAGAAGTTGTTGATGAAAACTAATGAGAGATTAAATTAGTTTCTTTGTATATTGTTATATTTTTAATATTTATTAATTTTACTTTATGGTTGTGGTTAATATTGCCAAACAGTGTAAATTTGTAAGTTTTTCACTTATTCAAATGAATAAAAATTTTGTTTTTTTTAATCATCATATAAATATTCGAGTTCAGATTCGTCAACCAGGTCAGAACCTCATTCTTCACATATTATATTGGTTGGGTCATTCAAACTTCCGCAAACTGAACATGTAATCATAATCATCATCTCCTTGTATATACATTGTGCATATCTATATATAAACATTGTTGGTTGGGGACAATTTTTATCAGTGGCTTCAACAAGCTTTAAAAAGCACTTTAACTCACTAAATATCTATGTTTGACTTAGTAATTGCATGTTTTATAGGAATATTAATAGGAACAACAACAGGTATGGTGCCGGGCATTCATGTAAATACGGCTGGAGCAATACTTTTTGCTTCATCAACATTTTTGTTAACTTTTTTAAGTCCGGAATTTCTTTGTGTACTGATGGTTGCAATGTCAATCGCTCATGCGCTTATAGAATTCGTTCCTTCAATGCTTTTGGGGGTTCCGGAAGAAGGAACTGCCACATCCATTCTTCCCGGTCACAGAATGGTATTGCAGGGCCGTGCAAAAGAAGTTATAAGAATTGTATGTGTCGGCGGTTTTGGAGCTATTTTAGTTACGATTTTAATGCTTCCAATATTTTCCATTGTTTTACCTATGCTTCATGAAGTATCCAAACCATTCACCTGGATGATTTTACTTTTTGCATCAATTTATCTGACGTATAACCTTACAAGTACTCATAGGGACTTTTTATGGTCTCTTTTATTGTTTGTACTTTCGGGAATTTTGGGATGGACGATTTTTCAAACTCCAATTTCATCAGGAGTTACGTTAATGTGTATCTTTTCGGGATTATTTGGTATCAGTACTATTTTATTCAGTTTAAATGATAATTCGACTCTTCCTCATCAGAATTCATTTTATGATTTAAACATTGATTTCAATAAATTCAAAAGTATTTTCGCTGGAGGAATCACTGGTGCAATATTGGGATTTCTGCCGGGATTTGGGCCTGCTCAGGGAACAGTCATTGCACAGGCTGCAAGCGGCACAAGTGATAATGATGACGATGATACGGTTAATTTTTTGCTTGCAACATCGGGATTAAATATTTCGGATTGTCTTTTTTCATTAATGGCAATTTATATTATCGGAAACCCTCGAAGTGGTATTGCAGTATATATGTCTTATTTAATCTCTGAAATGACTTTAAACCATTTAATAATTTATATTTTTGCTTCTCTTTTGGCAGTGTCCGTATCTCTTGTTTTGGCATTGAAATTAGGTGATTCTTTTTCAAAACTGATGGGTGGTGTTGATTATAAAAAACTATCAATAGGTGTCATTCTGCTTCAAATATTAATATTGTTTATTTTCATTTTTTATTATGAGGCCCCTGTTTTTTATATGGTGTTGGCTTTAATCACTTCAACTGCAATGGGAATGCTTCCTCATTATCTGGGAGTTGGAAAATCTCACTTGATGGGAGTTCTGATTATTCCGGCTATTGTAATCTATATGCAGATGTTTATCTAGATAATTAACACATTATCTGATATTTCTTCTGCTTTTTTTATAATTTCTTCAGCATCATCGCCCGGAAAAGGATCAATTACACATAAATCTACTTTATCACATTTTAAATCTTCAAAAGCCTCATTATGAATTTCATAACCTTCAATTATGCCGTTAACTTCAAGCGTTTCTTTTAAATTCTCAATGGCTTCCGGATAAATGTCATTAAATATTACCTTTTCAAATCCATATTTTAACAGGTAGGTTCCTATTGCACCACTGCCACACATTGCATCAATTGCTATACCCTGTTTAATTTCATTATTTTTCAGATAGTTGTGGAGTTTGACGAGCTTTGATTCGGTTGTAGGGGCAACTTCTATGTGGTGTCTGCTTTGATGTTTGTTAATTATTATTTTTTCACCAAGTAATGTTCTCATAACGTTTGTTTGCATGTCACATCCGCCCAGAAGTTCGAAATGTTTTATTCCACTAGCTCTGTTAAGCTGTCCAACAGTTTCCCTTGGACTTCCTTTCATCACTCCTTTTACTTCAGGTACCTCTTTAAGCAATCTTTCACTCACTTGGGAAGTGAAATCCGGATGCAGTAATATTAATGTCTTTTCATTAATGAATTGGGGATTAAGACTGCTGTAATAAAACTCACTTAATGGTACAGGACTGTTTCGCCTGAGGGAAGCTTTCTCACCAACAATTTCTTCTTCTATCATTATTTTTAAAATATGGCTCATTACAATGTCTAATGGTCGTTTACCACATTCACATTTTTTATATTCTGAGTTCAATTCATTAAAGTCAACTACGTCTTTTAAGGGACTGAATTTTTTAATCTGTATGTCTTCACATTTTTCGCATTCATGCAATTTTTCAATTTTTTGGCTTAAATTTTCAAAGCTTGTATAACAGTTATTGCCACAACTACATTTTCCCATCATATTTTAATATTGATTTTACTTTATAATTATAATTTCACTCGTAATAAAAATTTATTAATAAGTATTACAAATACTATTTTTACAAAAAATTTCAAAAAACGGTGATTAAATGAACCAAGTAAAAAACACTAATAACCTAATACAAACATATGAAGTATTTAAACAGAAATACACTCCTCAAGAAGAAGTATTATTATCTGAAATTAGAGAAAACCTTGTGGATTTAGCAATTTCTACTGGGGAGAACTTTCAGTTAAATGAGAATAAATTATTCAATGATATCAAAAATTTTCTGCTTTCAAGACTGTCTTTTGAATCAGGTAGTGTGTCAAAGGAATACATAGATTCCCTAGCTCAAAAACTGCTTCAGGATATAGTGGGGTATGGCCAGATTGACCCGTTAATTCACGATGATGATTTGGAAGAGATTATGGTCATAGGCATTAATAAGCCCGTTTTTGTATATCACAGGAAATATGGTATGATGAAAACCAATATAGTTTTTAAGGATGAGGAGGAATTGACTGACCTGATTGATGTAATGGCAAGACAGATTAACAGAAGGATAGACCAGGAGTCACCAATTCTTGATGGAAGACTGATGGACGGTTCAAGAATTAATGCTACGATTCCTCCTGTATCTGCAGACGGACCTTCATTAACCATACGTAAATTCAAAAAAGATCCTTTAACTATCATTGATTTGATTAAATTCAACACAATTTCCATTGAACTTGCAGCATTTTTCTGGCTGTGCTTTGATGGTTTAGGTGTAAAATCCGCAAATGCAATAATCTCCGGAGGTACCAGTTCAGGTAAAACAACAACACTGAATGCTTTGACTTCTTTAATCAACCCAAAGGAAAGAATCATTACTATAGAGGATACTTTGGAACTTCAAATTCCTCATGAACACGTTATACGTATGGAAACAAGACCTTCAAATACTGAAAATCGTGGGGAGTTAACAATGAACGATTTGGTGAAAAATTCCTTAAGGCAAAGGCCTGATAGAATAATCGTCGGTGAGGTCCGTGCAAATGAGGCAATAACTTTATTCACGGCATTAAATACTGGGCATTCTGGATTTGGAACACTCCACTCTAATGATGCACGAGAAACAATTACCCGTCTTACCAATGAACCTATGTCTGTTCCGGAAATTATGATTACTGCAATTGATTTTATTATCATGCAAAACAGGATATACAGACCAGATGGTGTCTCATACAGAAGAATAAGTGAAGTTGCAGAAATTGCAGGTATAGAAGAAGGCACAGTTCAGTTAAATAAGATATTTGAATGGAATCCGGAAACAGATAAAATAGAAAATGTCAGTGTCGCTTCAAAAACATTAACAGAGATTGCTAAGTTAAGTGGGAGAACCTTAAATGATTTATATAAGGAAATTGGTAACAGACAACTTGTTTTGGAGCATATGATTAATCACGACATCCGTTCTGTTGAAGGCGTTCAGGCGGTTCTGGAATTATATTATAAAAATCCTCAAAATATCCTGAATCAGATTATAAATAAGGTGTAATCCAATGTTTGATAAACTATTTATTAATGTGGGAAATGCAGTTCTAATCATTTATGATTTTATAATTCACTTCAAAATTCCTTCATTTAAATCTAATAAAGAAAGTAATGCTACTGCATTTGATATTTCACAGATTCAGAATCTGAAGGAGGAAAATACTTTTGAGGATTTCAGAAGTATTTTTCTCAATAATATTCTATCAAAAAAGGTTTTAGCAATCTTGATTTTAATTGCTCTAGCTTTATTTATCTTTACCGGTTTGGAAATAGCTTTAATGTTTTTTGTTTTAATGGCAATGCTTTATATTTTTATTAAGTTTTTTCCTCAAATTAAACAAAAAAGAGAGTATAATGATTTAAACCAGGAATTACCTTATGCTTTACGTCATATGGGTATTGAACTGAAATCCGGAAAGGGACTGCATGATACATTAATTACGGTAGCTAATGCCAATTACGGATCTTTTTCTCGTGAATTAACAAGGGTTTTGGAACAGGTCAGATATGGGAGATCAACTGAAAATGCCCTTCTTGAAATGTCTAATCGCATTAATTCCGATGGACTTTCAAGGGCGGTTCAGCAAATTATTGGAACACTGCGTGTCGGTGGTAATTTGGCCAATAGTTTGGAGATTATTGCTGATGACATTTCCTTTGACATGCATGTGAAGCTTAAAGATTATTCTCAAAGATTAAATGCATTTATATTAATTTACACATTTGTAGCTATTTTGGCTCCAGTTATATTGTTGATAATGCTGATGGCAGCTTCTACAGTTATGGGAGACATTGTTCCTTCAAATTTGATAATGATAATGTATGCGGGCCTATTCCCTATGATTGTGGTGGTTATGGGATTGTTTGTTAAAAAATTAGAACCTAATATTTAATAGATTAAAAATCTATTAAATTAGGATTTTTTTCAATGAAGTATATTTTCAATACCTTTTGTTGCAAGCAGTCCAACAAAAGAACCTTGTGGAGTCATCACAATGTTTCCTTTGGAGTATTGATCCAATGCGACATTAATCATTGCTGTTTTTTTATCAGGGTTGGTGGCTGATTCTGCAGCTGCACGTACAATATCCAGCACAGCATCTCCTCTTGATTCTCCGCCGCTTGCTTGTTCTTCACGAATGATGTCAATACCGCTCGCATTTACTTTAGTTCCATTAATGTTTAATGGGGATGCGGCATCTAGTATTCCATCCAGTCCTTTACTGTTTATTGCAACAACAGCATCAATTGGAACATTGGTTTGATATTCAACGATTTCTTTTGCAAGTTGCATTGATTTTTCATTATCACTACTCCAGAATGAATCGTGGAGCAATAATTTTGATCCTGCTCCTTGAGCTTGGGCTTCTGCCGGTTCAGATGCATTCGGGTGTGTCATTCCATGAGGATAAATTGCAGTATAATTTTTTATCTCTCCATTTTGCAGTCTTACAATGAATGCCATATCACAGGCGCCCATTCCAGGCCTTGGTTCACTTTCATCTATTGCACAAACTAAAATATTTCCATTTCCTGAAGCTAAATCTCCTCCAGTATTAATAAAAAGAACACCTGCAATAATCGTAATCAATCCTATGAGGATAACAATTATTATTGCAATAATTATTTTTTTTCGCCTATTCATACTAGCTACCTACATATCTTTAATTAATAATGTATTTTATTTTATTATTATATAAATTAATGTAGTAAAATAAGCAGTTAATTTAAAATTAGAAAATTGGATGAATAATTGAGAATATCAGTGACAGTTGCATCCAAAGAAAAATGTCCAAATTTTTTTAAAAATTCTTTTTACAGTATTTGTTTCCTTATCTGCTTCACAGCATTTTTTTCTGTTTGCCATTTTTATCATCTGTTCATATTTAAATCACTATAAATAGGTGAAATTAAATATGATGATCATATTTAATTTCTTGAGAGTAGTTATATGCTTTTTATTAAATTAGAAAAGAGAGATAAACTAATTTAATAACAATCGGAGTGTAGTATATGGTTTTAACCAATAACACATTAGTAATATCAAATTAGATATTAGGCTTACCTAATTTTTTATCACTATTTGTAATGTAGTTTCTCATAGTATATAAATCTTCTCATTTTTTTAGGTGCACCTAAAATTTATAATAATTTGGTATGCCTAAACATTTAAATACAATAAAAATTAAAATTTTATCTATGTTTAGGTTAGCCTAATTTTCGGATTTTAAAAGTTAGTTGAAACTTAAACTAAAATGATTTTTTTATAAGAAAGGGGGGTTATTAAGATTTAATTTCTTAATAATCTTTTTTTCAATATAAATTAAGGGAGAATGGTTAATGAAAGAATTAATTGTAGGATTGGCTGGTAACCCAAATGTGGGTAAAACTACAGTATTCAATCAATTAACTGGTATGCGTCAACATGTTGGAAACTGGCCTGGAAAAACTGTTGAAAGGGCAGAAGGTAGTTTTAAACATGGCGATTATGAATATGACGTTGTTGATTTGCCAGGTAATTATGCATTAAGCGCTCATTCTATGGAAGAAATCGTATCAAGGGATTTCATTGTGGATGATGATTCTGATGTAATTATTAATGTTGTAGATGCAGCTAATCTAGAACGTAATTTGTACTTAACAGTTCAAATGATGGAATTGGGGGCTAATATTGTATTGGCTCTTAACATGAATGATTTTGCAAAGAAAAAAGATCATATCATTAACATTAAATTAATGAGTGAATTATTAGGTTTTCCAGTAGTTGAAGTAAATGCAAAAACCAAAGAGGGTTTTGAAGAATTATTGACTACTGTTGAAAAAGCCTCTGCAAATCCTATTGATTCAAGTGCGAAATTATCTTATGGTGATGAATTGAGGGAACACTTAAGTGATCTCCAGAATCTCATAGAACAGGATAAATCTTTACTAGATGTTCCATCCATATGGACTGCAATAAAATTATTAGAAAAAGACAGTATTGTTATTCAAAAAGTACAACAATCCAGCATGAGTTCAAAAATCATGATGGAAGTTGATAAAGTAAGTAAACACCTCATTGATATTTTTGATGAAGGTGCAGAAGAAGTAATTGCAAATGCAAGATACGCATTTATCAGTGGATTAATGAAAGAAGCAGTTCAAAGACCTGCTGTAGAAAAAGAAACCACTACTGATAAAATTGATAAGATTGTTACAAATAGGCTTTTAGCTCCTTTTATTTTCTTAGGAGTAATATTTTTAATGTTTCATTTAACTTATACGATTGGTGCTCCTTTCCAGGATATGATTGATGAAGGATTTGGAATGTTGGCTGAATTTGTAGCAGGATTTATTGCTAATGAATATTTAGCTTCATTCATCTGTGACGGTATCATAGGTGGAGTAGGTGGTGTTCTCACATTCCTGCCTATTATTATACTGATGTTTTTATTCTTAAGTATTTTAGAGGACTGTGGTTATCTTGCAAGAGCAGCATTTACCTTGGATATTGTTATGCATAAATTAGTGGGTCTTCATGGTAAAGCATTTATTCCTATGATTTTAGGATTCGGTTGTGGTGTACCGGCTATTATGGCAACTAGAACAATGGAAAATGAATCTGACCGTTTATTGGCTATGATGCTTGTTCCGTTCATGTCATGTACTGCTAGAGCACCAATTTATGCGATTTTCGTTGCAGCATTTTTCACACAGTATCAAAGTCTTATTGTAACCTTAATGTATGTAATTGGAATTGTTGTTGCATTGATTGTTGCAGCTATTCTTAAAAGAACATTATTCAAAGGAATGTCCGCTCCATTTGTTATGGAACTTCCAACATATAAAGTTCCTTCAGTAAAAGGTGTATTATTACACACTTGGGAAAAAGTAAAAGGATTCTTAAGAAAAGCAGGTACTATTATTCTTGCCTGTTCCATTGTTTTATGGATTTTAAGTACCTTCCCATTGGGTGTTGAATATGGATCTCAAGAAAGTGTTTTAGGTATGATTGGTGGTTTTATCGCTCCAATTTTCGCTCCTTTAGGATTTGGAACATGGCAAGCTGCTGTAGCTATTATTGCAGGTTTAGCTGCTAAAGAAGTTGTAGTTGCAACATTCGGTACATTAGCAGGTATGGAAGAGGATGATGAAGAAGGAATTACAAACTTAATACATGATACATTCACACCGCTATCTTCATTCTCATTCATGGTATTTACATTATTATACATTCCATGTTTTGCAGCTATCGGTGCAATCAAACAGGAAACAAATGGTTATAAATGGCCATTAATTATGTGTGGTATTACTTTAGTGACTGCATATATTGTTTCATTCTTAGTTTTCCA
Organism: Methanobrevibacter sp.; assembly: GCA_017434555.1. GTDB lineage: Archaea > Methanobacteriota > Methanobacteria > Methanobacteriales > Methanobacteriaceae > Methanocatella. The sequence goes on along the minus strand of JAFRFB010000007.1, from coordinate 32,106 downwards.
AGTTGGAGGATTAATGGGATATGGATAAGAAAAATTTTAATGATGATTAGTTTTTTTCTAATTGTCATTTTTTTTAAATTTTTAGTCAAAACTAAATATTTATATAATACTTTTCATAAAGTTAAGTATACCTAAAAATAAATTTTGCATGCCTAAAAATTTATTTTAATTATTGAATGTGATAAAAATGAAAACTTTAAAAGACACAAAACCTGGTGAAACAGTAACTCTTGTTAAATATCATAAAACGGGGGATATTGATTTAAGAAGACACTTATTAGGTATGGGTTTTGTTAAAGGAGCTAAAATAACTGTTAAAAAAGTAGCTACTTTAGGTAATCCTATTGAAATGAGTGTTAAAGGATATGATGTTTGTCTTCGTAAAGAAGAAGCTGAAAATATTGAAGTGGAATAACTTCAATCTTTTCATTTATTTTTTTAACTTTTTTTAATGGTGTTCTCTATGAAATGCAGAATGTGTGGTTTCGAATTTGATGAAACTCAATTGGAAAACCGAGGATGTTCAAGTTGCGGAAAGCATGATAACTGTAATCAGGTTCATTGTCCGCAATGTGGTTTTGGTAATCATCCCGAATTTGAAGAGGAATTTGAGTTTATAGTCAAACTTAAGGAAAGATTTAAAAATAGAAAATCAACAAATTAACTTTTTTTCATTTTAATTATTTCATCAACAACTTCATTTACATTTATTTTTGTTGTATCAACGTCAAAGCCTTTTTCTTTTAGTTGATATAAAATTTCAGTTGTTATCGGTGCTTTTAGATGTGCTTTTTTTAATAATTCTTTATCGGAAAATATTTCATCTTTATCTCCGCTTGCAAGGATTTCTCCTTCATTTAAAACAAATATTTTTTCGGCAAATCCATTTACCATTTCTATATCGTGAGAGGATATTACAATGCTCATTCCTTCTTTATTTAAATTATTTAAAATATCCAATACTTTTTCAACTCCCTGCGGATCCAGACCTGCTGTCGGTTCATCAAGTATCATTATTTCAGGTTTCATAGCTATTATTCCGGCAATAGCCACTCTTTTTTGCTGGCCTCCACTTAAATGATGCGGTGTCTTATCTTTAAATTTTTCCATTCCGACTAGGGTTAACGCTTCGTTCATACGTTTTTCCACTTCTTCGTAACTTAAACCTAAATTCATTGGACCAAATGCAACATCTTCTTTCACTGTTGGTGCAAATAACTGGTCATTCGGGTCTTGAAATACTATTCCAACTTTTTGTCTAACTTCTAAAAGGGTATTTTTATCATATTCCATCTTTTTTCCATCTATTTCAAGATGTCCTGAGGTTGGTTCCGTTAATCCGTTGAAATGAGAAAACAATGTTGATTTTCCAGCACCATTCGGCCCCATTATTGCAACCTTTTGGCCTTTTAAAATTTCCATATTAATATTTTTCAGTGCACGAGTTCCGTCAGGGTATGTGTAGCTTAAGTTTTTTATTGATAAATGTACTTCATTCATTTCAATTCCGCCTCATTAATTTATAGATAAGTTCTCTCCAAAGTATCCTAAATGACCTGAATATTTAATTAAAATAATCTCTGCAATGATAATCAACAGTATTATTGTAAAAATGTATATGTAGTCAGACTTTTCAAGGGATGTCTTTTCATTAAACAGATCTGACTTGTCTGAAAATCCCCGGCTAATCATACTTTTATAAACTCTTTCACCTTGTTCATATGATTTAACAAACATCATGGCTATAGAATAACCAACTTGTCTTACTCTCCATTTATATGGGGTTAGTTTGGAGTGTATATGGAAGTTTCTTGATTTTTGGGATTTTCTAATAGCTGCCAGTTCATCAATAAATACAAATAAGAATCTAACCATAATACTTAAAATCATTGCTAAATCTTTCGGCATTTTCAATCTTCTAAATGAAGCAACAATCTGCTGCATCGGACTTGTAGAGGATAAAATTACAATTGAAGTTAATGAAACAATCATTCTGGTAACTAATAATATCGCCCAGTTTAATCCAGTATCTGTTATTGTAATCCATGAGTACGACCATAAAATATTTCCCGGATGTATGAAAGGTTGAAAAATAATTATTGCTCCTCCAAATGGAAGTAGTAATGCTAGTCTTTTAAATGAGTCAATATATGATAGTTTAGCTATTTTAATTTCAATCAGCAAAAAGATTTCCAAAACAATCGGTATAAAAATGTTATTTGAAAAAGCAGCAATAACAATTATTAAAATTGCAGATATTAGTTTTATTCTTCCATCTAAATTATGTATGGGACTATCTTTTGAAGCCAATTCATCTAAATTAAGAGCTTTTGTAATATCAGCCATAATATGTCTCTAAGAATTTTTATTATTCAAGTATTAATAATTATGTAAAAAATAGTATAAAAAGATAGAAGTTAATATTTAACTTCTTCTTTTTACAATTTCTGCAATTCCCCATCCACATAGAAGTGTCAGTATAGCACCTATAATGAGAACACTTACTTCACCAAGGGATTCAAGAGGTTCAAAGGTGTAGTCAGGGAAAGGCGGTTGGATAACTACTATTGCTTTATCTTCACTAACGCCCGCATCTTCTGCAGATTTTTCTAATCCGTCAGGGTCTCCTGATGCAATAAAAGGAGAAAGACAACTGATTACAACGCAAATCACAATCGCAATGATTATTAATGTTTTGTCACGTTTATCCATTTTATTCTCCTCCTTCTATTTTATTCTTATTCCAAATCAAAAGATCTGGTCTAAATTTATCTAAAGCCATTAAAACAATAACAGTTAATACTGCTTCGATTATTCCAATAAAGATATGGTATGTTACCATTGAAGCAATTCCTACTGTTAATGGGAATGTTCCAGCAATTGCCATTTCAATTGCACAAGCTAGTGCTGCAACTACAGTTGCTAACCATGCACCAATACCGGCTGATGCATAAATTCCAATTTTTCCTTTTAAAGCTTTGAATGTGTATAATCCGGTAAATCCTCCGATTATTGCCATGTTCAATACGTTTGCTCCAAGAGCAGTAATTCCTCCATCTCCGAATACTAATGCTTGAATGATTAATACAACGGTAAATACAAGAACAGCTGCTTCAGGTGCACAGAATATAATCGCTACCAATGCTCCACCTACCATATGTCCACTTGTTCCAAATGGGATTGGCATATTCATTGACATAATAGCAAAAATACCTGCTGCAAGAACTGCTAAAAGAGGAATGCGTTTTTCATCAAGGTTTTCTCTTGCCCATTTACTTGCAAAGTACACTGCTACGATTAAAATAACGTAGTATATTGCGCATTGCCAAAATGGGATAAATCCGTCAGGTATATGCATTTATTTTTTCCTCCATTTAAATTAAGTATTACTTTTTTTCAAAATTTTTCTTTTTAAAAGTAATACTTTTTTTAGAAAATATCAAGTTTAAGGGACTATATTTCAAAAAGATTAATGAATACATCTCAATTTTTCTTGACATTAATAGATTATACTATTTTTATTATATAAAGATTATTAAAGTAATACTTTTTAACTATTTTTTTAAGGTTTAGTAATACAAATGTAATACTAATAACATAAAAAATTTAAAATTAGTAATACTAATTAAAAACAGATTTCAAAATTATTGTAAAGTAAATAAAAATAGCTACTGCAAAATAGAATAAAACCTGAATATCAAGAATTCCGGTTTCAACACCTAAAATGGCGTATGTTAATATCAAACTGTAAAGTCCGATATAGAAATAATCTTTTGTTTTCTGCATTATTTTAAATCCAATTCCTAAAATAAAGCCTAAAAGACACATCTCAACTGCAACACCAACTTTTCCAAAATCTGCCACCATCTGGCCTATTAATGTAGGTGTTACTGTAACTTCTGTTCTCCATGCAATTAGCTTACCCACCATCATTCTAGGTCCAAGTTCGCTTCCAGGTATTGAGCTTGCAAGCATCTGGCCATGTGTTGTACCAAAATTTCCTCCGATAACATCAAGCAAATTCAGTACATGTAGGGTAAAGTCTGCTCTGCTTTTCAGGGTGTAGAAAGGATCTATCGCCTTACTTACTGTCAACTCATGTATTGATCTAAAGTATCCGATTCCTATTATTGCACCTACACCAATCAGTCCTCCAAGAACAACTTCCCACACTGCAATAATATTTCCGTAGTATGCTATGATAATTAGCATGAGTAATGCTGCAAGTAGTGGTGTCCTGTAACCTAAAGTCAATAAAAGACCAACATCAATTATGAGCAGTATGAGGAATCTGAATCTGACCTGTGAACGGGTTATTATTTTGTCCTGAAAATCCTTTAAATATACACTTGCCAAAATGCATGTTCCAGGTATTATCAAAAATACGGGCATAGTAAAAGCAGGTTTTAATAAATATCTTATTGAAGGTTTTAAAATAGGAATTCCGCCAACAGATGCAATGCTTATGAAGAAAAATACTATACTTACTAAAATCAGGCAAAATCCAATAGAGTAAATATCTTTTCTTTTAAAGGTTAAAACACTTTTCATATCATTTAAAAAAAATCTGGGCAATACGGCAGCACCAATAAAAAAGAATAAAAATGCAATAATTAGTGTTACAGTCAGACTATATGAAATAGGACTTAACGATAATGCTAAAAATGCTGCAAAAACAATCAGAACAATTAACGGATTAAAAATATGATTTTTTAAAATATTGTTCTTTTTCAAAAAGCCTAAAAAATTTTCGCTTGGATAGAGCCCTTTAAAAAAGCTATTAACCCATTGATTTTCAATAAAAGCTAAAATTGAAAATATTGTTGTGAATAAAAAAGATTTATGAAATTCATCATTTATTAAATTTATAAATGTTGTTAATTTTGAATAAATGAAGCTCATAAATCACACAACTTAGAATTTTTGGATATTTACAACATCATAATTATTTTTAATGGTGTTGATGTCATTATCGCTGCAGTTATAAATTCTTATATTTATTTCATTTGTAATTCCATTAAAGTTATCTAGAATTGAGTTTACTTGTGATATTTCAGTACTTGTGGCCCTAACAATACTTATTTGGTCAGCCATGCCGGTATTTGACCCTTTAAATGATATCCTTCCATCATTTTTAAATAATGCATTGGTAATTTCCTGCATCTTTGTACCATCCATGGAATCGAGAGTAATCGTTGTTGTAATCTCGTAGTCTGTATCATTTGATATTCCTGAAACCAAATCGTTGACTGAGGTAATATTTTTCGGATTAACTTTAATTTCTGTTAAATTGGAATATTTGTCTCCATTCATTTCAAGAGTCATACTGTTGATATAAACGTCTGCATTAGGAACATGGTTATAAAGACCTACAATATAATCGCTGCCGTTTGAGTTAACAAGAGCTTTTACATTACTTCCTCTATCATCATCTAGCCATTTAATGTTTCCTGTCAATGTAACTGGTTTTCCATCTGTAGCATTATATCCGTTAACGGTCGTATTTACAATAAAACCTTGCCTATAATAAGTTAAATATTTCTCAGCAATTTTACTTAATGTTGAAGAATCATAAGAAGTTTTTTCACTAGCAGAATCATCATTAGATGTAATATGAACAAAAGCAAATATTATTGCACATATTACTAAAATTATAATCGCATAATCGACTAAGGTAAATTTAATTTTCATATAAGATCATTCTTCATATATTGCACCGACAGGACAAACGTCGACACATTCTCCGCAGGAATCGCATTTGTCTGGGTCAATAATTACTTTATATGCTTTTTTTGTGATTGCCTCTTCCATACAGACATCAATGCAATCTTCACATATTCCACATTCTTCCATATCTATAATCATCAATGTACTACACCACGATTAAATTATTTAATAAAATAATTTCATTATAACTAATTTAATATTTTAATTTACTAATATTTAAATAGTGTTTTTTTTAAAATTTCAAAATTAACAGTATTAAAACCAAACATTTATATATTATAAAGACAAACATTTATAGTGTATGCAGGGGTGCCCGAGCGGCCAAAGGGGGAGGACTTAAGATCCTCTGGCATAGGCCTTCGAGGGTTCGAATCCCTTCTCCTGCACTATTATTTTATATGATTTTTTTTCAGTATTCTCGATTATGCCTTAGTGGCTCAGGCGGTAGAGCGCCACCTTGGTAAGGTGGAAGTCGGGGGTTCGAATCCCCCCTAAGGCTTAGTCTATTTTTTTATAATTTCAACATTTTCTAAAGTGCTTATTTCATCGATTTTATTATTTAAAAAAAGTAGGATTATATTAATAGCTTTTTTTATTCCGCTGATTTGTCTTTGGAATAATTCTTCACTATTATTTTTTCTCAAATCGGTATAAATGTCACTTAATGTTGTTATTTCATAATCGGGGGTGATGATTGTAATGGCACCATGGCCAATTCCTGCGGTTGTTCCTATGGCAATATCGCAATCGGTGAGTTTTAACACAGCTTCGGCCATGATTTTGCTCACTTTCTTATCACCATTTTCATCATAAACTTTAATTCCTTTAATGAGATAATCAGGTTTTGGGGGATTTTCAACATTTAAAATATCTTTTACAGCATTAATTGTTGGAATAAATAAACTGCAGGTAACGCTTAAATCATTATAATCGAAATTTCCATATTCACTTAAGTTTTCAATATATTCGCTTCCGAAATTTCCTTCGTAATTCTGGGCAAGTGCATGGAGTTCCAGTCCAATTTTTCCATGTGTAAAGCATTCTGCTGTAGCTATTTTAATCATATTTGTCCCTTAAAAGCTTCAATGCATTCATAGTTATGATTTCTGCAACTTCATCTAAAGTATAGGGTGTTACAGGTTCATTGTCTCTAATTAGTTTATGTGTTGTTATAATCAAATGATTTTCAGTAATGCCCTGTGCTCTTAACTCTTCAATGGCAGGATTCGTGTTGTCGTATTCGGAAATATCTTTTATTTCAATGTCTTCATTTCCAAAACCGAATATTCCTGCAGTTCCAATTGTTTTGGCTCCTCTTTTATGGGCATGTTTAATGATTTCTGATGCAGTAGATATTGTATTTCCTCCAGCAATAACGATTATCACAACTTCCCCATCTATTAAATCAATATTTTCTTCTGTTATGTATTCGCAATGGCTTTCAATTTTTCTAAAGTCTTCATCATGAGTACATATCCTTTTTAAAAAATCAGGTTTTTTCTCTCCGATTTCTGCTCCGAGAAGTGTAAATATCACATCTCCACCAGATATTTCCTGTCCATCAAAAGCACCAATAACTTTTGGTCCGCCCCTATGAACTTGTATTAAATTAATTCCAATTCTCAAACCTAATCTTCCAACACCAATAAGGTCTATTTTACCTTTTGGAACCTGTTTATCTTCCATTGCCTGTATTTCATCAGCACTCATTTTTTTCACACTCCATAGGAATTCTATTTATAACTTCACAATTAATATCCAATTCATCAATAATCTTTTTTAAATAATAAAGGCCTGGAACTTCACTGTTATGATGGCCCAAATCAACTAATGTCAAATCCAGATTAACGGCAAGTATTGCAGTTTCTTGAGTCAAATCTCCAGATATCAACATATCCAAATCGTATTTTTTTGCCAATTTAATATAATCTGGATTTTTTAAACCGAAACCAGAAACAACTGCAATTTTTTCTATTAATTTGTCTTTTTCGGGTTTATTTACAATATAATATTCGTTAAATTCTGTTAAAATCACATTTTTCAATTCATCATATGTTAGATTGGATTCACATATTCTTCCGATATTCGTGGATTTATCAAAAGATTCAATCACTTTTAACTTTAAACTATCTGCAAGTGCTTCATTAGCCCCTCCTTCAATAATATCCCAGTTTGAGTGAATAGTGAATGTAGGAGTTTTTGGAATAAAAAGCGGTGGGTGATGCGTAATTATTAAAGTATTTTTGCTAGAATTATCGTCTTCTGGATAAATATCCATTAAAATTTTTATTGAATCAATTTCTTGAGTCAAATCATAATCGTCCATCAATCCAACTTTATCATTGCTTAAAGCTAAGTTTTGGGGAATTTTATCATTTAAAAATTTTATAATCTCTTCAAGTTTCATTTAAATCATTTTCGATTCTATTTTATTCAATTCCTCTAAAATAATTTCATCAGGATTAAATTTATTTATTGTTGATACTTTCATGGCTTTTCTATCAGTTAATTTTATGAATTTTTCAATATCCTTTTCTTTAAATATAACTTCTTCAAAAAAGCCCATTTCACATGCACTGTAAAGCACACCGTCTTTTTTTGAAATTTTATCCAATGCATTTTTCAAAACACCAATCGTCAACGTCATTGTTCCTGATGTTTTTGTATTGATTCCTTTTGTTTTTAAAATAGATTTTTTTGCTGATTTTACAGCATTTAACCTGTCATGAATATTATTTTTATTTTTTAATAGTTTATCATTATCTTCCGCAACAGGATCTTCTATTAAAAATGCTTCAACATCAAATTCAGATGACTGTTCAACAGTAATTCCACCAAAGCCTGTTGTATCGATAACAATATCTCCACTATAAATCAAATCAAGATTTGAGGAAAATTCAACGTCATTTTTAATATTTCCTCCAATTGGTGTGTATAACAATTCTTCCAAGTGGGGATAAATATCAATTAATGTAATGTTGGTATATTTTTTGCTTAATTTTTTAACAATTCCCACACCTGTAAAATAAGTTCCTATAACAATAATTTTTGCATCCAAATCAATGTTTAGACTTTCAATATAATCAAAACAGGCCTGAGACTTTTTGTTGATAATATTATTAAAAATATCAATTAATTTAATCTCTGATTTTATTGTCAATACTTCAGATGTAATTCCAGTATCGATATCCATCTAAATCACTTTTTTAAATCCAATTTTTTCTAAAGCCTCAACAGCTTCCTCATACACGGCATCTTCAAGAGATTTTTGATGAATTATATGTGATGGTGACATTCCTGCAGTCAGTATCCTTCCTTTATTGTCAATAAATATTAATAATGACCCGGAACCCGGAATACCTAAACGTCCTCGGGCTATTATCAAATCACATTCGCATTGATCCAGTGCCATATATGCTTTAGCTAATGCAGGAATTCTGTTTGTATCTGCAGTATTTGTATTTATTTGTAAAATGTCTGCTTGAGGCAAATCATATTCCTTTAAAACTTTATTTAAAACATCAACTTTAATTCCATCTTTGTTTGGAATATAAATTTTTTTTGCATTTTTAATGTAATCCTGAATTTCAGTTATTTCTTCAATTGTATCTCCAAATCTACAATTATCTCTGGATTCATCAAATGCATTTTTAATCATTTTTTCAAATGCCATATTATCATATCTTAAAAAAAGAGATTAAATAGTTTGAGGTATTAAATCTAATTTTTCAATTACATTAACTACCTTGTTATAATTACCATAATTCGGAGATCCTACTCCTTTAACTTCGTGAGGGTAATTATCAGCTATTACTGTTGCCAGATTGTTGGCACCTGCCTTAAGTGAAAATTCCACATTTTCCGGACCAACAGTTGGGGTCGGCATGGTAATTGTAATTTCCGGATACATTATACGTGTAATAGCCACCATTTTCAACTGTTCTTTCAGTGGAAATGCCGGATAATCTGCCATTGGTGTATCTGGATACGGGTTAAAACCCATTATAGGTATTTCTTCTAATGTTTTAAAGTTTGATAAATAACGTAAATGTTTGATTCTATCTTCCTTACTTTCACCAAGCCCTAACAGTAAGCCTGATGACAATCCGATTCCAGCATCACTTACTCTTTTACAGGTCAATATCCTTTGATCAAGTGAGTCTCCAGGTTTTCTCTGATAGAATACATCTTCATTTATTGTTTCTAAATTACAGCAAATCGTATCAACACCTAAATTGGATAAATCCTGAACTGATTTTTCGGTTAAATCTCCACCAACGTTAACAAGAATTTCTAGATTAGAGTTTTCTTTTACGATTTTACAAGCATTAACTGCCTGTTTTCCTTTATATCCATATCCTCCGGAACAACTTACACGAGGTATATGTGCCTCTTGGATGGATTTAACTGCTGTCAATATTTCCTCATTGGATTTATAGAAAGCATTATAGTAACCTGTTGATGATGTTTCTTCAGCAAATCCACAATATTCGCATCTAGGCTGGATCTGACATTTATTGGTAAGGTGCACTGTTGATGTTAATTTAATTACTTTTGATTGATTATCTCTTATTTCACAAGCTACTTTGAATAATTTTTCCAGTTCTTCATCATTATCAATATTTAACAGTTCTAAAAATTCATTATCCGTTAATTCTTTTCCTTGTTTTGCTTTATTTAAAATTTCATCAATCATTAACATCCGACCTATTTTAAAATCAGTAACTTATTTTTTAATAGCTAGTTGGCCTAACGATTAAAAAATAAGTTAAAATTGTTGGATAAACCAACAATTAACTTAATATGCGTTTATTCATCTTTACCTAAGTAATCTAATACAGTAGGAACGATTTCAGCTAATGAACCGAAGTTCATTGAGTCAGCAGTACCTAATAATGCAGCAGGGTTTAAAGCATCGTCCATTTTGTCGATACCTTCATCTTGCATTAATGCAGTTACATTGGATAATGCTTCGTAAGCCATACTTTGCGCAAATCCTGCAGGTGCACCTAAGATTTGAGTTACGGTGTCTCTGTAAGCTAAGATACCTGCATAGGTAATTGCAGTTACTGCGGAACACATATCACATACAGGTCCAACCATATTAGCAGGTAATGTGAATGCAGATCCTCTTGCTTTTGTACCTAAGTCCATTAATGTGTCGATGGATGCTTGGTCAGCAAATCCTTCTGCAATGTAAACTTGACCTTTCATTTCAGGTACAGCACCTGGGTGGTATGAAGCTACATTAACATCTTTACCTAAATCTTCGAAGATTTTGTTTAATCCAGGAGTTGGGATAGTACATGCGTGGGTTACGATTGCACCGTCTTTAATATCATCAGCGAAGTTTTTGATGATGTCAGGTTGCATACCTCCTTCTGGTAACCAGGTCATTACCCAGTCAGCGTCAGCTACAGCTTCGGAATCGTCAGTAGTACATTTCATTCCTAAGTCTTCTGGGTGAGTAAAGTGTATAGCACCTTTTGATGGTTTTGGTACGGTTTCAGCTAATTTACCTACTTTTTCTCTGATTGCAGGCATTACCTCTTCAGGGTTACCTGCTTTGTGAGCTGCGATTACTTCTGCATAGTCGAAGTCATCTACTACGGTAAATTCTCCGTCAAATATTGGATCGGATACTACTATTTCGTCTACTCCAGCTAATTCTAATAATTCTGCACCCATTTCGATGGTGGAGTGAGTCATTGAAATATTTTCTTTACCGGTTGCTTCAGCAACTTCACAAGCTCTTGAGAAGTTGGTAATTCCACTTGCAGCATGAGTTCTGTAACATCCTGCACCTAAAATTGCTACTTTCATTTTTTTGTCTCCTTTATTTTTTTACCTTCAAGTTTTTCTTTTAATTTAGAAAGAACCATTTTAAGTCTCCTTCTAGATTTCTCTTTCTTTTAATTTCGAAAGGTTGTTACTACAATGCTAAATAAAAAAGTTTTTTTTATTTTTGTTAGACATATTTGTTAGGTAGTTAAAACATGTAGTAATATTTTTTATTAAACTTTTCATACTATATAAATCTTTACATATGCCTTTAAATTTGTATTACTTATTTTCATGTGCTTTATTTATATAGTATTACCAGTATTACTTTTTTATTTATATTATAAAAAAAGTATTACTTTATTACTTCAATTAATTGCTTTAAAATTTATTTTAGGTATGCCTAAAAACGAAAGATTTTTATTTAATAGCGTACTGAAATATATTTGACTGATAATGTTAATAGGAGTTTATTTCAATGTATGAATTAATAAAAAATGCTGTTAACGATGATGATGCTGCTATTGAAATATCAAAAATGAAAAATAAAGATGTTGTTGCTGTTGTCGATGCAATTTCTGAGTTATCTCTTGAAGAAACAATGAAATTGGGTATGCAATTTAAAAGATTCCCATTAGGTTGTGATTTAACGGAAGTTGTTGTGGGAACTTGCGCATCAGATTTGGAATTAATGGATTTAATTGGAAATTGCCGATTGGCAGATATGATTGGAGCGCCAATTCACATTTGTGCATATGCATTTTCCGATATCGGTGAAAAATTTGGAATGACAGGTCTTGAAGTAATGAAAATGGTTCATGACGTTGTAGATGTTCCGCTGGATTTGGATCATTTTGGTGAAAATGGTGCAATGAGACTTCCTAAAAATATTAGTGGATGTGGCGGTGAATGCTATAATAAAGGCCCAGCATTTACAGAATGTCCTCGAGGAAGAATTCATGAAAGATTAATTGATAAAGAATTGGAACAAAAAGACGATAAAAATGACTGGGTTAAACTCTCTTCTTCTGTTGCTGTTAATGTAACTTCAGAACAGACTGGTGATGGTCATGCCGCTCCTTTAAAGGAAGCTGTTGACATTGCAAATTTGGCTAAAGAATACAATAAAGGCCTCGAATCTATCATGTTTGTTGGTGACGGATATGATGAAGTGATTACAGGCTTTGAAAAGTCTATCGAAATCGGTGCTGATGTTGTTGTAGTTGAAGGAGGTCCATTCAATAGATGTGAAAATACAACTGAAGCCTTTGCTAAAACCATTGCAGCCGCCAGAATATTGTCTCCAGGAAAAGTTGTTGCAACCAATGGAGCTTATGAACATGAGGTTCGTGCAGGTTTAAGAAGCGGTTTGAACATGGTAATTACAGGATTTCCTAAAAATCATCATGGATACATGTGTGGATTTGAACCTGGAACTGCAAGAAGAGGTAAATTTGGTCTTCCAAGAGTTATCCAAATTATTAATGAGGAATTCCCGAATAGGGGGTTGCCTGTTCAAAAACATGACTTGCTCGCATTAGCTACGGCTGTTAAAATTGCCGGACCGGAGTATATTTATCCAAATAAAATAGGTTCATATGCTATCGGTGATGCCCATTGGGCTACACTTGTCAATTCCAGAATGTATAAAAATATTGAACTGAAACATACTTTGGATGAAATTGTAAATCTCGCTGATGGCAATACTATCGCATTGCATGGCGGTAGGTTCATCTCCTGGGTAATAGCTAATGAATTGGATAAAAATGTTGATGAAATAATTATTGCCGATACAGACCCTTGGGTACAAAACATCAGTGTTAATAATTTACAAGAGGAATTAAATGCCACAATTATTCCTGCTAAAGATGATGTGTCTGCATCAAAAGAAGCTGATTTTTCCATTGCCTCATCAACTATGATACCAGTTAAAAACAATATTTTAAAGAAAGTTCCTAACGCTTTAACTATTGTTTAAAATAAAAATATTTAAATATTTAGAAATAAATGTATTATATACATTTATTAAATTTAATTTTTTTTAGGTGATAATTTGAATCATTCAAAGATTATTTTAGTGGGATGTATTTCAGCATTTGTTGCCATTACAACATTATTTTTAGGAGTTACTGGTACTATTATCGGGTCAGTTTTATCATCTGTCCTTTATAATGTATTTTTGGAAGTTCTAGAAAAACCTGTTGAAAATGCAAAGATTTCTGGAAATTTTGAATGGGATATAGCTTATGTATTTCCATTAATTGTAATATTAATAATCCAGCTATTATTGATTCTAGCATTCCTGTCTGAATGGGGAATATTGCCTCAAATATTTTTAAATATTTATCTGTCCATTCAAGGGGTTGCAGCTAATAATCTATATAGGATTTTAGGTTTATCTTTGGTGGTCATGTGTGCCTATCCGTTTGTTATTAAAGGAAATCATGTCAAAAAAACTGATGGTATAGTAATCCTGTTGATCGGATTAATGTTTCTAGCAAGAGGATTTTCAGATTTTGGAAGTTCTGTTTCAAGAGTTTTCCATTTTGTATATTCCTATGTTGATTTTCCAATTGCTTTGATTGCATTTTTATTATTAATCTATGTAATTCATAGCATTTTATCATCTACAAGAAATTCTGACAAGGATGTTTGTCCTATAAAAATAAATGATAATAGAAATTTGGATGATTTGGAGTTAAAACAGACATATCGCAGAAGAAATGCTTCTCGTGATTTGGATGATTTGGAGTTAAAACAGACATATCGCAGAAGAAATGCTTCTCGTGATTTGGATGATTTGGAGTTAAAGCAGGTTCATCACAGGAGAAATGCTTCTCATAATTTGGAGTCAAATCAAGTTCACCATAGAAGTAATGCTCAAAGAAGCAATCGTGCTCAATCTAGAAAAAGATTCAATGAATCAGCTAAGGATTTCCAATTTGAATCCAATGATTTATTGGACGATTTTAAAAAGTAGATAATTATGGCAAAGAAAAATAAAACATTAATGGAAGTATTGGATTTGATTTTATATGAAAATCCGGCAACGCAAGATGAAATAGCTCAGCGTTTAGGTATTTCACGCAGATATGTTACTCAATTGATCCAGCCATTAATTAAAAATGGTACCATTAAAAGGGCTTATATGATAGATATAAAAAGTTATGAGGAAATTGCCCAATCATTAGGTCAATATGTAAGTAAAAAAGATGTTTCCGGTAATTTTTTAATTAATGATATGATTGCTAATATGGCCAAGCATGTTCATTCTCAAATTGAAGCTTCTTTCGATGCTTTTTTAGAATATGATGAAAATAAAGCTAAAAGAGCTTTAGAAATGGATTATGCTACCAATAATATGGTTGAAAAAGTCAGGACTTCTGTTGAAACTATCGTAAGCATTAATCAACATCAGGAATTTTCCAAATCTGTTTTATATAATGAAGTTGCCTATGATTTGGAACGTATTGGTGATTATTGTGGCCATATTGCAAAATTTGTTATCAATGATATTTATGAAGTAAATGAACCAATTCTTAAAAAATTAAGAAAAATGTATCGTACTGCTCAAAAAATCCTTCGTTTAGCAATGCTTACTTTTTTAGAAGGCCGTACTGAGCTGAAAGACGATATTATGGAATTGGAAGAATCATTACATATTCTTCAGTCAAAGGCCATTAATTTGATTGCAACCCAAATGGCTGAAAGTTCCTTTGATGAAAAAGAGCGTTCCAATTATTTCATTTATTTATTTAGGGTAATCAAAGCATTTGACCGCATCGGAGATATTTCTGTTGAAATCAAGGATGTGGCTGTTGAATTTCACGAAAATATTCCAAGGCCAACCACTCCGCGTAGCTTCAGAGAACAGCTGTAATCTGAACATATTATTACTCATTTCTAACTATGCGAATTATTAATTTTACTCTTATTTAAAATGATGTTTTTATTATAAGAATATATTATAATTCAACATAAAGTTAATATTATCGATGAGTAATAAAAAAAGCAATATAATATTTTACTTCATCTACATGTAGTAATACTATTTTAAAAAATTAGAAAAAAGAATCTAGTTATCATAGATTCTTCCGGTTGCATGCCTGTCTGCCCAACATTGGATGCATACTCCAATAGGCAATCCTGCGGTATGTGTATGTGCTTTCAGGATTTTAACGTCTAATGTGGTTGTTTTTCCGCCAAGACCCATTGGTCCGATTCCTGAAGCATTAATTTCTTCTAAAATTTCTTCTTCTAATTTGGCTATTTCAGGATCAGGGTTTCTTTCACCAACTTTTCCAAGCAATGCTTTTTTACCCAGTTTTAAGCATAAATCTGATGTTCCTCCAATACCAACGCCTATGACTGTTGGGGGACAAGGTTTTCCTTTTGCTTTTAAAACGGATTCAACAACAAATTCTTTTATTCCATCAATTCCTTCTGCAGGAAGTGCCATTTTCATTGCATTGTTGTTTTCAGATCCAAATCCTTTCGGTAAAATTGTAATTTCCAAGTAATCTTCATCAATCAGTTCAATGTCTATTGGAGGAATATAATCTCCTACATTGATGTTGGTATTTTTACGGGATAATGGGTCAACGATATTCGGTCTAATCGGAACTTCTTTTGTTGCTTTTTCGATTCCTTCTTCTATTCCCTGGCGCAAGTTTTCAACTTCAACATTACCAAGCTTTACAAAAACAACAGGTAAACCGGTATCCTGACACATTGGAATACCTTTTTCTTCTGCAAGTTCAATGTTTTTTAAAATAGCTTCAATATTCAATTTAGCCAAATCATGTTCTTCTATTTCAAGAGCCTCTTTGAGTGATTTTTTAACATCATCACCAAGAACAATGACTGCTTCTTTATAAAGTTCATAAACTTTATCTCTAATTGTATCTTTAGTAATCAAAATAAAAACCTTTTAAAATTTAATTAATAGTATTTATGGCTTTTAAAATATTTAAAATTAGTTAATGTGTATGGCTCCAATAGGACAAATGCTGATACATTCCATGCATTTATCACATTTTTCTTCATTAATGGTAATAGCTCCGCCTAATACTTCAAAAGCATTATTTGGACATTTTTTTATACATGGTGCTTCGGATGGTTGGCAGTTCATACAAAATAAAGAAGGTGTGTCAACTTCTTTGAGTTGACAATCACTTTCACAAGTTGTACAGTTTAAACAGTTCATAGAAATATTCCTATTCGTCTAGAACTAATCTAGCTCTAGCTTGACTTGTAATAACGTGGACAAATCCGCCTTTTTTACTGTCAGGTTCATATAATCCGGCAAGTTTAGAAATATATTTTTCTTGATTTTTAGCTTTAATTTTTGCAGGATCAACGATAGAGATGGCTCTTTTAGTACATGCTTTAATACATGCTGGGCCTTCTTCTCTGTCAGAACAAAGGTCACATTTTTCAGCGATACTTGCGGTATATGTCATTGCACCGAATGGACAGACCATTACACATAATCCACATCCAATACATTTTTCAGTGTCTACTTTTTCGTCACTGATTGCATCGGTCGGACAGATTTTGATACATGGTGCACTTTCACAGTGTTGACATACTATACCATAGAAGGAGGATTTATGTTCTATGATTTTTATTCTAGATGCAGTATGGACAGATGCACACATGTTTTCACAGTTGAGACATCCATCACAGATATTGCTGTTTACGGAAATTTTTTCCATAGTTTTCCTCCTATAATCCTAATTCACTACATTGTGCGTCTACGTATTTTTGTATTTTTTCAAGTTGCTCTTCTTGCAAGTGTCTGAATCTTTTTTGTGGTGATAAATATTCTTTTACAGGTTTTCTTTCTTCAGGTGTAAAAGTAATGTTGAATTCACCGTTTTCGATTTCGTATAATATCCAAGATCCAGTTTCTACAGCCAATCTACCCATTTCAATTGTTTTTTCAGAAGGATATCCCCAACCTGTAGTACAAGGTTGTTGTAAGTGGATGTAAGCAGGTCCTTTAATTGATGCTGCTTTTTTAACTTTGTTTACAAAGTCTTCTGGGTATGCAATTGATGCGGTAGCCACATATGGAATTCCATGAGCTGCCATAATCATCGGCATATCTTTTTTAGGTTTGTCTTCTCCGAAACTTGCACTACCTTGTGGTGAAGTTGTAGTTGATGCACCATAAGGAGTTGCTCCACTTCTTTGAATACCTGTATTCATATATGCTTCGTTATCATAACAGATGTATAACATATTGTGTCCTCTTTCCATAGCTCCGGAAAGTGATTGTAAACCAATATCTACAGTTCCTCCGTCACCACCAAAAGCAACAACATTTACATCTTCTTTTCCTTGTATTCTTAATGCAGCTTCAACACCGGATGCAACAGCACCTGAGTTTTCAAATGCTACATGAATAAATGGAACTTCCCATGCAGATTCTGGGTATGGTGTAGTCATAACTTCAAGACAACCTGTAGCAGAAATAGCTACAGTATTTTCGCCTAAAGCATTAAGTGCTAATTTCACACCAATAGATGCTCCACAACCAGCACATCCTCTGTGTCCTGGTGCTAATAAATCTTTATCAGGTATATCTACCATATCTATTCCTCCTTAAGTCCAATCCAAGTGACATCTTTTTCTGGCACTTTGGTTTTTTCATATGCTTCTATAATGAATTCTGGGGTAATGTCCCTTCCACCTAAACCGGCAACGAATCCATATATTTCTTTATCAATTTTAACTTTCATATCAGCATAAAGTGCTCCACCAATTCCAAATGAGAAGTTTTTATCGATAACAGCTATTTTATCACAATTTTTAACTGCTTCTTTTATTGCTTCAACAGGGAATGGTCTGTAAGCTCTAATTTTTAATAAACCTACTTTTTCGCCTTTTTCTCTTAACTGATCAACGATTACTCTGATTGTACTGCAAAGTGATCCCATTGCAACAATTATGATTTCAGCATCTTCGGTTTTGTATGGTTCAACAAGTCCGTATTGTCTTCCAAAGATTTCTGCAAATTCATCACAGGTTTTTTGAATAACTTCAACTGAATTGTTCATTGCAACTTCCATTGCATATCTTGCTTCAGTATAATATTCTGGATCAGCAAAGTTACCAATGGACATTGGGTCTTTTGGATCAAGGTATGCATGTTCTGGAACGTATGGAGGTAAAAATTTATCTACACTTTCTTGATCTGGAATTTCTACCGGTTCAACAGTGTGTGTTAAAATAAATCCATCTAGACATACCATTGATGGGAGCAATACATCTTTGTTTTCTGAAATTTTATAAGCCATTAAAGTGGTATCCAATGCTTCTTGTGCATTTTCAACATAAATTTGTAACCATCCAGCATCTCTTTGAGCAATGGAGTCTTGCTGGTCATTCCAAATGTTTAAAGGAGCAGAAATTGCTCTGTTTGCATCAGCTAGAACGAATGGTGTTCTCATACCTGCTGCTGCATATAAAATTTCGTGCATTAACATTAATCCTTGTGAAGATGTTGCTGTAAATACTCTTACTCCAGCACCACTTGCTCCGACAGCAGCACTTATTGCACTGTGTTCAGATTCTACTTTAACATATTTAGCATCAATTTTTTCATCAGCAACATATTGTGCCAAATATTCTGAAATTGTAGTTTGTGGAGTAATTGGATAAACAGGAATAACTTGTGGTTTTGCTAATCTTACAGCTTCTGCAACTGCTTTATTTGAGGTCATTACTTCTTTTACCATCTAATCACTCTCTTTATTCTTTTATCATCTCGATTGCATCTGAAGGACATTCGTATGCACAAATTCCACATCCTTTACAGAAATCGTAATCAATATCATGTTGTTTGTTTACACTAGCATCTGGACAAAAAATAATACAATTATCACAATCGATACATTTTTCTTTATCTAAAACCGGTTTAAAAGTTCTCCAGCTTCCAGTTTTATTATTTCTTGTATTACCCGGGTTTTTAATTACACATCCTATACTTACCATATTAATCACCCTCATTCCATATCATAAGCTTTTCTGGTAGCTTCAACGTTTAATTCACCAACTTTGCCTGGGAATGTTTCTGCAATCACTTCAAGAAGTGAATCTATTGTTACTGCTTGGGTTTTCTTAGCAAAATATCCTAAAATAATAGTATTTACAATGTTACGACCTAACATGTCTAATGCAATTCCAGTTGCGTCAATACTGTGGACTTTATGTTCTCCACTTCCTTCAAAAGTTTCAGTATTAATAGTAACTTCGGTATTGTCTTTAATTCCTGAAAATACATCTACTACATTTAATAATCCATCATCTAAAACTAATACATAGTCTGGATTATATACTTGATATCTTAAATCAATTGGCTTGTCATCAATTCTTGTGAAAGCCATAACTGGAGCCCCTCTACGTTCTACTCCAAAGAATGGAAAAGCTTGTGAATATTTGCCGTCTTTGAATGCTGCTTTAGCCAAAATTTCAGCAGCGGTAACGGAACCTTGTCCACCTCTTCCATGGAAACGAATTTCAATCATTAATTTTTCCTCCATATATTTATCATGTATAATCATTATAAATTACAAAATATATAAATCTTATGTTATATTTTAAATTTACAATATTTTTGTTTAAATTTTAACAAATGATGCTTTTATTTTAAGTAAATTTTTTAATAATAATTTTTAATATAAATAAAGAAATATTAAAAAGATTTAACATTTTTTATCTGTTTAATCAATATTTGCATTTTCAAAGATTTAATATAATATAATAATTATAATATATCTTTGAGGAGTTAATATGAAAGTTTTGATAATTACAGGAAATTTGGCGTATCCCTTAATTAAAAGTGTCGTTGCAGATTCATCTCAGGATGTAATTGTCCACATTGCAGATACGCAAGTTGCAGCTTTCTTAACTCCAAGAATGATTATAAACGAAGTTAATACTTATTTTAAAGATCAATTGGATGAAATTGATTTGATTTTAGTTCCGGGATTAATAAAAAAAGGCACCCGAGAAATTACAAAGGAACTTGGAATTCCAACATTCAAAGGTTCTACCGATGGCGCAGATTTGGCAATGGTTTTGAATTTGCTAGACAATATTGAATTGTCGGAAGATAAGCCTGCAGATAAATTGATTGAGGAAGAAAAAAGAAAAGAAGCATTTAAAATCATCGATGACTTTGAAAATGATTCGCAAAATATCAAAAAACTTCTTGAAAAACCAAATAATATCATGATAGGTAAATTGCCTGTAGGTGAAGATTTTCCAATGAGGGTCCTGGCAGAAATAGCAAATGCCCCATTTTTATCAAAAGAATCATTAATCAACAAATGTCAATATTTCGTAGATTGCGGAGCGGACATGATTGATATAGGTATGGCTGCTGGTGAAGATTTCACTGATAAAATACCTGAACTGATTAATACATTAAGGCCGATTGTAGGTGACAGGCCGTTAAGTATAGATACATTAAATGCGGATGAAATTCTAGTTGCTGCCGAAAACGGCATTGATTTTGTATTGAGTGTTGATTTGGGTAATCAGTCTAAGGTAGCCCCAATATTAAAGGAAAAAGGAATCCCTGCTGTTTTACTTCCAACTAACTTCAGTGCAGGAATCACTCCAAAGACTCCTGAAGAACGTGTTGAATTCATGAATCAGCTGATTGAAGATACAGACGGTTTAAAATATGTTGCCGATTTGATATTGGATCCGGTAAACAGTGCAAGTATTGTGGAGTCAATTATTGCATGCAGGAATTTTCATGAAGTTAACAAGGCACCAATATTTTTCGGTGTTGGAAATGTAACTGAATTAATGGATGCCGATTCCGGGGGAGTAAATGTACTTTTAGCGGGAATTGGGATGGAACTTGGTGTAAGCATATTATTTACTCCTGAAGAAAGTGGAAAAACAAGAGGAAGTGTCTATGAGCTTTCAACAGCATCCAAGATGATGTTTCTTGCAAAGCATAGAAAATCCATACCTAAGGATTTGGGAATTAATATGGTTGCATTTAAGGATAAGCATAAAAGAAATGACATTATTGAAAATGAAATGGATGGCATTCCTCAGGCAAAACTTTCCGAGCCTTTAAAATTCATTCGCGATAAAGCTGGCAGTTTCAGAATCAACGTGGATTATGGAACTACAGTTAGTGATAGTAAAATTGTCGCCACCCATTTTAAGAAAAACAAGGCTGATTTAGTGATTGTGGGTAAAACTGCAAAAGAAATCTATGAAGAAATAATAAAAAAAGAACTTGTTACCCGTATGGAACATGCCGCTTACCTTGGAAGTGAACTCCAAAAAGCTGAAATCGCAATGATAACGGGTAAAGAATATGTACAGGATTTTGAATTATTTAAAAATCCTGATTTATTTAAAAATTAATTTTTTTTTAAAGTCAATCCTCAACAATATCATAGCTATGTGATGGCGTACTTGATCCGCCTGAATCACTTGATCCTCCACCTGATGATGAGCCGCCGCCTGATGATGAACCACCACTTGATGATGATCCTCCACCACTGTATGACCCTCCGCTGGATGAGGAACTACTTGAAGATGAACTTGAACTACTACTACTGCTTGAACTTGAACTGGAACTAGTGGAATTTCCAGTCAATACTGAAAGTAAGTCTGTACTGTTGTCTGACTTATGAGTATCATTAACATCAGTTATGTTATTGGTTGTGATGTCTGTGCTACTTGTGTAAACAAACGCGCCCATAGTTAATATAATTATTGCAACTATAACGGCTAAAATAACCATATTATCAAACTTCATTTTCACCCTCCTATTTATATTAGTAATATATTTTATTCATTACCATATATAATCTTTTTCTTAAAATAGTCTAGTTAAAACCGTTAATTTTTCACATGATTTGGGATAATATTTCTAAAATTGATGCTTTTGGTCTCATTTAATAAACTACTATATTTTTTTGTATTTTACAGTTTAAATTTAATATTATATTCAATCTTATGAATTTTTCATTTAGAAATTGTAATTAATATAATATTTATGATAAACTTTAAATTAGATTTGGTATATAAATTAATTAAGTAAAAATTAATTGGTGTTTAACTTTGCAAAGTGAAGAACTAAGTATTAAAGATATTGATAAAGCTCTTTTATCACAACAATATGTTTCTAATAAGGAAATATCAACGACTCTGTTTTTATCTTTTTTATTGGCTAAACCAATGTTGATTGAAGGTCCTCCAGGTGTTGGTAAAACGGAACTCGCAAAAGTTGTTGCTAAAACTTTTGACAGGGATTTCTTTAGGATACAATGTTATGAGGGAATAACCTTTGAACAGATTGTTGGTGAATGGAATTATCAAAAGCAATTATTGCATTTGGAAGCAGCTAAAAATGTTGAAACTGAAGAAGATACTATTTTTGAAGAGGAATATTTCATTAGAAGGTCACTTTTAAATGCTTTTTTAAATGAAAAAGATTCTGTTTTACTTATTGACGAAATCGATAAGGCTGATGAGGAAGTTGAAAGTTTCCTGCTCCAAGCTTTGGGTGAACAGGAAATTACCATTAATGATTTAGGTACATTTCAGTTACAAAATGATTTGATTGTTATTTTAACATCCAATTCTCAAAGATCACTTCTCGATGAAACAAAAGACAGGTGTCTCTTCTTATATATCCCTTATCCTAGTATTGAAAGGGAAATTGAAATTGTCAAATCCAAACTTCCTGAAGCAGATGACGAGACTGTTTCAACAGTTGTTAAAATTGTTCATGAGATTAGAAGCCTTAACTTACTTAAAAAACCTTCAGTAAGAGGAACTGTGGACTGGGTTAAGTCAGTTACCAGTTTGGGAAATAGAAATACTAATGAAGCAATGAAAGAAAGTATTGGTGTAGCTATTAAAACTGAAAGTGATAAAAAACGTGTTATTAAAGACGTTTTCGACAGGGATTATTAACATGATTAAAAAAATAGCTCTATTGTCTAATCAGTTAAGGGATGAAGGCCTGCCTGTTAGTATTAGAAGTACTCATTCAGCCACAGAAGTATATATTGCCCTTGGAGAAACGGATAGGGATTTGCTTAGGACAGCCCTTAGAGCTATTTATGTTAAGGATAAATATGATATTCCTAAATTCAATAAGATATTTGAAGGAATATTTAAAAAAGAAAAAGAAAAATCTGAAGAAGATAATCTTCCGGATAGAAGTAAGGCTTACTCTGGTAGAGGTCCAAAATCCAATAAGTATAAAATTAAAAAACAGAATGATGCTTTCAAAAAGGTCCGCCAGGAAAAAATCAATAATGAAAAGTTAAAGATGTTATCCGGTCAGCCATTGTTGGATGAAGTCAAAGAGCTTGAACGTGATGGCGAGCTTATGAACAAAGATTTAACTAAACTCAATCGTTTTGACCCAAGAATGCTTGAAATCTGTCAAAGATTAGGTAAAAGAATTGCCAATAAACGTTCAAGACGTAAAATAAGAACTTCTTCCAATAAAATTGATATGCGAAGAACTATCCGGGCAAATCTAAAATATGGTGGGGTGCCTATTGAACTTATCAAAGCCAAACCGAGACCACATAAAAATGAACACCTGTTCCTGAATGATATCAGCGGGTCATGTGAATGGATCAGCAGCTGGTTTTTCATGTTAATGTTTTCAGCACAGACCGCATTCAAACACTCAAGAACATTTGAATTTGATAATAAGGTAATAGAAACGACTGATGCTTTAAAAGAAGAATACTTGATAGATTCATTTGTAAAAGTTAAAGACATGAGAGTCAAAAACATGATGGTTCATGGAACCTCAGACATGTACTCTGCTTTCAAGCAATTCCAGGAAAAGGCAAATCTAAACAATAAATCTTATGTAATTATGTTAACTGATTGCAGGGACTGGGCAGGACCAAAACAGAATGGAATTCCTGCAAGTGTCCATTTGGTTGAAGAGATGGTTCGGGACTCTAAAAAAGTTGTTATCCTAAATCCCGAAGATAGAAATAAATGGGACATAGTGGACAGTTGTGTTTCTTTGTATGAGGATGCCGGAGCCCATGTATTTGAAGTTAACACCCTTAATCAGTTAGCTCAATTTGTGGAGCAAATGTAGGTGGAAGTATGAAATGTACTAAATGTGGTAATCCTAATGTTATTATTAAAAAAGAACAGTCAGGTCAGTATTTATGTAAGGATTGTTTTATAGAATCAATTGAAAAAAAAGTTATAAAAACCATTAGGAAAGAAAAATTATTGGATAAGGGAGATAAAGTTCTAGTTGCACTTTCAGGTGGAAAGGATAGTGTAACGACACTTGAAATTCTAAATACTTTTCGTGATTTAAACATTATCGATATCTGTGCAGTCACTGTTGATGAGGGAATCGATAATTATCGTCAGGACGGTGTTGACATTGCCGTTCGCCATGCAGAGCGTTTGGGCATAGAACATAAGGTGGTTTCACTTAAAGACACCTATGGCATCACATTGGATGAAATAATGCAGAAACCTAATCACAAAGGCTCATGTTCATACTGCGGTGTTTTCAGAAGAACAATAATTAATAAGGCCGCCCGTGAAATGGGAGCCACTAAAATTGCCACAGGCCATAATTTGGATGATGAGGTTCAGGCAATCATGATGAATTATCTTGAAGGAAATACGGATAATTTAACTAAACTGGGTGCTAAAACTGAGTCAAAGGCCGAAGAGTTTACGGTAAAGATTAAACCTTTAAGAGAAATACCTGAGCGTGAAATAGGTTTGTATGTTGTTGCAAAAGAGTTGGAGGTTCACTTTGCAAGCTGTCCATATGCACAGCAGTCATTCAGAGGGGAAGTTTCAGATGTTATCAATAAACTGAGCGAATCACATCCAACCATAAAATATTCAACTTTAAGAGGTTACGATAAAATTAAAAATGCTCTTAAGGATGACTTCAAAAAGGACTATGCTCATGGAAGATGTGAAAAGTGCGGCGAACCTGCTGCCAATAAGTTATGTAAAGCATGTTCATTTATAGAAGAATTAAGGGGAGATTAAATGTCATTCACTTTAAAATATACTGATATTACAGAAATTAGAGAAATTACTAAACAGAATTATACAATCAAAGAGCTAATCAATGAATTGGGTCTATCCAGCCAAACAGTTGTTTCAAAACAGAACGGTGAACTGGTCATAGAGGATACCCTAATAAATGACGGTGATGAAATTCAGTTAATACAAATAATATATGGGGGTTAATTTTGAAAATTAGTTATGAATGCGGAGCATGTTTTTTAAGACAGGCCCGAGAAGCTATGGATTTGGCAACAGATGATGATGAGTTAAAAATAGAGATTAATGCAGAAATCTTCAAATTTTTAGCAAAAACTTTTAAAAAAGGAACTAATTCTAATAAAACTGGCTCATATCTTCATAAGCTAATTAAAGATAAAACAAACTGTCATGATCCATATATTAATGAAAAGAAACTGGGCAATGAAATCGCATTAAAATATTTGCCATTGGCTCAAGACATTTTGGATGAAAATGATACTCTTGAAAACCGTGTCAAAATAGCTATTGTTGGAAATATTCTGGACTTTGGAGCCTTTGAATTAAGTGAAGACATTGAGAAATTAATTAAAGATTCATTAAATAAAGATTTGGCTGTTAAAGATATTGTATTCTTTGAAAATGCACTTAAAAAGCATGATAAGGTATTATATTTAGTAGACAATACTGGTGAAATAGTATTTGATAAACTATTATTATCTAAAATTAAAGAATATGGCTTGGATATTACCATTGCAGTTAAATCACAGCCTATTTTAAATGATGCATGTATGGAGGATGCATTAAACACTGGCTTAAATGATTTCGGTGAAATTGTCGAAATAGGTGCCGGAACTGTAGGATATGTAGACAGTGAGATTTCAGATGAATTCAGAGAAATCTTCAATGCCCATGAATTTGTAATATCCAAGGGAATGGGTAATTATGAGGGGCTCACTGAAATTGACTTATCCGACAAGGAAGTTTTCTTTTTACTCTGTGCAAAATGTAATACTATAGCAAAAGATATAGGCGTTAATTTACAGGACATGCTTCTTTTTAAATATCAGTGATTAATATGAACATTGCTTTAATCGGATTTGGAAAAGTTTCATATAATCTTTTCAAGTTAATAGACTCCCCGGACATTAACTTTCGAACATCAGCCGAAGGCCGTTCACAAAAAACAATTGACCTAATAAATGAAAGCAATATTGAAGTATATGATTCTTTTAGGGAAGCTGTTGAAAAATCAGACATTGTAATTTCTGCTGTAACTCCATCACAGGCATTGGATGTTTCAAGAAGATATGCTCGGGATTATAAAGGATTATATATTGATTTAAATAATGTATCTCCGGATACTAAAAACCAGATTAATGAGCTTTGTGAAAACTTTGTTGATGGGGCAGTAATCGGTAAAATTGACTCCAATAATCCAACATTGTTTTTATCCGGAAAAAATGCCGATAAATTACTATTTTTAAATGATTTTTTAAAGGTTAAAATTATTTCAGATAAAGTGGGTGATGCATCAAAATTAAAACTGCTTAGAAGCACATACACTAAGGCATTATCTGTTTTATTAATGGAAAGCTATGCCTTAGCTCAAAAGCTAAACCTTGAAGACGAATTTTTTGATACTTTGTCTTTAACAGAAGGGGATGAATTTAAGGATAAATCACTTTCAAGAATTAACAATACTTTAAATTCATCAAAAAGAAAAGCAGAAGAGCTTGAAGAAATTTTAAATTATTTTAATGATGATGATTTAAAAATGATTAAAACCGCTCTTCTAAAACTTAAGCAATTTTAACGTTGATTTTAAATCCTTTTTTGTCTTTCACGCTTTTGGCGGTTACAGGAATGAAATGGGAATCCATTATATATCTCAAATAGGTAACTTCTTTTGCAGGCAATCTTAAATTAGTTTTAATTTTTTTACCTTCACTTTTAAGCTGAACTGATATTTTATTGTTTTTATCGACATATAAATCAGCATTCAAATCTTCTTTCATAATTTTTGTTTCAAAACGTGTAAGGTTCAAGCCTGCATTAAGTTCTAGTGGTGCGTCTAAACTACCAACATTTCCTTTCCTGAATTCATCATTTGCTTCACGTGCACTTATGCCTTCTGTGGTTTTGCATGCAACATACCATGCACGTTCAATCACTTTAGATACTTTCTGCATTTCAGGAATGACGCCTTTTGATTCGTAGCTTTTCATTAAATCCATTACTTCTGATTTTGTAACGTCCATTTCAATTGCGCTTATTGCAAGGCGGGTCATGACCGGACCGTAATTTGATCTTCTAAATGCTGCCCAGACAGATTCGGGATTGGAATATACTCTTTTTTTAATAATCTGGTTAATTGTCTCACCGTTAAGATAAGCAATTTTTGAAAGATTTCCTCTTGAATACGTATTCATTCTTTTATAGATGTCTGTCCAGTTACGGTCAAGATTAATGTTATTTTTATCTATTTCCATCTCAAGTATTTCTACAGTTGATTTTGGAAGAAGTTTTCTGATGTCTTTTGAAATAGTATAGTCATTGTCAATAATGGACTGTCTTATTAAACGGCCGGAGTATTTATCCTTGTCAAGTTCCTTTACTATGTGGAATTTTAATTTGGAACCTAAAAACTCATTTAACGCATACCATCGGATTTCATTTCTGTTGGTATAATTTTTTGGCATTCCAACGAAATTGCCTTCATCAATAAACTTTTGAGCCTTTTTTGAAATTTCAGATAATGAAATGCTTGCAGAGGTAATGTAATCGCTTGCACCATCATCAATCATCTGCTTTAGTCTGATTGGAACGCTGTATGATAGGACTAACCTGTGATGAAGTCCTTCAAAAGACTTGATTTCATCAGCACCTAAAGCCAGTGCCATTTCACTTCTGGCCTCAAAACTGGTAAAAAATGGAGCATGATTTGCACTGAAACCCTTATTTAAATACACGACTAACTTTTTGGATTCAGCATCTGCAATTTTATGCGCTTCTTTAATTAATTTTTCATGCCCTTTATGAACAGGGTCAAAATCTGCACTTATACATATCAAGATAAACACCAAAAAAAGATGAGATTAATTTAATAATCTCATTATTCCACTTATCACTAACCAAATTCCGATTAATGAACCTAAAATAATAGGGTTTGCAATATATGTTCCGATAATAATGTAACATACACCTAAAATTATTCCAGCTATTCCTATATAAAATCCATATTTGGAATTGCGGTTGTTAATCAATGAAACAACACCTGCAATAATCAATATTATTCCTGCAAGATATAGTGTTATTTCTGCTAAAAATCCAAATAAAGCAGGATTAAATATTAAACCAATACTAATTATAAGAAGTATAACTCCTAAAGCAAGATCAGTAATGGAACCGTAGGTATTATAGTCGATTATTGAAATTCCCATAATCAATGCATAAATTGATATGAATAGAATGGACAGTCCTATAATTGCACTTGTAGATATAACTCCAAGTATGGGAAATGAAATAATCATTATTCCAAAAATAATGGCCAGTAAACTAACAATCTTATTTTTCATCTAAAAAATCCTCCAGTTAATAATTATTTAATGTAATCTTATATTAATATAATGGGATATGTTTGATTTTGGTTTTTGACTGGTTCATGTCTGCATTTTCAACTTCAGCCAACCACTCTTTTTTACATTCACAATCATATTCAATAATGCTTTGAGTTAAATTGCAGTCAATAATCATATGTTTTAAATCTTTATTGCATTTTTTACAGTTATATGGACCACGTCTTGAACCGAATCCTGATGTGTCAAGAAGAGCAGGAATATTTACTTCACGTCTTATGGTATTGATAATTTCAATACAGCTCCAAATCCATGGAGGCTGATAAGCCCCTTTTCTCCAAAATCTTTCAATAACAGTTCCAGAATGTATTGTAGCCGGACAGATGGACAATCTGTTAACGCCAATGGACTCGCAATGTTTGGCGGTTTCAATTGCTTCAGCTATTGCTTCGGATTCGGAAACGAGTATTGGTTTAACAAAGATATATGCTTTGGATTTAAGATTATATCCTTTTTCATCCCTTAGCTTTTGCATTAATTTAACTGCATCTTCGAAGTCTTTTAAAGTGAAACCTTTATTGATTTTATTTAATCGGGTATAATCATTGGATGTTTCAAGACCGATACTAACTTCAAACAATCTGTTTCCAATGATGCTGAAGATATCGTCCAAATATTCCTCTTTTACATATTCAGGTCTTGATTCCACAATAATTTCTGAAACGTTATCCATATTTGATAATGTGGTTAAAATTTCGTCACGGGCATCAACTGGAAGTTCGTAAGGATTTAAAAAACTTCCTGAAGCAAAGAGTTTCACAGCTATCTTATCTTCCTTTTCAATATCAAAACGTGACAGGTGATCATTAAAAATGTTAAGTATGGTTTCACTGTTGATAGGTTCTAAAGTACAGTCTGAAACATAACTGCACATTGTACATCCGCCGCTGTCTCCCAGTGCCCAGGCACATCCTGGAGTAGGCAATATAATAAATAATGTTTTTGAAACTCCATCATAAGTTAAATCATCATTATACCAACTTGCACCAACCTGTTCTGGTGTTTTAGGTTCTTTTCTCTCAAAAGCCCTACTTCTAATTTCTTTACATAAATTTTCGATTTCCATTATAATATATTATGGAGTGTGGTATAATAAAAAATTATTGTTGAAAAATAGTATGTTATTAAGTTGTGTATACGTGATTTAAAAAAATAAAAAAAGAAAGAGAGAGCAAGTTTAGAAACTTGCAATAACTTCTCCTAATAATTTAATGGATTCTTCTACGTCTTTACCAACAGGGGAACCTGCTACGTATTGAGTTACACCCATTTCAGCTAAGCCTTCAATTTTAGGGATGAATTCATCAGGAGTACCACATACTGAGAATGCGTCTAATGCTTCAGGAGTTACAGCACCGATAGCTCCACCGAAGTCACCTTTAGCTAAGAATGCTCCCATTTGTTCGTTGAATCCTTCAGGTAATCCGTGTCTTTCGATTACTGGAGGTGGGGAACCTGCTGCAATAAATGCAACAACAATTTTAGCTGCGTTTTTAGCTGCTTCAGAGTCAGGTCCGATTGAAGTTGCAGTGTATGCACCAACATCGAATGCTTTGTCTCCACCAGCTGCTTCGAGACCTTTTTTGATCATAGGCATAGCTGCTTCGTAATCTTTAGGGTTGGAAGCGTTAATTAATACACCGTCTGCGATTTCTCCAGCGGTTTCTAACATTTTAGGACCTTGTGCACCCATGTAAATAGGGATTGCATCTTGAACTTTTTTAACTCCACCTAAAGCTGCTCCAGCTTCAGTTTTTTCACCTGCTAATAAGGTGTTAATGTCAGCGATTGCTGCTTTAATAGTGGATACAGGTTTAGTCCATTCAATTCCTAAAGCATCGAAAGTTGCTTTGTCACCAGGACCAATACCGAAGGTTGCTCTACCTTCTGAAATTTCATCAATAGTTGCGATTGCAGAAGCGGAAATTGCTGGGCTTCTTACGTATGGGTTGGTTACACCAGGACCCATTTTAATGGTTTCAGTTTCAGCTGCAATTAATGCTAAGGTTTCGTATACGTTTTTGTTGTTGTAGTGGTCAGTGATCCATGCGTATTCAAAACCGACGTCTTCTGCTATTTTTACTAATCTTACAAGTTCTTTTAAAGGTATTTGAGGTACGAATTCTATACCGAATTTCATATTTTATCACCGATGATATTTTTGGTATGCAATATATAAAGTAATTTTTATTTAATTTAATTAGAAAGTTTTAAATAGTGAAAAATTTTTTAGGGTAATTTCTTTATATAATATTATATGATTTTAGTTTTGTATTACTAATTTATTTTTTGTTAATACTTTTATTTTTGTTGATATTTTATGAAACAGTTTGAAAATTTTGGCATAAAAAATTATTATAAACTTTGATATTACTTAATTAAAAATTAATATTTGTTTATTTTATATAAATCTATTTAATATAAATTATTTTTTCATTTAAATATTTTTTGCAATATATTTTAATTAACTTTGTTAGTTTAATGACTCTCTCTATTAGATGTGCTATATGTTTATGGCGATGACCTAAGTCTTATTGTATTTGACAATTATGACCATGATGGTTGCTTTTCCGCATGTAGCTATAATATTATCATATTTATTGATTAATTATCATTTATTAATTCATTGAATATGCTTTCGTGAGTACCTGAGATTTTCGGGTATGATGTTGGTTTTGTAGATGTGGTGAAATTTGGTTATAGAAATTTTTATGACACAAATTTTAGTGTAATTACTCGTCTATATTTTTTTAGCGTACTTCATAATACTTATTATTATGTCTGTTATGTGTTCAATTCTGTTTGATCCTGGCAGATGCTACTGCTATTGGGATTCGATTAAGCCATGCAAGTCGAAAGAATTTAGATTCTTGGCGTACGGCTCAGTAACACGTGGATAACCTACCCTTAGGAC
>JAFRFB010000071.1 GCA_017434555.1 Methanobrevibacter sp. | reverse complement strand
AATTGTCAGAAAATGTTTACTCGGATTAAAAGAAGAAGTAATCACTGACGACGCATTATGGATGTGTACTACCTGTTACACTTGCCAAGAAAGATGTCCTAGAAGCGTAAAAATTGTGGAAATTATTAAAAAAGCACGTAACGTTGCTGCTCACGCTGGATACATGGCAAAACCACACAAAATGACTGGTGTATTCGTAATTAACACAGGTCATGCTGTACCAATTAACGATGCTGCTAAATCATTAAGATCTCAAATTGGTCTTTCAGAAGTACCTCCAACTACTCATGCAGATGCTGGAGCATTAGAAGAAGTTAAAAAATTATGTAAAATTACCGCATTTGATGATTTAATCGGTTACGATGAAGCAACCGGCGGATTAAAAGAATAATTTAATTTAGGAGAGTTTTAGTATGGAAATCGCATATTTCTTAGGTTGTATCATGCCTAACCGTTATCCTGGTATTGAAAAAGCAACCCGTATATTATTTGACGCATTAGATATTGAATTAAAAGATATGGAAGGAGCTTCCTGTTGTCCTGCTCCTGGTGTATTCGGATCTTTTGATGAAGAAACCTGGGCTACCATTGCTGCACGTAACTTAACTCTTGCAGAAGATATGGGTGCTGACATTATGACCGAATGTAACGGATGTTTCGGTTCATTATTTGAAGCTAACCACATGTTAAAAGAAGACGAAGATAAAAGAGCTAAAATTAACGCAAACTTAGCTGAAATCGGAAAAGAATTCAAAGGAACTACCAACGTTAAACACTTAGCACAAATCTTGAGAGATGACGTAGGATATGAAAAAATTTCATCCCTCATCGAAAAACCTTTAGATTTAAATGTTGCTGTTCACTATGGATGCCACTTCTTAAAACCTACTGCTGAAATCGGTATTGAAGAACAAGCTGAAAACCCATCTATCTTAGATGACCTTGTAGAACTCACTGGTGCTAAATCCATTGACTACAAAGACAAAATGATGTGTTGTGGTGCAGGTGGAGGTTTAAGAGCTAGAGATTTAGATGTTACCGCAAGTTACACTAAAGAAAAACTCGACCACATGAGCGAAGCTGGTGTAGACGCTATTGTTGATGTATGTCCTTTCTGTCACATGCAATTTGATCAAGGACAAACTGAAGTTAACGAAAAATACGGAACTGACTTTGCAATTCCTGTATTCCACTTAGCTCAATTATACGGATTAGCTATGGGATTATCTGCTGATGAATTAACTTTAAACGCACAAAAAATCGACGCAGCTCCTGCTTTAGCTAAAGCTTTAGGTGAAAACGCTAAATAAGTTTAAGGATTAATTTCCTTATTCTTTTTTTTATTTTTAGGCATTGAAAACACATTTCGGATTATTGTTACTTAACTGTAACAATTTTTTTTTAAAAATTATTTTTGTTTGATTGAATACGAATAATTTTTAATTAATTTTATATATTATTAATTTAAAAAATTTAAATGTTAAATAGATAAAGAGGTAATGATTATGTTTGTAGCAACCTTAGATGGTATATTTAAATATGAAGACCTTCCAGATGAATATGAACCTTATGTTCAATTCAAAGCGACTATTGATAAAAGAGAACTTAAAGCAGATGATGAAATAGCTATTTTAAATATTGCTGGAACCTCAACTCATCATGTTTTATTCTTGGATTCATATAAAAATACTAGAGAAATCGAAAAAGAATTGAAAGAAGCTGATGCTAAAATCAACCACACTACTTTAAAAATTATAGGTGGACACTTATGAGTTTACCTGCTGAACAAAATTGGTTAGTTCTTTTCAATCTAATCTCAGATTTAACTAAAAAAGGATATGATATTCCTAGTGGAATTAACCCAGAGATGGGACTAATCAGATCATCTATCAGTTCATATAAAAGAGATCCTTCCCATCCAGATTTAATTAATGGTTTAGCAAAAGCAGAAATGTCTTTAAGTAATGTTCAAGGAACAATGTTAACAATTGCGGAACAAGAAGGAGAAGAATACGTCGATTTTTGGCTTGATTTATTTAAAAAAGCAATGATGGGTGAAGAAATCTTTGAATTTCCAGATTCCCGTTCAAAATTTTTAGTTAATGCTCCTCCTGGATTGACTACCGGAAGAATAAATTTAAAAGTTCCTTTAGCAGAAGAAAGAGTTCAGGAAATCGCCGAATGGTGCGGACTTATCATAGAATTTGATGATGATGTTACTGTATCATTGCATGGTGATAAACCAGATTTACAAAATGGCTTAAAAGAAATGGGTTCTTTCTTTTTAGAATAATAAATTGGGGGATAAAATGAAAATCTTAGCTATTAGTGATATTCATGGTGAAGAAAATGAAAATTTATATAAATATCTAGATAATAATGATATTGATTTAGTTTTAATACTTGGTGATATTACTAATTTCGGACCTTTGGAATTCGTTGGCGAATTCATTGGTAAAATATTTGATTATGACTGTGATGTTATTGCAATTCCAGGTAACTGTGACCCTGCAGGAATTTGCAATGCAATAGGTGAATCCGGTGCATTCTGTTTACATAATGAAATTATCGGTTATGGGGATGCTATTTTATTCGGATATGGTGGATCCAATCCAACGCCATTTGACACTCCTGGAGAAATCGATGACCTTAAAATCTACGGAGATGTTTTTGAATTAATGGCTAATTATGATTACGTTTACAATAAGGATGTTCCTAAAGTTAGAATTCTTGTAACTCATGCACCACCATTTAATACTGATGCTGACTTAACAGAAGGCGGTGACCATGTCGGCAGTTCAGGAATTTTAAAATCAATACATGAATTTGAACCTGAAATAAACCTTTGTGGCCACATTCATGAAGCAAAATCCATCAGTAAAATTGGTATATCTACTGATGTTGCAAATCCTGGTATGTTAAAGGATAACGGTGCGGTTTTAATCGACATTACTGATGGTTCAACTTATGATATTAGTATTATTCAATTAGATGAATAATACTTCTTTTTTCTCTTTTTTTGTAAAAATTAAATAACAAATTTTATTTATTATT
>JAFRFB010000070.1 GCA_017434555.1 Methanobrevibacter sp. | reverse complement strand
CCAAAAATGTCCGTGGAACCAAAGCTGATAAGGAAGCTTACCTTAACACTTTAGATTTAACTGAAGATGAAAAGGCTAAACGTCTTAAAGCAAACAAATGGACTGATGAAGAAAAAGAAATCATCAAACAAAATGCTCACAGACGTATTGCTGATGAAATTACTGCAAAATATTCCTCTGAAGGTGAAAACAATACTGATTCACTCATCATCAAACAAAATGGTGAAGAATGGACAGGTAAAGAATTGTTCTCATTACTTTTACCTAATAATTTGAACTTAACTTATAAGGCTGAGATTTGTACCAAATGTGGTCAATGTGACAGAATCTTAAGAGAAGCTCCTGATTTGGATGTTGTAGATTATGAACATTTATGCCCAATTGATGCATACGTCATGATTGAAAACGGTATCCTAAAACACGGAGTAATTGATGAAAAAGCATACGGATCAATGTCCGGTCAAATCTTGGATAAAATAGTTAAAGAATATGGTCCGGGAAGAGCAAAAGAATTCTTAGACAGATCCACTGACTTGGCTATCTGCGGAATCATGGTAACCGGTATTACCACCAGTCTAAACGACGAAGAGATTCCTGAAGAAGCTCAAGCAAGGATTAATGAGCACTTACAAAAATCTGAAGAAAAAGTAGACAGATTAATTGATGCTTATAATGAAGGTATTCTTGATGCATTACCTGGTAGAAGCCTTGAAGAAACCTTGGAAATGAGAATTATGCAAGTTCTCGGGGAAGCTAGGGATAAATCTGGTGAAATCGCAGAAGATTACTTAACTATGGAACACAACCACTCTGTTGTAATGGCACGTACCGGTGCTAGGGCATCCATGTTGAACCTAACTCAGATTACTTCCTGTGTAGGTCAACAGGCAGTTAGGGGTGGACGTATCCACAGGGGTTACATTGAAAGAACCTTGCCTCACTTCAAGAGAAACGAGTTAGGGGCAAAAGCAAAAGGATTTGTACACTCAAGTTATAAATCAGGTCTCGACCCAATCGAATTCTTCTTCCACGCTATGGGAGGAAGAGAAGGTCTTGTAGATACTGCGATTCGTACAGCACAATCCGGTTATATGCAAAGAAGACTTGTAAACGCACTTCAAGATTTACAGGTAAAACCTTCAGGACTTGTAACTGACAATCAAAGTAATGTTGTTCAAAGGGTCTTTGGTGACGATGGAGTAGATCCTGCTAAAAGTGACTTTGGTATAGCAGCAAACTTAGATAAACTCATAGAAGAGATTAAATTAGAAGAAAAATCTAATGAAATGGCAGGTAAATAAGGGGTGTAAATATGGAAGAATTAATTGAAAAAGTGCAAAATACTTTGGAAGAGCGTAATATTTGCATTCCAGAAAATTATGACATTAAAAATATTTTAATTGATTATGATTCAATAGAAGTCACAGATGAACTCTTTGAAGAAATAATCTCAAAATGCAAAAATATTAATTTAATCTGTAATTTATTAAATCAATTTAATATGGATTTTGTTGAATTTTCAGAAACTTTAGAAGAAAACGATATCGAAATTTTAGATTATTATTATATTAAAAATATTTTCAATAAATATGATAAAAATCAGATTTCCGATGAGGATTTGGAATCAATTATTGATGAAATCCGCATCATCGATAAGGTTTTAAAAGTCTTATTCGATAAAGGTATTGAATTCCCTAAAGGATATGTGGAAGATTTAGCAAATGCTTATGTTCGTCGTGATTTAACTGATGATGAATTAGACAAACTTGCAGACAAGTTAAAAACTGCCTATGACCGAGCTCACGTTGAAGCTGGAGAGGCTGTTGGAACAGTAGCTGCACAATCTGTTGGTGAACCTGGTACACAGATGACTATGCGTACTTTTCACTATGCAGGGGTTACTGAGTTAAACGTAACATTGGGTCTTCCAAGACTTATTGAAATTGTTGATGCAAGAAAAGACATTGCAACACCAACAATGGACATTTACTTTGAGGAAGACAAACGTCAGGACGAAGAATTTGTTAAAACTTTAGCTAATAAAATTGGTAAAAGTACTATTAACGACATTCTCGATGACTTTAATTTAAATTACGCTGAAATGCAAGTTGAAGCTACATTATCAGATAAAAAGATAGATGAAAGAAGACTTGTTAAAGAGGATATTATTCAAAAAATCGAGGCTGACTTCAAAAAAGAGAAACCTGAAATTAACGGTAATCTCATAATAATCAAGCCTAAACAGGATGGAGACGAAAGACACAGAATCCGTAATCTCCGTTTATTAGCTGATAAAGTTCGTGATTTACAAATCAGTGGAGTTAAAAAAATCGGTAAAGTTATTATCCGTAAAGATGAAGAATGGGTTATTCACACTGAAGGATCCAATCTTAAAGAAATTTTATCTTTTGATGGAATCGATGCTAGAAGAACTACCACTAACAGTATTCGTGAAATTGAAGATGTTTTAGGTATTGAAGCAGCTCGTCAATCAATAATTAATGAAGCTAATAATACTCTCTCAGAGCAAGGTCTTACTGTTGATGTAAGGCATATTATGTTAGTTGCAGATATCATGACTTCAGAAGGAGAAGTTAAATCCATTGGAAGACATGGTATTAGTGGTGAAAAATCAAGTGTTTTAGCACGTGCAGCTTTTGAAGAAACCGGTAAGCATTTACTTAACGCAAGTATTCGCGGTGAAGTTGATGATTTAACTGGTATCATCGAAAATATTATTATTGGACAACCAATACCTCTTGGTACCGGATCAATCGGTGTCAAAATGGCAAAAAATGAATAGGAGGCTAGATGATGGACGTAGATAGAGGAATCAGAGTAGCTGTCGATACAGGTGATGTAACTTTAGGCTCTGAAAAATCAATTCAATCTTTAAAATTAGGAAAAGGTCAACTCGTTGTTGTTGCTCAAAACGCTCCTAAAGATATCCTTGAAGATGTTGAATATTATGCAAAACTCTCAGAAATCCCTTGTCACATTTATGATGGAACAAGTGTCGACTTAGGTTCTGTTTGTGGTAAACCTTTTACCGTTGCTACATTAATCGTTAACGATCCAGGAGATTCTACTATATTAGACGATTTGAGGTAGATTTACGTGTCTATTAAATTTGGTGCAAATGAAATAAGATTCATCGCTCTGTTTGAAAACATGACTGGAGCAATGGTTAAGGATTGCATTATCGATGATGATAACAATAAGGTTACTTTCGTTGTTAAGCAAGGAGATATGGGGTTAGCTATAGGCAAACGTGGAAGTACCGTATCAAAAGTTCAAAGAGCAGTAGACAGAGGAGTTGAAGTCATAGAATATAATGAAGATCCGGCTCAATTTATCAGAAACATTTTATCTCCGGCTGAGTTGCAAAACGTAAAAATTTCAACCAGAAAATCCGGAGAAAAAATTGCTACTGTTTCAACAGACAATACCAATAAGCGTATCGCTATTGGTAAAAATGGTATTAACATTGAAAGGGCTAAATTATTAGCTAATAGACTTCATAATATTGACAACATTATTTTAAAATAGCTTTCTTTAAGCTATTTTTAATATTTTTTTTATTTCATTTTTTTAAAATTGACTTTTTTTAATTTTTAAACTTAAAAAAACCATACCTTTATAAAGGTTAAAAAAGATATTTAAATGTAAGATATCTATACTTATTCAAACTTGACTATGTGTGCTTTTTGTCAATGTTTTATTATTCAAGATATCTTCATTTTTAGATAAAACCAGTGTTTTTTATCTAATTAATTATTATTTACTAATTTATATCTTAGAATTTAGATTGTACTGTTAGTGAGCAGTATAAATCGCAGCGGTGGATTCTTAGATATGTTTTTTGACAAAATGTTTAGAGGAAAAAATTATGCCAGGACTTTTTGCTGCAAAAAAACTTAAAAAAAATAGACAAAATTTTAAGTGGAAAGATGTAGATTACAAAAGGAAAGCTTTAAGATTAGATGTTAAAGCAGACCCTCTCGAAGGAGCTCCTCAAGCTAGAGGAATTGTAATCGAAAAAGTAGGGATAGAAGCAAAACAACCTAACTCTGCTATTCGTAAATGTGTACGTGTTCAATTAATTAAAAACGGTAAACAATTAACTGCTTTCGCACCAGGTGACGGAGCTATCGGGTTTATCGATGAGCACGATGAAGTTATGATTGAAGGAATTGGTGGACCATCCGGAAGATCCATGGGAGATATTCCTGGAGTTCGTTGGAAAGTGTCCAAAGTTAACAATGTA
The DNA here is from genome assembly GCA_017434555.1 of Methanobrevibacter sp. GTDB lineage: Archaea > Methanobacteriota > Methanobacteria > Methanobacteriales > Methanobacteriaceae > Methanocatella. The sequence goes on along the minus strand of JAFRFB010000070.1, from coordinate 2,865 downwards.
GCTTTATCTGAAATGGTAAGTGGAAAAATAGAAAAACCTATGAGATAAGGACGGTAATTTTTATGAGTAAATTATTTGATAAATGGGATCTCGATGAAGTAAAAGTTGAGGACTTAGGTTTAATTAAATACATCTGTTTAGATGAAACTCTCGTACCTCACACTTCAGGCAGACACGTAAAAAGACAATTTGCAAAATCTAAAGTATCCATTGTTGAAAGATTAATGAACAAAGTTATGAGAACCCACCTCAACTCAGGTAAGAAAAATAAAGCTTATAACATTGTAAAAGAAGCATTAGAAATTATCAACAAAAGAACTAAAAAGAACCCTGTTCAAGTTTTAGTTACTGCAGTTGAAAACACTGCACCTCGTGAAGAAACTACCCGTATCAAATACGGTGGTATTGGATACCAAGTAGCTGTTGATATTTCTCCACAAAGAAGAGTTGATTTATCTTTAGGTTTCTTAACTAGAGGTACTTTACAATCATCATTCAAAAACAAAAGATCTGTTGCTGAATGTTTAGCTGATGAATTAATACTTGCTTCTGAAGAAGATTCTAGAAGCTTTGCTTTACAAAAAGCTGAAGAAAAAGAAAGAGTTGCTAAAGCAGCACACTAATCATATTCATATTTAGGTGGTTATCTTGAGTAGAAGAGACAAAATGATTGCAAAAATCAAAGAATTAATGTATGAACCTACCCAAATCAGAAATATCGGTATCTGTGCTCACATCGACCACGGTAAAACCACTTTATCTGACAACCTCTTAGCAGGTGCAGGTATGATTTCTGAGGAACTTGCTGGTGACCAAAGATTCTTAGATTTTGATGAACAAGAACAAGCACGTGGTATTACTATCGATGCAGCAAACGTATCCATGGTACACGATTACAAAGAAAAAGAATACTTAATTAACTTAATCGATACTCCAGGACACGTTGACTTCGGTGGAGACGTAACTCGTGCAATGAGGGCTGTAGACGGTGCAGTGGTTGTTGTTTGTGCTGTAGAAGGTATCATGCCTCAAACCGAAACTGTATTCAGACAAGCTTTAAAAGAAAACGTTAAACCAGTTTTATTCATTAACAAAGTTGATAGATTAATCAACGAGTTAAAATTAGAACCTGAAGAGTTACAAAACAGATTCTTAAAAATCTTCATGGAAGCTAACAAATTGATTAAAAACATGGCTCCTGAAGACAAAAAAGAAGAATGGGCTTTAGATTTCACTAACGGTAGTGTAGCATTCGGTTCAGCTTACCACAACTGGGCTATTAATGTTCCAACCATGCAAGAAACTGGAATTAACTTTAAAGACATTATCGAATACTGTAACGCTGAAAATGAAAAAGAATTAGCACAAAAAGTACCTTTATCTGATGTATTATTAGGTATGGTAGTTGAACACTTGCCTTCCCCTAAAGAAGCTCAAGTTTACAGAGTACCTAACATCTGGGATGGAGACATCGAATCTCCTGCAGGTAAATGTATGATTGAAACTTCTCCTGACGGACCTTTAGCTGTAATGGTTACCAACGTATCTGTAGATAAACACGCTGGTGAAATCGCAACCGGTAGGGTTTATGGAGGAGCTATTGAAAAAGGTACAGAAGTATATCTCGTTGGTTCTCACGGTAAATCCAGAGTACAACAAGTAGGTGTATACTTCGGTCCTGAAAGAGTTAATACCGATAAAGTTCCTGCAGGTAACATTGTATACGTTGCTGGTGCAAAAGGTGCTATCGCAGGGGAAACCTTATGTTCACCTGAAGACAAAATCAAAGAGTTTGAAGGTTTAGAACACATATCAGAACCTGTAGTTACTGTAGCTGTTGAAGCTAAAAATACTAAAGATTTACCAAAATTAATTGAAGTTTTAAGACAAACCGGTAAAGAAGATCCTACCGTAAAAATCGATATTAATGAAGAAACCGGTGAACACTTAGTATCCGGTATGGGAGAACTTCACTTAGAAGTTATTGGTTACAGAATCAATGAAAAAGGTGTAGATATCACTACTTCCGAACCAATTGTTGTATACAGAGAAACTGTAAGACAACTTTCACCACAAGTTGAAGGTAAATCTCCAAACAAACATAACAGATTCTACATAACTGTTGAACCTATTGAACCAAGCCTTTATGATGCAATCCAAGAAGGAAACATCAAAGAAGGTAGAGTAAAAGGTAAAGAATCAGCTAACGACTTCATGGAATACGGATTAGATAAAGAAGAAGCAAGAAGAGTATGGGCTGTTCACAACAGAAGCATATTCCTCAACATGACTCGTGGTATTCAATACTTGGATGAAGTTAAAGAATTGTTACTCGAAGGATTTGAATCCACCCTTGAAGGCGGTCCTTTAGGTGAAGAAATCTGTATGGGATTAAAATTCAAACTCCACGATGCAAAACTTCACGAAGACGCAGTTCACAGAGGACCTGCTCAAGTATTACCTGCTATCAGAAACGCAATCTTAGGTGCTATGACTCTTGCAGAACCTGCATTACTCGAACCTATGCAAAAAGTAGTTATTGACACTCCAAATGATTACATGGGTGCATGTACTCGTGAAATCCAAAACAGAAGAGGTCAAATTGTTGACATGGGTCAAGAAGGAGATATGGCAAGAATCGAATCCAAAGTTCCTGTAGCAGAAATGTTCGGTTTCGCTGGTGATATCAGATCCGCAGCAGAAGGTAGATGTTTATGGTCTACTGAAATTGCAGGATTCGAACCACTCCCACGTGAAATGCAAAGTCAAATCGTGAGAGAAATCAGACAAAGAAAAGGTTTATCTCCAGAACCGTTCCCTACAAGTCACTACTTAGGAGACGTATAAATTTAAAAATTAAAATTT
>JAFRFB010000069.1 GCA_017434555.1 Methanobrevibacter sp. | reverse complement strand
TGGTGCTGTCCACTAATTGCTAAAATTTGAAAACTCTCATTTACACTTGAAACACTCGAAGACATCCTACATTTCACAAAGTTTGGTCTTATTTTTTCAATGATTATCGTTTAATTAAACCTAAACCTCACCAAACAGGACAATAATCGAATACACATAATTTAAATTTAAGTTTCTCTATCAAATCGTTAATCATATTATCGTATGTAGGATAGATTATTCATTTATCAAGACTAGTTTAAACGAGTTTAATAAATTTTAACAGCATGAAAAGCATTAAATAGGTGATTGGAGAAATATTATAGTGTATCAAGAAAGAACATCCCCCCAATCACTATTGTTTGCTTTTGTTGGAGGTACAATATATATTTTGTTCTTTCTTTTTTTTACAGATTACTTTAATTGGGAGTGTTAATGTTTATGTTAGCAGTAGAAAGTGAATATTATAGTATTCAAGCCCCTTTAATTCATAAAAGCCCCGTGGAAGATTTGAATGATTCTAATATGGCAAAATTGGTTGTGCATTTAGTTAAGTTATTTGAAAAAGAAAACACGGAATTATTCAAAGGTAAAGCACCAGGTGTCCCTGGTCCCAAATTTAGATATTCTAAGTCTGAAATGTTGGGATTATATGCTTTTGCTACTTTTAGAGGCTATAGGTCATGTCGTAAGATTGAAGAATTCTTGGATGATAAAAGCAAGGCCTGTATGTACATTACAAATCAGAAATTGCCTAGAAAATCAAAAATCAACCAATTTAAAAATGATTATGAATATTTAATTAAATATTTTTTCAAATTTACAGTGCAGTTTGGATTTAAAATGGGATTAGTAGACTTTAAAATCATCTCTATTGACAGCACACCAATAGAAGCTTATGTTAACGAATTCAGAAGCTTATCCATAGCACAAATCATATATTTAGAAGATTTAATTTACGATTACTCATTTGATAAAGCTACACGGATTATTTGGAGCAAAATTAAAAGATTCTTTTTTATGGATGAATTGCCGGAAGATATGATTGATTTGATTGATGAAATCCACCATAATCTCAACGAACATAGTAGGCAACTATTACAAATAGCATTAACATCTAAAAAAGCACGTAACGAGATTTTAGACACATTGGAGGTGTTAAAAGAAAATTATGATGGAAACAACCGTGTCAGTGTAACTGATCCTGAAGCACGTAAAATGCATATGAAAGATGACACAATAAAGTTCGCGTACCTATTACAAACAGTAGTTGACGTTAAAACCGGATTAATACTAATGCAGCGAATAGTTGAAGATAAAACCGACAGACATCAATTAAAACCTACAATAGACTACATAATTGAAACCTATAATGTAGTACCAGAATACATCTTGGCAGATAATGGTTATTATGGCTTGGATCAAATAGAATATGCATATTCGCAGGGAATAATACCAATAATCTCCGATAGGAACGATGCAATGAAATCAAATGGAACATGCAGCGACAATCCACATGCAAAATGCAACATGCACTTTGATCCCATAAAAATAGAATTCACCTGCCTCAATAATCAAAAATTAAAAGTAGATGGAATAGTAGAGAAAGATGGTGAATTAAAATTAAGATTCAGAACACTTGAATGTCCAAATTGTCCATACAAAAAAGAATGTGCAAAAAATAACAAATATCGAGTATTATATGAATCTTTCAATCCGTTTTTCATTGAAAGGAAAAAAGCATTTCTTTCACAAAAAGGACAACAAATCTATAAATTACGAGCAATTCACAGTGAGGGAGCATTTTCAGAGATAAAAGAAATACAGGAATTCAAACAATCCAAAAGAAGAGGACGAACAAAAGTTGAAATTGATTTGATACTGGAGGCAATAGTTTTCAACCTCAGAAAAATAAGAAATCACCTAAATGTAACATTAATCTAAAATTTTTTGATTAGAAAATCCTCTATTCAACCATTATTACATTTAATTAGCATATTATCCTTAATTATTGGTCAATTAATCTGTATTTTTTATAAAAATAAGATACAATACACATTTTCATCAAATATAGGTTAACACAGTCAAAAAAAAATAATCCTTCAATTTTACTAAAAACAAAATACCAATTAAATTAAAATAACAATTAATAATTCAATACTTTACATTAATAAACATAGATTTACAACAACGTAAATCATATTATAATAATCCTGTTGATTTTTCAAAATATCATTATTTAGATACATGTATATGAAATTGCCAATATATCCATAAAAATCATATTAAAATAAGTCCAAAATCAAGGCTAAATTTAAATAGTGGACACCACC
>JAFRFB010000006.1 GCA_017434555.1 Methanobrevibacter sp. | reverse complement strand
TTCTTTGACTTGTTCACTTTTTACTCTATCTAATTCAATAAGCGCCATTATAGAATAATTAGCCAAATCAAGCAATGTATCTTCAATTTTTTCGTCTTTAACTTGTTGTTCGGTAGTAGATTTTTTTGTTAATGTAGCAACCCTATTTAATTTATCTTCCATACGAACTAGAAAAGAAACTAATCCATATTCATCGAACGTTTTTGCTGTAGAATTTCCATAATCAGCCTGTTTACGTTGATATAAATCTAACATATTTGTTGTAATTTGTTCAAACTTTTGTACTCTATTATAAGTCATTTTATCTAGCCTCCTTAACGGCATTCATCCATATTTCATTTGCTATATCCAAAAATTTTTGTCTGTTAGCATTTTCATCATTATCTAACATTACAAGGGAAGCATAATATAATAATGTATATAATAAGAAGAAATATTCTCCTTCTATAACTTCTTTCTTTATTTGAATATCTGTTAAAATAGGACTATCATTATTTTCTTTTAAGTATTTACCTTTTATAATAATTTTAAATTTTTCGTATTCATCATCCCAGTTGAACATTATCGTTCCTCCTTATTTTGATAAAGCATAATTACGATAATCAACTTCTTCAAGTTGACGACCTTTTAACACATTAGAACTTGGTTGTAATTCTGGATACATATTTTGTAATTTAGGTCGAGTTCTACGGACTGTTTCAAAATATGGCAATTTATAATGTTTATGATTCATCATAACTTCTTTAAAACTTAATTCATCAATATTAGGAACAAATTTTTTAAAAACCTCATAAACAAGAGTAAAATCATCTTCTCGAGTTGCTGGGTTTTCTTCTAGCACTCTTTTTACCATCGGCTCTATAACAGCGCATTTACTCATTTGTTTCTCCTCCTTTATCAATATTTTTATCGGCAATAAATAACTCCCAAATTTCGCTATTCATCATACCAAGTCTTTCATTTTCATTTATCAAGTTATTGTTTTCATAAACCAAATGATAATTTTCTTGTTTTAAATCATCAATTTTTTGAGTGTTTTGTTTATTGCGTTCAATATATAAAACTAAAAAGATGGATTCTATAAAAATAATCACAAATAGTATTAATTTTATTATAAAATCTTTATTTTCTTTTATCATATTCTTTTACCTTCATTCCAAAATATTCTCTACATTGTCCATCTTTTAGTGCTTCTGTAAATGGTATATGGTCACATTGATACATTTTAGTCCATTTATTAACTAAATTAAATAAAGCTGCTATTAAAATAAATGAAATTAAAACTGAAATAATTAAAGTAATAATATATTTATATTTCTTTATAAAATTCATAATATCACCTATTCTATATCCCATTTATCAACTTCAAGAACTTTATATAAATATGATGATTCTTTTTTTATCATTGATTTTGTAATCGATAATTTTTTACAAGCACTCGCAATACCTTTAAGCGGCAAATCCTTATCTATAAAATGCAATCTAACAACATAAGCTAAAAAGTTATCATAATCATCACATTTTTCTAATGATGTTACCGGTTCTTTAATAAACAATCTACCAATTACATTATCATAATCTTTTAAATCACCTTTGATATCATTTACTTCTTTGCGAGCTTCTTTTTCATCAGCTTCTGCTTCGTTAGCTTTATTTTGATAATATAAATATTGATTGAACCCCTCTCCTTTTTCTTCAAGAATAGCCATATATTTATCTCTATATAAATCTCTTTCATCGGCTATATCTTTAATTGTCTTTTTAGCTTTTTTTAGCTTTTTCTTTGTTTGTTTCTCTTCTAGTTTTTCATTCTTTTTAGGTTCCATTTCAACCTCAAATTCATTAACCTTATTGTTAATCCAATCTGTTAATTTACTCATTTCTTTATCCTCCTCTATCTTAATTAAAGGATAACACAATTATTTCTTCTTGTCAAGTTTATTTTTGTATTTTGTCCAAATTTTTAATGTTTCATTATCAATAGATAATTGCCAATGTAATCCATCTTGAAAAATGATATCATAAATTGGCATACCATTTTGTAATATAAATTGTGTTGGTAATATATCTAATATATCTCTCATATCTACCAATATAGTATGGTTATCTTTGAATAAACCTATATATTTTGCACCTTTATTAATAATATCGCTCATTAATCGAGATATGGGCTGGTAACTATAAATTTATATTTACACATCTCATCATCCCCATTTAACTTATCAAATGTGTAATATGATTCATACCAGAACCTTTCATCATTATATTTTTTATCACAATGAGTTAAAGATTTGGTGCAAAATTCTTCAATAATTCTATCTATATCGTTTGGTAAATCTCCAGAAACAACAATTTTATATTCTAAAACACTATCTGCGTACGGTCTTGGTTGTCCGGCTCTTACAGTTTCTATTTCAATATTATATTTCATTATTATCACCTCCAAGGAATTTTATGAAATTCATAATCCATACTTTTATTGCATTTAGGGCATAATAATGTACTAAAATCTTCCCAAGGATATTTTTTAGAACATCCGCATCTTTCACAATGAGTTTCTGGTTCGTTATATGACTTCATAAATCTTCTTCTATAACCATTCCCTTGTATCATTCCACCGTGTTCGTGTTCAATGTCTTCTTCTATACAATAAGAAAAATCTACGATGTCTTTCTTTATCATATTGCCAATTATACTTTTACTGCGACTACATACGGCTAAATTTAAACTTCTAAATGCAAGAGGAGTATTTTGAGTTGATGCTCTTCTAGGAATTGCAAAATCAAAATTTTCTGTTAAATCTATATTTCTCTTCATCTTCTTTTAAATACTGATTTAATTTTTTTGAAAAATGATTTCTTTGGAACATTATTTACTATTTTCATATCATCATCCAATCTGTTTAATTCAGCTCTAATCTCCTCTATATTTTTAGGAGTTCCAATGGTCTTTAATTTATCTTTACCCGCTTCCTTTAAGAATTTATCCATTGTTAAATCACAATATTCATCAACCCAATCTCCCAAGAAATAAAACCTATCACTCATAACTATTTCTGTTCGATTAAAATTATTTGTTCCGGTATTTTTTTGAAAGCTACCAAATAATATTGGGTCTTTATCTCTTCTTTCTTTTTGAACTTGTTTCTCTACCTCTCCAGTATAATCAGTAAACACTACATAAAATTGGTCAAAAATATCTTTAGTTTGTGCGATAATATCTACAATCTTGTCCGGTATTTCTCTTGGATAATTTTCCAATTCAATAATTTTTACTACATCTTTAGAAATTTTATCGATATATTCTTCAATATCTTCTCTATATACAAAAGAATTTACGCCTAATTTTACTGCCTCTCTCTCTTTTTCAACACAATCAACTAAAAATCTTAATTTTTGTATTACTCTTTTTTGTCCAGTAATTTTATATTTTTCTACAAGAGATAGGCATCCGTGATAGAACTCTACCAATTCTTCGTCTGTAATATTTTGAACTTTACTTTTTAATCCTTCAAAATATTCGGTCGGTTCTAATTCTTTGACATTTTTCTTTTTAGCCATTTTAATCACCTTTCTTTTTTAAAACTAATTTTTTAACTTTTTGCTCATCATAATAATCATATCTCGCCATAACATCATTTTGTTCTTCTAATGGCATATCTTTAAACATATTATTATAATATTGGCAAGTTCCAAAAGGTTCAACACATCCACCGCATCTTACACATTGTGGGACTAAAGACCAAGCCACATCTTCATCATATTTTCTTATTTCTTCAACTAAAGCTTCCATATATTCTCTTGTTGTAGGGTCTGCACACATACAAAGGCGTTTTTCAGCAATACTCATTAATGCTTGAATATTAGCATCCATTTCCATTGGTACATAATTCATTTGACTTCTTTGTGAACGGTCTTTTACCTCTGTTCTATCCGCTCTTTCTGTTCCAACAAATTTTTCACAGCCCTCGTGATGTCTAGCAAAGTGGGTACTAATAGCATAAGGAATATTTTCCCATTTCCAGCTAATAATTCCCCTTCTTATTGGTGAGTGTCTGCAAATTAGTAATTTACGTTTCCATTCTCTTGGAGGTTCTTTATCACCAGCCTTTTTAGAAATTGTTGTCATACAAGCAGACTTAATTCTTTGCCAATTTACATCAAAATTGGTAATTGTTGTTTTTGTGTCATATTTAGTCATTATTTTTCTCCTCTTCTTTATAATAATCATAAAAATTATTTTTTGGTTCTATACTATGTTCTTTAATATATTTATCCACAGCCTTATTTTCTTCTTCTGTAAAATAAACAAAACCATCTCTATCGTTTAAAAATCTACTAAAAAATCCTATATTACCAAATAATTGTTCTTCCCTAAATGGTTCATCTATTTTATATGTTTCTAATACATTCTTGATAATATAATCAATATCTACTGGATGATAATCCAAATAAGCGTTATCTTCATAATCATAATCTAATTCGCTATATTCAGGATTATATGCTTCTATATCTTTTATTACTTTTTCAAAAATTTCATCTGTGAATTTTAGTCTATTAGATTGCAACCAACACGCCTTAATTTCTCCAGCCCAATTATGTTCTAACATTCTAATAATTTCAATTAAATCTTTCTTAGACATTGACCTTAATGTAGAATCTTTATAAGATTTCCATCCTTGATAAGCTAAGGCATCTTCATCTTTTGTGTCATAAATTGTTACACCCATTTCATACCTCCTCTATCTTTATTAAAATAATATCATAAGAATTAAATTTTGTCAATAAAAAAACGCTTAATTGCGTTCATTAAATAATTCTAATAAAAATGTGTTTCTATCAACCGTTTTATGACGTGTTACAGCCATATTTATAGCCCTTGTTTGCGCTATTATATAACACATACTTTTGGCTCTTGTAACGGCCGTATATAGCCATTCATTTGACAATAGAATATAAGAAGAATTATCAAAACCAACAATAGTAATTTTAAATTGAGAACCTTGAGAAGAATGACAAGTAATTGCATAAGCTAATTCTAGTCCTTCGTAATATTCTTTTGGTATAACAATTTCTCCTTCATCAAAGAAATTAACTATAATATAATTTTTAGCAATTTCTTTAACAATTCCCATTGAACCATTGTAAATACTGGTTTGTATCCCATCAGGAGTTTCTACATCATAATGATTTTCTCTATTTATTATCTTATCTCCAACGCGAATAACGTTTTTATATTTTATTTTTATTTCTAAGTCCGACTCGTATTTTTTAGGATTAATTCTTTGTTGTATTTCTTTATTAATTTGGTCACGTGCTAAAGCAACTTTTTGATTTTGTGCAACTATTATTTGAATATCTTGAATATTTTTACATTTATTATATTCTTCCATAAATGTTTCCATTAAAACATCGAATAAAAAGTTTGCATCTTGTCTTGCCTTAAGAGTTAAATCTCTTAATTCTCCGTATGTTTGCTCCCCTTCATAATCTCCTGAAAGTAAAAACAACTTTTTTCTAATTTTTTGTGATGTAGTAATGATAGCCGACTTTTCTGCTTGTCTATGTATTTTAGTTAATTGAACAAAATTAATTTTTTGAGATTCCATTAAATCACTTAATAAATTACCAACACCGATTGGAGGAAGTTGTCCATTATCTCCCAACATTATTAATTTGGCTCCTCTAGGTATGGCTTGTATTAAGCTCCAAAACAATTCTAAGCCAACCATTGAGACCTCATCTAAAATTATAACATCAGCAGGTAAAGGATTAAATTCAGTATAAGTAAACATTTCTCCTTGCCAACCTAATAATCTATGAATTGTACTTGATGGTCTATCCGTTGCCTCGTTTATTCTTTTAGCTGCTTGACCAGAAAAAGCACATTGTTTAATTATAGTATCATAAGGAAATATTTGATAAGCCCCTTTAATTATACTTGTTTTACCAGTACCAGCCAAACCAACAACTAAAGATACATTATTTTTTAATAAAGATTTTATTCCATCTACTTGTTCATTTGTAAATTCAAAACCTTGTTCTTCTTCTGCTTTTTTTATTCCTTCTTCTATTTCTTCGTCCGTGTAAAGTTGGCATTCAGCGTTTTGTAAACTTAAAATTTTATTAACAATATTGCGTTCGAGATTATAATAATACATTAAAGCAATTTGACTTTTTTCTTCATTAAAATAAATTTCTTTTTCTTTTATCATTTCTTGAATACAACTCATTACAATATCAATGCCAATTTGCAATAATTCTGTAATTTGAGTTTTAAAATTATCAAGGGTTAACCAAGTCGAACCTTCATTATTAGCAATATCTTTAAATAAATATCTAATACCGGATTTAATTCTAAAGGGGTCATCAGGTTTAATGTTATATTTTAATGCAATTTCATCAGCTCTTAAAAAACCTACACCTTTTATATCATCTGCTAATATATAAGGATTTTTTTGAAATTTTTTAATAGCGTTTTCAGCACTTCCATATGTACCACATAATTTATTGATTAATAATGGGGTAACCCCAAGTGGCCTAAAGAAATTATATGCTGGAGCCAAATCCATAGTTGCTTTAAATTTATCTATAATTCTATTTGCTGTATGTTCACCTATATATTTGGCTATCATTAATTTTGATACATCACCTTGTTCAATATATTGAAAAGGGTCTTCAAATGTATTGAATAAGCTTTCAACTTGACGTTCAGTTAAAATTTGCTCTAAAAATAATCTTTTTTCTTCCAATGTATCTAATTTAATATTTTCATAACCGCCATCTATTTTAAACTGCCATCCCCATTTTTCATCTTTTTCATATTCTCCCATTATGATATACTCACCTTTTGCTTTTGGTTCAAAAGAAATGATTCCTGCGGCTTTAATTGTATCCATCATTTGAACTAAAACATTAACGGTATGATTTTGGGACTCTTCCATAATTTCTTTAACTTCAACGATTAAAGAAGCCCAATTTGTATCTGGGCTATAATATTTAATATCATTCTTGGTTTTAATTCTGACTCTTAGTTTCATTCTTAACCACCTCAAACATTTCTTCTATAGTATCTTTTAATTTATATCTAGTAGGAGATGTTGAAGTTCTTGCAAATTCTTGTTTAACGCCATCAACATACATCGTCATAGTTCCATCATTACCTTGATAAAACTCATTCCACTGGTCTTCTGTAAGATTTCTTTTTACATCTAATTGTTTTAAAGCTAAATTATCAAATGAAACAACTTTAAATTTAGTCATATATTTAGATAGATTTTCTTTTAACCAATTAATTTTATCTTCAATGTCTTTTTTCTTTTCATCGTTTTGTAATAATAAAGAACCGCGCCCAAAATCTTTAAATCCAAGCACTAATATTTTACAATTAAATTGAGATAAATAATCAAAAACATCTTTCCCGTGAATACCGGCAATTAAATGAACTACGGCATTTTCATTTTCAGATACAGCTTTCCACAACATATCATATTTTGTTAAAAATGAAATTCCTAAACCATAAATCAAGTCCTCTTCAATTAATTCATTTATAAAAGTTGCTTTATCAACAAATTCATTTTGATGAACCGTAATACTAGGAAGAACTCCTTGTTTTTTTAATTTTTGTAAAAACTCTTTTAATTGTGGATGAGACGTAACTTTTCCGCCTCCAAGAGCCATCTCTGTTCCTGCTTGTAAACCATCAATAAATTTTAAATTCATTATATCTCCTGGTTGTCCTTCGGGATTTGATTTTTCGTGGCACATTGGACACATTTGGTCACACCAATTTGTTATTTTAAAATCCATACTAAGTGGAAATTCTAAATTTGGTTCCTCTCCATCTGGAATATCTATAATACGCGTGCCATCATCAAAAATTTCCACTTTAATATTACCATCTTTATATTTATTTAATAATTTCATTTTTTCACCTCTCAATTTTAATTTCTAATACCTCATAACTTTCTTTAAATAGTTCATATACAAACTTCTTTTTAGCTGGGGACATCAAATCTAATTCTTTTTCTGTTTCGTGATAATAGCTACCATAAGGACAACCTTCACATCCAGTCCTCTTTATATGATTATATATTTCTGGAACTTCTATATTATATTTAGATATAATTCCTTCCAAAATATCATCTGTTAAATTATGTATTGGTGTGAATTTGCCATTTTTAGAAAAGCAAGTTGTATACTGTCTTTTTCTTAAAGCAGATTCTTCACTTCTAATACCTAGTATTGCCTTTTTGCCACTTTCTTTTTCAAAATCGTGAGCAGGCTTCTTTTTTAAATAATAACAACATAAATGAGTTATATTGTGAGCATTACCACTTTTAACATAATTTCTTGCTTTTTTGGAAATACCACTAAATCCTTTATTATAAGTCCCATCGATTTTTTGTTGTATTGTTTTTGATGGCTTTTTGCCTTTTCTAAGAGCGTTTTGATAATAATAAATATAAAAGTCTTGCTCTTTACTAAAACACGGTATACCATATTTTTCTTTGATTTCAAAAGGCTTTAAAGACGGGAACAAAACTTTATCACAATTTTTCATAATTCTTTTTAAGATTTGCGGATTTTCCATATAAGTGTTAATACCAACAATCATAATTTCTTTATCCTTAAGATATTCTTTGATAAACCAATATAATAAATGGCTATCTTTTCCTCCAGAATAACTTAAATAATAATCTTTAGGATTAATTTGTGCAAATTTTATTTTTAAATCTATTAAATATAAGTCTACGTTGTCGTACCCCCCCCACTTAAGACATCATTAACGCGTTTAATATCTTCAAGCTCAATAGTTTCTTTATTAATGATATCTGTAGGAGTAATACAAATTCCATTTGGATATTTCTTATCGGATTTAATAATCTGTATAATATATTGATTATCCATTAGTAGTCCGTTCCATAGTAGCCGAATGCTACCACTGTCTCACCACTATTGGTTGTATATGAATCTTCATATTTTTCATACTCAAATTGGTCGTCCCATTCCTCATATGTCAAAGGAATTTCATAATAATCGCAATCTTCTAAATATGTTTCAATTTCTTCCTTTGTAATTTCTGATAAATTTTCTTCAGTACATAGCTTATCTATTTCTTTATATGGAACAATTACATTTTTATAAATATAATTCCCATTATCATATTTGGCTTTTTCTCGAATTATATTTTTCTTTATTACCTTTTCTCTTCCTTCTTCATTATAGAAATTTCCATTATCTTGGCAATAATAAAGTTCTCCATTCTTCCATTTATCAAAATCGCTTTTATTACACATAGTAATTGAATGTGTGCTAGAACTATTAGTTTCAAATGTTCCTCTTCTTATTAATTTCATATTATCTCTCCATTCCGTAAGGGCAATTTTCATTCTCAATATAGACCTTACTATTAAATATTATATCTTTTATTCTAGTTTTGAACTTATCTTTATTATATTTACCGTTTTCATCCTCTTCTATATCTAACATATTTTCTATAGAATCATATTCGGTATATGTTTGTTCAAAATATGGAAACCAATTATTTGAAGGCATTTCTATTTCTATCTCTGTTCCAGTTTCTTCAAAAACAACTTCTTTTAACCAAACAAATAAATCTTGAGTTATTAATTTTCTGAAATATTCTTTTTTATATATTTCATCATCTCTTCGTTCATATTCCCAATTTTCATAAAGTTCGCTATCTTCATAAACAGAGGCAATCATATTTATTAAGAATCTTAATTTGGAAATTTCAGTGTTATGTGTATCACAAGCATAAGTTTCATCACTTCCACCAACATCTCCGAATTCAGATACCATATAAACATCTTTATAATTTCTAGGAATATTATTTTCTTGTGGTTTTTCATATCTACATATACTTATACTATGCGTAGAACTACTATTTGTTTCAAAAACATTATTTCTTACTAATTTCATATTCTAATTTCCTTTCAAAAATACATCATTTTCTTTTTCATATTCTCTTAATTTATCCCAAAATTCTCCAGTATCAAGAGTATATTCATTCCAATATCTATCCCAATATTCATCTTTAATACAACCACGTTCATCTAACCATTCTTTTGGAGGTAATTCTCCTTTTTCATTCATTCTATGGTCTCCCTCTTTATAGTCATAT
The DNA here is from genome assembly GCA_017434555.1 of Methanobrevibacter sp. Classification (GTDB taxonomy): domain Archaea; phylum Methanobacteriota; class Methanobacteria; order Methanobacteriales; family Methanobacteriaceae; genus Methanocatella. The sequence goes on along the minus strand of JAFRFB010000006.1, from coordinate 67,477 downwards.
TCAAATCCTATTGTTTTAATATTATAACCACGATATTCATCCCCACCAATAGTTATATAACTTTCTTTGTTGAAAATAAATCTTTTAATAAATTCATAATCATTAAAAACTTTATTAAGAAAATCATCTTCATCAGTAAATTGTCCAACGTGGTCAACATAAGGACTCCACCAACTATCATTCCTAATGATTATATGGTCTTTTACTAAATCATCTTTTCCATTACTATCAATATAATTAAATATATCATTGGGCTTTGGGTCTCCTTCATAAGGTTTATATTTAACTATGTTATAAACCTCATTATAAGCCTTATTAACATTTTCTTTAAATCTTTCTATCATCTCAGATGTTATTTTAAATTTATTTTCAGCCCACTCATTTAATTCTTTAATAGTTATATATACATAAGCAAGTTTTTCATCCCAGTTATCAACTAAACGGCTTTCTTCTCTCCCATAACTATAATTATGGTCTAAGCTATCTCCTAATTCATAATTTTCATTATCTACTTTGTGAGGAATTACAAGGGCGTGTGTAGAAGAAGAATTGGTTTCAAAGGTATTTCTTCTAATTAACCTCATTCTACCACCTCTCGCCTCTATAAATACTCATTATAACATTATCTCCAAGTTCTTTTTGTTCAACTTCGGCATAATTATCAATATATTCTTTTGAAGCATTACCATCATCTATTACATCATAATAATCGCTTTCCATAAAATCATACTCACTATCAAAATGTTCTCCTTTATAATCAATAGAACCATCTTCATTTCTTATGATTTCTTTATCTTGTTCACTTAAATCTTCGGCAGTTCCATTGTATAAATTTAAAACTTTTTTATTTTCTTGCCAAGCTTTGTAATCATCTTTAGAAATAATTACAAGTGCGTGGGTACTACTGCTATTAGTTTCAAAAGTATTTCTTCTTATTAATTTCATATCGACACCTCTAATTTCCTTTATAGTAATGATAATAGTCTGGGTTATCATCTAAATCATCTAAATCATAACCATCGGCATTATCATTTCCAGTTCTTACATAACCATCTAAAATAGCATTAACAAACAATTCTTCATTTTCAAATATTTCATCTAAAAATTCTTTTAATTCGTAACAATGGTCTACATAACCTTGCATACTATCTAAATATTTCCATTCAAGATTTCCATTCTCATCATAATGTTCATCAAATTTAGGCTCTTCAAATTCTATTCTTTTGTAATAAGGGCTTAATATATTTATGATTTTTTGTTTATATTCTTCACATTCATTAGGATAAATATCACAAATTGCAGTCCAAATATAGTCTTTTAATTCGTGTTTTCCATAAGCCCAACCAAATTCTCCTATATGAAAATAAATACTTGGTCTGACACCTTTTGATAAATTTTTATCTATTTTTCTAGGAATTGTAATTGCGTGAGTTGAACTTGAATTGGTTTCAAATGTTTTTCGTCTAATCAATTTCATTTCCTTTTCCTCCTAAATCTTCATATTCTAAATATAACTCTCTAAAGTCATCATCTATTTGAGCATAATATTCAAATTTCTTCTTTTTATCTATTTCAGCAAATTTGCTTTCCATCTTTTTTTGAAGTTCTTCCATTCTCTTCTTTCTTTCAATTTCTTCTACCCAGTCTGATAAATTTATATCTTTTAAATATCTATATTCTTTTGCAGAGGAAGGAATACAATCTTCTTGACAAAATTCTTTATATACTCTTCCTATAAAAACTCCACATCCTATATGTTCAACTACCACAAAAGAATCTTCTTTTAATTCTTTATTAGATGCTATTATAATACTATCTCTATTATTAATTCTTAATATTCCACTAGCATATTCTACTGTGTAATAATATATTTTATTTTCTTTTTTCTTTCTCATTCTAAACACCTCTCTATTATTTAATTAATCTCTTCCAAATATAATCATTTTTCCATCAGATAAAACTTCATCAAGTAAATCTCTTTCGTCAACCATATCTCTTAAAACTTCATCCAAGTCGTGTTCCCAACTTTGAAGTTGATGATTTATTTCTACAATATCTTCTAAATCTCCGTCGTATTTTTCAGGAAATACAATTCTTTTGCCGTATCTTTCTTGAACATAATATTCTATTCTTTTAAAATCTCTATTTTCCTTAACTTGTTCAATTAAATCTTCATAATTTTCTGCATTCCATTTATACCAACTAATAATATGTGATACTAAATAGCTTACTTTATCTTCTAATGTTACTAATGGTTCTTCTTCGTCAAAAAATCTAATTTTAATATTATTCCCAAAAGGAATATAATCTTTTCCTAAATTATTTGTAGTAGTTAATGCGTGTGTTGAACTACTATTTGTTTCAAATGTTTCTCTTCTAATTTTTTTCACAATTATTCATCTCCCCACAAATTATAGAATTCCATTTAATCTTTTTATAACATCTTCTGAAGTATGTCCATCAAATTCATATTTTGATTTTTCATATTCTGGTATTTTAAATAAATCCCAATCTTTCATTTCATAATGATTACTTATTTGTCCAGTCGGTAATATTGCCACAACAATAAACCACTTTCCATCAAAACAATCTTCTCCATCAAAATGCTTTTTAGATTTATAAACTTCGTATTTACCGTTTTCAGCCCATTCATTAAATAAAGCTGCATTATAAATCTTTCTAAATTCGTATAGTTCTTTAAAAGAATGATAACCGTCGCTAATATCTTCTATTTTATCAGCATCAAATATAAATCTAGCCATTCAAAAACCTCCTATTTTATAAATTAATGATAACATATTAATATTATTTTGTCAATATTACTTTCCAAAATACACCCACCATCTATAAATTGTTTTATTCATTTTTTCTTCTTTTAATTGAATTATTTTATTATTATTTTCTATATATAAATTTATTTGTTGTTTAACTAATTGGTCAGCTTTTAAGTCTGGATATAAATTAATAAGTTGAATATAACTATCAGTTTTTAATTCTTTATATGTGTTGCCTTCATATTCCATATAATTTTTAACAACAATTTCCATTTTTTCTTCTATTTCTTTATTTTTATTTTGATATAACTCAATTCTTTGGTCTATAACCCTTGCTCCAACCAAACTGCTTATGCAACATATTAAGCCTATTATTTTAATGATAAATCCTATAATACCAGCACCCGTAATAAATGTACCAATTTCTTCATCATTTGGATAAACAAACAACCCTAAAATTATAATTGCTATAGATATTAAAATTAATATTATTAACATTGTTCTTCCTCCTTTGGTTTTTCTTCTTCTGTTATAACATCTTTAACCTCTTCAAAAGTTTCATAATAATTATTTTTATATACAAAACCATTTTCTAATTTTTGGATATTTTTATTTAAATATTTAATGACTTCTTCATCAATTTTTTTATGTACTTCATCTTTAAATTCATCATATCTATCCGCACAGCACTCTAAACCATCAGTAAAAACTTCAACATAATTATTTTCTGTTATTCTAACGCCATAAAAAGTACCTTTATATTCTAAATAGAAATTTACTTTATCTTTATTTTCATTAATTGAAAATTCATAATAAATGTCATTATAAGATTTTTCGTAATATTTTTCCATTGCTTCTTTAATTAATTGGTCTACTTCATTTTTCTTTTCATCGTCTAGCAAATTGTATAAATCATCAAACTCAAGAACTTTCAAATGTTTAGTTTCATATTGTGTTTCTACTTTAGCCTCATAATAACTCCAAGCAGGTTCAATTTCTACTTCGACTGGAGTATATTCACAAAATTGCCATTCCCAACCATTTGAATAGTAGCCGTATTTGTCGTCTATTAAATATAATTCATTTTTAATCCAACTACCTTTAATCGTTCCTTGTTTAAATAATTTTGAAATAGCACTAATTTTTTGTTTTAAAGTAAAATCATTAACAAAACCCCACGAATGTATATTATTTACTCTTGTTTTATCATCATTATCAAAATGAATATCTTGTTTATTTCCATTTGTAAATTCATATTTTAAAGTTAATCCCATATTTACACCTCTTGATTTTCATATATATTACCCATAATTTTCATTTGACTTAAATGTTTCATTGAAGAACTAGGTATGTGTCCTTTAATTTGGAAACTAGCATTATCTTTGTTCCACTGAATAATTCCAGTTTCGTTAGGCTTAGTCCATTCATAATCGAACATAACAATATCTCCTTCAAAAACCTTTGTGCCATTTTTATCAATTAATCCAGTGTCTTGAGAAAGAATAAATCTTGTTGGCATAATCATCATACTTGTCAAAAACCTATATCTAGGACTTAAAGTTAAAGTACCATCATTCTCTATTTCAACAGCACCTAATTTTTGATAATCATCTAAAGAAATAAATTTTTTATCAACATTATCCCATACTCTAAAATTAATTTCTCTCATTAATCATCTCCTCCTCCTACTTTACAACAACACCATATAAAGAATAATAGTAATAATATAATTAATTTCCAAACCATATTATTCCTCCTTCTTTTCAACTTCCTCTTTTTTATTTTCAGCCATTTTTATTAGAACATTTAAGTCCCATTGTGCTTTACTTAATTTTTCTAAAATATAATTGTAGTGTGTTTTCCCATTAGTAGCAAAATCATTTTTTATAATTTGAACTTGCTCTAAAATATTTGAACACATACTTTGTATTCTTTCATTATTCTCTATCACAATTTTCTACCTCTTCTCTTAAACTTCTTATATCTGAATCTGTTATAAAATAATAGTGTGAAAATCTACGACCAATTAAACAATTAGGATATAATAAATCACTTAATGAAACAAATATTTTATTTTCGACATTATCTTCTTTTTTTAATAACACATTTTTATATTCATCAGCTAATATATTTGTATCAAATATTAATAAAATATTATCACTCGAACTTGTCATACAATATTGTAAGTAATTTAAGGCAACTTTTAAACCATCATTTATATACATAATTATCACTCCATAATTCTTATTTCTACAACGCAATCTTTTGCACCAAGTCTAAGATATTTTACTTTGCCTTCATCAGCTTTCATATTTGCTAAATAAGTACCAACTTGATATTTATATTGTTTAAGATATTTAGAAACTTCTTCAACAACCTTGCCGTACTTTTTAACTTCGTTTAAATTTAATACTTCTGGATTACTTTCTAAATCTTTTATAGTAGCCATTCTTTTTAATTTAGACCTTCCAAACATATTATATTCCTCCTAATATAAACCAAATAATTTCTTTCCATTTAGGTATATTTTCTTCTAAATCAACGTGTTTTGTATGACTTTTAAATAAACCTAAACGATATAATCTATTATGCCCTATCCATTCTCTAACATATGAATTAACATTTCTAGTAACTTGATAATCTTTTAATCTTCTTTCAATAATAATATCATTAACTTTTTCAGTAATAATTTTTCTAGTAATTAATAGATAACTATTTTGAACGTGCGTATTGTCATTTGTATAAGATATTTTTAATGTTTCCATAATATTTACTTTCCATCTTTTTCAGATTTGCTTTCTATTATAGCCACAATATTATTAAGTAAAATAATATCATTATTAAATGCTCTTGTCATAGTATCTACAAACTTATTAATATTTTCTTCGTTTAGTTCTTCGTGTTGTAGACTTGGCAAAGTCATCTTTTCAAGTTCAATACTATTTTTTAATGTTTTTAAGTTAGCAATAATTTCTTCGTTATTCATTAATTCTCCACCTCTATTTCTACAATATTGCCACAATTACAGCATTTATATAATTCTGTTTGATTATTTAGACTCCAACCTCTTGTGAATACCATTTTAGCACCATCAACAAAATTCTTTATCAAACTGAAATTTCTTTTATGTTCAGTTTCTTTGTTACAATGTTCACAATATAATTTAATTATCTTTTCCATTATTTAATTCCTCAACTTTCTTTGGAATAATGCTTATTAAAGTAATGTTTTCTGCCTTTACTATATCATTTTGATATGTATACTCTTCATCTTTATGAAAACGCTCGTGTGCTTCTTTTCTTCTATCATTAATTAATTTAGATACACCTTTTGCTATCATAGATTTTATTTCATTATAATCGCTAATTTCAAAATCTTTTAATTCATATTCATAATTAACAAAAGCATTGCCAAATACATTTTTGCTTGTCGAACCAAATATATCAGCAAAGCTAAAACCTTCTTCAGAATAAACATAACTTATAAAATAACCATACATAATTATACCTCCACAATTTCTTTGTTATCATTTAATGAATTTTCTTCAATATTTTCATTATTTGATAACATAATTTCATTTTCTATTTCAGAACTACCCACAAATTCTTCTTTTGCATTTATGGATTTTCTTCCACGTTTTCCAGTAATCATTTCTCTTAATTCAACAACAGATATTTTTCTAGGATTATATTCAGACATTAATTCTTTTTCTTTCCTAAAAAATTGTGTCATTGCAATTTTTCTTTGGTCGTAAAATGAAAATTTATTTCTAATATTATCAAAATTTGATTTAATTACAATATCTTGTTTTATTTTTCTTCTTTCCAACCTTTTCTTTTTCAATAAATTTAAAAATCTAACGGCTTGTTGAGGAGTGAAGTTATTATTTTCTACATAATGTAGCAAATCACTAATATATAACTCCACTTCACTCAAACTTCCATTTAAATTATCAAAATATTCATCAATTTCATTTAATTCTTCATTTATTTTGGCAATTTTTTGTACCATTTCAAAGTGTTTTTGATTTTCTTCGTTATTCATCTTTATTATCTTCTCCAATCATCTCTTTTACTTTGCTTAAAAGGTCTTTATCTGCCAATAATTTCTTAATAAGTTCCATATCTTCGTGATTTTCCTTTGCTTTTTGACCCAACATAGCCATTTTAACTCTATTTTGTGTAGAGTGTGAATAGTTATTTGTAGTAGCCAAATTTGAGTGTCCCATTGAATCACGAACAGTTGCAGCATCGACACCTTGCTCAAATTGATATGAGGCAAAACTATGTCTTAACTTGTGAGGACTAAAATGTTCCCACCACTCTAATCTTCCTTTTGTTAGAGGATATTCATTAAAATCTTTAGCCCATTTCTTCATACTTTTTTCAAGATTTTCTCTTAAAATAACATTACCCCAATCACTTATCATCAAAATATCTGTGTTTACTTTCTGTTTTTCTACAATTTTTCTACGCTTTCCATTTATGTACTTTCTAGCAATTTCTTGTACCCATAAATCAAACCAAATTGTTCTTTCTTTATTTCCTTTTCCAATAATATCGGCATAACCTCTCTCAATATCAGTGCAAGTAATTTGTATTAGTTCACAAAATCTTACACCAGTTTGAAATATAATTGCTACTGCCGTTCTAGTTCTACTATCTCTAATGAAATCAATTAAATCTTTAACATCTTCACTAGAAAGACATTTGCTCTCTCTTTTTGGCACTTTAGCAAAAGGTATTCTTTGAATATCAGTATCAACTTCCATTTTTAAATCTTCATCAAGATACTTATATATTTCTTTAACTGCTGTTAATTTAGTATTTCTACTTCTTTCTGCATTACCATTATCTGCTAATGATGATAACCATAATTTAACATTATTTGAAGTCATAGATAACAAATCATCAACATTTTTTATATTATTATATTTTATAAAATCTTGAATACGATAAATATATTGATTAACACTATTTTCACTTTTACCTTCTATTTTACATTTATAATCTTTGTATGATTTATATAATTGCTCTAATTCCATTTCCTTACACCTCCTTTATTATTTAAATAATAGCATATTGTTTTATGTCTGTCAAGTAGAAGATACCATCTTTTTCTTCTATTTTTAGCTCTTTTTGGTATGCCTTAACTATTTCATCAACTTGTTCTTGATAAAATGCGTAAGCCTGTCCATTATTTTTAAGGTCATCTAATGCGTCTTTGACAACACTTTTGAAATAACCATTTTCATCTTCTAAAAAATTCTCCATAAATTATTTGTCTCCTTTCAATAATTTCTAAAACCCCACATTTTAAGAACTGCCATTTAATCAATTTTTTCTATTTTTCCATAGTCCCAATAAGACATATATCTTTGAACTTCCTTATCATTTTGCTCTATTGATTTTCGGCTATCATCTAATAAATTGCTACTTAACTCCATAATTTTTCTTTTTGCCGATATTTCATCTTCTGCAATAACTTCAACATCTTTATAAAGATTTATTTTAACCTTTAATCTTGCCCTATATTTATTCATTAACTCTACACTCTCCTTTTACAATAGCCTTAATTAAACTATGACTAACACCAAATTTTTCTGCTAATTTTCTATAACTATATTTTCTAGTTGGGTTATTTAAGCCGTTCCCTTTATTATCTTCTTCTCCAATATAATATAGTTTTCTAATTTCCTCAACTTCTTCATTTGTTAATTTTGATTTTTTATGTTTTTCTCCCCACAAATAATCTTTTTCATTTGTGATATATAAATTATCTATTGCATTATTTTTAGGGTCATTATCTATATGTTTTACGCAATAACTATGATTACTAAAGTCAAAATCATTTTGGTGAAAAGCATAATATACAAATCGTGCATAAGACACACTTTTCATCTCTCCATTAATCATAATTGTTATTGTTTTTGCAAAACTTATAGGTTCATTATTAAAACCAATAATTACACCATTTTCTAATACTTTATAACCAAATAATTCTGCTTGTTTCATCTTGTTATTTACTCTCCTTTACTATTTACTTTCTATATATTGCTTTAATCTGTTGCAACCAATACTATATATTGTTGCAAACTCCAAATTAACACTTTCTTTATCTTTACGATAAAATTTTACATATTTTTTAGAATTATTGATTTTAAAACCCCCTATTTTTTTATCTGCTCTAGCAAGATAGAGTTCTTGTGTTATGTATTTGCACATATCTCTAAACTCTAACTTGCCATATTTGTGTATAAAATCAATATTCTTCATAATTAATTCTCCTTATTTTCTATTCCAAGATTTTCTTCCATTTTATCGACAACTTTGTCCATAAAACCTTTACTCAGCCACATTATAAACAAATTAAGCATTGAACTGCACCTCTTCAAGTAATCTACTAATTTCATAATTAATGTCTTGCATATCTTCAAGTTTCATAGCACCTAATTTTTGGGCTAATTCTTCCATAATTTCATTATTTTGTAGTATTTTTGTGAATTTTTCTTTATTCTTTTCTGTAAACTCATCATCATTTTCTAAATAAAATCTTATATAATTTTCAATATATTTTCTCATAATTATTTGCTCCTTATTTTTATTTTCCATTAAAATAATGGTATTTCTTCATCTTCATCATCATAGTTTTCTAGGCTTAATAATCTATCTAAATCAAGTTCCAATAAATCTAGTTCATCTTGTTTACAATTTCCACTTGTATAAATCTCTAATTTATTAGTATCAAGATTAATAATATAAGCCCACTCACAGAATAAGCTATCATCTAAAAAGCTATTCCCATTTTCCATATATGGTACTATTTTATTAATATATGTACTTAAATCTCCTTGTGTCTTTCTTAATAAACAATACCAGTCATCTAAACTTCTGTTAGATACACCTAAATCTACTACATTTGCCTTTTGACAAACTTCTTTTTGTTCTTCTGTTGGTGGAATATTACTATCAATTAATTCGATATAATCAAATGTTTCATTTAAAACTTTTAATCTATCATCTTTCTTAATTTTATTTAATTCCTTAACCAAATCTTTTCCTAAACCACTAGGATAACTATCCCAATGATTATAACTCCCTTTTAATTCTCCCCTTTTCTTAATTCCATAATAACCTCTTGTACTCATAATTATTTACTCTCCTTTTCTTTTTTAATTCTTCTTTTAAGACTTTTAACCCACTCATTTATACTTTCTAGTTCTACTTCTAAATCTAAATCATCATTATTGACTTTATATCTCATATCTGCTCCTAATTGTTCTATATTGTCAATTTCTTTTAAAATTTTTTCCATATTAGTCATTATTTACACCTACTTCAACTAAATTATTCCAAACACTATCATTTAATTGTTGCCATAATTCATCATCTGCCATTAAATTGTCGATAGTTTTATCAAAATCATATTCTTTACCCTCATTTGCTCTATAATCTTCTGTTATGTCCCAAATTAAATCTTTAAAGAACTTATATGAACTGCTTTCTTTAAATTTTTCTTCCATATATTTTTCCATTTCCATACTTACACCTCTACATATTCATTATCAAAAGTAATTTCATACCAGTCAAATTTTTCATCAATAACTTGTGAAATATAAGACCAGTCATCTCCATACTTCTCAATTTCTTCTCTTACTTGCTCTCTTGCTCTATATAACTCTTCTTGAAAGTCTTTGACGCTATGTTTATAATTTAAGCATATTACTGCTAAAATATTTGTGTTATCATAACAATCTTTAATTTCAACTGCTCTATATTTTCCATAATCTATCATTTTATTTTCCCTCTTCTTTCAAATAATCTTCTATACTATAACTTTCTATTAGTTGTCTTTCCTTAAACATTTTATCTGCATATTTTTTAATATTTTTAACACACTCTGCTACCTCATCTATTGTAGTGTCATAATATATATTCTCTAATTTTTTAGCATTTTCTTGAACTATTGCTTGATATTTATACCAATTTTCTTTTAACCATTTTACATTACTTGATACTTCAAATTCTTGATTATCATAATCACTTCCTACATAATATTTTCTAATATTATCATATTCCTTTTTATAACCACCAAATTTTAAATTAACAAGTTCAATGTTGATATATAAATCTGCTCCAAGTTCATCACTAAAATCTTTTCCTTTGCTTATAATAAAAGCACCTTTAATAGAAAAATCTTCTTTTCTTTTTAATTGTATCTCATCAATATTTAGTTTAACATAATCTAAATCTTTATGATTATTTTCTAACCAACCACTACCGACTTCGATAACTATACCATTTTCATCATAAAATTTAATATTTTTAATAATATACTTATCATATTTATAAGGTCGATACCAAGCATAATCTTTACTCAAAATTATCATATTTAACACCTCTTATTCCACCACAAACTTCATATAAATCTGCATTTCTAAAACTCCAAATATCATTTTCATCTTTATATATGTTTGCTCTTAAATAATCTTCTAAACACTCAACCAAACCACGAGTATTTACATTAAAATCACTAATTTCAAAATCTTTTGCAAGATTAACACACCACTCATAAGCAATGTCATTTTCATAAGGGAGAATATCTTTTAAATAATCTCTTCCTAGTAAAAACACCACATAATTATCATATTCATTTAATTCAATTCCAAATTTGCCACCATTTTTGTAGTGTTCTTCAATTTCTTCTATACTATCTGCTTGACTTTCGGTATTATCTTCATATAGCATATACACTGCAACATTGCATTTAAATGTATTAATTGCCATATCATAATCTATTCCTTTCATACCTAGCCATTTATAGCCATATTTAATTAATTCATTTCTCATCTTAATTCAACTCCTCAAACCATTCTATTTCATCTTTTTCAGTCAAATCTCCAAGATAATCTCCACCTAATATAATAACTTGTTCTTTTTCTTCTGCTTTATTAAATACCCTAACTGCAATTCTTAAAGAACCCTCTAAATCATAATAAGTTTTAACTGCATTAATATTATAGTCTGCTTTTGCATTTTGAATTTTCAAATTACTTCTTAATTGCTCTGCAATATCTAATAATAAACTATTCATTATTTATCATCTCCTACTTTTCTATAAAATAGACTTCCCATAGGATTATAATAAATCTCTATTTCATCATCTTTATTTACTATACCAGTAATATAATCTTGATATATACCATTGATACACTCTAAATATAAATTAGTATTATCTTGTATGTTTTCAATTCCGTTATAATCTAAATCATCACTATCAAACTTAATCATATATAATTGATTAATAAGTTCATCTTTCATACACTCAACAACTTCTAATACTTTTCCTTTATATTCATTTTCCATTATTTACACTCTCCTTATACTAATTCACTTAATCTTTGTAGATATTCAGTTTCTTCAACAATTCTATCTTCTAAATCTTTTGCATTATCATAACCAAAGAAGTCATTATCATCTACTAAACTGCTTTCAATGTCTACTCTAATATTTTCTGCACTTTCTAAAAGTGCTTGTTTTAAATCTTTTCCGTTAAGGTCTATAACTCTTTCCGTATCACGAACACTATATAAACCATATCTTATAGTTAGTTCATCATCTTGTAAATCATAGTCCCATAACCACTCATCTTTTACTAATTTATCTAATTTTTCTTTCATATTATTCTACCTCCATTTCTTTTAGAATAATATCATATTGCCACTCATCACAATATCTTACTTCAACACTAATTTTATTTTCTTCTTCTTTTACTTTTGCTAGCCATAAATCATCTTGATTAATTTCTGCTTTTTCAAATTCAACTTTTCCGTTTATTTCAATTTCATCACATTGAAATTCTAATTCACTCATTAGCCAAGACTTTGCTTTTAATTCATTGTCGAATACCTTAATACAATCAAAATCAACTTGTAAATTATTTAAAGCAACATAATCTTGCTCTCTAACTTCATAAGCTACATATACTTTCATATATTATTCATCTCCTCTAATAACATATTCATCAATATCATTTAAAGCCCTAATAAAATCACTCATAAAAGATGCCATATCGTAAAAACTTTGAAAATCTAAACTATTCATATCAAATTTTGTATCAATATCACTTTCTTCAATTTTATCAAAAGAATTTTCAATAAAACTGCTATGAATATTAAATACTTCTTCAAAATCTTTATATCTATTTTCATCTAAATGCCAACCATACTCTATCATTTTATTAAAGATTTCTTCTTTTATAACTCCAACTTTACTTTTTGGAATAACTAATTCTGCTTCAGTTACTTTTCTAGTTTCTTTATTTTCCCACTCTAAACCATATAAATCAAGAACATTACTTAATGTTTCAAGACAAACTTCCCAAATATTACTATTTAATCTTAATTCTCCTTTATAGCCATTGTTTGTATAATCAATAACCTTATCAATATTATCTAATAATATTTTAAAATCTGTCATACCACATTGCAAATCATATCTCATATCAAACTCATCATCTGCAACTGCTCTAACTAAACATTTCTTTAATTCTTTATTTATTCTTTCATCTTCATAAGTTTTTAATATAATGTTATTCATTTTTTAACACTTCCTTTATATCTTCTTCAAATTCTTTCATAATTTCTTCATCTTTAATATATTCTTTAAAAGCCATTAAACACTCTGTAATACTTCCAAATATATCATCAGTTAAGCAAACATATTCTCCATTATCTTTGGTATAAAACTCTATTTCAAACCAATTATTTAAGTCAAATACAAGTTTTCCCTCATCAACTGCCTTTTCATAATCTGCATTATTCTTTATATGATATCTAATAATATCAATATAATCTTCTCTATAAATATCATTTTCTTTGTCAATATAAGCACATCTCATATCTCCACGACTAGCAATATAAAATGTTCCATATTCACACTCTGCAAGTTTATAACTTTCTTGATAATGGAAGAAGTCATAATCTTTGTCATCTAATAATTTTTCATCTAAAACAATTTTAATATTCATAACTTTATTTCCTTTCTTAACTATATTCATTATACCATAATTTTCTTATTGTATACACTATAAGCCATATTTTTTAAATAAAATATGTTTTACAATTATTATCTAATCTGCTAACTTTAAAATCTGCAATGACTTCCCTAACTGCTAATTCAAGTTCAACACTAGATTTCTTCCAAAACTCATCATCTTCTTCATATACTTCATAATCATTTTCCATTTGTTGCCTTAAACAAGCACCATTTCTGTAAACTAAATCATATAAAGTTTCTTCTCTAATAACTTTTTCAAATTCTTCCCAAGTAATATGTTCGTTTCTTCTATCATCACTTTTTCTAATACACTCAATATTCCAGTACCACTCTGTTTCTGTAATAGACCAAGTTCTAGTATATTGAATTATCTTTTCAACTAATTCTTTTAAATTATTCATCATTATCACTTCCAAATTCATCTAAAAAATCTAATACATTTGAATTGCTAGTGTCTAATAAATCACAAGCCTTATCAAAATAATCAAAATTATCTTCTTTTTGTGCCATTTCATCTAAAGCACCCATAAAGCCTTTTGCAATAATGTTATAATCATAATCGTTGTATCTATGCCCTAATTCTTCACAATACCAATATTTATCAATATCTCCACAAGTAGCATATTCTCTAGTTCCATAAATATCTTCTTTAAAATCAAAAGTTCCTTTTTTAACAAAATTATAATCTGTATAAATATCACTTCCAATAATAAGTTCCTCATCTTCAAAGTCTGTGTCTACCTTTAATTCATCTTTATATTCACTTTGAATAGCATTATTATAAACTTTTTGATATAGTTCATCTAATTGATTTTCTATATTCCACAACATTTTTTCTTCAGTTTCATCAAATCTATTTTCGTGATTTTCTTTAATATCGTTAATATATTCATAACAAACCTTTAATTCTGCTAATAACTCTTTATCAGTCATTTAAAACACCTCTTTCAATTTATTTTCTATTCTTAAATAGTTCTCCTTTGTAGTATAATCTTGTAAGTTCATACACTCAATAATATCTTTTATCTCATCTTTACTTCTACTAACTTCTTTAAAGTCATAATCATACAAATAATATCTGTTTCTAGTGTCTTGTCTTAATTCAAATCTATCTTTACTTGCTCTTGCAAGTGTTTTATTTAATAAATCTAAATCGTTTCTTAAATCATAGTTTTTAAATACAATTTCCATTATTATTCCACCTCAACTACAACAATAGAATATCTTGTTAGCATATCTTCATAATCTTCTGTTTCAATATGTATTTCTCTTTCGTATCTTTCTTCTTTGCTTTCATCATAATTTTGAATATAATAATCTCCACCATTTGATTTTAAATCTTCAAACTCTTGATTAATTAATTCATCAAGCACTTCTTTTGCCTTTTCAAAAGTACGATAGCCTATTCTAAAATTATCATTGTATATAGTATTATCAGTATCTTTGCATAAAATCTCTATCATATAAAACTTATTCTTCATAACCTAACACCAACTTTTCTAATTCATCAAATGTAATAGTACAAATAGTTCCATTATCATCTAAAACTTCTAATAAATCACTTAATTCAAATAAACCTTTATGTCTATAATCATCAATAGTTAAGATACAATTATTCTTATATTCAAAATCAAAACAACCAAGTTTAAAATCTTCATTAGTAATTCTATCTGCATAAGGGTATACAAAATTATAAATGTCTTGAATACTCTTATTACAAAAAGCATTTCTATTTAATTTTCTTTCAAATTGTTTATAATCTATATAAACTTTTTTAAGAATTTTCATATCTTCTTCACTATATTTTCTTCTAGTTAATACTTCCATTTAAATCACTTCCACTCCTATTTGTTCTAATATTACATAGAAAACTTCTCCACAATTATCAATTTCTTCATTAAATACTTCATAAACTGCAACTATGTTTTGATTTTCTTCTTTAGCAAGTTTAATATCAAACTCCTTGATATACCAATTATGCTCATCTGTTAAGTTTAACATAATATCATCAACATATTTTTGGAGTTCATTTATTGCAAGTTTCTTTTCATCATATAGACCAATTATTTTAGTATTAAATCTTAAGTTTTTCATAATTCTAGTTTCATCTATATGACTTTCATATAAGATATATTTCATAATCTCATCTCTCCTTTGTTATATATATTATAACATACATTTACTATTATATACACTAATAGCCATATTTATTGTAGTTTTTCTAAAACTTTTTCTAAACTTTCTAGTTCTTTTTCATAATCTCCAATAGTATAATTATTTTCCTTTGCATAATCTAATAAACGACCTATTCTATCTTCAATAGCACCTTTGTTGTTTATATATAGATTATCTTCTCCATAACTATAACTAATCATATCAACTTCTCCACTAATATACCAGTCTTTTTCTTCTGTATCAGTATCAAAGTTTTTATCTATTACATATAAAGTAATATTATAAGCACTAGCCACAATAGGAATATAACCATTACTAGCCCATTGTTCTATACTGCCAATATAATCTACTCCACCACCACTTATGTCAAAATCTGCACTATTTACAAGTTCTTCAAGACCACCCTTATCAAAAAGTTCTTTTGCTTTTAAATAGCCCTCATAAGCAAGTTCATAATCAAAATATTTTCTAGTATCTTCCATACTATTCATCTCCTAACTCTATAACATAATCATTATAATATCTAAAGCTATCAAAAGTACCACCATATTTTTCACTATAATTAAATACACTCATATATTTTTTATCTGCTTTACAATTTTGGAAATAAACTATTTTATCTCCATTTTCTTTTACTAATTCTTGTAGTGATTTCATATTATTCACTTACTCTTTCTATATATCTAATATCTTCTTCATTTATTCTTTTATCTTCTATTGCTTTTAAAACTTCTTTAATAGCATTTGTAAAAGAGGAGAAAGTCCAATAAATAGTTTCGTTTTTTGGGTATTTTATTTTACAAATACAAACTTCAATGTTTTCTTTTTTCATTTAATCTTCAACCCCTATTCTTTTTTTCTCTTCTTCCCAACATTTATCACAATAAGCACTTTGATAATCTTCTTTTTCTCTCCCACAAACTAGACAAATCTTTTTATCTTTTGCAACTTCTTTAAAGTCATCAATAAATTGTCTAAATTGTTTTAACCACAAATCATAATCTCCAATAGTATATTTTTTTGCAATATCATATAAGTTTTCAAAATATTCAAATGTTTCATCATCAATATATTCATCATTTTCACTTTCATTTGTTTCATAATCAACTGCACGACCTACAACTCTATCAATTACTTCATCTAATGTCTTATTCCCATTGTTTTCATCATAATCTTTAATTTCGTTTGTTTGTAAATCATAAATCATATACATATTTTCTTTATCATCACTTTTTAGAATACACCACTCATAGAAGTTCAAAAAGTCATCAAGAGATTTCATTTTATCATCTTTAGTCAAGTCATAAAGACTTATACTTTTATCTAAAATGCCCCTAGTTCTTTCAAACTCCATTTCCCTATATGCTTTTTGTTTACCATAATCTGTTATTCCAAAAACTTCTTCATCTGTAAATTGTTTTGTATAACTATGATATTCTTCAAAAATTGCATTTCTTTTTTCATCATCTTTGATATCAATTTCATCTAACTTGTCAATTATTTTACCTAATTCTTCCCATAATTGCCAAGCAAGTTTTAAATCTTTATCTGCATAAGCCTTTTTACATTTATCAACTAATTCTTGATAATTCATAATCTCATCTCCTTAATAAATAATTTGATATATTAAATCTGTTCCTTTAACTCTAAATAAACCATTGTTGTTTTCAATTTCATCTAATTTACTCATAAATAATCTAATATCATTTAATGTCATTTCTTCTAAACTAAACTCAAACTTTGTAAGATTATTTAAATCTAATTTACCACTCTTTATTTCTTCTTCATAACTTTCATTGATTTCCTCTTCATCAATTTGAAAATATACTTCAAAATCAACCAAGTTTTTATTACCATAGAAGTCATAGTCTTTATCATCAAAATCAATATCTATTGTTAATCTTCCCTCTTCCCAACTTCTTGTTTCTTCCATACCCTCATCTGTGAAAGATATTAAGCCAAGATTTCTATTTGTTGCAAGACTACAATATTTTTTATCTTCTTCATTTAATTTATTATATTCATCTTCCATAAGACCTGCTCCAGTTGTTTGTAATAATTGAATAGCCTTAATTTCATCACTAACTTTTTCTTTTCTAATAACTTCATAAATGTTTTCAATAATTTCTTCTGCTAAATGTAAACTTGAACTTGTATAAGCACTCCAATGATAATAACTATTTGCCAATACTTTATTATCTTTTCTTCTTTTAATTTCAATATTTAATCTTTGTCCCATTTAAATCACTCCTTATAAACTAAACTCATCTAATTCTAATAATTCTTTAGAAGTTAATTCTAAAAAATCTTCTTTTCCATTTTCTTCATATACTGCATATAAATTATCACTTAATTGTGATATACAACGACAAGCCGTATCATCTAGCCATAAATCTTTTAACAATGGTATTAGTTTTTGTCCTAATTCATCATTAAAACCACTTGCTTTTAAACAACTAAACACATATAACTCTTCAATTCTTTCATCTCCAAGTTCATTGTAAATATCTAAAAACTTCTTTTCCATAATCTCTCCTCTTTTCTTTACAATTATATTATAGCATAAGTTTTCTATTCTATACACTTTTAGCCATTTTTTTCTTTTCTTTTTTCTTTGGTATTTTTAATTTAGTTTCCCAATAATCAAGAAAACCCTTTAAATTGTTGCCATACTCTACAAACTTTAAATCATAAGTTGTAAGCAATTTATTGTCTCTTGATATAGTTATTTTATTATCTTGTAATTTAACAACCTTAACCCCACTGCCTTTTTCTAATGATTTCTTAATCTTATTATAGCAACTCATAATATACACTCCTTAATATATTTTAATAGGTAGTAAATAACCAATTTCATTTGTTTTTGTATTCTTAATCTCTATCACATACATATAACTATTAAAACCGAACTTTGTATGGATTTCAATTTTATCTGCTTTAATCATTTTTTTGATAGTTTCTAATTTCTTTAAATCTATTCCAAAATTAATGATTTCTTTTTCTTCTTTAATATCACAAGCATATTCTTTTTTGAACTTAAAATCTTTTTCTTCTTCATCTTCACTTGCATTAAAATTATTGATTTCATCAGTTATATCAACTGCATTTAAACAAAATCTATCTCTAAAATCTTCATAGATATTTTTAATTGTATCTTTTATCTTTCCGTTGTTTTCTGTAAGCACTCCATAATCACTATTTAATAGTACCACAGAACAATTATTACTAATCAAATATCTATCATCATATTTAATATATTTATTCTCTTGTTCTGCTTTTTTATCATTGTGAATATCTTTCATAAATCTTTTTAAATATACTTTATTCATATTACTTCTTTTTCTCCTTTTCAATTTCAACTATTGCATTTTCAAACATATCATCAATAAAATCTAAACAACTAATCATATCATCATAAGTATTAAACTTATATGTTTTATCTTTCATCACTAAACAATAGTTATTAGCACCATTGTTTTTAAACTCTGCTTTAAAACTTCTATTTTTTAACCTCTTATTTAATCTTTCATTTAATTGTCTATCAATATATTCTAATTTTTCTTTAGTTTTCATATTACCAAATTACCTCACAATTATCTAAATCTACTATTCTAAAATCTGTTCCACCACATTTTCTATGTATTCTATTACCCTCTGTAAAGCCATTTAATACCTTTGTAGTCATCTTTTGTTTCTTCCATACTGCACCACATTTAGTACAAGTTATTTCCCATTTGTAGTGAATATGTTTTGTTGGTCTTTGAATATTAGCCCTAGCATAGATATTATTAATACTTGTTGTTCTAGTAATATTATATTCTGTTCTATTATTTACATATCTAGCATAGTATTGCCATTTTGCTTTATGTCCTATTGTATCTTTGAAAGTATGTAATATTTCGTGAATTATAGTGTTTTTGATATCTTTATCACTTCCAACTTCTAATAACCAACTTGAAATATTAATATCACACTTATTGCAACATTGACCTAATCTTTGTTTTGCACGATAATTAATTTCAAAAGTCATATTCGTGTTTAGATTATCTCCTAACCCTATCTCCTTTAATTCTTTAACACTTTCATTGACAAGCCTATTTAGTTTTTCTTGTAATGTTTCCAAAATATCATCTCCTCTTCTTTTGTTTACATATACATTATAACATAGATTTCTTATTCTATACACAACTAGCCATATTTTAATACATTTTTTCTTCACATAATATTTTTATTTTTTTGGAATATCTGCATTTATTTCTAAACTTTCTCAAGAAGTATTCATTTTTAATATACTTCTCAAAAATAATATTCTTATCAATATTAAGTAAAGTAAGTTTATAATCTCCTAAATACTCCATATTAATCTAAATCTAACTCCACAAAGCCAATTTCATCATTTTCTTTGCTTATTTCATCTGCAAGCAATTCTTTGTATATAGCCCTTATATCATCATCTAAAACCCATATTTGCGTATCTAAATAATTTGTATTATATTCAATATCATCAAATGGAGACAATTCTTCTAGTTTTTCTAAATCTTTTTGATTATCTAAAAGTTCCATTTCATCATATTTATCACTAGCACAACAACTCATTTTATTTTCTAAATATTTAATATTTTCTTCTAGTGATTTCTTTTTCTCTTCAATTTTTTCTTCAATATTACTTCTGTATAAATCAATAGCACCTAATAAAATATCATTGAACTCCATTTCATCAACTGAAGTAAAACTTTTGATATAATCAAGTATATCTTCAAAAGCATAATTACATTTTTCTAGCATTTCATAATCTGCCGTTCCACCACCGAATAAAGTCTGCAATATTTCATCTTTAAAAGTCATAATATTAATTCATCTCCTTTAACTATATACATTATATCATATATATACAACTATATACACGATTAGCCATATATTTTATATTCTTCTTGTAAGATTTTTGTTATAAACTCCAAACATTTTTGTTTTTTATTTTTAGAGTAATAACTATTATTGAATATCTTAAAATTGCCATTTTGTTCCACAATGTAGCCAACTTGATTTTCAATTCCGTATTTATATGTATAAAACTTATATAAAATACAACTTTGATTAGTAGTTATGCTTTCAACATATTTTCTAACTTCATAATCTAAACCACTAAACATTGATAAATCATAATTTCTTAAATGTCCTTTTTCAAAAGTTTTTCCATTGCAAGTGATTTCATTATATGGACGAATATAAAAACTTATTTGTCCTCTACCTACTACATTTCCTCTACTGATACAATCAATATAATTGTCAAAAGTCTTATAACCACTATCAATAATTATTCTGCTACCTCTTTTATTCCATTTATAATATTTACTCTCCATAAATCTCAACTCCTATGCTAATTCATTTCTAAATAATGTTTTAACAAGTTTTCCCTTTTCTTTGATTTCTAAATAATCACTATCTGTGATATCTGCTTTTCCCTCAATACTTAATTTAATAATATCTCCATTGAAGAACTCAATTTCAACATATTTTTTCATAACATAACTTGCATTGTGATTTTTATTAAACACAACTGCATTTTTATATAATCTTATTTCCTTTGTTTTCTTATCTAACATTTTAATCTCTCCTCACTTTGTTTTCCCTTTATAGACCTTATAGAGAATATCAAATAGGTAGTGATATAATCAACTTTTTTGGAGATGACCTACTTAATACCCTCTATAAAGCCTATAAAAGACTTTATATAAATATTATATCACGAATATTCAAAGCTATACACAATTAGCCATATTAATATTCTAAATTTTCAACTTCTTCATCTGTTAATAATATTCTGTTTATATCTTCATCATCAAGTTTTTCAAACATAATTTCCATTAGAGCAACAAAATTAATATTTATACTTTGTTTAGTATCATAATACTTTCTAATATTCATTATTTCATCAGTTTCAAACTTGAACTCTTTACTAGAACCTATAATCTCTTGTAATAACTCAACTTTATTCAAATCTTCCATTATTCCACCTCAATTAAGTTTCCCTCTTTATCATAAACATTATGTCCTATAAACTCCATAGAATACCACTCTTCTCCCTCTAAACCACAATTATTGCAT
This sequence comes from Methanobrevibacter sp., assembly GCA_017434555.1. GTDB lineage: Archaea > Methanobacteriota > Methanobacteria > Methanobacteriales > Methanobacteriaceae > Methanocatella. The sequence continues at coordinate 45,366 of JAFRFB010000006.1, read as the reverse complement.
TTATAGGGGAAGTAAGCATTTTCTCCCTCTAATTGTATAGAACCATATTCTAAATCTTGTTCTTTACAATGAGGACAAACTCCCATACTATTTTTTAAATCTTTTATATCAATTTTTGGGTAGTTTCTCTCTTCTTCATCTGTATATAGCATATATTATTCAACTCCTTTTAAATATACTCAATATCATAGTTTTCCATATACCAACTATTTCTTTTAACTTTTTCTGCATTGAACTTCTTTGCTTTTTCTTTATCAACATAATTCATTGATACACTTGTTTTATTTAATCTAACAATATATAAACTTTTACTTCCTTTTCTTCTTAACACACAATTTTTAACTGCATATTTATTGATTTCATCTTCATATTTTTTAAATACATTGTATAATTCATAATCTTGTCTATTTTCTTTTGAATAAACTTGTCTAAACTCTTCTGTAAAGTTTCCATTTCCAATATAATCAAAACTACAAACTAAATCTTCATATTTTCCATTGCTTGTATGAATATTTCCACAAATAATGTCATAGTATAGATTAGCAATTTTATCTTCAATTACATTTAATTTTGGGTATAAATCTTCTATATTTTCATAGATAAACTTATCTTCAAAATCTCTCCAGTTGCTATCTGCTAAAACTCCACTAATTTTATTATTTTTTCTATCAATTTTTATGTTTTTTGCTTTATAATAACCCATAAATCATTTCTCCTTTTCTCATTTACAAATATATTATAACACACATTTTGTATTCTATACACTTTTAGCCATAAAAACTTTATAAAGTTTCATCTCCATAATAACTATCTATAAATTGACTATATAAAGTTCTTGCCATACCATAATCATCATTGATTTCAAAAGAGCAACCCTCTTTTCTATCAATTACATTGATATATTTATATTTAAACATATCATCATTTTCTTTGTTTAGTTGTCTTTCTATTAAATTACAAATTGTATCAAAACTCCCAACGCATAAATCGGTAGAATAATCACTATAAGTACAACTATAAACAAATCTATCTGTTCTGTCCATTATAATCACTCCTTAATAACAATATGAGACAATTTTACCACTACTTAATTGTAAATAGTTTCCAGTTTCAAGTAAATCATTTCCAAACTCTTCATCATTAAAATATGGTACTTTGTCATAACCTAAACTGAACTTTTCTTCTTCAACCATTTCATCAAAATCTCTAAAAACATAGCCAACAATAGCCCTATCTTGATATTCAAGCCCATAGTTTTCAAAAATAGTTTCAACTTCATCATCTGTCAAATCATATTCATTTTTAACATATTCTTTTTCATCTGCAATTACTTTTTCAAATAGTTTTTTATTTTCATCACTTAATAATCTTTTTTCAATAGTGTTTTTATATTCTTCAATGATTTCTAGTCCTCTTTTATATTTATCACTATCTTTTTCTATTCCATAGCCTAATTCATTTAATTCATCATCAAGTTCAAATATTTTCATAAACTCTTCTTTAGTTAGAATAGTCTCTAAATCATCAAAATTGTTTTCTACAATATCTCTTAATTCTTTTTCAAAGCCACAGAAACAAGCCCCGTGAATATGAAGTCCACCAAAATAATGATTACACTCAAAACCACTAAACTCAATATATTTTACGATATCTCTATCATCATCATTTTTTATTTTTGCTAAAAATAATTTTTCCATAATTTTCACTCCTAATTAATTATAATTTATTATATCTTGTAAAGTTTCCATTGCCGATACAAGACTTTCCAAATCTTCATTTTTAATGATATAGTTATTCCCTAAATCATAATTTTCTTTTTCATCTGTTAAGTCGTTCATATATTCAATATCATTGATAACAACTCCAATTAAATACTTAACTGCATTTAATATTTCTAAATTATCATAATTATTTTCAATTTTTTCAATATCTTTATTAATCATAATCAAATCTCCTCTTAATAGTCCATTAAGTCTCCATTTTCTGCTAAATATATGCCAAATGGTATCAACCTATTGTGAGCCTTTAACCACTCTATATTGCCATTTAAATAGTCTTTAATAATGTCTAAATGTTGTTCTTCTAGTTGTCTAAATCTTAACTTATATTGTAAAGTTCTCATCAAAATCACTCCTTAACTGAATTGTCTAGTTTCTATTGCTTTGTATAATTTATTTAAATCTCTAGCAATTTCTGTTTTTTCAAAATCTTTGATAACTTGTTCTTTTTCTCCCTTTTTAAATCTATCAACATTGTTTTTATATTTATAGCTTTCAATAAATCTGTTAAGTTCATCTGCTTTTATGTTATTTACTGCTTTAAACATATTACTTTGGTATGTATAACTTTCCCAAGTTCTATTTAAGTATTTTGTTTTTGTTTCTCCAAAATCAAAGCCGTTTCTTATAACATTTGTTTTATGTCCCCAACCATTTGAATTACTCCAACTTTCATTTACTAATTGCCAAACTCTTTTTCCAATTTTTAATGTTCTAATTTCCATAATATCATCTCCCTTTACATATTAATTATAACATAACTTTTTTATTCTATACACATTTAACCATATTTTTATTAAAAATCTAGTAAACAATGTAATTTCCATTGTAAATGGTCTTTATCTCTTTCATCTACAATTTTAATAACTACATACATTATTCCTTTATTTTCAAGTTCTTTTACGATATAGTCTAATGTATTTTTATCTTCTAATTTCAATGTTTTTATAACATTTTCTTCTTCAAATCTCACTTCATATCTGTATTTCATAAGATTTCATCTCTCTTTCCTTTTTCTTTACAATTATATTATATCATTTATTTTCCATTATATACACATTAAGCCATATTTTCTTTGCAATTTAATATTCTTTTTGATATAATTTCCAATTCTTTATCATTGAATAATTTTTCAATTTTTTCATTTTCTATAATTAATGAATTAAACTCTTTTTTGATATTTTCAAAATCTCCTCTTATATCAAAAACCCAATTACTATAACCAAGTTCAAAACCAATATTAGCAAGTTCAAAACTATAATTTAAGCCGATATAAGCAAGTGTCCCACAATTTCCCTCTAAAAAATCATAATCTTCTTCAATAGTCTTTTCTGTTTCAACTAAATCTTTTTTAAACTGCATTATATAATCTAAAAATCTATTTTTTTCCATTTTCTTCATCTTCCTTTACTTTTTCATTGTCAAAATTATAGTTTTTATGTCTTAATTCCACCATATCTGCATAAATATTCATTTGATAACCAACTCTCAATAAATAAGCCAAAGTGTCATATTTAATCAAATTATTATCATCTACTAAAATATATTCATAGTTATTTTCTGCATTAAACTTAATTGCTTTTTCAACTTCATCTCTATGTTGTAAACTTATTTCCAAAATCTTTTTAATTTTCATTATTTTCAACTCCTATCTTTTTATATTCATCTTCAATATATTCCATATAATCAATATACCATTTTTCTTCTTTAAATACTTCATCACAACCAACTTCAATATAATCTTCTTCAATTAATATTCTCTTGCAATAAAGTTCTTTCTCTTGTTTTTCTTTTTCTGTTTGCTTTTCAATATTTACCATTGTAATTGCAATTACTCCAAGAATAAAGACTACTCCACAAAATATTACTAAGCCTTTAATAATTTCATCTGTTCTTTCATAACTGCCTTTTTGGTATATACTCATTTTATTTTCCCTCTACTTTCCATTTTAAGCCAAATCTATAATATCTGCTAGTCTTATTCTTTTAAAGTCATTTTTTCCGTTTTCATCTTTAAAATGTAGCATTGCACTCATTGTATTATTTTCTAAATCTTTTTCAATTTCAAACATAATATTTGTTTTTGGTCTTGTATAATACTCATTTACATAATTTAAGTGCATTGTCCCAATATATCTATTAGTTCTACTCATAGACATATTATAGCCTTTATTCTTTAATTCTTTTCTTATTTCCTTTAAAAAGTCGTTTGTTTCTTTACATATATTCAAATCAAACATAGTCTCATCTCCCTTAACTAATAACATTATATCATTGTTTTTCTATTCTATACACTCATAGCCATAATTTTTTGATATTTTTGTTTATGTTTACAATTTCTACAAAATACATTTGCTTTCCTTATTTCAAAATAATTATGATATAGTATTTTTCCGTTTTTAGTGATTATATCTCCCACTTGTCTGTGATTTCCCTTTAATACTTGTAAAACTTCCATTTTAAAAGTATGATTACATAAGTTTCCAAAATACTTGTTTTTGATAACCTTAATAAAATAATATTCATATCTATAACTTTTTTCCGTTGTATTGTAAACATAAAGCCTTAATATACCTTTAGAATTGTTAGCAATATCATTTGAATTATTATAGTCCAGTTCATCAAAATTGCTTTCCATTAGAGCCGTATCTAATAAGCCACGACTATTTACTTTCCATTTATTTTCCATTTCCCTACACTTCCAATTTTTTTCCATCTTTTTTGGAGTTTTAAACTCCCACAAAATCAAGTTAAGCATTTATGGAGAACTTGACTTTTATTTTAAGCCAAGAACTCCACAAAACTCTTTTTATTCTTCATCTTCTTTTGGTAGTTCTCCATTTTCATCTAGTCCAAGAGCCTCATATATTTCATCTCTTTCAAACCAAATATAATCATTTAAAGTTGTATCTTCAACTTCTTCATCTCCAAATAAACCCTCTAAATAGTCCATAAATTCTTCTTCTAAATCTGCATTTGCAATATCATCTAAAGTCTGTAAAGCACCACTCCAAGAATTATCATATAATCTTGAAAAATCTTTATTATCATATTCATTTCTAGTTATAATTGTCATAATATCATCTCCTCTTTCATTGACAATTTTATTATATCATATATTTTTTATTTTATACACTTCTAGCCATATTATTTTAACTTTTCTTTTGTAAAATCTTCATTAAAATCTTTGAACTTCTTAAACTCAATACCAATATTATCAAGTAATTTATAATAATCTTTTGTATCAAGTCCCAATTTCTCCAAATTATGAATAGCAATTTTAATATTTACTAATTCATTGTCAACATTTTTAATATCTTTATAGATATTCATTAATTCAGTTTTTACTTCTTTATTATACATTTTTCTTCTTCTCCCTTCATCTGCTTTAATTATATCATATATTTATGATACTATACACGATTAGCCATTTTTTTTGTTGCTTTTTTTGAAAAGTCCACCACAATTTTAGAAAAGCCATTTAATCTTGCAAGTCTCCCACAAAACAAGCCGTGCCGTTTTAATTCTCCCACATTTTTAGCCGTTGCATTTATGGAGTTTTAAAGTTTAGCAGTATTTAATAATTAGCAGTTATTATTTTAGAGTGCTAAACACTTGTTTTTTTGGTGTTTCTGCTTTTTTTGTTTTTTTGGTGTATGTATCAATTAATACATTATTATTATATCATAATATTTTAAAACTATACTTTACAAGCCATAAAAAAATATTAAAAAAATGATAAAATACTATTGACTTTTAAAGATATCTATATTATAATATTAGTAGATAAAGAAAAAAAAGCACTTTATCAATAAAAAAATAATAAATAAAAAAATGTAAAAAGTTATTAAAAAACTATTGACAGAAAAAAATATTTATTATATAATAGTATTAGATAAAGCAAGTAATAAAACTTTATCAAGTGTAAATAATAAAAAATGGAGGTGTAAAAAGTGATAAAAAGAAGAGTTTTAAAAGATAATGTTAGTTATATTATTTATGCAATTAATGTTATATTAATTATGCTAGATGTTATGTTATTAGCAGAATTAAATGAGTGTTATTTATTTTATAGTATAACTTTAAATATTATCTTTATTAATCATATTATAATAAAAAAATATAGTAGTAAAAAGTTTATAGATGAATATATAAACATAAAAGAAGAGTTTTAAAAAAATAAAAGTGTAAATAATAAAAAAATAAAATTAGAAGAGGTGTAAAAAAATGAGTTTAGAAACTTTAAAAAATGAAATAATAAAAAATGAGGGTTTAACAATTAATAAAGAATTAAAAAATGCTAATTTAAAAAATGGGTTTATGGTGTCTATAATGGGTTATGAGTTTATAACTAAAGATTATAATAAAATGATAGATAAAATAAAAGAATATAAAAAAATATTAGATAATTTTAATAATGATAATCATTTTATTGGTGTATGGATAGATAAAAAAGATAATGATAAAATATATATAGATATTAGTAAAAATATACCAAGCCGAAGAGATGCAGAAAAAACAGCTAAAAAGAACTTGCAAAAAGCCATTTATGATATAAAACATAATAGAAGTATATATTTAAATTATGAAATAACTTTTTATTCACTATATAAAAAAATATTAGATAGTAATAATAATATAATTGATTATATGTTTATAAAACAATTTGATACAAAAAATGCCATAAATATTTTACAATGGTATTTAAAAAATAATTATATATTATTTAGTGATAATATTAATATAAATGAATTATAGAAGAGGTGTAAATATATGATAATTAAAAAAGATAATTTTATTAATGAGTTTTTAAAAGATAATGATAATGTAAAAAGTAGTAATCTATATATAATAAAAGATAGTAATAATAATATAATGCATATGTATAATTATAATACAGTAATAGCAAGTAAAAAAATAAATGATAAAAAAATATATTTAAATAAAAAAAAGTATAGTATGACTACTACTAGAAACACTAATTTAATAAAAAGAATAGCAGAAAAAAATAATTATAGTATAATAGAATATTAAAGAAACTATTTAAAAGCAAGTAATAAAAAAATAACACTTGCTTTTTTTATGGTGTTTTAGATACTCCAAAAAAATACTTCTTTAGAAGTCGCTTTTTATATATAAAAAAGAAGAGTTTTAAAGGGTGGAGGGAATAACTTTTATTGTATAATATAATGTAAATATAGGGATATTTTACAAAGAAAAACCAAAGAGCCAAACATTTATAAAGGTAGCACATCACCTTCCGTGACCATAAATCACATAAAAACATCCACCAGACACCACATAATATTTTCACGTATACCACAAAACCACAAATGTTTTGTCATTTTCTGACAATAACAAATCACCGAAAAATATTTCCACAAATCACCGAATTGTCGTTTGCGAGCCATCAAAAGCGAAGCAAAACGACTTCCACATAAAAACGCTCATAACGCTTATGCCTTTTTGGGAAGCAACGCTATGAGCTTAATGTGACCACAAAACTTTACATAATTTTACACTTTTTTAATTGTTTAACTTTACACATTTTTTAAGTTGGGTTTTTCCTAAATGGGGTATTTTAGCACCACTGAGGTTCTAAAATTTTAAAAAAGTCCTTATTTTATGCGGTTTTCCGGAGGTCTCCCTTAAGAATATATAGGACACATTTTAGTTTTTTTAGAATAAGTGTAAAGGAACTGAAATCTACACCCAGACGGCCAAGCCGAACAACCAACCCTTTTTTTGGTAAGTATGCATTATATTATAAAAATATGCATTATATTATTATAGATGCCATTTAAACCCTTATTTTATAAGGAAATAAAAAAAAGATGATAACTAATACCATCTTCTATTACCTTTTCTGGAAAATGATTGAGATAAATATATTGCTCTCTTTGTTCCAGGTTTATCATAATTTTTTGTCGTATTAATTGCAAATAATGCAAATGCTAATAATATAGCCATAATTATTCGTTCCTCCTTTTTATGAATATATAATAACATATATTTAGAATCTTGTCAAGTTTTTCTTGACAAATTAATTAATTTATGATAGTATTTAATTATGATAAGGTGGCACACCAAAATGGAAGGAGGATAAAGTGAACGATTATCACAAGTTAACAACTCTTAAAAGATTAGAATCATATAAGAGAGCTGGAGATAGGGATATATTTAAATTATTTGAAGAATTAAATAATATGAAGGATAAAAACTCTAAAAATATAGTAATAGTATGTGAAACAGTTAAAGGAGCTAAAGAAGCAATGAAATTAGTAGCTCTTGATTATATAGATAAATGTACCATACATAAATTTGCTATGTATTTAGAATTTGAAGATAGGAATATATATTTTATACCAATGTCAAGAATAAGTGAATTGGTAGAAATTAAATATAAAGAATATTATATGGAGGGTATGTTAAATGAAACTAAAGGTAAAGTTTTTTAAAGAAAGTGAACTTGAAAAGTTAGAAGAAGAAATTAATGATTTTATTCAAGGCGATGAATGTAAGATTGTGGTGAATATTCAATATAGCATAAATGGAACTATGGTTGTATATAGTGACCAAGAACCAGAAGAACCAACAATTATAATTAATAATGAATCAACATCAAAAGAAGGAGAATAAAATGACTAGAAAAGATTTAGAGAATGCTTTTGAAGAAGCAAAAGAAAATAAAAGTGCAATATGTGCAGAAATAGAGATGCCGGGTCAATTAACAAACGAACTTATTATAAACTCATATGAAGCGCTTGATAATAAATTAAATTATTATCTTAAGACGTATGATGAAAATTTAGTACATTGTATGAATGATAGAATTAAAATAATGGATATATATCCTTGTGAATATTACCATCCAAAATTTAAAGGAGACAAATAATTATGATGAAAAGAGAATATTTAGTAGAAGTAACAAAGAAAACAAGATTATGGGTAGAAGCAGCAGATGAAGATGCCGCTAAAGAACTTGCCGAAAATATGGAAGAATCTGATGATACTGATATTGAATATGTTGAAGTATTAGATGAGAGAGAAATAGAAGACGACGATTATTTTGATGATGAAGATTTAGAAGAAGAGGAGTGGTAATCAATGAAAACAATTAGATATAAAGAAATGGTTATTGGCAGTCATAACCAAATCGCATCAATTGAAATATCTAATTATGGCGACTGCCTTGAATGCTCCACTTATAGACTAAGTGAAATTATGAAAGAAAAAGCCAATGCTTGGATTATTAATGGTGAACCATTTCATCAAATTAGTGCTCTGTATGAATTGTTAAAATATTTAAGGGAAGAAAAAATATTTATACACATTAAAAGTAAAGATTATGATTATAGTATTTTGAGGGGAACATCTGTGACTGATGAAATATTAGATATGTGTGATGTATTTACAGGAAGAGATGGTAGAACTATTGATTTAAGAATTGGTAATGGAATCTTTTATTTGGAGGTGGATGATGAATAAGGAAGAATTACAAAAAGAAATCATTGAGACATTCAGCCCAATATTTAGAATAGCTGAAAGAAATGAAGTGGCTATGTTTCAATTAATAGAATTATTGAATAGTAAAGGCATTATAACTAAAGAAGATTATGAAAAATATCTAAGCAATAATGCTATTAATAATAAAATTAAAGAAATGGAGGTTGCTCTTGGTGATGAATATAAAATTTAATTATAATAAAAATGATTTTAAAGATTGCAGTGACGCTGTTAAAGTAAGCGACGAGGAAATTCAAAAGAGAATTGATAGAATATGTAGAGATTTATCTTTAGAAATTGGTAAGGAAGAGGAACCAGGATATTATTTTATTTGTAGTGGTGATACATATGTAATTGGATTTATAGATGACGAAGATGGCGATGGTGTTCTTGATAATGTTAGAATATTTGTATGTAAAGATTTTGAAGAAGCTGAGGGATGGATTAATAAAGATGGTGTTTTTGAAAAAATGGATTGGCTAGAAGCCGAAGAAGAAGATAAATTATATGATTTAAGCAAAGAGGAGTTAATTGAAATAATTAGGAGAGATATTCCTTATAATCCTCGTAGGGAGGTATAAAATATGAATAATTATTATCAGGTTATTGAAGAACCAAAAATTATTGATATATTAAAAGAAATATCTGAAGGAACTTTAGGAGAAGGAACCAGTTTTGATTACGATGGACATCGATGGGTATATGATAAAGAAGATGAATGTATTAGAACCAAAGAGTTAGATTATTATGATGCTGATGTAAAAACATATTTATATTTAGAAGACCAAATAGATTTATCGAACTTAAACGATAAAGTATCGAATTTACAAAGAGTGTATAGTGTAAAACTAACATCGACTTGCTCGACTTGTTCATCATTAGATTCTGATTGTAAATGTATAACTAAAATTAAGCCTACAATATGGCATTTTACAACAACAAGAGAAGTGAGGTGCTGTCCTGTTTGTGGTGGTAATGGAATAGTTTCTAATGGATTTTATAATCATACCGGTAATACTTGGGTTACATCTACAACTGCACCTGAGCAATGTAGAAGTTGTGGCGGAAAAGGTTATGTAGAAATATGATATATTTAACAGATATAAAATATGGATGGGCTAGTTTAAATGTTGGATATTGTAATTTTCAAGTCAGTTATTTAACTGATTTAGTTAGAGAGATAGATTATTTATTAGACCTTGATGAAAATAAAGATGAAATTGATTGTAAAAAATCTTATTTTGAAGGAGAGGGACAAGGAGATTTAACTTTAATATCATATTTAACTTATGAAGATATAAGTGATGATAAAGAAAGACAATTTGGATATGTTATAAATATTGTGTGGCAAAGATTATTTTGTGGCGAACAAGAAGGTAATAGTTTTGCCTTATTAAAATTCCCTTATCAAAAATTAAAAGAAGAATGGAAGAGTCACAAAAAAGAAATTAAAGATAATTATATAAAAAATTTTATATGTCCTCAGGATGAGGAAGAATACAAAGAAGCTTTAGAAAATTATTAGGAGGATAAAATATATGTTAAAAAGATTTATTTCAATTACTTTTGTTTTTTTAGTACTAGCTCTTTTTGCTTCCCCGTTTTGTATAATGTATCTTATTTGGATAGGTTATCCTGAATCCGCCGTTGATTTATATTATTGGAGTAGAATTTCTATATTGTGGTTGATTGTAGAAATGTTTGGATATTTAGAATGGCGTATCCACAAATAAATAAAAAAGACGAATAATTATTCGTCTTTTTTATTTATCCAATTTTTTAATAAATTTCTCATTCTTTTAGATGGAATATATATTGTTATCGGTTTACCATCTCTGATAGCGCTACGATATATGAATTGTATCATTTCAGATAAAGCATATCCATCTTCGTCTACATTAATATTTTCAGATTCAAAGAAATGTTTAAGCGTTGGCTTCATATAACGATTGGCTATATATGCTACAGCTATTGTATCTTTATAATCGTTTGTAGCCCTTATATTGATAGGAACAAAGGCATTTGTATATCCTTTGCCCTTTATAATATCTTTATATTCTTTAAATGTTGTCCATATCTTTTGGTTAATTGGAGTTCCGTTCATAATGTTCTTAAAAAAATTATTGATATTATTTTGAAGTTGCTTAATTAATACTGACTTTGAATTTCTATAAAACCAAGACATTGACAATGAACCATTCGGTTCACCAATGGAATTAAGTTTATCATCTTCTATAATTGTTATTAATTTTTTCTGCTCATTATAATTATATTTTTGCGGTATATTTGTTATTTGATAATTGCTATCTACATATAATTTATTAATGGATATGTTATGATAATCATAATACGCTTTTTGACCATTAAACATATAAGTTAAAATATATACTTTTTTAAATGCTTCAAATATAAATGAAGGGAAAGTCCACACTAAAGAAATTATTTCGCCAGAATCAGAACGATGAGCTTTTACCCCTCCCATATCTATCATATGTTTATAATCATCAAATCTTCCTTCATAATCTTTTTTTTCTTCATTCCACACAACGCTCATATCATCTTTGATAGTTATATATTCTTTAACTATAGTTTTTAAATCATTTTTTGTAATATCTATTTCTTCTATTACATCGGCTGCTTCATCAACAATTAAAATGTAATCATTAAATTGTGTTAAATCTAAAACTCTATCTGTTAATTTTTGAAATAGGGCGTGTGTTGAAACGACATTATATCCTTTTTCTATCAACCTAATTAAATCCTCAGTTTTAGTTGGCTTTTCTATTGGCTCTTGAAAATTTTTATTTTTACAACTTTTTTTTATTCTTTCAACTTCCGTTAAAAAAGGAGTTATATATAAAAATCTTTCATTATCTTCACTTTGATTAATCAAATTAATCATTGCCGTTGTTTTACCAACTCCACATCCTGCATCTATTACATTTATCTCCATTATTATTCTCCTTTTCTATCCTAGCCATTTTTTTAATTCTTCAACTATTTCTTCCGGGGGATTATTTTGATATAGTTTATAAATTAAATCATATCCATTTCTTTGATAAATATATTGATATCTTGCGTTGGGGCATCTAAAGCCGGTACCAAAACATTGTCTGCATTTATCATTTAAGTGTTTTTGAGATAATCTACTAAAATATTTTATTGTATTTGGATAATAAAATCCACAAATTTCGCATCTTTTCCATAATGTTTTTTGCGTTATACTTTTGTCATTTGTCAAACATATTATGCTCCATACATCGTAATTTGATAAATCCGGTTGAAATCCTATAAATTTAGGAGGCGTAGAACTATTTAATGTTGTGACTCCTAATAATGATTTTGCTGCCGCTTCATATTTTTCTCTTATTTGATTTTTTCTAATTGTATCGTTTAGAGGCTTAAGATTAGAAAGTATCAAATAAAGTCCTTCTTCATTAATAAACCAAGTTTTTATTTGTAATCCTTTAACTGCTTGATTCGGATGTTCTGAACTTATAACTCTCATATATTTATTATAAAATTCATTATCTCTATAAGATATTATATTTACTTTTCTGAATAATGCTTTTTTAAAGAAATCTCTTAGTGGGTACCAATATACGCCAGTATCTTTCTCTTTTAATCGGTATAATTCAGAATCTAATATTTGATAATAATCAATTAAATATTTATCCATAACATCACCCATTGTTATTCTAACACATATTTTTTTTATTGTCAACAAAATACATTGACAAACGGCATATTTTTTGATATAATGTTATTAGTAAAAATAGAGAAGGGAGGAACCAATTTGAAGACGCTTTATTTAGATTTTGATAACACGATAGTTGAGAGCAACAAGAGAATTATAGAAATTTTAAACAAGAGATATAATCTTTCTAAAACAGAAGAAGATTTAAAAGATTATGGTTATTCGTCTATTTACCCTATTTCTGAAGAAGAAAAAATAAAGATGTTTGAGAGTGACGAATTTTATAATGGATTAAATTTTAAAAATGGCGTTTTAGAAGTTTTAGATAAATATAAAAATATTTACAATATTGTGATAATAAGTAATGGTACCGATGATAATTTATCAAAAAAAGAAATTTGGATAAAAAATAATCTTCCTTTTGATTTTAAATTTATCAAAGCTGGGAAAAATCTTTTAAACAAAAGTAAGGTAAATATGAAAAATTCTATACAAATAGATGATAATTTAAAATGTTTAGAAACAAATGCGTCATTAAAAATATTATATAAAAATTTTAATGAGTTTCCGTGGCAACAATCTTATAACAATCAAGAGTGTATTGTTGTTAATACTTGGAAAGAAATAGACGATATTTTAAATTTTTATAAGGATTATAATTATGAGACATTAGAGAAGGAGTGATTTTTTTGAAAGTACTTCAAAATTTATATTACGTATATAAAATACCATCAAATAAAATAAAAAAAATAAAGAAATATACTTTCAAGGAAGCTTCAAGAGATGGCAATGTTGTCTCAATAGGAGATAATCTAGTATTTGCAAAAATAAGAGAATATTATGGGGAGACAAGCGACCACATTTCTTTATATAATAAAGTACAGGATATTAGAAAAGAAATGAAGTTAATAAAAAAAATGCCTACTACACAGGAAAATATTAACAAAATTAAAGATTTACAACAACAATTAGATAATATGTTATTTATTGACGATATTGTTAACATAAAAGTTATAACTAAAAAAGAATATCGAGAAATTGCTAGAACTGGTTTTGACCTAAATGGAAAACATTATGTTAGATTTATGGTTGGGTCTGGACAAATGAGAAGGAATACTGTAAGTTTCATAAATGAAAAATTATATGATTATATGCAAGAACATTTAATGTGTGGTCTTGATAAAAAAATTAGAAATATAAATTTAGCAAAACTCAGTGCTTATTTTGCGTTATCTTTTTCCTCTGTATTATGGGTTAGAGAACCTAGAGTTTGTGTTATTAAAGATTTTGACACAATTGTACCTAACCAAAAATTAAGTTTTATTTATAAAGATGAAAATAAAAAGAATCAAATTAAAGAAATTTATAAAGACTTAAAATTAAATAGCTGCGATGGTCAGGGTTTAATTAGCCCACAAATGGCAAAAAACTGGGCTGAAGATATGCACTTAAATTATACTCCTTGTTCTTTTGTTGTAAGAACGGCTTTTGTTAAAGGAAATCTTGTAACTTTTGATTTTCAGGAATATGCAAGAGAAAATGGTATTTCAAAAATAAAAGATAGATATGGTACGGAATATAATATAGATGATATAGACATATTATTATCAGAAAGTCAATTTAAAATGGCTAAATATTATTCTTCTTGGGAAGGATATTTAAGTTATCATCATTCTTATCATTTAAAATGGGGCGTTGCGAGATATAATAAAGAATTTGATGACGAATATGTTTTAACAAATTATCAATATATTCAAGTTCTTAACTTAGATAAAGAAGATATAAAAGGATTGGTTTCAGAAACCACAAATTGGTTTAAAAAAATTTGCAATGGAGATAAAATATATTCTTTGGCTTACAATATTGGAATCAAAAATCAAAATGATTCACTTGATGATATGATTAGTTCTTGCGGTAGTTCTTTTACAAAAGCAATAGTAAAAAATTCTAATATGCTTAATGATGGATATGTGCAAAAGAAAATATACAATTCAATAAAAGAATCTGTTAGACAGGCTAAAATTGGGAGAATATGGATTAAAGGTAATTATCAATTTATGATAAGTGACCCTATTGCACAAGTAAGAAGTGCTCTTGGACTGGAAATTAAAGGCGAGTTAAAAGCTAATCAAGTATATTCTAATTTTTGGAGTTCAAGAGGAATAGACGGAGAAGTTTGTTTAATGAGGAGCCCTTTAACTCATTATTCAGAAATTAATGTTGAAAATTTGGCAAATACCGAAGAAATGAGAAAATGGTATAAATACATTTATAGTGGTATTATATATAGTATTTATGATATAGCAACTGTTAAACACGCCGATTCCGATTTTGATGGGGACATAGTATGTTCAACAAATAATCCTTATTTTTTAAAAGGGGCTATGAGAGATGAAATACCTATTACATATGAAAAAGAAATGGTTCCAACTCAAAAAATAACTCTTCCAAATTTTATTAGATGTGATGTTAAAGGATTAGATACAAAAGTTGGTCAAATAACAAACTATTCAACAAGTATGATAGCAATGTTGCCTTTATTTAAAGGAGAGGGACAACAAGAGCAATTGCAAGAAATGCAAAAAAGAATTAAATTGTTAAGGGAGATTCAGGGGGCAGAAATTGATAAGATAAAAGGAACTACCCCACCACAATTCCCTAAAGAATGGCGTTATTGGGTTAAAATAGATAAAGATGATGATGATATTACAAAAGCAGAAAAGTACAAATATAATTCAATGGTTGTTAAAAAGAAACCTTATTTCTTTATATATTTATATTCTACTTTAATGAAAGACTATAAAGCATATTCAAAGAATTTTAATAGTATAAGTTATAAATATTTTGGAATGTCTATAAAAGATTTGTTGAGGAAAGAAAACAAAAGTGATGGAGAAAATAAATTAGTAAAAAAATATAGAAAATATTCACCAGTTTTAGAAACAGATTGTGTTATGAATAATTTATGTAGAGAAATAGAAAATTCTGATAACGACATAAAATATCATCCCAATAAAAATAGTTTATTAGATGATTATGCTGATTTTTCTAATATAAATCAAGAAAAATTAAATAAAATTATGGATATTTGTAAAAATTATAAATCAGAAAAGCAATATAAGGGATTTTATACAATGATAGAAAATGAAGGAATAGCCGATGATGATATGCAAGAACTTATGAATCAAGTATTATATGGGCATAAAGATAAATATAGAGATGAAGTTCAAAATATTTTTAGTAATTCAAAGGAATTGTTTAATCATTTAATGATGATGTGTCAAATTAAACATATGAGCCACGATATTATTTGGGATATTATGGGGGATGATATTATCGATATTATTCCAATTCAAAACCCAATTATGTTGATAGACGACGAAGTCAATGGTTTAGAATATTTGGGACATAAATTCAGTATACAGGAGGTTAACTATAATGTTGGTGTTTGATGAAAAAAAATATGCTGAAAAGTTATTAAAGGATAAAAAATTTCAAACTTATAGGCAAAAAGATATAGAAAGATATATTTTAATAAGATATTTACACGAAAAAGGATTAAATAATGATGAAATTAGGCAAAAATTAGATAAATTTCCATTAATTGGGTGTGAATATTTAGATAAAAAGGATATAGATTTGATATATGAAAGAATTTTTCAAAGAGCATTATCTTGTCCTCTTGTCACAAATGTTGAAATAAAAATATATAAAGAAGAAATTGATGCTATCAATTCTTTAGATGATAATTTTGCACAAGATTTATTATTTGTATTATTGGTTTATTATAAGTGGGCTATAAATCAAAATTATCTATATTTTTTTAGTAAACATAATAACGTTAAAATGGTAATGACAAACGATGTTGATATTTGGAAATATGCAAATATTATGAAATTAAGAGTTAGTGAAAGGCATCAGTTAAGTAATAAGCTAATATTAAATAATTTATATATCGAAGATAATTTTAAATCTTACAATTATTTTTATTTGCCTTTCATTAAAAATGATGGTGATGTCGCATTTACTATTAATAATTATGATAATATTTTAGGAGAATTACATATTTATAATAATCCAGATGATTATAAGAGATGTTCGAATTGTAAAGTCGTCATAAAAAAGACTCGTTCACCAAAGAAATATTGCAACAATTGTGCTAAATTAATTAAGAATAAACAAAATAAAAAATATTATAAAAATAAAATTTAGGAAAAACCCAAATTGCTAAAACCCTTTAAAAATAAGGGTTTGTCAACATATTAAAAAAATATTATATATATGAGAAAGAAAAACAAGTTTTAACAATTAAAAGGAGTTTTGAGAATGAATTTAGAAAGAAAAGAAGGAGAAACTGAGAATCAATATATTTGGCGAATTGGTCAAATGATAGATGCTGGTCAAATTGATAATTGGAAAACTATAGCACCAATTTTGAATAAGCAGTTAAGAAATGACGAAACTGAATATAGAGATGAAAGTGCATATAGAAAAAAATATCAATATGCAAAGATGTTCTATGAAGATGTATTCTCAAAAAGAGAAAGCGATGAATATTTACAAGAACTTGAAGAGCAAAAAATAGAATTAAAAAAAGAGAGAGTTCGATTACAAGATGAAAGAACTAATAAAAACAAAAATATTAGAATTGAAGCGCGTGTCGAACAAAAACTTGATTATTTAGAAAAAATTATTGCTAATCAAGGTAAGATAGATTATAAACCTTTAAGACCAGAGCAAAGGAAGGAAATTCAAATTAAGTCTGATAACGACTTAATAGTTATGTTAAGCGATTTACATATTGGGCAAAATTTTGCTTCTGCTTGGGGAAGATATAATTTAGAAGTTGCTAAAGATAGAATGAAAGAATACCTTAATAAAATTATTGAAATTAAAGATAGACATCATTCTGAAAATTGTTTTATATCATTGCAAGGCGATATGATAAGTAATTCAATTCATAAATCTATAGCTATTACAAATAGAGAAAATGTAATAGAACAAGTTATAGAAGCTAGTGAAATGGTGACTTCATTCATTGCCGAATTGAGTAAATATTTTAATCACATTACTGTTGCTAGCGTGGTAGGAAATCATTCAAGAATAGATAAAAAAGAAGACGCATTAAAAGATGAGCGTTTAGATACTATTATAGAATGGTATGCAAAAAGAAAATTAGAAGCATTTGATAATATTGAATTTATAGATGCTTTTGATAATACAATTACATCATTTGTTGTTAGAGGAAAACATTATGTTAGTTGCCACGGAGATTATGATTCAATGAATCAAAATGGACTAGCTAAATTAAGTATGATGATAGGGTATTTTCCTTATTGTGTTTTACTTGGACATAAACATTTTCCAGCAACAACAGAAATTAACGGAATTAAAATGGTTCAGTCAGGAAGTATGCCTGGTTCAGGAGACGACCATACTATTGAATTAAGACTTAGTGGTAAACCATCTCAAACAGTATTGGTTTGTAATAAAGATGGAATAGAATGTAATTATACAGTAGAACTCGAATAGGGTTCTTTTTTATGATGGGAGATAGCAGCCCCAGCCTAGCTTCGGCGACCTATATGGTAAAACACAAAATAGAAGGAGTTGCTTTGCAACACACTTGCCGACTTTTGTCGGCTGCTGCTTGAAATTAAGAAAGAAAGGTGTTTAAATGGCGACTAAAAACAAAACTGTTACAAATAGTCTGCCAAAAGAGCCAAAAAAGATTTGTCAAAATAAAGATTGTAATGCTATGGGTAGATATCAACCAACAAGTAATTTTTATAAATCAAGAAATGCTTATATTGGATATCATCCATATTGTAAAGATTGTATAAAAAAAGTTATTAACATTGACAATATGGAAACTATTTATGAAATCTTACAAACCTTAGACACACCATTTATTCAAGATATTTGGAGGGAGGCTCTTGCGAGCGTAGATGGCGACTATATTGAAACATATTTAAATTTAATAAATTCCACTTATAAAACTAGATATGAAAATGCTCGATTTAAAGACAGCATATATGAAGATTCAGCTCACATAGAAAGAGATGAAGATGGTAAAGAAATAAAAGAGTGGAATGATGAATGGCAAGGATATTATTCAAAAAGAGAAATTGATTATTTAAATAAATATTATCAAGATTTAAATAACGATTTCAAAATAATTACGACAAATCATAAGGATTATGCTAGAAGAATTGCACAGGCGTCATTAATAATGAATGATACTTATAATTTTATGAGAGATAATCCTGAAGATAAAGATGCGGTAAGCGCATATAATACTGCTGTATCAAATTTTGATAGATTATCAAAATCTGCACAATTTGCAGAAAGTCAAAGAAGTGCAAGTGACGTTTCACTTGGATGCTTTGGTAGAGTTTTTGATGCTGTGGAAAAACATAATTTCGTTCCTCAACATATACCAGAAGATAAAGATATGTTTGATAAGATTATAGACCAATTTATGAATATTAATAAGAGTTTGTAATATGGCTGTAAATGTAAAAAAAGTTCGTAAAGGAGTTGAGGCTCAAAAAACGTGGGGATATGATAATACAGATTCTCCATTGAGTTATGACCCTATTAACACGGAAAAAATTGATTATGAAGAATGGACTAAATTCTTATCATATTATAGATATTATGTTGATGAATTTGCAGTAGATATTTTAGGGATGACAAATTTATTCCCATTTCAAAGATTATTGTTGAGAGCAATGGGAAGGTTTCCTAACATAATGTTTATTATGTGTAGAGGTTTAACTAAATCATATATTGCTGCAATATTTATCACTTGTATGGCTATTTTATATCCTGGAATTAAAATAGGTATAGTATCTGGTAATGGTAATCAGGCAAGAATGGTTATAAAACAAAAAATTGAGGGAGAATTAATAAAAAACGAAAACATAAAAAGAGAAATTTCAAATATTAATACTGGGCAGGACAACTGCATTGTAGAATTTAAAAATGGAAGCTCAATTAGAGCTTTTACCCTAGGTAATAATCAAAAAGGGGATAGCTCGAGAGGTAAATTTATTGCTTCTCCGTATAGAAATATACGAAAAATAAAAGAGGGAGAATTGCTGGAAACACTTTAAGAATATTTAACTACAACATAATACCTTAAATGGTATAAGTGTGAATGTTTAAAAATAAATATTTATGAGTTAATCAGCAGCCGAGTCCGAAAGGAAAGGTTCATCGACTAGAGCTTAGCTCGTAGTATCAAGTGATACGAAGTACCCTCCTCTAAACAGGTAATGCTGTAGATGAAGATATAGTCAGTGCTTATATGAAAGTATAAGAAAATTAATTTATTCATTTATGGGGACAGCAACGACGGTTGTTTTTAAATACCTTAATTATTTAAATTACCCATTATTTTATTAAAATCTATTAAGGAGATGATAATAATGAATGAACATAGCGGAATTTATAGAATAGATTGTCAAGGAGAATGTATTTATGTTGGTCAATCTATTAATTTAAGAAGTAGAAAAAGTTCACATTTAAGAAAATTAAGAAATAATAATCATTATAATATATATTTACAAAGATTATATAATAAATATGGAAGTGATTTTATTTTTAGTGAAATAGAGGAATGTGACCCAAAAGATTTAACTGAAAGAGAAATGTTTTGGATACAAAAATTAAATCCGAAATGTAATATGCAGATTCCTAGCGATAGTACATATTTTACTATTACAGAAGAATCAAGAAAGAAAATGAGTCAAGCTACAAAAAGTAGAATGACGGATGCAATGAAAAAGAAAATTTCAGAAAAAACAAAACAAGCAATGCATAGACCGGATATTTGGCAAAATTTTATTAATGGTCAAAAATCTAAAATTAATAAGGCGCCTTGGAATAAAGGTTTAAGAGGAGTTATGTGTGCACCAAATAAAAAGAAAGTATATTGCGAAGAATTAGATATGATTTTTGAAAGCGCATATGCTGCGGGTCTTTATTTAGGAGCGCAAAACGGAAAAGGTGTTTCAAGGGTTTGTTTAGGACAAAGAAATAAATATAAAAATATGCACTTTAAATATATAGATGAATAAATTAATCTTTATTAAATTAACGACTTAATAAAGTAACATAACAGTGGAGATTTCAATTAATTTTAGTTGATGAAGCTAGATTGGTAAAAACGGAAGCATTAAAAGAGGTTTTAATTCCTATGACAAAAACGCCAAGAGAAAATGCAGTAGAATTAAGAAAGAAATTCCCAGAAGCACCGTATGAAGATGGAAGAATGGTTTACATATCTTCTGCTTGGTTAAAAACTTGTGACTTATATCAAAGATTTTTAAATTTTTATAGTAATATGGTTTCTGGCGATAAAAATTATTTTGTTGCAAGTCTTGATTATACGGTTGGTATTGACGCTGGTTTATTTACAGAAGAAAGTATGATGCTCGAAAAAAATGACCCTGAAATGACATTGGACAAATGGGCTTATGAATACGAAGGTCGATTTGTTGGTAGTGCAAATGATAGTTATTATCCATATGATATAACTTCTAAATGTAGAGTTATCGATAGGTGTGAATTAGAGCAACCAAAAAAATGCCAATATTCATATATTGTCACACACGACGTTGCCGTGTCTGGTAAATCTGGCTCTGATAATGCCTGTACGCACGTTATCAAATTAATACCAAGAAAAAATGGTACATTTACTAAACAAATTGTTTTTACAAAAACAATGAATGGCGCAACATTAAAAGAGCAAAGAGATTTTTTAAGAGAATTAATACATATTAGATTCCCAAATACAGAAAAATTGGTAATAGACGCTCAGTCTGCTGGACAAGGTTTATTATCATTATTGGAAGAACCTTGGAGTGCAAGAAATACAAGGGGAGAAATGGAAGAGTTTCCACCATTAATTTGCGATGATGATGAAGAAGCACAATTATTGCTTCCTGATGCATCTCCAATGATTAGAGGAATCACCGCAACACAAGAATTTAATAGTACTTTTTATCCTTATATGAAAACTGGATTTGAAGATGGAAGTCTTCAATTGTTAGTTGATAGTAGTGAAACGGATGAGGAATACAAAAATGGTAAATATAGACCAGAAGAACAGGTTATTCACGTTGAGCACGATAATCTTGTTCAGGAATTAAGCAATATAAAACAATCTTATTCCGAAGGCGGGAAGATTATTTATACAAGAATAGTAAAAAGTAAAAAAAGAGACCGTGCTACCAGTTTAATGTATGGATTATCTGTGGTATGGGAATACGAAAAGCAAGGTAAGGCAGATATGTATAAAAAAGATATTGATGCTTTATCTTATTTAAAAAAATATATTTATTAGAAAGGTAGGTGAATAAGATTGAGCAATAATAAAGTTAAACTAACCGAAAAACAAGTTAATGAAGTTCTACAAGCATTAGATAACGCATTAAGTATTAGAGATGAACAAATAATGAACGGAACTTTTGATGTACAAAGTTTTTCAAAAGGTATGGCTGATGCTGGAGCTTTTACTCCGTATACACAAAACGAAATAATGAAAAGAATGAATATTGCAACAAATAGTACGCCTAATGGAAAGAAAATAGACGAAGCATTATCAAACCCTATTGAAAATGAAGGTAATATAGTTAATTATGGACAATCTTATTATTTTAGCAGCTTAATGTATAAAAGAAATCAAGAATATTTAGCTAACCTACCCGCATTTGATTTGGAAATTTCTTGTAAAAATGCAAAACCAGAAGATTATAAAACAAATAAATATAAAAATGATTATGAAGAAATTAAAAAATTTATAAATGCATTTAATTATAGGGAACAATTCAAGAATATAACTTGGAACATTGTGATGAATGAAACATATTATGCAATGTTTAGAGAATTAGGAGATAAATCTGTTATACAAGAGTTTCCATCTCAATACGCTTTAATTACTGGGAAATGGGAATATGGATTATTGTATGACATTGATATGAATTGGTTTCTTCAGGGGGAAGTTGATATAAATTGTTATCCTGATTGGATAAAGAAAAGATATTTGGAAATGTTTGATGGTAAACAAGTAAAACCATATATACCAAGTAATAAAATAAATAAAAGAACTGGCAGTTTTGCATTGTGGACACAAACAGACCCGGCAGATGGATGTTGGGTATTTAAATTTAATCCAAATCATAATTTACAAATTCCATTTTTCTCAGGAATGTTACCAGAGATGGCTGCAATTCCTGTAATGAGAAATCTTCAGATTAATCAAAGTATGGCGGCGGCAAGGAAATTATTAGTTTCTTCTATTCCATATCTAAATGAAAAGAAGGCTGCTAGTGTTGCCAATCAGTTAGCTATTGATGCTGATACTTTAGGTAAATTTATTGGCTTAGCAACTCAAGGATTGGAAGCTGCTATTAAAGTTTTAGCGTTGCCAAC
Source organism: Methanobrevibacter sp. (assembly GCA_017434555.1). Lineage (GTDB taxonomy): Archaea > Methanobacteriota > Methanobacteria > Methanobacteriales > Methanobacteriaceae > Methanocatella. The sequence goes on along the minus strand of JAFRFB010000006.1, from coordinate 21,945 downwards.
TGAAGATATTAAAGGGGTAGAATTTAAAAATACTGATAATGATACATATGAAACATTTATGAGTATAACAAGTTCTTTACTAAGTGGTGGTAAAGTTATATTTTCTACAAAAGAAAATCAAAATGCAATAGAAAGTCAATTTTCTATAGATATTGATAGAATGTTGGTTAAATCAATATATCCACAATTTGAAAATTTTTTAGAATATTATGCAAATAAACATACTAAAAAATTTAAATGGAGTTTTAGATTTGTTGGAACAAACGATAAATTTGACAGAGAAGCTAGACAAGATGAAGCTTTTAAATATGCTGATAAAGGTGTGGTATTACCAAATAAAATTGCTTCTTCATTAGGTATGAATAAAATAGAACTTGAAAGAGAACTTGAAGAAATGAACGCAAGTGATTTTATTGAAAAATTAAGACCAATGATTAACATTTATACACAAGGTAATGTTACTCAAGGTTCTACTCCAAATAATGGAGCCGGTAGACCAGCCTCTAAAGATAGTGACTTGACAGATAGTGGTGAAGAAACTAGAAGTAGAGGGTCAAATATAGAAAAAGGTGGAAATCAATAAAAGGAGGAGTTATATATGTTTATAAGTAATATTAAAGATATGAATTTTTCTAATGTATATACTTGTGGTAAAACACTTGGTAACTTCTTATTAAAAAAAGGATTTCCTTTATTAGGTAGAGATGGAGATAAGATGAAATTCTCTAATACCAAAGAATTACAAGATACCTTATCTCATTTACCTGTCAGATTTGAAATATTAAGAAAGGCAGGGGTTATAAATGGATAAGGAATTAGAAAAATTCTCTATTGATGTGGCTAGTTTTGAAATAGTTCCAGAAGAATATTCGGATAGTCAACTAGCTGTTGTAGAAATTTATGTGTGCCACGACGGCAATAATAGACATAATGTTCCTATAACAAGAGAGGCTTTAGTAAGGGCTAAAGATACATTAAAAAATAAATTTTTAGTTGCTGGTTTTGACGGCAATGATTTTGAAGGTCACGAACCAGATGAACAAATAGTTGGATTTTTCCCAGAAAGCTCAAAAATGAAATTTGAAAAAAGAAAAGGGAGAACATATTTGGTTGCTCAAGCTATAATGTCTAAAGTATACGCAAACTGGGCTTATGAGATATTTAAAGAGAAAGGTAATCATAGAGATGTATCTATGGAAATTACAGTTCTTGCTGGGCAAGTAGATGAAAATGATAACTTATTAACTATTGAAGAATTTGTTTTCAATGGAGTTACCATTTTAGGATTAAACCACGTACCTGCCTGTGAAGGCAGTAGTGCATCTATAATCAAATTCGACTGCGAAAATGCACTAAAAGTATATAATGAACACCGTGATAATACAATTGTTACGGAATTTTCAGGAAAGGAGGAAAAAGGTACAATGGATGAAACTAAAGAAGTAGAAGTAGTAGAAGAAGTTAAAGTTGAAGCAGAAACAAAAGAAGAAGTTGTTGAAGAAGAAACTAAAACTACTGATACTCAAGAAGAATCATCTAAAGAAGACGACGAAACTATGTATTCTGAAGATGATAAAGAGAAAAAGTTGGAATCTGAAGACGATAAATCAGAAGACGATTCTGAGGAAGAAGATGACGATGAAGACGAATCTAAGGAAGATATAGAGAAAGTTGAAAAAGAATGCAAAAACGAATGCAAAGATGTTGAAGAGGAATGCAAAAATGAAACAGAAACATCTGAGACTGAAACTGAGGAAAATCTTCCTACTGAAAATTGTGAAGTTGATGAACCTGAAAAAGAAGAAGACTTTGAGACTGTTAAAGCCGAAAGAGATTCTTTAAAACAAGAATGTGAGGTTTTAAAAGAAAAAGTTGAAAAGTATGAAGAACAAGAAAAGTCACTTCAAGTAGAAAGTATAATTTCTGGTGTACGTAGCGTGTTTGATGATAATGAAATTTCAGAATTAAGAGAAGAAGCAAAGAAATATTCATTAGATGAATTAAACATTTTTAGCAACGAAGTTAAAGCAAAAGCATTTGATAAAATGGAAAGCGGAAAAAACTTCGAAGTTAAAGAAAATAAAATCACAAGAATGGCTGTTAACGATGTATTAGTTAATGAACAAAGTACATCAAGTAAATATACGTGGAAATAATTAAAAAATTAAGAAGGAGGAAATTAAAATGGCAAAAATTGTTTTAATACCAAGTTTAGTTGCTGCTAAAAACATTGATTCATTAAATCAAAGTTTCTTAGATAGTTCTAATGATTATGATAATGGTATGGTATTTAAGGCTGGAGCTTATGACTCTGCAAAACAAACTTATACACCTGCTGCTATCGGAAGTGGTGAATTACACGATGTATATATGGCATTTAGTCCAGAAGATTCAATTATGACAGACGAAATGGGAAATCAATATAAAATTGGTTTAAATGACCCAAGAAACTTTACTAACTCAAAAGGATTAGTATTTAGTGCTTATAGACCACAAGTTGGAGATAAAATCTTAATCTCTGCTAACGGTATTGAAGGAACTGCTGACGATTATGCTGTAGTAGCTGCTGGAGAAACTAAATTACAATATGCTAGTGCTGCTGTATCTGGTTTAAGCTACAAAGTATTAGATGATTCAGCATATATTTCAATTGGTGGAGCAAGCGCAATCGGAACTCAAAGAGTTGCTGCTGTTTTACTTGAATGTGTTGCTATTTAATTTAGCAAATAAATTATAATATATAAAAATTAAGAAGGAGGAATATAAAATGAGATTACCAAATAGTGTTTTAAATTTCACAGCAAATGACGAAGAAAGAAAAGATGCTTATTCTAAATTTGTTGAATACTATGAATCATATATCAATGGTAAGAAAAGTAGCGCCGCTGGTACTACATTCGAAGAAATGAATAGCAAAATGTTAAAATTCTATACTGACGAAATCGAAAGAATGTCTGGAAAAAAAGTTTCTGATTACAATGATTTAGCAGTTTTCTGTAATTTCTCAGACGTTAAAGAATCTGCATTTGCTATCATCGGTATGATTACTGACTTAATTATACCTGATACATTAATCAAAGACTTAGGAGTTATCGCAGAAGTTAAAAATGGTGCTTGGGGAGATACTCTAAAAGTTGAAATTGAACCAAGAGATTTATTTATTGTTGCTAAAGGTGGAAGAGCTAAAAGAGATTTCGACATCACTAGACAATTTAGAGGAGAAAAGACTGTAGTTCCAGAAGTTCACGCAATTTCTGTAGGTATTTCTTTATATGATGTATTAAGAGGTGCTTATACATTAGCTGAATTTGTAAGAAAAGCCGTATTATCTATCGAAACTGAAATGAGATATGATATCTATGATGCTTTTGCAACTATGATGAATAACTTACCAACTTCAGGTAGTGCTGCATTAAAAATCAGTGGATTCTCTCAAGATTCTGCTATTGCATTAGCTCAAAAAGTTAGTGCTTGGAATGGTGGAAGAAAACCTATTTTCTTAGGAACTAAATTAGCTTTATCTAAAATTTTACCTGCATCAACAAACACAAGAATCTTATTAGGTGATGAATATGTTAAGGTTGGATACTTAAGAGATTTCTTCGGAGTATCTTGCGTTGAATTAGAACAAGTTGCTGATTACAAAACTGAATTTGCAGTTAAATTAGACGACGAAAAAATTTATGTTTTATGCCCAGGAACTGATAAATTAGTTAAAGTATTTGTTGAAGGTTCTACATTAGCAAATAACGAAACTAATTTCTATAATGCTAACTTACAACAAGTTGCTACATTATACAAATCTTATGGTGTAGGTGCATTTACTTCAGCTTTAGCTGGTGAAATTGCTCTATAATTTTAAGAGAGTATATTATTTGAGGGGTATAAAAGCCCCTCTTATTTTTAGTAAAAAAGGAGAGATATGATTATGGCAAATACGAAGTCAAATACAAAAAAAACAACAACTAAAGAAACTATTAGTAAAAAAGATTATGAAGATATGCAAAAGCATATGAAAGAAATGGAAGAAATGATTAAAAATCTAACTGCCAATTCTCAACCAAGTAATATACAATATATTACAAATGTTAATGAAAATAATAAAGATGTTACCCTTACATCGTTAACAGTCGGTGAATTAAATCTTTCAACAGAAGGATATGGTCAGGGGGTTATTTATACTTTTCATAATTATGGAGAAGAACAAACAGTACCATATGATGATTTAAAAAAAATTATTAGAAATAATAAAAAGTTCATTGAGGGTGGAAACGTTTTTATTAATGACGAAGACGTCGTTCAAAGTCAAAGATTGGCAAATGTATATAAGAAACTATTAAGTTATGAAGAAATGAACAAAATTTTTGAAGAAGATAGAAATACTTTTGAAAAAATTTTTAAAAGTATGACTAAAAATCAAAAAGAAACTTTAAGAGGAATTATATTCGAAAAGTTAGAAAAAGATGCTAAAAGTGTAGATATGAATATTGTTCAAATTTTAAATGATGATATGAATATAGACATTGTGGCAGATGTAAAGAATAAACAAGAAATATTTAAAGATATAAATAAATAGAAGGAGGTACATATATGACATCATATGACGATATATTAGACCTCGCTTTAGTTTCCATTGAAGATTATCATTTGAATAGATTATCAGTGGATTCCCCAAAAGATTTTAATATAGTGTTAGAAAGCTTTATGGTAAGAGGATTAGCCAATTTTGAAAATTGTAAACACGACTTATCTAATAGAAATGATGAGGAAAGAGTTTTTAATTTTGAATTATCAGAAATTGAAAAAAGCATTCTTGCTGATTATACAGTTATAGCTTGGCTTGATAAAGAAATAAATGATGTTAGGCAAATCACCGGTATGATGCAAAATAATAAAGAGGCTCATAGATATTCTGAGGCTAATAATTTAAATGCTAAAATAAATAGGAGAAATCAGTTAATCGAGGAAGTTGCTACAAAGAAAACTACATATAGTTTCAGCAAATCTAATTGGTTAAATGAGCACGCTTTAACATAATGAAATATGATTTTAATTTAGATGAAAAATCTACCATAGAATCATTAACTATATTAATTAATCAATGTTGGAAAACACTGCCAATATTTGAGGGGAAAAATAAAAATGGCGAAATCGCATATTCCCGCGATGAAGCTTATGAAAATTATCAAAAACATCTTTTATTTTTAAGTACTAAATTACTTGGTGCTAGTGAATTATGGAAAGACAATCAATATTATGTTGAACTTGTTTATATGATTGAAGGTATGAAAAAATTTAATGCCGATGAGCACGATAGGGTTAAATATATTGTCAATCATTGTACTAATTTAATTAATAGTATGAAGGACGAGGTAACAAAAAATGTCGATGAAGTATTACAAGGCTAGTCAATCTATAAGAAACACGAATCCTACAAAGGCTTATTATGATGATTTTGTTGCTATTAGTGACCAAACATTTGATAATGCACCAAATGTTAAATATAACGAAATAGAATATGAAGTTCATTATGGAACAAGGGATTTTAAACCAATACCTATGGTAAGGGTAGAGCCTGTTGTAAATTATAATACTGGTATTCAAGTTGGAGATGACTTTCAAGTATTTATTTTTACACCGGATTTCCCAGAACCATATTATGGTATGAAATTTAAATGGGGTAAAAATTATTATTTAGTCATTAATGTTGATAAGGGTTCTGGTTTATCTACAAGTGCCGAAGTTCGTAGGTGCAATAATACATTAAGATTTTTTGATGAAAATGGGAATAAAATTTATGAACCTTGCATTTTAGACCAAGTGTTAAGATTTACAAATAATAATGATACTATGACTATTGTCACTGGTAAAGCAGAACAATATATATGGTGTCAACGTAATAGTAGGACTGTAAAATTAAAACCTAACGATAGATTCTTATTTGGTGTTCCAGAGCAACGAATTGGGTTTAGGTTATATGCCGGAGGTTTTGGTAATTCATTAAATACTATTACGGGAGATGATAATTCTCCAACTTTAACACAATTTTATGTTGAAGAATATGAAATCAATTATCAAGAAGATGATATCGAAAATGGTTTCGCTAATGCTGAAAGATTTAATTATAGTATAGATATTAGTGAAAATAATACATATTTGAACGTTGGAGCTTCTATGAGTTTGAATGCTGTTGTATATAATGGTAAAAATATTGTTGATAAGGAAGTTATATGGGAATCTACGGATGAAAATATTGCAACTATTAGCAATAATCAAATTACTGGAATATCTCCTGGGGAAGTTGGCGTAATTGTTAAAATGGCGGATAATGAAAGTGTACGTGGAGAAATAATTATTAACATTTTAGATAGTCAAGCCGGCGATAATTATGATATTTTAATTAATCCAGATATTGATTATATTTTAGAAAAAGAAGAAATAACTATAAATGCTTCTTTATATAAGAATGGAATTATTCAAGGAAATTCTTTAAACATTGTTGATGTTAGTGAAGGTGTTCCAAAAGATAATTATTCTATAGTTATTAATGGTAATAGTTTTACAATTAAAAACAAATTTAAATATTTAAAGAATAAAGTTAAAGTTCAATGTTCTTATGATGATGAAAATATTGTTAAAGTATTTGAATTTACATTAAGGGGGTTATATTAATGGCATATGATATGAAAATGGTCAAAGATGCTTATGCAACATATGATGTTATGCCAACTTTGAGTTATAATATTATAGAACATTTAATGACTAATCCTGATGCAGAAATTATTTGGAAGTTATTAAAATATAATGATTCAGATGCTTGGGAAAAACCAAACTTAACAAGAGATGAAAAGGCCAAAATGATTTATAACGGAATGAATGGGCAAGATAATTTTAATGTTTATCTTGATTACTTTATGGACGAAGCAACAAATAAAGAAAAGAGTTTTTTAAGAATTTATCCTGCTGCCGTATATCCAACAACTAGGACGTATGGAATTTGTTGTGTAAACCTAGAAGTTTTAATTCATTCTCAAATTAATCATTTATCTGATTATACAACAAGGCTTGATACTATCATTCAAGCTTTAATAAAAGTATTAAATGGTGTTGAAGTTAATGGTGTTGGAGTTTTATATTTTGATATGGGCGCCAATAGATATAGCAGAATAGCAACCATAGGTGAAAAGCCTTATAAAGGTAAAGTTATAACAATGGGAGTTAATTTGTCATAATGAATATATCTGATAGTTTAGAATATTGTTTATTTTATGATAAACCAGTTAAATATAAAGGATTGGAAATATATCCAGTTTTAATGAACGATTATTTACCATTTCATTTGTATGTTCAAAGTTTATTATTAGATAAAAATAGCACACCAGATGCTAAAGTAATCAGTATGACATATCTTGAATTTCTTTATTATTTAGTAAATGCAACACCAAATTTACCTTATTTATATATGCTTAAAGAATTACTTAAGATGGTTCTCCATAATAATGATGATAATGATTATTATTTTGGTACCGATGAAAAAGGTAAGGCGTTATTAAAAATAAAAGGGGAAACCTATACATCAACCGATTTTGATAATATAGTGGATATTATATTTAAACAAAACGGAATTGAACATATAGATGACTCTATTCAAAAAGAAGTTAGAGACGCAATGGATAAAGCAATGGGTTACAAAATGCAACAAAATGCTTATAAAATGTGTTCTTTAGAAGAACAAATGATTTGCGTTTTAATATCTACATCTATGAAGTTAGAAGATATATATAATTTAACAATTAGAAAGTTTTCTAAAATATTAGAGCGCGTAGATTATAAATTACATTATCAAATTTATAAGAGTGCCGAGATGTCTGGAATGGTATCTTTTAAAGATGGAAATCCATTCAAACATTGGATGGCTGATTTAACTAAATCTGATAAATATGAAGAAGTTAAAGTTGATGCCGAAGAAATGCATAATAAAATTGATAATATTAATAAATAAAACAATTATAATCATCAATTCTTTGAATTATGGTTATAATTTGGAATAGTGATTATAATTATAATCCAAGGAATTGATGAAAAAAAATAATTAAAGAGGCTATAAAAAAGTTTCTTTTTTTATAAAAATAATTTAAAGGAGGAATAACAATGAAAAAGTTCTTAGTTTCAACTGCCAATGTTTTTGGATATGATTCAAATGACAATTTATTATTTACTGGTACTACATTAATGGACAGTTCTATTGAAACAACTTTAGCTAATACTGATGTAAGAGCTGGACAAGGAAACCAATTACAATATATTTATTATCATACAGCTGAAATGAATATCACAATCAATGAAGCTCAATTTTCATTACCATACTTAGCATTAAACGTTGGTTCTGCTATCACTACTGGAGCAAATGTTTGGACTACTGAAACTGTAACAGTAACTGCTGGTGCTGGTTCTGTAAGTAAAACTCCATTAGGAATTTCTGGAACAACTTTATATGGTTGGGTAACAGACAAAGATGATAATGTTCAAAGAGTTGAATTTACTGGAAGTTCATTTAGTATGGCTGATAATACTTATAATGGTGATGTATGTGTAAGATATTATGCTACTGATGCTGCTGCTCAAAAAGTAACAGTTTATGCAGATATGTTACCATCAACAATTAGATTAGTTATGGAGGCACAATTATGTAGTTCTGATTCTACAACAAATAGAATTGGTACATTACAAATTAATGTTCCAAAGGCTTCAATGACTGGTGCATTTACATTATCAATGACTCCAGATTCAGTTGCACAAACTCCATTATCAGTAAGAGCATTATCTTATACTCCAACTAACAATGGTGGATGTACGGCTAATAGACCAATATATGCTGAAATTATTGAAATCTTAGACGGTAGAAATTGGTATGACAATGTTGTAGCATTAGCTATCGAAGGAGGAGACTTCTCATTATCAGTATCCGGTACAAAACAATTAAAAGTATTCGCAATACCTAATAATGGAACTGCTGCATTCTTAGTTGATTCATCAAATATTACATTCGCTTCAAGTGCAACTGGAAAAGCTACTGTTAGCGCAAGTGGTTTAGTTACTGGTGTATCAGCTGGAGATGCAACAATCAAAGCTACTATTACAGGTAAGACTGATATTGACGCTAACGTTGTTGTAACTGTTGCTTAATAAAATATGAAGGAAGAATGTCCTTATAGCCAATTAAAGAAGTCTGGTTTGGAACAAAGTCTTCTTTGTTCCAAAACCGGGCAATTTTGTATGAAACAACGTTATTGCAATACTAAAAGAGAACTTGTTAATACAGAAGATTGGCGCTCTTGTACTCATTTGAAGAAGGAGGAAGTACAAATGGCAAAGAAAAATTCTAAACTAGCCAATGATAACGAAAGAGCATTCGTTGAGTCTTTCGATGAATCATACAACATTAATGAAGTTGAAGAAATAAGCGAAGACGAGATTAATGTTGAAATTCCTAATGATTCCGAGTCTGAATACGAGATTGTCTTGGCAACCCCATCATACTTTATTATCAATAAGAATGGAGTAAATGAGGTTATCAACGAAATAAATACTTATAAGAAAGGGGATATAATTAAATTATAATTATCCCTTTCTTTTTTATTTTTTAGAAAAATCAAAAGGAGCTGAATTATGGGACAAATAACTTTAGGACAAATAGCCATAGCTTTAGCTGCCATAGCTGGTGTAATAGGTTCTATTACAGTAATTGCGAAGTTCATAATTTACTTTATAAATTTAATCAAGAAGAATAGAACCGAGAAAGAAATTAATCCTATTTTGGAAGAAATTAAAAAAATGGACAAAAAAATTGATGGTGTTAATAGTAATGTGAACCAAGTCAGAGATGAAATGTCCAGCAAGATGGAAGAGAATTATAAAAAACTAAACAACAAGATTGATTCATTAGAAATAAACCAGTGTAAAGACGCAATTATAGATTTTATATCAGACGTTAAATCTGGTAAAAATGTTTCTTCGAAAGAAGAACGTGCTTACGAAGCTTATGATAAATATACAAATGTTTATCATCAAAATTCTTATATCCATAAATTATGGGAAGAGAATATTAACGTAGACACAAAAAAGGAGTAGATGAATATTTGGAAACCATATTGATTATAATAACATTATTATTTATTGGATTTATAATAATGCCCGTTTCTGTTAGAGTTTGTAAGCAACAGATTTGGGAATTTGTTAAAGAAAATATAGAGAAAGATGCGAAATATAAGAAGATGGTGAGAGATATGTTGAAAGGAAAATAAGGAGTTATGAATATTTTAGGGATTGACGCTGCAACTAAAAAAACTGGTTATAGTATTATAGATTATAACAATGGAGGTTTGGTTGAATACGGGTTAATTAAAACTGACTCTGATGACATAAGAGATAGAATGAAAGAAATTTATTCTAATCTTAAAAATATTTGTCAAAAAAAAGATATTAAGGTAGTTATTGTTGAGGACGTACCAGTCAATAATCATTCAAACTTAAAAACAGGTAAAGATTTATCGATACTACACGGAGTCATATTAGGATTATGTTTTGAACAATGTCTACCTTGTGTCGCGTTTTCTCCGTCCTCTTGGCGTTCGGTTGTTGGAACATACAATGGTACTAGGGAAGGAATGAAAAGAGAAACGCAAAAACGTTTAGCGGTAGACAAGGTTAATGAATTATATAAATTAAATTTTAATTATTATACCAGAGACACTAAAGCTAAACAAAGCGATGATGATATTGCCGAGGCAATATTGATTGCCAGAGCTTATTATTTAGAAAAAAAGGAGGATTAATTATGGGAAAAGTGAATTACAATGGATATGATTATACTACAAAAAGAGACGCTTTAACTGGAGGTCAAGTATCAAATTTAGTATCTGAAGCTATAAAAATTTATATGGGTGGAGGATTAATAGATGATTATGCTTTTAATCCAGTTGATATGGAAATTAACTTTTATGCTGGATTGTTTTATTTAACAATTGAAAATTATGAAATTGATAATAATGAACAATTTGAAGAATTATTTAGCCACGGAGTTCACGAAAATTTGTTACACGATATCAAAAATGCACAACTTGCTTATGATTTAATGTGGAAAACTGCTAACGAGGTAAGCAATTCTATAGGTTCTATATTATATAAAATTAAAGGATTCCTTGATAATTTACCAGAGCAAGAAGATTTGAATAAACTTATGGAAAAGTTACCAGAAGAATGGAAAGAAGTTAAAGAAAAATATGATGATATTGTTGGACATAATAAATTAGAGGGGGATAATGAATAACATTCTACGCCCTCTTTTTTTTAGAAAATAACAAAATTTGAAAGGGGATGGCTTAATGGCTACACAAATTTTTAATAATGAACAAGAATTAAAAACCTATTTTGATAGTATTATGCAGCAGGTCATAGAAGCCGTTTCTAATGATTTGTTAAAAGATTTTTTAGGTCATTTAGACAATACTATTTATGCTGCTCCAAAAGGAGAATATGATAGATATTATAAGCAGGGTGGTTTTTATTCTGGTTGGAAAATATCAGATGATGTTTCTAAAGCAACACAACAATATGTTAGGTCTTTAGTATTCGATGGAAGTCAATTGGTTGCTCCTCAAGACGATATGAGAAATAGCCAAATGTCACACGGTGGAGATACAGGTGCTGATTTTAGAAATGTAATGATGCAAATTTTAAATGACCCCGATTTAAATTTTTCTTATTCTTATAATGGTGGTGCAAAATATTTTGAATCAACAAATCAAGGATATTGGGACACCTATGTTATTGATATAAAAGATAAATGTGAAAAATGGTTTAATAAATATTTAAAACAATACGGGATAAGGGGGTGAAAAATAAATGGATAAAAACTATAGTGTTAAGATTGGTATTACATTAGATGATAAGTCTGTTTCTAATATAAAAAAAGAAATAGAAAATAAATTATCTAATGAGAAGATTGAAATTAAAATTGATACCTCAAATCTAAAAGACGCTTCTACTCAAGTTAATAATGTTAGTAAAAATTTAGATAATATATCAAAAAAAGATAGTTTTAAAAATACAGCAACAAGTGCAAAAAAAGCCAAACAAGAGACGAAACAACTTAATACTAATTTAGAGCAAACAGAAAAACATATTAAAAATGCAACATTTGCTACAAGTAATTGGTCTTATAACTGGTCTAAGGCAATGCAATCATTCTTAACATATATGTCTGTTACGCAACTATTTAATACTTTTATGAATGGTATTAGAGATATGATAGACCAAGTCCACGAACTTGATGATTCTCTTGTCGAATTACAAAAAGTTACAGATTTAGAAGGAACGGCTTTAGAAAACTTTATTGATAAAGCATACGAAGCCGGAGAGGCCGTAGCAAAAACGGGAAAAGAAATGATTGATGCAGCTACTGCATTTGCTAAATCTGGTTATGATGCAGATATGTCTTTACAATTAGGTAAAGTTGCTGCAATGTATACGAATATTGCCGACGAAGAAATATCTACTGGTGAAGCGGCAGAATTTATTATTGCACAAATGAAGGCTTTTGGCTTAGAAACATCAAATACAACGAAGACATTAGAAAATGCTTATCACGTAATTGATGCTGTTAATGAAGTATCAAATAATTTTGCCGTAAGTTCTGCTGATATTGCAAATAACTTAGGTAAGGCATCTGCTGTAATGGCTAATGCTGGTAACTCTATGGAACAATATATCGGTATGATGACAGCCGCAACAGAGGTAACAAGAAATGCTAGTAAAGCGGCAAATGGTCTTAAAACTATCACTTTGCGTCTCCAAGGTATGAATGATAATGGCGAAGAGTCATTAGAACTCCAGGCACAAATGGAGGGATTATTTAACAAATTAAATATTTCCGTTTACAAAGCAAATGGTGAACTTAAAAATACCTATGAAATATTGGAAAGTTTAGCTGCTGTATATCCAAAATTGACAAATGCGGAAAAGGCTTATGTAACTGAAACAATTGCCGGTAAATATCAAGCACAAAACGCTGCCGCAATTTTAAACAATTGGGCTACGGCTGTTGAAGCTACTGAAACCGCAATGAATAGTCAAGGTAGTGCTGCAAAAGAAAATGAAAAAGTATTACAATCTATTACAGGTCATTTAAATCAATTAAAAGCCTCCTGGGAAGAACTATCTCGTAGTACTTTTAGTAAAGAATTAATAACCACGGTTATTGATTTAGGTACTGCAATATTAAAATTAGCAAATAATGATTTTGTACAATTGGCTGCTAAAATTGGTATTGTTGTAGGAATATTAAATATATTGTCAGGTTCAGTTATTGTTAAAACAATTGCAGCATTTATGTCTTTGGCCGCTTCCGAAGGTATTGCTGCTACATCAACATTAGCATTCCAAATGATAGTTGAAGCGTTGAATAAAACAATGATTGGACGTTTAATTGTAAGTATGTTTACTTATATAAAAACTTTGGGTACTGTTGCCGCAACTCAAGGAGTTGTAGCAGCGTCAAGTATGGCTCTTAAGGGAGCTTTTGATTTGTTGGCCGCTCATCCTATTTTCTTTGCTTTAACTGCTTTTGTTGGAACAATGGCTTTATTAAAAGCAAACACTCAAGCTGTTAGAGATGAAATAACAAATTTAAATACGGAACTGGAAGATTTACAAAGTATAGATGATAGATTGGGTGAAATTTCTGATAAATTTGCGGAAGGTAATTTATCGGTTTCTGAACAAAAGGATTTATTTGAAGAAATTAAATCTTTGCAAAAGAAATTAAGAGATGAATATAATTTAAATACTAAAGCCCTTAATACAACTAATGGCGAAATTGAAAAACAAATTGAAAATATGAGAACTCTTATTGAGTTAGAAGAGCAAAAGAAAAATAAAAAGGCATTAGAAGATACGGAAGACCTTGGGGCAGGTATGAGTTTTGGCGAATTTATTTTAACCCCATCAAGATGGTTTGACGGATTCACTAAAGAAGGCCAAAAACGTATAGATGAAGAAGTAGAAACATATAAAAATAACATTATAAAATATGCAAAGGGTGCAAATAAAGATATTGCAAATGCATTTACTGATTTTGAAGAGGCCTTTAATGACCCAGAAATTACGGCTGATAAACTAGGGGAATATTATACAAAAGTATTTCAATCAATTCAAGATTCCGATTTAAGTGAAGAAGCTAAAATGTATTTAAGGGGTAATCTAATTGAAATATATGATGATTATAAAGAAGCTTTAGCAGATACATTTAATGAAAATAAAATCAAAAATGCTTTAAAAGGTAATTTTAGTGGTGTTATTCAAAATTTAATAACTGGTGGAGATTATGATTTAGGAAATGGATTTAGAGTTCATATAACAAGTGCTTTAGAAAAAGGTCTTGATTCAGATTGGTTTAGAGAACAAATTCATAAAATAGCAGACGAAAATGGATTCGCTGATATGGATTTAATCAAAGAATTAGGATTAGATGAAGCGTTAAATGAAGAAGGAAACTGGAATTTTTTAAATGATATTATACAAATGTCTAAATCATTAAACGTTCCATTAGAGACGGTTTTAGATGTTTTAGTTGAATTATATCCTCAATTAGCTTCTGTTGCTGATGCTACAGCAATTGCAAGAACTCAATTTGAAGAATTAGGAGAACAATTATTATCTCTTAAAGACGCATATAACGACATATCAGATGCGTGGGATGAATATAATGAAAAAGGATATTTCACGGTTGATACTTTAGATAAATTATTAAACGATTATCCTCAATATTTAGACGCATTGGTTGATGAAAATGGCTTAATTAGGGATAACACAGATATGTTCCAAGCTTTAGCAGAAGCTAAAATTAACGATATTCAAGCAAGTGAAGATGCTAGATATTATAATGAATTATTAAAATTAGCACAAATTGACGAAGCTGGTGCTGCTCAATTAGCCGCTGGAAGTATAAATGCTCACGACCAAGCTATGGCCGGTCAAGAGGTTAATGCTAGTAAGTTAAGAGCACAAATTGAAGCAAATATTCAGGCATTTAATGCTGAGTCTGCCGCAGCTTTACAGGCTGCTTATGATATTGTTGAAGCAGACCATATTAGAAATAATGCGGTTATAGATAAAACAAGACTTGGAATTAGGCAAAATTTCTCTGCTTCTATGGGTAGAAGTTCAAGTGGCTCTAAAAAGTCAAGTTCAAAAGGTTCTTCTTCAACAAAGAAAGAAAAAGAGTGGTGGGAAACTGCTCTTAGTGACCTTAAAGACCAATTTAATTATAATGAAATTACAGTAGACCAATATATTAATAGTTTACAAAATTTATTAGGGAAAGTTGGTCAAGGAACAGAAGCTTGGAGAAAAATTAATAAAGAATTACAAAAACAAAAATTAGATAAAGTTAAAGATGATTATGACGCCGGTCGTATATCTCTTAATCAATATATTATATCACTTCAAAATTTACAAAAAGCATATGCTGCTGGTACTGATGCTTGGAACGATTTGGCAAAAGCAATTAAAAAGGCAAAACTTGATAAATTGAAAGAACAACAAAGTGACCTTAAGAGTGCTCTTTCTGCCGTTACAGATGTTTTAGATAAACAAATAGACAAGTATGAAGAATTAAAAGATGCGGCTGATGAAAAATACGATGATGAAATAGATAAATTAAACGAAGTGAAAGATAAATTAGATGACAATGTTGATGATTATGAACGTGCTCAAAAGGCCGTTGTTAAATTTTTAAATGAACAACTTGATGCAATCAATAATCAAAGAGATAACGTTGAAAATTATTATACAAATGTCATCGAAGCATTAGAGAAACAAAATGAGGAACAACAAGAGGCAATAGATTTAGCCGAAGCTTATGATGCGTTAATTAACGCTATGACGCAGCGTACAAAAAAAGTGTATCGTGAAGGACTTGGGTGGGTATTTGAGGCCGACCAAGAAGCCATTAAAGCTGCAAAGAAAAACTATGATGACCTTGTTAAAAGCTCTAGTGTAAAAGAAATTGAAAAACAAAAAGATACCGCTGTAAAATCATTAGAAGAACAAATTGAAGAATTAACTAAATATATAGATTCTTGGGATAAAGTTTTCGATAAGTTTGATAATGAAAAGAATACAAATCTTGCCAATTTATTATTGGGTGAGAATTGGACAGAGATGGTATCTCAACTTGACCCACAAGTAGTCGACGATTTTTCAAATGCTTATTATGATTTACAAGTTAATCTTGAAGAAACACAAAAGCAAATTGAAGAATTAAATAAAAAGAAAGAGGAAGAAGACGAATATTGGGATAAATTAATTAAAGATTTACAAGATTATAAAGGCGAATGGTCAGATGTTGCCGATATGTATGAAGAAGCCCAAGATAGACTTAAAGCAAGTCAAATTATGGGGGCAAGCTGGGAGAAGGAAATACTTGATAAAAGAATTGATGTGTTGGAAAACTTTAAAAATAAATATAATGCAATCCTTGCCGAGATTGATAAGGTTGATAATATGTCAACAAATCAAGCATCTAACTATACTCCTTATGCGTTGCCTGGTTATGCTGACGGTGGAGAAGTTAATTATACTGGTTTAGCAATGTTACACGGTACACCATCAAAACCAGAATATGTATTAAACAACGACCAAATGAGAAATCTATTAAGTAATTTAGTAAATCCACGTGTTGTATCAAATGTTACTAACGGAGGAACTTCAATATATAATTATAATTTTGACCGTATTGAATTACCAAATGTAAGTAACGCAAACCAATTCTTAAGAGAATTAAAATCTTTAGTTAATACAACTCGTAATCAATAGGTAAGGACATTAATATCCTTACCAAAATGGTGGCGACATTTATGTCGGTACCGCTAATTATATGTTGTCGCCGACATTTATGTCGGTGACTTCAAATCAAAAAGGAGGTAAAAGTATGATAAAAATTAAACATATATTCCACGATAATACAAGTACAAGTGGTAACGGAACTGATTATCATATTTCAAATAAGAGCGGTGATTCTTCAATGGTTATCTCTTGTGGTGATTTAAATGAAACTCCAACAGCAACAACTGCCACATTAACATTTTATGGTAAAGCAACTGGAAGTAATGTGTTTATTGCAATTCAAGCAATTCAAGCAAGCGATTATACTTTAGTTAGCACAGGAAGCATTAATGAATCTTATTTGATTGATATGTCATCATATGAAGATATTAGGGTTGCATTAAGCAATGCCGATGGTAATGTTACTGTTATCGGGGAGGTTGTTGAATAATGGCAAAGGATACTATAGCAAGAGCTTTAGCCATCCACGCTATGAGCGAACCAATAATACCTCTTGCAGGAGATGGTATTGACGTTTCCGGAGGAAAAATTAATGTTAAATATGATAAAAATACAATTAATACTAACGGAAGCGGCGAATTAGAGGTAAAACCTAGCAATGTGGCAGCTTCTTTAACAGGATATGATGCAACAAAAAATCAAATTTTAAAAAATAATAATGGAACATTAACTTGGGAAGATATAGAAGTTTATATTTCATTAAGTTAAATTTAAGGGAGGAGGAATTATATGATTTACCAACCTAAAAATATACAACCAACTCATAGGTCTATAGATGGTCTTAAAAATAATGAAATATCTATGGTAATGAATACGACAGAATATGTTGATGCGTACAAATTGACTATCTATAATATGGATAATACTATTTTTTATGATGGCGCTAAGACTAATTTCTCCGACAATTTATATAACGGAGAAACTGGTTATATTAGTTTACCTAATACATTAAATTTAGTAAACGGAGAAAATTATAAATGGACTGCAAAACTTTATCAAAGTTCAAGTAATATGCTTATAACTTATGGTAATGTAATTTCTCCAACTACATATACATATACAGTTGGTGGTGGTGGATTAACCGCCAAAAATTATCATTTCGTTATTGATAATGATACATATATATTTACCGTTGTAAGTAATTTAGTATCTAGTGATATTATATCTTTTGATACATCTTCTGAAATTGCTTCACTTATTTCTTCATCAACTCAAAGTTCTTATTATTTACCAACGACAAAAATAACAAATAGTTCTTTTGGTACTATTACATTAAATTCAAATACATATACGGTTGGTAGTGGAGGATTAAGTGCTGGGAAATATCACTTTAAGGCGAGTGGTGTTGATTATTGGTTTAATACATTATCAGATTTGGTTTCTGGAGATACGATTGTTTTCAATCCATCAACATTAACAATAACTCAAAATCATTCTGGTATTGCCATTTCATTAAACTATGTATCAAGCACTCAATTAACGGCAACTCAATCTGTTAATACTACTACTCAAGTATATTTACAAAGAAATATTAATATAAAGGCACAAATGACTCTTGAAATAAATAATGAAACTAAGACAATTAGTTCTTACGATTCAACAACGGGTTTAGCCGTAGTTTCATCAGCATATACAAATATCCCAACGTCTAGCGATACTTATAATGTGTATTCTGATTTTATAGAAACTATGCCTGAAAATTTATTATATGTAAGAGCAACCCCTGTAATAACTATTACTGGAGCAAGTGTAACATTAACGAGTAAAAGTGCTAGTTTTACCGGAGGATATGCTCAAAGTGATAACGTTCCATTAGTTTATTATTTATGGAATTTATATTCAATTGATGGCAACGGAGAAACTTTGATTAAAAGTTCAAGAAAAACATATAGTGCAAATATTGAGTTTGAATATGATGGATTTAAGAATGGAGAAACATATGCTCTTGAATTAATTTGTGAAAATGAATTTGGTATTATTGCAAATACTAAGTCTATATTTACAGTTAGTTATGATGAAGTAACTTATGATGAGCAACCAGTTGCCGAACAAACAGATGAACAAGGAATTAGAGTATCTTGGTTAACGACTGTATTAACAGAGCCTTATTCTTTATATATTAAAAATGCATCGGGGTATGTTCAGTCAGACGATAATACATTATATAGTTTATGGTTAGAACCAAATCAAGATATTTATCCAAATACAACTATAATTGTTGGTTTAACTGCATCAGAAGGGTTGATTGAAAGTTATGATATTAATACTGGTTTCACTATGTTGAGTGAACCATTAAATTATGTACCGACAACAGGGGAATCTTATTATATTTATTCAGAGCCAAATTATAATTTAAATGGTATTAATATAGAAACAAATGTTCCATATAGTGGCGTTAATACTGCGGCTATTGGAGATAACCACTTAGTTTATTATAAAAACACTGGTTTGGCAACATATCCAACAGATTTTCAATTGACAATGCAATTTTTACTTGATGATAACTTTTTCTATGGAGACAACAATGTTTATCAAGATATGGCTTTAATTGCAAGATATGAGGGGAATGATGCTCTTGGATTAGAAGACTTAATGGTTTTTGCTAAAGATTATAATTTTTATGCAATAACTCCAAGTGAAAGTAGCGGTTCATTAGTTGGTGGAACAATAACTGGAGTTGAACCAGACGGTTCTGCTATTTATGTAAGCACCGGCTATACAATTGATATTACAAAACAAAAATTTGTATGTTTAACTGAGCAGGAATATATAGCATATATTATTTCTTATGATTCTTTAACAAATAAATTAACATTAGAAAAAAATATACCTAATGAATATATTCCAGATGTAGGAGATACATTCTTTTTATATGATACGATAACAGCGTCTTATTATGATGCTCCAAATAATGTTTTTTGTTTACAGGCAACAAATTTCATAAGTCCATATGCAGATTATGTATGGACAGATTCTAGTAACTGGAATGACGCTTATTATTGGCTTGAAGGCGGAACTCCAATTGGTAGAGCAACTGAGAACTGGTGGAAATTACAAATTACACCTAGTGGAATGATTATAGCGAGAGGAGGAGTATAATATGGGAGTATTACAAAAAGTCACTTTTTATAGTCACGTTAATTTAGATTTTGCGCATTTAGAAAAAGAAGAGCTTGGACAAAATTCTAATATTTTTGTTGATGCTTATAAGCCTGTTGCAAACAATTATACTCGTTCTTTGGTTAGTTTTGAAAATGGCGTAAATTCTCAAAGTGTATCAGATGATGCTTTGGGTTATACCTTTTCAATATATAGATTAGATGAAGATGGAACTACTTTGATTCCTATTTCTTCTAAAAATAACGATAAACTATCTATTGTAGATTATAATGTTAGAAATCAAAAAAAATATCAATATTACATTTTTAAAGAAGATTCAACATCTATTTCTAAAGCATTATTATCAAATGAAATAACAACTTGTTGGTGGGATTATTCTATTAGTGGATTAACATTAGAAGATGTTGCGACAAATACTTATAAGATTAATCCTAATGATGTTTGGTTATTTGGGTCAAATGTTGAAAGTGATAGCACATCACAAAATTTTGCAAAGACAACATATCAGAATTTAACTAAATATCCACAAATCTCAACTGGAAAATCAAATTATGCCAGTGGCTCATTTTCTGCATTAATAGGAAAAGTTGAAAATAATGATTATAAAGAAGATGTTCTATTATTAGATAAATGGAATGAATTTTGTTCAAATAATCAACTTAAATTATTTAAAGATAGAAAAGGACATAAATATATTGTTGATGTAACAACATCTAGCAACAATACTCTTGACGAAACAAGACAACAAGCTACTGTTGTAACCGTTGGATGGACTCAAATAGATAATGCTGATGAATATATTATTATAGGTGATTAATTATGCATAATAGTATGTACCAAATTCAAGCATTAGCAGATATTGCTAATGAATATTTAAAAACAATATATGGGGAATTTCTAATTGTTAATAATTCAAATATGTATAATTTTGATATGATACAAACGATTTTAAGAAAAGGAAAATATACTTCAAGATATCGTTTGTTTTTATTATATCCAGATGAAAAAATTAATTATGAAATTCCTCAATCTGATATCATCAATGATGCTGGTAATTATACCGAAAATTATCAAAACGGACAAAGAAGAAATGCGAATATTTCATTGGTTAATATTAACGGACAATATACTCCTAATATTAATTCTATTTGGGTTTACGATAAATTTAGATTAGATGTTGGTGTTGAATATAATGATGAGGTATTTTGGTTCCCACGTGGAATTTACATAATGGGAAATCCAAGTGTTCAACATAATGATTCTGATAAACAAATATCTCTATCTTTGGTCGATAAATTTGCTTTATTAGAGGGACATATGGGAACTCTTGAAACAACATATGAAATACCAGAAGGAACAGATATTGAAAGTGCTATAAAGGCAATTTTAACTATAGATTCTGGAAGTGGGTATGCATTAGATTTAAAACCAATTATTTATGACCATAGTTTCAAAGGTAGAAGAACACCTTATACAATTAGGAAAGATGCTGGTTCTAATTTTGGAGAGATTATACTAGAATTAGCTAGTATCTTGGGCGCTGAATGTTTTTATAATGATATTGGTAATTTATGTTTTATTCCAATTAATGAAACCGTAGTTGACGAAAATAAACCAATTATTTGGGATTTTAGCGATGAACAAAAAGAGTTTATATCATCTAATTCAAATTATGATTTTGAAAATGTAGTTAATGAAGTAGATGTTATTGGGGATAATATCAACAATAAAATTGTTTCAGCCGTTGCTAGAAATGAAGACCCAGAATCGCCAATATGCATACAAAGAATTGGAAGAAGGGTTAAGTATTTGAATGATGCAGCGATATATAGTGATGAATTAGCACAAGATAGGGCTAATTATGAACTAAGATGTTGTAGAATTTTAGGAACCAAAATATCAATATCAACAACATTTAAT